>CAJMLY010000010.1 GCA_905214425.1 uncultured bacterium
CGGAGGCGACGGCCGGGTCGGAAAGCTTCTTCTCGAGCTCCTCGTAGGCCTTGATAATCTTTTCGAGCTTGTCGCGCATGGCGGGACTCCTTTATATGCGTGAAGGTGAAAATCGGCAGAATTGATGGGGCGCGGGGCGCCGCTGCGGGGGTAAGCCCGGCTAGAACATGTCGATCTTCAGATACATGCGCATCCCTTCGCGTATGGGGTACATAGTTGCGGTCTAACCCATACATGATAGCGTGCGCAGGCAAACCTGCATATAACCCGCACGGAATGAGCGGACGTAGCCGTTGGGGACGTTCCTTTACGACTAGTCGTTTAAGAACGTCCCCAACGGCTAACAAAGGGACAGTCCCTTTGTCGGATTCTAGAGCGTGTGGAGCAGAGCGATGAAAAAGCGAACGCCCTGGAGGTAGGCTCGGCGGGTGATGCGCTCGTTGGTGCCGTGGACGCCGCGGTCGCACTCGTCATCGTCGACTACGAAGGCCGAGAAGCGAATGCACTCAGGGCAAATGCGCTGGTAGTTGGCAGCGTCGGTCGCGCCAATCACGGTCGAGGGCACAATTGCCACTGACTCGAATGATCCGTTTTCCTCCATCCCCTTTGGATCACGGAAATAGCGGGCGGCGATGGAGCGAACCGCCTCGAGGCCGGAACCACCGATGCGCGGGGACGGCGAGGGTTCGGAACTGCCGGGGCCCAGCTCGATCTCGACGCGGTCGGCGAGCCCCGCCTCGGCAACGGCGACGCGGCAGCGGGCCACGACATCGGCCACACTCGTGCCCTCGAGCATGCGGAAATTGATATTGGCCCACATATCCTGCGGCATCACGTTAGCACCGGTGCTACCGCCCTCGATTTGGGTCGGTGCACAGGTGGTGGTCACGAGCGGATAGAGCTTCTTGCTGGCGAGGCACTCGCACACGATGGCGTCCTTGTTGGAGGCGATCTCGTCGGCCGTGTAGAGCCCCAGCTCGACGAGCTGTGCGGCAAGCAGGTCCGTGACGCGCGTCGGCCATTCGATATCGCAGATTGCGGCGATGGCGCGGCTCAGCACCTCGAGCGAAGTGCCGCCGTAGGGGTTGGAAGAATGTCCACCCACACTCTTTGTCTTGAGCACAATGTCGGCATAGCCCTTCTCCGCGAGGTCGGCGTGCATGAGCCAACCCTCGCCCGCGCTGTACTCGGCAGCCGGAACGATGCGGTAGTCGCCCTCGTCGATCAGGTATTCAAGTTCAATACCGCGCTCCTCGAGCGCGCGGCCGATGGCGCCCGCGCCGTACTGCGTCGTCTCCTCGTCCTGGCCAAAGGCGAGCAGCAGGGTACGCTCGTGCTGCCAACCGTGTGCCAGCGCATACTCAACCGCCTCAAGAATGCCTGCGATTTGGCCCTTCATGTCGACAGCGCCGCGACCCCAAATGTAGGTGTCGTCCACGTGGCCACTAAAGGGGGCATGCGTCCAGTCAGCCTCGGTGCCGGGCACCACGGGAACCACGTCCATGTGGCCCATGAGCATGACGGGCTTGAGGGTAGGGTCGGAACCGCTAAGCGTCACCAGCAGCGAATGGTCGATAAGTTCGACCTCGCCCGCCGCAAACACGCGCGGCCAGGCCAGCTGCATATAGGCGCGCAAGTCGTCAAACGGCTGCCAGTCCACCGCCTCGGCATCCATGCTCGAAATGGTCGGAAACGACAGCACACGGCCCAAGCGCTCGCACGCGCCGGCCTCGTCTATATCGGCAAAATCGTCCTCATGCGCAAAGAAGCGCCAAACCTCGGCCATGACATCCTTTCGATTGTGACAACAAAGGCCGCCCCACGGGAGCGGCCCTGCAACGTAAGCGTTTGCGGTCGGTTATTTATCCTCGAGATAGCGAGAGAGGAACTCGCGGGTGCGCTGGTGCTTGGGGTTGCCGAAGAGCTCGGCCGGAGCGGCGTCCTCGAGCACCACGCCCTTGTCCATAAAGACCACGCGGTCGGACACCGTGCGGGCAAAGGCCATCTCGTGCGTGACGACGACCATGGTCATGCCGTCGGCCGCGAGCTTGCGCATGACCTCGAGCACCTCGCCCACGATCTCGGGATCGAGTGCCGAAGTCGGCTCGTCGAACAGCATGATCTGCGGATTCATACACAGAGCGCGGGCGATGGCCACGCGCTGCTTTTGGCCACCGGACAGGCGACCCACGGCGGCGTGCGCGAACTTTTCGAGCCCCACGCTCGTCAGATGCTCCATCGCGACCTTCTCGGCCTCGGCCTTGCTCATCTTTTTGAGCGTGACGGGCGCAAGCGTGCAGTTGTCGAGCACGTCCATGTTGTTGAACAGGTTAAAGCCCTGGAACACCATGCCGATGTCCTCGCGGAGTTTATTGATATTGCAGCGCTCGGCCGTAAGGTCCTGGCCGTGGAACCAGATGTGGCCCGCGTCCGGAGTCTCGAGCAGGTTGAGGCAGCGCAGGAAGGTCGACTTGCCCGAGCCCGAGGCGCCGATAATGGTGACAACCTCGCCGGGGTTAACGGACAGGTCGATGCCCTTGAGCACCTCGAGCGAGCCGAAGCTCTTGCGCAGGCCCTCGACGCGGATGAGCGGCTCATTGGTCTGTGCGGCGGCCGCAACGCCGGTAGTGGCGGTATCTGCCATGATGATTCTCCTCGTCTTGAGCCTAGTTGGAGCTGGGCAGCGTTGCCGGGGCCTCGGCGCCGAGCTTTTTGCCAAAGGCCTCGAGCAGGCGGCTCGCCACGAGCGTCAGGATCAGGTAGACCACGAGCGCCACGCAGTAGACCTCCATCTGGCGGTAGTACACGCCGGCGACGGTGGTGGTGGCGTACATGAGGTCAAACACGCCGATGACCGAAAGCACCGACGAATCCTTGATGTTGATGATGAGCTCGTTGGTGAGCGCCGGAATCGCGTTTTTAATGCCTTGGGGGAACACGACCTTGCGCATAGCCTGCCACTGCGACAGGCCCAGCGAGCGCGCCGCCTCGGCCTGACCGGGATCGATGGACTCGATGCCGCCGCGCAGGACTTCCATCATGTAGGCGGTAGAGTTGAGCGAGATGGTGACGAGGCCAGCGGTAAAGGTACTCCAGATCTGGTTGGCTTGGGCGGTCTCGAAGCCCATGCCGCGCAAAACGGTGAAGCCCGCGTAATAGATGAGCAGGCCCTGGACCATCATGGGCGTGCCGCGCACGATGGTGGAGTAGACGGTCGCAAAGCCGCGGCCGATGCTCTTAAAGAAGCGCACCAGGTCGTTGTCTACGCGGTCGAAGGTCTGAATACGCAGGAACACAAAGAGCAGCGCCAGGAAGAATGCGATGACGGTGCCGAAGGTGGCAAGCGCGATGGTGATCTCGATGCCACGGATGAAGAAGTCGCCGCTCTTGTAGGTCATGTAGACCAAGCTCGACAAAAAGTCGCTGGGGTTGGAATCCGAGACAATACTCACCTGCACCAGGTCGATAAACGACATGACGCAACGGTCGATAAAGAAGATCGCCGCGATGGCGACCACGACATAGCTGCCCAGGCGCGCGCCGCGACGGAAGCGCTCGGAAGCAAACGGCGACGCTTCGCGATAGTCGCTCCAGTGCATGAGTTTGGTGGCCAGCGCCGCCGCCGACACGACAATCCAGGCCCAAAGAATCGCCCAAAGGCAATCCTGGAAGATACCGGTGGGGGCCAAGAAGCTCAGCGGTGTGGGGTTGCGCTGGCTAAACGCCAGGCCGAGCGCCGCAATGACGCTCGTGCCCAGGTACACATAACGATGGTCGGCCTTGATAAAGGAGGCCAGACGATTGATGGTTTTCATGCTGCCTCCCTATGCCGGCTGACGATCGAGGCACGCGTCCCACATTTGGTCGCGCTCCTCTTGGCTAATGCCCTTGAGTGTCTTGTCGATGAGCTTAAGCAGTTTGTCCGAGCCCTTGCGGCAACCGACATTTGCCGTGACCTCCTGCTTAAAGCCCTCGCCCTCGGCAAAGTGGATGGGGACGATACCGGGATTTTGGGCCATATAGCCCTTTTCGTTCTCCGTGTTGTAGGTCACGGCGTCGCACGTGCCCTGCAGCAGATTCGAGAACACCGTGGGGACCGAATCGACCGGGTTCTTGTGCACAACGCCCGGAATCTCGTCGATGACGGTATCGAGCATGGTGTCCTTTTGGCCGAGCACCGTGGCACCGCTGAAGTCGCTGAGCTTGGTCGCGTTTTGGTAGGGCGAGCCCTCTTTTACGAACAGGCCAAAGTAGCCGATAAAGTACGGGTCGGAAAAACCGACGGACTCCTCGCGCTCGGGCGTGGCGCTCATGCCGGCGATGATGAGGTCAATCTGGCCGTTGTTGAGCGAGTCGATAAGGCCCGAGAAGCTCTGCTTGACGGCAACGGGCTCGCCGCCGAGAGCCTTGCAGACGATCTTGGCGATCTGCACGTCGTAGCCATCGGCATAGGCGCCCTGCACGTTGTCGATGGGGATCGTGAACTCGCTGGCCTCGGAAACCTGCCAGTTGTACGGGGCGTAGGCCGCCTCCATGCCGATGCGGATCTTATCCTTGCCGATAACGGAATCGGACAGGTCATCGCGACCGCCGCCCGTCGTGGGCTGAACTACTTCCAGCGTGGAGGGACGCTGGCAGCCGGCAAGTGCGCCGGCGACGACAGAAGCGCTCGCAGCGAGAGCGCTACCCAAAAAGATGCGACGGCTGCACACCGGCTGTGGATGCGCGTCGCGTTGATGGGGAGAATGCATAATCTGCCTTCCCTGTTGAATCGTATGCTGACGACTTAACAGGATATACGCCAGCGACCAGCAGCGCAGCACAAGCTCGAAAAATTAATAGACACACGGTAGTCATTGGGAACGTCGATGTTTTGGCAATGCCAGCGAGCGCCGCCCAGAGCGAACAAGTTGGCATGAAAAAGGCAGGGCATAGACCTTCTGGTCATGCCGTGCCTTTTGAATGGCAAATTGTCGCTCTGGGTGGCGCGCAGCGTCGACCGGCCCGCCGTTCGTCAGAACGGCGGAACCTAAGGGCGCAGCGTCGACCGGTCCGCCGTTCGCTAGAACGGCGGAACCTCTAGAGCAAGGTGACGCTAAAGCTGCGGACGTCTGTCTCGCCCGGCGCCAGCGCAATGGTGTTGACCTTGTGCTCAAAGACGTCGTCCTCGGTGTCCATGGTGGTGTGGCCGGTCCAAGGCTCAAGCGCCACAAACGGGGCGTCGTTGGCGGCAGACCACACGCCAATGTACTTAAAGCCCTCAAAGTCGATCTTGACGCCGTGGCCCGACTTGCGACCGCGCAGCGTGAGCGTGGAGCCCGGGGTATCGGTGAACATGATGGCGTCGTTATCGAAGCTACGGTGCGTGATGGGCAGCACGTCAGAGTTATCGGGGGCCTTGTAGCTACCCTCAAACGTCATGAGGCCATCGGGCGTGATGATGGGGGCCTCGTTGGTCCAAGCCTCGGTAAACGCCAGCTCGTAATCCTCGAATGCCTCGTCCTCGGCACCGGGGGCGGGCACGTTAAATGCAGGGTGGCCGCCCACCGAGAACGGCAGGTCCACGTCGCCGGTGTTCGTAACGGCAAAGGTCTGCGTGAGCGTGGCGTCGCCGGTTAGGGCATAGGTCATGCTGAGCTTAAAGTGGAAGGGGAAAGCCTTGAGCGACTCGGGCGTGTCGGTGATCTCGTAGGTGACGGACGAGCCGTCCTCGGAGACCTCGACCAGCTTGTGCTCGACGATGCGCGCGAGTCCGTGGCGCGGCATCTCGCAGGTACCGGCCGCAGACGTCGCAGTGTTGTTGCGCAGCGAGCCCACGATGGGGAACAGAATGGGCGCGTGCTTGCCCCAAAAGGCCGGGTCGCCCTGCCACAGATACTCGTTGCCGTTGAGGGCAAGGCTCGTGAGCTGGGCACCCATGGAATCGATGGCCGCGGTGAGGCCGCCGCGCTTGATGGTAGTGACGGTGGACATGCTACTTCCTCCAAAAATAAACAACAGTATCGAGGGCTATTGTCCCACTCTTGGCGGCGGGGTTGAGCGTCAGGCGCAGTTATTGAGCAATAGCGTAAAGGTCAAACCCGCCCTGCGGCGTGCTATCGACCGTATCGGGCGCCCGTGAATTAAAACTCACCGGAACCATGCGCTTTGAGGCGCGGTAACGCGTGCCGTCGGTGGCGACGGGCGGCTCATCAACCGTGAGCTCGTAGTCGCCGGGCTTGAGCTCGATACCGTCACCTTCGGAATTGACGTATTGATACTCGTCGATTGCTTGTCCCCTGAGCGTGCGGCCCACGATATGGACGAGCATTTGGCTATCGCCGCGCGCGGTATCCCACGTCGCGCCGTCCTTAACCTCGACCGACACATGCACCGAGCGCGTGCGGCTGAGCGATTGCTCGACGGACATCTCGACCTTGGCGGCGTCTTTGCGCTGTTGTTCAACATGACTCCAGACGTTTCCAATTGCCGAGCAAGCGATGACGCCGGCCATGAAGGCGATGAGGATGGGGCCGAGTGGTGAGCGGCGGGCCGCGTCTTCCTCGCGAGCCAGGTTGGGGCGATGCGTGGGGGCGGGCGCCTGGGCACCCTGCGCGGGCACGTCGAGTATGCTGAAGGATGCCGTGCTGCCGGGGTCGATGTTATGGCGCGGCTGCGGGGTCTTGGCCGGCGAGATGGACATGTCCGCCGGCTCACCGAGTGTGGCCGTGGCATCGGCCTTAGCCTCATCGGCCTCGGCTTGGGCCCAAGTCTGCTCAAAGGTCAGGGGCTCGGCGGCATCGGAGGCGGCTTCAGGCTCGACAGCGGTATCGTTGCCGGTCTCGTCCTCGTCGCTCGACACGTCACGCGGCGCGGGCTCGTCCCACTCCTCGTCCGGAGCCTCGCCCTCGCTATACCACCATTCAAAGTTATCGATATCCATACGGGGCGCCCCTTAAGCCTCGCAAATTAACACTTGCTAGCCTTATACCCCCAGATGGCGCGGGAGCTCGCCGGCACAGATAGGAAAACCATCACAACATTCGACGCTTTTCCTCGTTTTCGAGATTTTCATCGAATGTTGTGACGGTTTGGGCGACTGGCTGGCAGAGCAATGTGACAAAGGGACTGCCCATTCGTCACATTCTGTTAGAGTTGCAGGGATTGAATCCCGCTTATTCATGCGACATTGGAGTGACAACCTTGACCGCCGCAACCACGCCTAAAAGTAAGTCAACCGCCGCCGCGCTCTCCCCCGCGCGCACCAAGCTCTGCCTGGCGCTGCTCGTGCTGTTGGGATTCTCGCTCGGCTGCTCCGAGTTCGTGGTCATCGGCATCGAAAGCGACTTGGCAACGGAACTCGGCGTATCACTTGCCACTGCGGGCCAGCTCATCAGCGTGTTCGCACTCGTCTACGCTATCGCCACGCCGGTGCTCGCGCTCAGCACGGGGCGATTCCGCCGCTACCAGCTGCTCGTGTGCTACAGCATCGTTTTTGTGCTCGGCAACCTGGTCATGGCGTTGGCGCCCAACTTCCAGGTACTGTTTATCTCGCGCATTGTCCTGGGCTCTGTCTCGGGCGCACTGCTCGCCGTGGGCGTGACGTACATCCCCGAGCTGCTGTCCCCGCAGCAAACTTCGCTTGCCATCTCGGTGGTATATGGTGCGTTTTCCGTGGCAATGGTCTTTGTCACTTCGATTGGCAAGTTCGTGGCCGACACGCTCGACTGGCACGTGGCCATGTACGGCACGCTGACCTTTGCCGTTCTGATCTGCGGAGCGCTCGTGGCGTTTATGCCGCGCGCTGGGCAAACCGACGAGCCTGCCACCTTTCGCGAGCAGGCGGGTCTGCTGCGCGAGCCGAGCATCATCACCGGCATGCTCATCTTTTTGTTTGGCGTAGGCTCGGTCTATGTGTTCTACGGCTACGTGACGCCTTATCTTGAGCAGGTGCTGGGTATGGGCACCGTTCAGGCGAGCACCACGCTTATGGCCTACGGCGTGTTCTGCCTGATCTCGAACATCCTGGGCGGATGGATCGATGCACGCTTTGGCATGAAGGCGCTGCTTGTGACGTTTGTGCTGCAGGCTGCAGCGTTACTCGGGCTGTTTGCTGTGGGCGGCACCATGCCGCTCGCGCTGGTCTTTGTTTTTAGCTTGGCGCTGCTCATGTACCTGTTCTCGGTGTCGTGCATCACGCACTTTATGGACGTGGCGCGCAGCCGCCATCCCAAGTCGATGGTACTCGCAAGTTCGGTTGAGCCCATGGCGTTCAACGTCGGCATCTCGTTTGGCACCGCGGTGGGCGGAGCCGTGGTAAGCAGCATTGGCATTGCGTACGTGGGTGCCGTGGGCGCCGCGTTCTCGCTTGTGGCCTGGGCGCTTACGCTGGTGACGATTAAGCTGGCACGTTGGGAGCGCCGCCGCGGGTAGCGCAATTGCAGCCAAAAGACGCAGCACCGCCCACCATCTTTTGACCGCCTGGCGTTCGCTCCTGCAGCCATGCAACACGTCATCTGCCGCCCAAGTCAGCATCTTTCCCGGCGCTATTTAACCACGCAAAACGCATCCTGTTAAGATTGTCGCTATCGTTTTTCGCAATCTGAAAATCGATAGAATCGCAGGTAAAGCTTTCGTAGTCTGAAATGGTCAATCCACACGAAAGGGGTTTACCACATGGACAAGAAAGCAGTTGTAATCGCCGGGGCCGGCAGCACCCACACTCCCGGCATCATCCAGAGCCTATTGCAGAAGAAAAACGAATTACCGCTGCGCAAACTCGCCCTGTATGACATCGACGAGAAGCGCATGCATCTCGTCTACGACATCATGAAGCAGTTCATCGAGCAGGAAGCTCCTGACATCGAAGTTGTCGTGACGACCGATCCCGAAAAGGCATTCACCGATGTCGACTTCGTCTTCGCGCAAATCCGCCAGGGTGGCCTTCAGATGCGTCGCCAAGACGAGCGCATCCCTCTCAAGTATGGTTGCGTGGGACAGGAAACCTGCGGCGCCGGCGGTTCGATCTCCTATGGCATCAGGTCCATCCCCGGCGTCTTCGACCTCGTACGCTACGCCAAGAAATACAGTCCAGACGCCTGGATCCTCAACTATTCCAACCCCGCCGCAGTTGTCGCCGAGGCCACACGTCGCGAGTTTGACAACGACCATATCCTTAACATCTGCGATATGCCCACGGCTATCTTGCTCTCGTACTCTAAGATGCTCGGACTTCCCAGCTGGCGCGATATCGACCCCATGTATTTTGGACTCAATCACTTTGGCTGGTTTACCAAAATTTACGACAAACAGGGGCGCGATCGTCTGCCGGAGCTCCGTCAGATGATTCTCGAGCACGGCATGGCCGTGAGCGACAAGCATCACAAGGACAAGGACTGGATGCACACCTGGGGTCAATACGTCAAGATTGTGAAGGACTATCCCGAGTATCTGCCCAACAGCTACCTGCAGTACTACCTGTACTCCAAAGACATGGCAGATGACATGGACCCCAACTGGACGCGCGCCGACAACGTCATCAACGGACGCGAGAAGGAGATGTTTGCCGAGCACGACAAGTACCTGGCAGATCCCGCCAATTACAAGAGCCCCGTACAGAGCTTCACGGTCTTTGGCGACTTTATCGTCGACGCAGCCGCCTCTATCGCCTACAACAAGTGCGAACGTTATCTCGTAATCGTCGAGAATAACGGCGCCATCCCCAATCTGCCCGATGACGCCATGGTCGAGGTCCCCGCCTACCTGCGCTCTTGGGGCCCCGAACCCATCAGCCAGCCTGCTATCCCCACCTTTTACAAGGGGCTTATCGAAGAGCAGAATGCCAGTGAGAAGCTCGCCGTCGACGCATATTACGAGCATTCCTACCAGAAGGCGCTCGAAGCCATCGCAATCAACAAGACCGTCCCTTCGACTACCGTCGCGCGCCAAATCCTCGACGACCTGATTGAAGCGAACGGCGATTATTGGCCGACCCTGTCCTAACTCCCCGCGCATCGAAGGAACATCATGAAAGAAAGCAAGCTCTACAGCGAGTTCCAGAGACTCGGCAAGGTGCTCATGGCGCCGGTCCTCCTCCTGCCCGTTTCCGGCATTTTGGTCGGTCTGGGCTCCGCCCTTTCCAATGCTAACCTCATCTCGCTCTGCCCGCTTTTGGGCACCGAGCCGATGGTGATCTTTAGCACACTCATCAAAGCAGCCGGCAACGTTATCAATGGTAACATCTCGGTTCTCTTTGCGATCTGCATCGCCTACGGTTACGCCAAGGCCGAGAAGGCGACCGCCGCACTCTCAGGCTTCATCGGCTACATGACCATGAACACGATCATGGGTCAGCTGCTTATCCTGCTGGGCACCATCGATCCCGCCAACCTGCAGACCGGCCAGAACGCCATCCTGGGCGTAACCACACTCGACACCGGCGTATTCGGCGGCATCATCATCGGCTTGGTAGTCGCGTGGATCCACAACCGATTCTATAAGGTTCAGCTTCCGCCGGTGCTCGGCATCTTCAACGGCACACGCTGCGTCCCCGCCCTCACCGTCGTTTTCGCGAGCCTGGTGGGCGTTGCACTCGCCTTCGTGTTTCCGTTTGTGCAAACCGGCCTAAAGGCCGCCTCGACACTCATCGATTCCACCGGGGTGTTTGGCGCGTTCATCTATGGCTTCTCCGAGCGCATGCTTCTGCCCTTCGGCCTGCACCATTTCATCTACCTGCCGTTTTTCTTCACTTCTCTGGGCGGTAGCATCCAGGTTGACGGCCAGACCGTCGAGGGTGCCGTCAACATCTACAACGCCATGCTCAACACGCCCGGCATGATGTACGACATCGACATCTCAAAATACGTCATGAACGGCAAGGTGCTGTTCGCCATGTGCGGCCTGCCCGCAGCGGCGCTCGCCATCTACCACTGTGCCCGTCCCGAGAATAAAAAGAAGGTCGGCTCCCTCATGATCGCCGCCGTCATTCCGGCCGCCATCATGGGCATAACCGAACCGCTCGAGTACTCCTTCCTCTTTGTAGCGCCCGTACTCTATGTGGTCCACGCCCTGCTGTGCGGCATCGCTTATGTACTCACCTACCTGGTACAGTTCAATGTGCCCGGGCCTTCCGCCTTCGGCGGACCGCTCCTCTCGTGGATCTTCAACGGCATCATGAACGCCGACAAAGGCTCCAACTGGTTCTGGCTTATTCCGCTCGGCATCGCTTACTTCGGAATCTATTACGTGCTGTTCCGCACCTTTATCAAGAAATTTGACCTCAAAACCCCGGGCCGCGAGGATGATGACACGCAGGCAGCGGATGACACGTCGGCCATCGACTCCAAAGCACCTGTCCAGGTAAGCGAGCTCATCCCGCAGATCGTGGAAGCCGTGGGCGGCGCCGATAACATCTCGGGTGTCAACGCCTGCTTCACTCGCCTGAGGCTCAGCCTCAAAGACACCGCCCTGGTCAAGGACGATAGCGTCTTCACCAAAGACCTCGGCGCCAGCGCAATCGTGCACGTTGGCGGCGGTGTTCAGATCGTTTACGGCAATAAAGCTTCTGTCTACAAAGTCGAAATGAGAGAATACTTGGGCATGGAATAAATCCGTCCCATAGCTTCACCACAATGCTCCGGAGATGGCATATCCGCTCCGGGGCATTATTGTTTGGAGTGATTTGAATGTCGATGTACGAGGTCTATTCGAACCTCAGGTCTTGTATCGAAGACGTCGAGAAGGGCGGCAGCCTTGACGCCCACATCGCACTCTACGCCCTTTCCCATCACGACGAGATCCCAGAGCTCTCAATAGAAGAACTTGCCCGCGCGTGCAATACATCGCCCGCGACCATCTCGCGCTTCTGCAGGCGCGTAAACGGCTCGAGCTTTCGATCGTTCAAAGAGCAAGTTGACGACTTCAACGCTTGGCTCCAGCGCGAGACAACCGAGGCAAGGGCGCATAAGCAAATCGATATACCCTGGTATTTCGATATCGTAGAGACCTCTTTGCTTGAAACAAAACGCCTGCTCACTGAGGATCGACTCGAGCAGGCCGTTGACTGGCTTCTCGATGCGCAAAATGTCTACGTATACGGAAGCTCATTCTCCAATCTCGCCGCCCGCTCACTCTGCGAAAAGCTGAGCCGCGTAAACCGACTGTGCTTCTCATTCGGCTCCGTCAAGGGACAGGAAACGTCGCTCTGTCTGCTCCAACCCGACGATCTAGCCATCTTTGTATCGTTCTCAGGGAAGACGAGCCATATCTTCAATCTTTACGTTGAGGCCAAGCGGCGAGGTTGCCGCGTTATTTGGATATCGAGCAACATGGCATTCGATAACAACGGGGCGCGCGAGCTCTTGCTACCCGTGAGCGCGGAGTCACTCAGCGAGTACTCGACCGCCTTGGTTGAGGGCATGAGCCTACAAAGCGCGGTTAACGCTCTGTATATCAGCTGTGCAAATCGACTTCGGGCGCAGCGCTAGCCGCAAACACGCTAGAACCGAAAAGAACGCACCTCACCGTCGCAAGGCGTCCGAATACACGATAGGCAGCGCCAAAAGAGAGCAACGGGCACGTCATGTACTTGCCCATTCACCCCAAAACAGCACAGGTTGGCGCCCGATTGAAGAATCGGACGCCAACCTGTATTAATCTTGATTGTGTGTTTGAGTCGTTTACTCCATACCCAGTAGCTCGCGCATCTGAGTTGCGTAGTTAGATGCCATGTTGCCGTAGACAATCTGCACGCCGCCGTTGACATGCACGATGCCACGCGCTTCGAGCTTTTCGGTAAACTCGGCGTCATCAACCACCTTGTCACAGTCATTGAGCTGGATGCGCAGACGGGTGAAGCAGGCCTCGACAGACTTAATATTGTTGTCGCCGCCCACTGCCTCAACGATGGCGGGAATGAGGTCGCTAATCACGGTCTTGGGAGCCTTTTCTGCCTCATCGTCGGACTCTTCCTCGCGGCCGGGAGTCTTAAGGTCCTTCTTAAGAATGATGAACTTGAAGACGAAGTAGTACACCACGAAGTAGATGGGGCCGAGGAACAGGATAACCTGCCAGTTGGAGCCCTTGGCTGCACCCATAATGCCGTTAAAGATCAACGACAAGAGCGGGCCGCCGAAGGACGCGGAGCCAGCCACGTTGAACTGCAGGATATAGGTCAGCGCATAGGCAAGACCAGCCATGAGAGCGTGGAACACGTAGAGGATGGGCGCGATAAACAGGAAGGAGTACTCGAGCGGCTCGGTAATGCCGGAGAGGATGCAAGGCACCACGATGGCAATCATGAGCGCTGCGGTCTTCTTCTTATTCTTGGGAAGCGCCGTCTTGTAGAAGGCGAGCGCAGCGCCAGGCAGGCCGAACATGGCGAAGATAACCTTGCCGTTCATGACAAAACGGCTGACCTCGATGTTAAACGGCGTGCTGGGAGAGCCCAGGATCGCGTTGTAGATATTGATAGCGCCCTGAACAGTCTGGCCGTCGATGGTCTCGACGCCACCGAGCGACGTGAAGAAGAACGGCAAATAGACAAAGTGATGCAGGCCAAAAGGCAGGAGCATGCGCTCGCCGGCGCCGTAGACAAATGCACCAAAGGCACCCGTAGTCTTGATGAACTCGGACAGCGCACCGAGAGCGTTCTGAATAAACGGGAAAACAAAGGACATGACCAATGCGAGGATGCTGCATGAGAGCAGCGTCACCGCCGGGATAAAGCGCGTGCCGTTGAAAATGGAGAACACGGCAGGCAGCTCAATCTTGTAGTAACGGTTATGCAACCATGCGACGATTGCGCCCACCAGAAGACCGCCGATAACGCCAGTGTCGAGCGTGGTGATACCGAGGATCGTGCTCTGGCCCGTCGTAAGATTCGCGGGATCGATGACACCAGTCGCCGTAAGGAACGTGCCCATCACGGAGTTCATGCACATGTAGCCCAAAAAGCCACAAAGCGCCGCGGTAGCCTTCTCGGACTTGGCGAAGCCATAGGCGAGACAAATCGAGAAGATAACCGGGATGTTGTTCATAACGATGCTGGCAGCGGCCTTGAGAATCGAAAAGAAGATCGCAAAGCCCGGAGCAGCAAGCCAGGGAACAGCTGCCGTAAGGGTGGGGCTGGTAAAGGCATTGCCAAAGCCCTGAAGGATGCCGGCGATTGGCAGGATCAGGACAGGCGTCATGAGGACTTTGCCCAGACGCTGGAACTTTGCCAGCAGCTCATCTTTGTTCATGGGATACCCCTCTTAAAGAAACGGGGCGTGCAGCTCCACAGCCCACACGCCCCATAACAGTTATCAAGCGCTATGGAACTAGCTACTTAAGCTCCGGCCAGTAATCCTTATTGGCCTCGATGAGCTTGTCGAGCACTTTGCGAGCCTTCTTTGCGTCACCGACCAGACGATTAAGCGTGAGTGCCTGCAGAGCCTTCTCGTAGGAACCCTCCATCCAAGCCTCAACAGTCAGGCGCTCATAGGCGTACTGGTTCTCCATAAGGCCGCGATAGAAGGTACCGATCTTGCCAACAGCATAGGGCTGCGGGCCATTGGCGCCCACGCTTGCCGCGACCTCGACCATGGCGTCATCGGGCATGCCCTCGATAATGCCGTTGTTGGGCACGATGACAATGAAGGTCTTGTTGGTGTTGCGATAAATGGCCGAGGTGATTTCCACGATCATATCGCCATGAGCGTCGTTTTGCACAACCGAGGAGTTCTTTGCGGTGCCGACTTTGGCAACACGCTCGCACTCGGCGAACACGCGCTTTTCACGACCGTTGATAACCTCGTCGGAGCGAGTGTAGTCGGGGTCGAGGTGAGCGACCTTGTACTCGGGATACAGATAGTACTGCAGATAAGTGTTGGGCAGATAGTCGGGGAAGTCCTCGAGCATGTCCTTGACCATGGCGTAGGTATCAAGCCAGGACTGGTCACGCTGCTCGGCATCGGCAGGAAGGAAGCCGTTCTTCTCCGTGTATTCCTTAATCTGCGGGACGAGGTCATGGCCCTCTTCATCGTAGATGTGCTTGAACCAACCGAAGTGATTGAGGCCGAAGTACACGGGCTCCGTCTTGCTCATATCGCGACCGAGCAGGCGACCGTAAGAGCGCATGAGGTTGACAGGCTGGTCGCAGATGTTGAGGACGCGATGCTCATCGGGCAGGACGCGCTCGAGACCATATGCCACAATAGCAGCCGGGTTGGTGTAGTTGATAATCCACGCCTCCGGGCTATGAGCGCGAACGTCGTTGACGATCTCAACCATGTCATGCATGGAGCGCATACCGTAAGCCATGCCGCCAGGGCCCACCGTTTCCTGGCCGATGATTCCCATATGCAGCGGAATCTTCTCGTCCTTGCTACGCATCTCGTAGCCGCCGGTACGAATCTGGCAGAGCACAAAGTCGACGTCGGTGTAAGCCTCGTCCTTATCGGTGGTGTAACCAAACTCCACACCGGGCTCCTCCTCGGCGAAGAGGATCTTGCCAAACTCGCCGATCGGACGCTGACGCTCGGCATCGATGTCATAAAGCATCACGCGGTTCAGCGGCAGAATGTCCATGTGCTTGGTCAGGGCCTTAAGAATGCCAGGGCACCACGTAGAGCCGCCGCCAACGATCACAATATTGAGCTTATCCTTCATGTTCCGTCCCTCCAGGGTTGGCTGATCGGTGTTCTCGAAGACCTTGGGCTCCGCGGTTGTCCTCGGCTTGCTTCGTTTCGATTGATATTTTGCGACATAAGATCATTTGCGAATCCCCGTGTGGGCCAATGCGAAACGGAGACACATGATTTCGCTCACGACACAGATATGTGTAGGCAGACACGCGCGTTTGCCCAGTTCATGGGCAATAGGCAATCTTGACCGATTACCGATTTCTCACCTGGCTACACAAAGCGGTACCATATGTACGGCGAGATGCGAGGGGCTGAAACATCTTATGAAAGATCAAGAATCTTTTTATGATCATGTGCGAGCTGGCGAGAGCAAGCTCAACGATCTCGAAAGCGAGATCATGCGCTACATCATCGAGCTGCGTGATGATGTTGACGATGTCACGCTTAAGAGCGTTGCTGAACGGTTCTTCGTCGCTCCCAATACAATCGTCAGGCTTGCCCATAAGCTTGGCTTCTCGGGGTTTACGGAGCTCAAACAATCGTATTCCGCCTCGCTCGACCGCAATCGATTCACTATCGAGACGCTTCCGCTCGACACCCAGCTCGTACAGACCAAAGATCTGCTTAACGACCGGGTCATCGATTCGGTTGTGAGTCTTATCCAGGACGCCTCGCATATCGTGTTCTTCTGCTCGGGCTTTTCGAAATACCCGTGTCTTGAGATGGCTGAAAAGCTCAAAATAATGGGCAAGAACACCGATACGCTCAGTGAACGTCATGTCATGAGGCATTACGCAGAGCTCCTCGGCAAAAACGACCTGGTCTTCAGCGTTTCCGTAAGCGGCGAGACGCAGGTGTCTATTGACGCCACATCGATAGCCAAAACGCGCGGATGCAAGGTCGTCACACTCACCGGCTTTTCTCGAAATTCTCTCTCGAAACTAGCCGACTACCCTATCTACACCGTGCAAAAAGAAATCCGCTTGGGCAGCATGGACCTCGACAGTCGATTGATGTTCTATTACGTTTTCGAATTGATATTTGAGCGTTACTTCAAACTGGCCAAGAAATAAAACTCTGCATGCGCCCGGCTTCGACTCTTTAGCAGCCTTCTATATGAAAGGTATCGTTCTATGCAACGCATTCTTTTTATCTGCTATGGAAATATCTGCCGCTCGACGATGGCTGAGTCGGTGTTTACCGAGCTGGTGCACCGCGCCGGACGCGCGGACGAGTTTGTCATCGATTCCGCCGCGACCTCGACCGAGGAGATCGGCAACCCGCCACATCACGGTACCGTTGCCAAGCTACGCGAGGTTGGGATTCCCGTCGTCGCACATCGCGCACGTCAGGTGCGGCGCGCAGAGTATGGCAACTGGGATCGCATTGTTTATATGGATGCTGAGAACGCGCGCGGTCTGCGTCGCATCTTTGGCGACGACCCCGACGGCAAGATTACGCGCTTGCTCGATTGGACCGAGCGCCCCGGCGACGTGGCCGATCCCTGGTACACCGGCAACTTCGATGCCACCTACCGCGATGTGCTCGCCGGCTGCACTGCCATGCTCGAGCAGATGTAGGTTCGCGGGCGCACGAACCTCGCGAGCCGCGTCATCGGCATACAGATCGAGCGTGGATTTTCTCCCACTTTGAGCATTCAAGTGCGCTCTAGACGGGAGAAAATCCACGCTCATTATCTCGGATAGCGGATGCGACAAAGGCACTATCCCTTTGTCGCATCGGGGACTGTCCCTAGACCGGCTTGACCTCCAGCTTTATCCCCTCGGCACAGGAGTCACCCAAAACATCCGAAAGGGCCCAGGTCGCATATAGCGGCAAATAAAGAACAGCTCCGCTGCGTTCAACGTTGCCTCTCGAGAAAACAATCCCAAGCCTTACGCCATATTCGGCCGTATCAAGCACATGACCGAGCGCGGCGTGCGCGTGGTAATAGGAACCCGATTTAACCTCGATCGGAACAGCCGTTCCATCCGGTCCGTCGACCACAAAGTCCACTTCGCCGCGCTTCTTTGTCTGATAGTAGTAAAGCTGGCGATTTTGGGCAGTCAGCTGCTGGGCCACCACGTTTTCGTAAATACCGCCCAGATTGGGTTCCTTGCTATCAAGATACGCCGCCTGGGCGACGCCAACGGGGTAGCGCGCCATCAACATGCCCGTATCCGATTGGTATAGCTTGAACTGCGATGGCCGTGCCGTCTTGAGCAGGGGCGACTTTGGCTCGGTTACGATATCCGCCTTGAGAGCAACGCCGGCATCGACAAGCCAGACAAAATCTCGCTGGTACTTGTCGTAATGCGCCTTGAGGTCAATGGAATTGAGCACGAAGCGTTTGTTTTCGCCCTCGAGCATAATAGGGAGCTGATCGTAAATGCTCTGCACCTGAAGGGCTCGCCCGCTTGCATACTTGGAGATATCCCGCCGGTACTGTTCGTTGAGCTCTGACTGTAGCTGACGAACAGAGGCAAGGTCGCCCCGCGTGTCAAGGAAACGCTGCACGACCTCTGGCATTCCACCGACAACGGTATAGGTCCTGAAGTTTGCCATCATCGCGTCGTGAATGTAATCAGGAATGGGCTTCTCGCTGATACACGCGTCGCGTATCGTTTGGCGAGCTCCCTCGCTCACCCCGATCGCCCAGCAAAACTCCTCGAAATCGAGCGGGAACATCCTAAGCTCGTGAACATATCCCACGGGATAGGACCTAACGACCTTGAACTGGGTCCCGAGCATTGACCCCGAAAACGCCCAGCGGCACCTCCCGTCCTCAACAAGGAACTTTGCCATCGTCATGATGTCGGGGGCCTCTTGGACCTCATCGATAAACACGAGCGTTTTGCCCGGTGCTATCGGCTTTCCCGAGAGAAGCGTCACCCTGCTGATGAAATCGTCGGCATCCCGTGCCTCGAGAAGAGCATCTTTTGCCTGGCGATTTTCCATGAGGTTGAGCTCGATGTAGGTTGCATGGCTGGCTTTGCCAAATGCGCGAATCGAATAGCTTTTGCCGATCTGGCGAGAACCCGTGATGAATAAGGCCTTTTGCTCGGCAGACTTCAGCCAACGCTCCAGCTCTGCCGCTATTTTCCTACGCAGCATAGGCTCTCCCCTCAGTGTCATCAAATGAAATGCAAAGTTTTATACGCTTGATTATCAATGAAACGCAGAATTTTTAGAACCTAAAATCGGATGAAATGCAGAGATTTGAGATTAGAAGCAAAAAAGAAGGAACACCACCCGCGAATGTGACAAAGGGACTGTCCCTTTGTCACATTGCGCTCGACTACTCGTCGACGATCTCGGCAAGCCAGACGTTCAGCGTATCAATCTCGGGGCAGCAGAACTTTGCCGTACCGGGCTCGTTACCGGGCACGGTTCCGCCATAGCGCAGGATATCGATATAGGGAAAGCCCACATGGCAGGCCATGGCGCACATCTTGCCGCGGTCGCGATCGAAATCAAAGACGTCGCCCGGCTTGTGACCATGATGGCAGCGGCACGTCCCCAGCTGGTCCACACAGCTCACGCGGATACGCGGACGCTTGCCACGCGGGGCGCCGAGCGGCTTGTTCTCGTCGGCGAATCCGTCGGCACCGCCCTCGCCGGCGTTACTCATGGTCAATCACATCCAGGCAGGCCTCGATGGGAAGGCCGGCCGACTTGTCCTCTTGGTCGGCATTGCGCTCGATAAGCTCGGCCACCACACGCATGGCATCGGACGTCGCGCGCTGCAGACTCCAGCCCGCCATAACGCGACCCACGAGCACCGCCGAGAACGTGTCGCCCGTGCCCGGGAAATAGACCGGAATGAACTCAAAGGGAATCGTGAAGTACTCCCCCGCTACATGGTCGTAACCGATAACCGCGTTCGTGCCATTGACCACGGCGCTCGTAATGACCACCGACTTGGCACCCAACTCGCGCACGGCGTCCACAAGGGCGCGGGCCTCATCGGGCGTGATCTGCTCTGCAATAGGCGTATCGGCGAGCAGACAGGCCTCGGTGTAGTTGGGCACCGCGTAGTCTGCGCACTCCAGCAGGTGCCGCATGAGGCCAATCGTGGACTCGGGCACGCCGGCATAGAGCTTGCCGTTGTCACCCATGATGGGATCGACGAACACCTTGGTGCCCTTTTGCGCACGGCGGTGGCAAAAGTCCGAGATGATGCGCGTCTCTTCCTCGGTCACGATAAAGCCGGTCGAGATGGCGTCGAACTCAAAGCCGAGCTCCTCCCAGATAGCGAGGCTTTGGCGCACGTACTCGGTGGTGTCGTGGATGTAGAACTTGGGGTAGTTGAGCGTGTCGGAAACGAGCGCCGTCGGCAAGTTATGGATACGGTAGCCCATGTGCGACAGTACCGGCAGCATGGCGGAAAGCGCGACCTTGCCGTAGCCGCACATATCGTTGATCAGCAGCAGCTGAGTGTTCTTCATGAGGGTCTCCCTTGTTTCGGGCGCGGCGCGACAGCGCCACAGTGCGACTAAGTGTAGCGCAGGGGGCATTGCGAGCGGGCGGTGGCGCCGTGGAGGTCAAATTGTTGCGGAAAGGTTTCGGAAAATGATCCCTTTTTCCTCCGTCCCCAAGGGATCACATGCACCGAAGCGGACCGTGGCGGAATCACGGGTTGAGGACGGACAGCGAAAGCGTTCCTAAGCGAGCAAGGTGACGTGAAAGAGGAGGGCATAGGCCTTGTGGCCATGCCCGACGATTGAACGTCAGATTGCCGCTTAGGAACGCTTGCAGCGTCGAGCGGTTACGGCGTTTGGCAAAACGCCGTAACTATAAAGTTTGGTACCTTGACATTTATTTACCGTGCTCCTAAATTGGTTAGGCACAAAACAATTCAACTACCTAACTAAAGAAAGGAGCGAAGCTTAGATATGTGTGTTGAACCACTCGTCCTTCCGCATGAGCCCGGCGGTGACCCGTCGCAACCGGTAGACATACCCGAAGCGGTCAGCGCCGAAGACAAACTCGCCAAGCGCATCCTGAGCGGCCTGGGCTTTTGCGGCCATTACATGCATTTTCATGGCGGAGGCGTGTCCGGCAAGGCGCCCATCATCTGCCTGCTGGCCAAGCAACCCGGCGGCGAGATGTCGCAGCAGGAACTCGGCATGCACTTTGACCTCAAGCCGGGGTCGCTTTCCGAGATCCTGTCCAAGCTCGAGCTCAACGGCCTCATCGAGCGCAGCCGTAACCCCAAGGATCGACGGCAGCTCACCATTCGCCTGACCGAAACCGGCCGGGAAAACGCCCGCATCGACCAGGCGGCCCGCATTCGCTTTAGAGAGCAAGCCTTTAGTGCCCTCACCCACGATGAGCGCGAGCAGCTCGCCGAAATGCTCGAGAAAATCCGTGTAACCTGGGAGGAACTGGATGATTAAAACCCTCATGGGAAGCATCCGCGACTATATGAAAGTCACCGTTGCCACGCCGCTGCTCGTGCTTGGCGAGGTGCTCTGCGAGATGCTGATTCCATTTATCACCGCCAACCTGATCGACGCTATCAAAGACGGCGCCACCGTAGCCGAGATGCTTCCCACCGCAGGCTTTTTGGTGCTCATCGCGCTGACGTCGCTTGCTTTTGGCGCCGCGGCCGGCGTCACCTGCAGCCATGCGAGCTGCGGCTTTGCCAAGAACCTGCGTCACGACCTGTTCTACAAGATCCAGACGTTCAGCTTTGCCAACATCGATGAGTTCTCGAGCTCCTCGCTCGTCACGCGCCTGACCACCGATATCAACAACGTGCAGCAGGCCTTTATGATGATCATCCGTATCGCCGTGCGCGCGCCGCTGGTATTGATCTTCGCCTTTACCATGGCGTTTATCATGGGCGGCAGCGTCGCCATGGTCTACCTGGTCATCATTCCGCTGCTGGGCTTTGGACTGTTCTTTATCATCTTTAAGGTGCGCCCCATCTTCTCGCGCGTGTTCCACAAGTACGATGCCCTTAACGAGTCCGTCGAGGAAAACGTCACCGGCATGCGCGTGGTCAAGAGCTATGTGCGCGAAGACTTTGAGAAGGAGAAGTTCGCGACCGCCGCGCGCGACGTCCAGATGGACTTCACCCGCGCCGAGAAGCTGCTCGCCTTTAACAACCCCATGATGAACATCTGCGTCAACGGCGCGTTTGTCGTCATCATCTACCTGGGCTCCAAGCTCATCATCACGAGCCAGGGCACGCTGTTCGACGTGGGCCAGCTCTCCTCGACCTTTACCTATGGTTTCCAGATTCTCATGAGCCTGATGCAGCTGTCGATGATCTTTGTCATGGTGACCATGGCCGACGAATCGGCACACCGCATTGCCGAGGTGCTGGCCGCCGAGCCCACGATCGCCGATCCCGCCGAGCCCGTGCTCGAGGTTGCCGACGGTTCCATCGACTTTGACCACGTGAGCTTTAAGTATTCCAAGCATGCGAAGCGCCAGGCGCTCGACGATATCGACCTGCACATTACGAGCGGCGAGACCATCGGCATCATCGGCGGCACCGGCTCGGCCAAGTCCACGCTCGTAAACCTCATCGCCCGCCTGTACGACACCACCGAAGGCGCTGTGCGCGTGGGCGGCGTGGACGTGCGCGACTACGACCTGGACGCGCTGCGTCACCAGGTCGCCATGGTGCTGCAGAAAAACGTGCTGTTTAGCGGCACCGTCGCCGAGAACCTGCGTTGGGGCGACCCGAACGCCACCGACGAGGAAGTCCGCGAGGCAGCGCATCTGGCCTGCGCCGACGAGTTTGTCGACGGTTTCCCCAAGGGCTACGACACCTGGATCGAACAGGGCGGCTCCAATGTTTCCGGCGGTCAGAAGCAGCGCCTGTGCATTGCGCGCGCCCTGCTGCGTCGCCCCAAGATCTTGATCCTGGACGACTCAACCAGCGCCGTCGACACCAAGACCGACGCCAAGATCCGCGCAGGGCTGGCAAGCTATCTGCCCAACACGACCAAGCTCATCATCGCCCAGCGCATCAGCTCCGTGCAGGACGCAGACCGCATCATCGTCATGGAGGGCGGCCGTATCGCGCAGATCGGCAACCATGACGAGCTACTCAAGACGAGCGAGATCTACCGCGAGACCTTTACCTCGCAAAACAAGATGTCTGCTGAGGGCGAAGGGGCCGTCGAGGCCGACACCGAGGCATCCGCAACGCAAGCTCAGACCCAGGAAGGAGGCGAGGCACATGAGTAAGGCAACGACCGCCGAGCGCGCGCTCAACCGTAAGGGCGGCACCATGTCGCGCCTCATCAAGACGCTCTTTGGCTTCTATCCCGTGCTTTTGCCCCTTGTCGTCGTCGGCGTGGTACTCTGCGCCATCATCAACTCCATCGGCGCGACCTTCCTTCAGAGCGCCCTGCAGATTATTAGCGAATCGTGGCAGTCGGGCGACTGGACGACCGCGCAGCCCAAGATTCTGAAGCTCGTGACCACCCTCGCCTGCATCTACGGCGTCGGCATCCTGTCCTCGCTGTTCTGGAACCGCGCCATGGCCATCGTCACGCAGGGCTCGCTCGAGAAGCTGCGCGAGAAGATGTTCAACCGCATGCAGGACCTGCCGATCCGCTACTTCGACACGCACCAGCGCGGCGATATCATGAGCCACTACACCAACGACATCGATACGCTGCGCCAGATGATCAGTCAGTCGCTGCCCAACCTGCTCATGACGATCATCATCATCGTCACGGTGTTCTTTATCATGCTGTACTACAGTGTGTGGATGTGCCTGGTCATCATCGCCGGCGTCGCCTTTATGACCTTTATGACCAAGCTGCTCGGCTCCAACTCCGCGCGTTTCTTCATTGCACAGCAGACCGAACTCGGCGTGGTCGAGGGCCATATCGAGGAAGTCATGAACGGCCAGAAAGTCGTCAAGGCGTTCTGCCACGAGTCTGCCGCCGAGGCTGATTTTGACGAGCGCAACGAAAAGCTCTTCGAGGTCTCACAGAAGGCCAACATGTACGCCAACATCCTCATGCCCATCCTTATGAACCTGGGCAACTTGCTCTACGTGCTGGTGGCCCTTGCCGGCGGCATTTTCCTGGCGCTGGGCGTGCCCAACCTGAGCATCTCGGGCATGGCGCTGTCCATCGCCGTCGTGGTGCCGTTCCTTAACATGACCAAGCAGTTCTGCGGACAGATCGGCCAGATCTCGCAGCAGATCAACGCCGTGGTCATGGGTCTGGCCGGCGCCGACCGCATCTTTGAGCTCATCGATGAGGAGCCCGAGGCCGACGAAGGCTACGTGACGCTCGTCAACGCGCAGGTAAACCCCGAGACCTGGGAGCTCGAGGAGGCCGACCACCATACTGGCATGTGGGCATGGAAGCATCCGCACCGTGCAACCGGCGAGATCGAGTACGTACCGCTGCGCGGCGACCTGGTCATGGACAACGTCGACTTTGGCTACACGCCCGACCACGAGGTGCTGCACGGCGTGTCCGTGTTTGCCAAGCCGGGCCAGAAGGTCGCGTTTGTCGGTGCCACCGGTGCCGGCAAGACGACCATCACCAACCTCATCAACCGCTTCTATGACATCGCCGACGGCAAGATCCGCTACGACGGCATCAACGTCAACAAGATCCGCAAGGCCGACCTGCGCCGAAGCCTGGGCGTCGTGCTGCAGGACGTGAACCTGTTCACCGGCACCGTGATGGATAACATCCGCTACGGCAACCTGGATGCGACCGACGAGGAGTGCATCGCGGCGGCCAAGCTCGCGGGCGCGGACGACTTTATCACCCGCCTGCCCGACGGCTACGACACGATGCTCACCGGCAACGGCGCACAGCTGTCGCAGGGTCAGCGCCAGCTGATCTCGATCGCACGCGCTGCCGTCGCCGATCCGCCGGCGATGATTCTGGACGAGGCCACGTCGAGCATCGACACCCGCACCGAGGCCATCGTGCAGGCAGGCATGGACAAGCTCATGGAGGGCCGCACGACATTTGTCATCGCGCACCGCCTCTCCACTGTGCGCAACTCCGACGCGATCATCTGCCTGGACCACGGCCGCATCATCGAGCGCGGCAACCACGACGAACTGATCGCCAAGCGCGGGTATTACTACCAGCTCTACACCGGAGCGTTTGAGCTGGAGTAGGACCGATTACTGACGGAGGGTGCCCCGGGGACGGGCGGGGTATTTCCTCCGTGCTCAAACATTCTCGCTGCGCTGCGAAACTGCGCGCGGAGGAAATACCCCGCCCGTCCCCGGGGCACCCTCCTGTACGCGATTAGCCCGTCATTTAAAACGGAATAAAAGTTAGTGAGGCCCTGGCCGTTTGGCCAGGGCCTCGTTTTGTGTAAGCTACTTGAGGAGTTGGGCCATGGCGTTGACGAATTTTTGGACTTGGAGGGTGGGCTCAAGCGGGTAGTGCAAATAGACCGGCACCTCGCGGCCGCATAGGAACGGCACGCCCACAAAGGCCGGGTGCACGCCCGACCACGCTCCGCAGGTGAGCACCGCATCGCCCTTTTCCTCCGCATCGTTAAAGAGCGCAAAGTCAAAGCTGTCTACGTCGATCACGTCCACGCCGCCGTCGGCCAAAAGATCGATACGCAGGCTGTCCATGGCGTCGTTGCCGTGACGAAGCACGCGCAGGCGCATGCCTTCCAGGTCGGCGACCGTAATGCGCGTCTTGCGCGCGAGCCGGCTTGTGCGGGGCACATCGATATAAAACGGCACATTGACGATGCGGAGCTTTTGGCAGGCGTCGCCCCAGCGCGGGGTCGAAAAACTCGACTGCACCACATCCACCTCGCGCCCCAGGCTGCGCATAACGGTTTCACGCTCGTCATAGAGGTCGCTCACCGGGACAATTTCAAAGCGCAACGACGGTTCCAACTCGTGCACGCCCGTCCACATCGACAGCGTCTGGCGCCCCGGGCACATCATCGACACGCCCAGGCGCACGGCGCCGCCGTCGCCCGCCGCGCGTCGGGCGCGGCGCAACGCATCCTCGGACTGGCGCATGATCGAGCGCGCATCGTCCACCAGCAGTGCACCCGCCGGCGTCACCTTGACGCCCGAGTGTGAGCGCTCGAACAACGTGATGCCAAACTCGGCCTCGAATCCCGACACCTGCTTGACGAGCGCCGGGGTCGACACGCGCAATTTTGCCGCGGCGCGCGAGAAGCTTCCCAGCTCCGCGGCGGCCGTTATGGCCTCGAGTCGTCGATCGTACACATCAATCTCCCGTTTCCAGACATATGGCCATGCGTTGCCAAAGGGGGTTGTTTTGGCAGGTCACACACTCAATTAAGAACAAATCGTCTCGCAAGCTATAAACCACAGGTTTACGCCATTCTAACAAATATGCAATTCACCTGCGCAAATGCAAAGCATACGATAACCAGCGAAAACCACGTGGGTCGATTAATGGGAGCGACCCACCGGGAGGCACAAGAAGGGAAGTTCCTATGAGCAATTGGCTTAAGCTCGAGGGCGATGTCTGCGCCGTGACCGGCGCGCTCGGCGGTATGGGCGTCGAGATTTGCCGCGAGTTCGCCCGCAACGGCGCCAACGTCGTCTTGCTCGACCTAGACGAGGAGAAGGTCAAGGCAGCAGCCGCCGACCTCGCCGCCGAGTTTGGTATCCACGCCGAGGGCTACAAGATGAACGCCACCGACGAGGCCGAGGTTCAGGCTGCCGTCGACGCCACCATCGCCAACTTCGGCCGCGTCGACGTTCTCGTCAACACCGCCGGCATCCTGCGCTTCGCCGCCATGGAGGACCTGCCGCTAAGCGACTGGGAGCAGGTGCTCAACGTCAACCTCACCGGCTACTTCATCACCTCGCAGCGCTTTGGTCGCGAGATGATCAAGGCCGGCCAGGGCCGCCTAGTGCACATCTCGACCGTTGCCAGCCACTCCCCCGAGACGTTCTCGGGTGTGTACAGCTCCACTAAGGCCGGCGTCAACATGATGTCCAAGATGCTCGCCGCCGAGTGGGGCCCCTACGGCGTGCGCTCCAACTGCGTCGAGCCCTGCTTTGTCAAGACCCCCATGTCGGCGAGCTTTTACGCTGACCCCGAGGTCGAGAAGAGCCGCAGCCGCCTTATCGCCACGCGCCGCATTGGCGAGGTCAGCGATATCGCCAACGCCGTCATGTTCCTGGCGTCCAAGCGCTCGGACTTTACCACCGGCGACGCCATCAAAGTCGACGGCGGCTTCTCCAATATGATGGGCGACCTCACCGCCAAGCCTGGCGGCCGCCGAGCCTTTGCCGACAACTACCTCAAGAACAAGGGTGTCGAGCTTTGGTCCGATGAGTCCGGCGTCGCAAAGCCGACTGACCAGTAAACCAGCCCGGTAGAAAGGGGCGCGGGGCAAGCACCTCAGCGGCGTTTGCCCCTCCCCTCCCCCGTATCGATTAGAAAGAGTCCAATGGCTTCCACCAACTCCAACAAGGGTCGCGCCGTCGTGCTTTCCGCCGCGTGCGTCACCATGTTCTTTATCAGCTCCATCGCGCTGTATTCCGTTGTGAGCAAGAACCTGCTCGCCGTCTACCCCGAGTGGTCCAGCGCACTTACCTGGGCTTTCCCGGTCTTCCAGACCATCATGGCCGTGACGGGCATCTTCGCCGGCCGCATCTCCGATAAGATCGGCCCGCGCAACGTCGTGATCGCTGCCGCCGTGTGCTACGGCGTGGGCTGGTTCATGTCCGGCACCGTCACCGAGCCGTGGCAGTTCTACCTGTGGTTCTCGCTCGTCGCCGCCATCGGCAACGGCCTAGGCTACAACCCCGCGCTCACCACCGGCCAAAAGTGGTTCATCGACAAAAAGGGCCTCGCCTCCGGCATCACCCTGGCCGCTTCGACCGCCGGCCCCGCCGTGTTGTCCCCGGTGCTCGCCTCGCTGCTCATCCCGAGCCTGGGCATCTTTGGCGCCCTCAAGGCACTCGGCGTCATCTTCTTTGTGACGATCGCCGCCTCCGCCCTGTTCCTGAAGGCCCCCGAGGCCGGCTGGCTGCCCGAGGGCTTCGAGGCCCCCAAGGGCGGCGCGCATGCCGGCACCTTCGGCGACCTCACCCCGGGCGAGATGGTCAAGACCCCGCGCTTCTGGGTCCTCATCGTCACCTTCGCCTTTGCCGCCACCGCGGGCACCCTGCTCGTGGGCAAGGTTGCCTCCATCGCCGCCGTCCAGCTCTTCGCCGACCCCACGAGCGCCGCGGCCGTCGCCCTCGGCGGTGTGGTGGTCTCCGTCAACACCTGCGCCAATCTGGTCGGCCGTCTGTCCTTTGGCCAGATCATCGACAAGCTCGGCGCCTACAAGTCGCTGCTCATCAGCCTTATCGTCACCATCGTCGCGCTCGTCATCATGTCGATGAGCTTTACGCAGACTATGTTCTTCGTGGCACTCGCCCTGCTCGGCTTTAGCTTTGGCGCCCTGCTCGTCATCTACCCGCCGCTCACCGGTGGCGCCTTTGGCACCAGCAACATCGGCGTCAACTACGGCATCATGTTTTTGGGCTACGCCGCTTCTACCTGGATCAGCCAGCCCATCACCGCCGTGCTGTATCACGCCGAGGCCGGCAGCGCCGCCTATCAGCAGTCCTTCTACGGCGCCATCGTGATCGCCGCCATCGCCGTCGTGCTCACCATCTACATGATGGTCTCCGACAGCAAGAAGAAGTCCGCCTAGTTTTACCGATGCGACGAGGGGACAGCCCCTTTGTCGCATTCCACCAGCCACCAGTATTTAGGAGTCGAAATGTCTGAGCTCAACCCCGTCCGCATTGCCGTCATCGGCGCCGGCGCCATGGGCCGCAACCACATCCGCTTTGTCACCGAGGAGCCCGAGGCCGAGCTCGTCGCCATCGCCGACGCCTTTGAGGGCGCCCGCGCCACGGCCGAGGCCGCCGGCGTGCCGTTCTTTACCGATCCCGCCCAGATGATGGACGAGGTCAAGCCCGAGGCCGTCATCATCGCCACCCCCAACGACCTGCACCTAGGCGTTGCCCGCGAGGCCATCAAGCGCAACATCGTGCCGTTGGTCGAAAAGCCGATCTCCAACGATCTCGAAGATGCCCAGGCCTTCGCCGCCGAGGCCGAGACCGCCGGCGTGCCCGTGCTCGTGGGTCAGCACCGTCGCCACAACCCCTTCGTCAACAAGGCCAAGGAGATCATCGAGTCCGGCGAGCTGGGCAAGCTCACCGTGTCGAGCTTCCACTACATGATCTATAAGAACGACGAGTACTTCGATGTCGAGTGGCGCCGCAAGAAGGGTGCCGGCCCGATCCTGGTCAACCTGGTGCACGACGTCGACCTGCTCCGCTACCTGCTGGGCGAGCCCGTCGCCGTCCAGGGCATGCAGTCCAGCGCCGCCCGCGGCTTTGAGACCGAGGACTCCGCCGTGGTCAACGTTCGCTTTGCCGACGGAGCGCTCGCGAGCATGACCATCTCCGACGCCACCGCCAGCCCCTGGAACTGGGAGGCCACCGCTCGCGAGGACCCGCAGTACCGCCCCTTCGACGCCGACGCCTACTTCATCGGCGGCACCAAAGGCGCCCTGTCGCTGCCCCGCCTGCACCAGTTCTCCTACGACGGCGCCTCCAACTGGCACAAGCCGCTGCAGATGGAGATTCCGGCCGTCGACCCGGCACTGCCGCACAAGATGCAGCTCAAGCACTTTGTGAAGGTTGTCCGCCGCGAGGTCGAACCCGTCGTGACCCCCGCCGACAACGTCAAGACGCTCACGCTGCTTAACGCCATCAAGGAGGCCGCCGAGACCGGTCAGCTCGTCGAGCTGTAATGCCTTAAGAGCGGCCGCGGCAGAAACCCCATGCCGAGTCCCTCGGTCCGCCACAAATAAGCCCCTCTTCTTTGCCCCACGAGCAGCCTCCTGCCCGCGGGGCATTTTGCTACGTTGCCAATGGTTTTTCTGGGACGGGGGACTTTTTGCACCTTAGCTTGATTCGTTCGCCACGGAATGAGCCTATCTACTACGTTTAACCGATCACCCTCAACCATACCGAATTTCGCGAAATAGAAACCGCAGGTAAACGGCTTGCCGATCTTCGGAAAACCCAGGTATGGCCAGCCCCTACGGGTAAAACGTAGTAGATAGGCCGTTTTTGTGGCGCGGCCCCAAAACAGTCTTTTGGGACGGGTGGTATCCTTTGTAGCTCCGCGCTACAAACGCACCTCAAACGCAAGGAGTCCCATGGATCTTATCGCCCAGCTCGCGCGCGAGCTCAACCTTAAGGCCGCCAACGTCGAGGCGGCCGTCAAGCTCATCGACGAGGGAAACACCATTCCCTTTATCTCGCGCTACCGCAAGGAAGCCACGGGCGGCATGGACGACGTCGCCCTGCGCGCACTCGACGAGCGCCTGTCCTACCTGCGCAATCTTGAGCAGCGTAAAGAGGACGTCATCCTGCTCATCGATGCCCAGGGCAAACTCACGCCCGAACTCGAGCAACAGATTCGCGAGGCCACACAGCTCCAGCGTGTCGAGGACCTCTACAAGCCCTACCGCAAAAAGCGCATGACCCGCGCGCAGAAGGCACGCGAGGCCGGCCTGGAGCCGCTCGCCAACATGATCATCATGCAGGCCTCGGCCAAGGGCAGCGCACTCGACGCCGCCGCGGCATACGTCAACGAGGAGGCCGGCTTCGACACGCCCGAGAAGGCGCTCGCCGGCGCCGCCGACATCGTGGCCGAGACGGTGGCCGAGGACCCCGAGAACGTCGCCGACCTGCGCGCCTTTACGCAAAACACCGCCGACATCGTCGTCGAGGCCACCGACCCCGCCGAGAAGACCCCCTACGAGCCGTACTACAGCTATGATGAGCCGCTGCGTCGCATCCCCAACCACCGTGTGCTGGCTATCGACCGCGGTGAGCGTGAGGGCAAGCTCCGCGTGCGCGTGAACGTCGACGGCGCTGCCGCTACGGCACGCCTCGGCAGCCGCTGGCCCCGTCGCCAGGGCGTGTTTGCTCCCGTCTTTGACGCCGCCATCGCCGATGGCTACAAGCGCCTCATGGCCCCCTCGCTGGAGCGCGAGGCCCGCGCCAAACTCACCGTTCGTGCCCAGACCGAGGCCATCAACGTCTTTGCCAAGAATCTCGAGGGCTTGCTCTCGGCGCGCCCCGTGCGCGGCGCCCGCGTGCTCGCGCTCGATCCGGGCTACCGCACCGGCTGCAAGGTCGCCGTCATGGACGAGACCGGCAAGCTACTCGACCACGGCGTGGTCTATCCCACCAAGCCGCGCCACGACGTCGCCGGCACCAAGCGCGAGCTCGCCCGCCTCGTCAAGAAGGACGGCGTCAACACCATCGTCATCGGCAACGGCACCGCCAGCCGCGAGACCGAGGAAGTCGTCTCGGAGTTCATTACCGAGCAGGCACCCAGCCTTCGCTACACCATCGTCAACGAGGCCGGCGCGTCGGTGTACTCCGCCTCCGAGCTCGCCAGCCAGGAATATCCCGACCTAGACGTCACCGTACGTGGCGCCATGAGCCTGGGCCGCCGTCTGCAAGACCCGCTGGCAGAGCTCGTCAAGATTCCGCCCCAGTCCATCGGCGTTGGCCAGTACCAGCACGACCTTGACCAGGCCGAGCTTTCGCGCACCCTGGGCCACGTGGTGGAAGACGTCGTCAACCGTGTGGGCGTCGACGTCAACACCGCGAGCGCAAGCCTGCTGGGCTACGTGTCGGGCATTACGCCGAGCGTAGCCAAAAACATCGTGGCCTACCGCGAGGAAAACGGCGCCTTTACCGATCGCCGCCAGCTTAAGAAGGTCCCCAAGCTGGGACCCAAGGCGTACCTCAACGCCGCAGGTTTCCTGCGCATCAGCGGCGGCAAGAACCCGCTCGACGCGACAAGCGTCCACCCCGAAAGCTACGAGGTGGCCACGTCCGTCCTGGAACGCGCAGGCGTTAAAGCCAGCGAGCTCAGCCGCGGCGGCGTGCCCGACATCGAGCGCCGCCTGGGCAGCATCTCGACGCTGGCAAGCGACCTGGACTGCGGCACCCTAACGCTCATCGACATTGTCAACGAGCTCAAGAAGCCCGGCCGCGACCCGCGCGACGACGCACCCGAGGTGGTCTTTAGCCGCTCGGCGCTTTCCGTCGACGACCTGGAACCCGGCATGGAACTCAAGGGCACGGTGCGCAATGTTGTGGACTTTGGCGCCTTCGTCGACGTGGGCGTGCACCAGGACGGCCTCGTACACATCTCCAAGCTGGCCAACCGCTTCGTCAAGCACCCCAGCGACGTGGTGCGCGTCGGCGACACGGTCAAGGTGTGGGTCGAAAAGGTCGATCGCGACCGCAAAAAGATCGCCCTCACCATGGTGCAGGGGAAGTAAACCGCCAAAGCAAGGGTCCCCCCTCTCGCGACGTGCAAAATCGCGAGTATTCTGCAAATTCCACCGTTCCGGATGCCCCTCAGAGACGAAAAAGCAAGAAACAGCCCCCGTTTTAGCGTCATCAGAGCCAAAACGGGGGCTGTTCCATGCTTCACCCAGCTGGTAAAAGCCTTTACCTTGCTGAATACTCTCAATTTTGCACGGCGCAGGCGGGGGTACCTTTGTCCACGGCAGGATATGGAAGCCTATCACCAACCTACCGGCAAGTTCGTGTCGGCAGCCCCGGCCTTTCCTTTGCCTAGCGCGACCCTCGCGAAGCGCGTGAGCGATAGGGAAAGGAAAGGCCGGGGCGAACAACCCGCGATGTAGCCAGCGTTCGCGTTACGGCAGGATATGGAAACCGAGCGAGGCGATATCCTTGGCAAAACCGCGCACGGTATCGAGCGAGACCTCGTACGGGTCACGGCCGATGTTCTTACGCTTGGCCAGGATGCTGTTGGGCACCGTGATGATCTGGCAACCGCATCCTTCCGCCTGGTAAATATTGATAAGCTCACGCGTGGACGCCCACAGGACCTCGCAGTTGGGCTTGGCGGCGGCCTTCTTGACCGACTCCGTCATAAACGGAATGGGATCGACGCCGGTGTCAGCGATACGGCCGGCAAAGAGCGAGATGATGGACGGCGTCTCGGCATCAACGGCCTCGACCATCTCGTCGACCTGCGTAGGCGTAAAGATGGTGGTGACGTTGACCTTGATGCCGTCGGCGGAAAGCTTGCGCACTAGCCTGGCGGTGGACTCGCCCTTGGTGGTCACGCACGGAATCTTGACGTAGACGTTCTCGGCCCAGGTAGCGATCTCGCGGGCCTCGACCTCCATGGTCTCGACGTCGTCGGCAAAGACCTCAAACGAGACGGACACATCGGTGATGTGGGCCAGGACCTCCTTGGCAAACGCGCGGTAATCCGTCACGCCGCCCTTCTTCATAAGGGACGGGTTGGTCGTGAAACCCTGAACGTTGCCGTTCTCGTACATGTCGAGCATGCCCTCGAGGTTTGCACCGTCAGCGAACACCTTGATTGCCATCTGCCTGATTCCTTTCGCTTGCACATGGGCGATAAACTGCTAAACACTTTACCTACGTTTATCAAGGCGTGAGCTGCGGGTTTTCATCTTCTCGGCGAACGGTATAAACACCTCAGTGTTTGGATTGATAAATCGATTGAGCATGCAAAAGCAAAGAGTCGCAGTTTGAGCAAACGTCAGAAGGCGAGATTCATTAGATGAGGCCGAAATGTTGCATCGCTGTGACGGTGCCGTCGTGTGCGACGTCGTCGGTCACGTAGTCGGCGACCGCTTTGACCTCGGGCATGGCGTTGCCCATGGCCACGGCCGTCTCGACAGCGGCGAGCATACCCAGATCGTTGCCGGAATCGCCAAAGCCAAAGGTGCGCGCATTTCCCTCGCGGCCCAGATGCGCCAGCGCTCGCGCCACGCCCACGCCCTTGTCGATGCCCTTGGGGCTCAGCTCGCGATTCTGGCCACCGGTGTTGCACAGCTCAAACTCGCGATCGATAAAGCCGTCACCGTTGGCAACGCGAGCCAAACTGGGCACATTGAGGCATACCTTGCCCACGCGAAGACTGCCGTCGACGCGCATCTCCTCGGCGCTGTGCACCACAGAAGTGCCGATCAGAGACGACTGCTCAACACCCGCGGGTTCCAGGGCAAAAGTAGCCACGTTGGTCTCGAAAAAGGCCTCAATCCCTGCCGCGGCCATACGGCGTGCAAGCTCCTCGATAACGTCCTCGCCAAAGCAGTCCTCATGCACCACGCGGCCCTCGACCTCGAGCGTGGCGCCCGCCATGGCCACGACGCCCGCCGGGTTCAGCGCGCGCAGGCCATCGGCAATCAGCCACAGAGGGCGACCCGTGCAGATAAACGCCTTGTGCCCCGCGTCGCGCAGACGATGAAACGCCTCGACGACCGCCTGCGAGGGACGAACCGCCGAAAAGTCCTTGTCGGTCATATCGTCGGGATCGAACGACGTCAGCGTGCCGTCCACGTCAAAAAAGAGCACAGCGGATTCGGGGCACGCATCAATCATATGGGTTCCTTTCGGGGGCGAGAGCAAACGAAGCATCCATCATATAATGGAGCGACGCAACCAGAGAGGTCACCCATGGAATTTTACGCAAGCTGCCCCGAGGGCTTTGAGTCCGCACTCGCCGACGAGCTTAAACGCCTCGGGCTTTCGCATGTCCGTCGGCTGAAGGGCCGCGCCACATTTGAGGGCGAGCTCGAAGAAGGCTACCGCGCCTGTCTATGGTCGCGCCTGGCGAGCCGCGTGTTCGTGGTACTCGGGCGCTTTGAGGCGCAGGATGCCGATGAACTGTACGACGGCGTTTACGACATCGCCTGGGAGAGCATTGTTCGCACCGGAGCCACCATCGCCATCACCGCCCGCGGCGTGACCGAGCAGCTGCGCAACACGCGCTTCTCGGCCCTGCGCGCCAAGGACGCGCTGTGCGACCGTCTGGCCGAGACCACGGGCCGTCGTGCCGACGTCGATGCCGCCGACCCCGATGTTCACCTGCTGCTTTCGCTGCGCCAGCGCCGCGCGAGCATCAGTCTGGACCTTTCGGGCGACCCGCTGTTCAAACGCCTGCCGCCTGCCGCGACCCGCGCCGGCGAGGGTGCGCACGTGCTGCGCCCCGACTACGCCGCCCTGGTGCTGGCACAGGTCGGCTGGACCGTGCTATGCGAGCGCGAGCTGACGGCCGACGATTACGAGAACGAAGCCCTTCCCACGCTGATCGATGCCTCGTGCGCCGGCGGCGGCCTGTTGCTGGAAGCCGTGAACATTCTGACCGACCGCGCCCCGGGCGCCGCACGCGAGCGCTGGGGCTTTGAGGGCTGGCAGCTGCACGACGCCGCTCTGTGGGAGCAGCTGCTTGCCGAGGCGCGCGAGCGCGAGGCGGCAGCGCGCGAGCGGCAGGCGCGCATCGTGGCCGCAGACATCGACCCCGCCGCTCGCAAGACCGCCGAGCGCATGGTCAAGAGCGCTGGTTACAAGCGTTTTGTCGACTTTTGCGCCGCCAAGTCCGCCACCGTGCTGGACCATGCTGGCGCCGTCGCCGGAGCCGCCGTAGTCGCAGACACCACCGAGACACCGCTGTCGCTTATGCACGACGCTATGACGCTCATCGGCGAGCTGCACCGCGCGCCCGAGCTCGCTTCGGCGCCGGTCGCCGCGCTCACCCGCGATGGTCTTATGGCCCGCGCGCTCCATGCCGAGCCCGAGCGCTCGATCGCCATCATGCCCAATAACGAGGAGGCGGCTATTGAGGTTTGGCCCTCGCTCGACCACGCCGCCGCGACATTTGAAGCTGCGACCAGCGCAGCTGCCGAGGAGCAGACCGCAGACGCTCAAGACGAAGCCGCCGCTTCCTCCATGCCCGAACCTGCCGCCACGCTCGACTTGGGCGACGGCAAGCCGCTGCCCGTGCTCATCCCGGAGTCCGAGCAGTTCGCCAACCGCCTGCGCAAGAATGCCCGTCTGCGCCGCAAGTGGGCCAAGCGCGAGGGCGTGAGCTGCTACCGCGTCTACGATGCCGACCTGCCCGACTACTCCGCCGCCATCGACCTGTACGAGGGCTGCCCGCAGACGCCGGGCCGCTGGCTCGTCATCGCCGAATACGCCGCGCCCAAGACCATCGATCCCGCGCTGGCCCAGGCCCGCATGCTCGACATCTTGGCCATCGCGCCGCGCATCCTAGATGTTCCGGCCGAGCATGTGCACGCCAAGGCCCGCATGCGTTCGCGCGGCGGCTCGCAGTACGGCAAGCAGGGCGCCGGCAAGGGCGGATCGGGTGAGGGCGCCAATATCGCACGCCGTCGTCTGCCGCTCATCGAAGAGGGCGGACTCACCTTTGCCGTCAACTTTGACGACTACCTGGATGTGGGCATCTTCCTGGATCATCGCGTCACGCGCAACCTGGTGCGCGAGCACGCCAAACAGGCGCGCCGCTTCCTCAACCTGTTCGCCTACACCGGCACCGCCACCTGCTATGCGGCAGACGGCGGCGTCGAGGAGACCGTGACGGTCGACCTTTCCAACACCTACCTGGACTGGGCCGAGCGCAATATGCGCCAGAACGGCTTTGTTGGTCCGCAGCATCATTTTGTGCGCGACGACGTGCTCGCCTGGATTCGCGACCAGCGCCAGACGCGCAACCGCTGGGACTTGATCTTTGTCGACCCGCCCACGTTCTCGAACTCGTCCAAGATGGGCCGCCGCACCTGGGATGTCCAGCGCGACCATGTTGAGCTTTTGGCCGGCGTATCTCGCCTGCTTGCACAGGGCGGACATGCCATCTTTAGCTGCAACCTGCGCGGCTTCCGCCCCGAAACGCGCAAGCTCGCGCGCGCGGGCGTCGTGCTGGAGGACATTACGGCACAGACCATCCCCGAGGACTTCGCGCGCAACCAGAAGGTGCACCACTGCTATATCGTGCGCCGACTGCCCATCGAGGACGCCATGGCCGAGGTCGGCTTTAGCGCCGAGGAGATTGCCGAGCGAACCGAGGAGCTGCGCAACCCCGAGGCGCGCAAGCCTCGTGCAGCAGCGCCCGCGCCCACGCAGGCCGGCAACGGCAAATCAAACTTTGCCGGCAAACCCTCCCCTGCCGGCAAGTCCAAAAAGAAGAAGTTCTACGCCAGCAAGCCCAAGGGCAAATAACAAAGTTGCGGTGGAATACGGACTGTTTTACCTGGAATTAGGCAAATATAGACCGTATTTCACCGCAACTCATAGTGGGATGGCGGACGCCGTCCTACCCTTGGGTGACCAGGCGATAGCCGATACCCACGTGCGTTTGGATATAGCGCGGATGCGCGGGGTCGGACTCAATCTTCTTACGCAGCGTGCCCATAAAGACACGCAGGCTCGCCAGGTCGCTCTTGGTTGCCGTGCCCCAAATCTCGTGCAGGATAAACTGGTGCGTCAGCACCTTGTCGGCGTTGTGCGCTAGCAGGCATAACAATTTGTACTCAATCGGCGTCAGATGCAGCTCCTCGCCATCCATCGTGGCGATGCCGGCATCAAAATCGATATGCAGCTCACCGGCATCGAACGAGCCCTCAGAGGAAACACCGCCCGTTTGCGCATACGAAAGGCGTCTGAGCGTCGTGCGAATGCGCGCGAGCAGCTCCTCGACCGAAAACGGCTTGGTCAGGTAGTCGTCGGCGCCGGCATCGAGCGCGCGAATCTTGTCCGCATCCTCGCTGCGCGCCGAGACCACAATAATCGGCATACCCGACCATGCGCGCACCGATTCCACCACCTTGACGCCGTCCATATCGGGCAGACCCAGGTCGAGCAGCACAATGCTCGGTGCCTGCGATGAGGCGGCGGCGATGGCGGCATGGGCGGTCTCCACGGCCATATGACGCAAGCCGTGCGCCTCGAGCGCGGCAACAATAAGATTGCGAACGGCGGGGTCGTCCTCAACGACCAAGATGAGCGGTTTTACGGCAGAGTTCGGCACAGCGCTACTCCTTATCAAACGAAACGTCGGCGACGGGAAGCTCAATCGTAAAGACCGAGCCGTGCGGGTCCGCCGCGGCAACCTCTATGCTACCGCCATGCGCCAGCGCAATGGAGCGGCAAAGCGAAAGACCCAGGCCCACGCTGCGATGGCTGTCGGCAAGACCGTGGTTGGCGGTGTAGAACGACTCAAAGATTCGCTCGCGGTCCTCGGGCGCAATGCCCGGGCCGTCATCGGCCACCGAGCACGCCACGCGTCCATCGTCGACGTCAATCGAAATCACGATATGCGAGCCTGCGGGCGTATAGGTGATGGCGTTGTTCACCAGATTGACCACCAGCTGCACCATCAGGCGCGCATCGACGTTGACGAGCGCCGGCTCGTCGCACGGCACCACCTTAAGATCGTGCTCACGCACGGCCGGACTTACGTGGCGCAGCGCCTCCTCGACGATATCGTCCATGAGCTCGAGCGTGGTCGACAGATGCATGCCGCCACCCTCGAGCTTGGTGATGGCGAGCAGGTTCTCGACGGTGGCGTTGAGCCACAGCGCATCCGAGCGAATGGATAGAAGCAGGCCGCGGCGCGTCTGGGCATCGAGAACCGCGGTGCCGGTCGAGCCCTGATCGAGCAGCACGTCGGCATTACCCGAAATACTGGTAAGCGGTGTGCGCAGATCGTGCGAGATGGAGCGCAGCAGGTTGGCGCGCAACTGTTCGTTTTTGGCGAGCACCGCCGCCTCCTCGCGGGCCTCCATAGCGCGGGCGCGATCGAGTGCCAGCTCGCCTTCGCTCACGATGGCATCGGCAAGTGTCCGCTCCTCGTGCGTCAGCACGTCGGGCTCGGCAACGATAGCCAGCACGCCCACCACCGAGGCGGGGTCGCCCGAGCGCACGAAGCCGTCGCCTGTGCGAACCGTCAGGTAGATGCCATAAAACGCCGAGCCGCCATAGGTGGCATCGAGCGGCGTTCCCACATAGGCGGACGCCGAGAGCCGCGGCGGCATCTGCGGCGCCAGTTCATGCACCGGCGCGGCATCGCCCACGGCCGTGTAAGTCGCACGCGGCAGCAGGTCATCGCCCTCGGCGTCGGCGCTGTACCACACGACCGGACAGCCCGAAAGACGCGCCAGCTGCGTTGCCATGGCATGGACAATCTGCTGCTGATCGGCGCAGCGCTGCAACATGCGGTTGGTCTCGAGCACCATATGCGTGCGGCGGTCGCTGGCGGCAGCCTGTGCCAAGGCGCGGCGCAGGGCCAACGCAATCGAGCTCGACACAAGCGAGACCACGAACATGATGAAGAACATGCCGGGATAGCCGCGATCGATAAGCGACAGCGAGTAGCGCGGGTCGACAAACAAGAAGTTGTAGAGCGCCACGGCGGCAGCCGAGCTCAGCAAGCAATACAGGCGACTCCAGGTAAAGAATGCGCACAGCTGAACGGCGAACACATAGACGATCATGATGCTCGGCGCGAGACCCGGATGGTCGAGCAGCGCACCCACAATCGTCGCCGCGACCAGCAGCCCCACCGATACGCAGGCGTCATACAGAGGAGTGCGGCGCGTCAGCGTTGTGCGCCGCCACCAAAAGCTATCGGCAATATCGCCGTCCGTACGGACGTCCATCAGTGCCCCGCCCCTCTCTCAAAAACAAAAACCACCACAAAGGGGACAGGCACCTTTGTGGTGGTTTCCCTTGTGGTGGTTCCAAGTGTATAGCCTTTGCAACCGGCGGTCGCTAGACAAACAGCACATGCGCGAGCAGGGCACACACGCACACCGCTCCAAATACCAGTGCCACGATCGAGATCACGCGGTCGGCCATATCCATGTTGGCACGGTTCGTAAGGAACCGATCTTCGGCGGCGTCGACACGCGCCTCACGCACCATTTCGACCACCGCCTCACGGCCATCGAGCGCCTTTGTATCCATGTTTACCTCCCCGGCCTCATGCTTATCCATCAAAAACCAACTCCGTGTAGCCGCCGACGTCTACGGCCGCTCGTTGGGGGCCAGGCGCTGCATCTTGTTCACGGCTTTGAACTTGGTGAACAGCGGCACGTACTCAAAGCTCACGTTGGAGTTCTCCAGGCCGTACCAGCGTGCAGGCGTGCCGGCGGCGCGGCGAATGATGTACTTGAGCGTGATGGCCGTACGCTCGCTCGGCTCCACATCGCTTTCAGGCGCCAGAAGCTTACGAATCAGGACGAACTTGAACGTGCCGATGTTACCCGGATCCTTGTAGACCGAGTAGTCATGCGTCTGCGGCGGCAGCTCGCCGGTGGCAGCCAGGTCCTGAACGACCTGACGCAGGTAGGCATTGACGCGCTGGTTGATCTTGTAGCCCAGGTACAGATGCACGCGGAACACGTAGTCGGTGCCGAACGTCTCGACCGAATAGGCAAAGGTGTGCGGCTCGTCCATGGTCTCGACATTCACGAACCACCAGGCGCGAGCGCGCTTGGGATGCTTGTCCAAGATCGAGTAGACGATATCACGGTCGATGTAATCGGTATGGGTGTCCTTGGTCAGGTACACGATGTTGTCGCTCAGGCGCTCGTAGCGATCGTCATCGCGCAGGCGCTTGAGCTGCGGCAGGTAGCTGCGCAGCGGCAGCAGCGTAAACTGGCGCTGCTCAACAGCCGTGCCGTTGTACCAGCACACCATGATGCCCATGATGAGCGCGGCCATGAGGATGGTGAAGTAGCCGCCGTGGAAGAACTTGGTGAGCGAGCTCACGAAGAAGAAGCCTTCGAGCAAAAGGAAGAAGGCCGCGAAGATCCACGGCGCGACCTTGAGCTTGCGCTCCTCGTGCAGGTAGAAGAAGAGCAGCAGCGTGGTGCACATCATAGTCAGCGTAATGGCAAGGCCGTAGGCGGCTTCCATATGCGCCGAGTTCTGGAACAGCAGCACCACGATGACGCAGCCGACAAGCATGACGTTGTTGACCATGGGGATGTAGAGCTGGCCCTTGGTCTCGGCAGGGTAGAAGACCTGCATGTGCGGCATGAGGTCCAGACGGCTGGCCTCGGACACCAGCGAGAATGCGCCGGTGATGAGCGCCTGCGAGGCAATGATGGCAGCGACGGTGGAAAGGCCGACGGCAAACGGGCGCAGGCCCGGGGCGAGCATCTGGTAGAACGGGTTGAGATCGGCAATGCCCATGAGCTCGGGGTTGGCAGCGTTGTTCATAAGCCAAGCGCCCTGGCCCATATAGGAAAGCAGCAGGCAGCACTTAACGAACGGCCAGGTGGCGTAGATGTTGCCGCGGCCGACGTGGCCCATGTCGGAGTAGAGCGCCTCGGCACCGGTGGTGGCGAGGAAGCAGCTGCCCAGAATCATGATGCCCGCGTGGTTGTTGGGACTCAGCAAAAAGGCGATGCCGCGCACCGGGTTGAGGCACAGCAGCACGGCGGGGTGCTGGAAGACAAAGAACAGACCCGTGCCGCCTAGGAACAGGAACCACAGCGTCATGATGGGGCCAAAGGCGTGACCGATCTTGGCCGTACCGATGCGCTGCACCAAGAAGAGCACGATGATGATGGCGAGCGTAATGGCGACGACGCGGCCCTGGTCATCGCCCAGCACGGCATGGACCGCCGGGATGGTGCGCAGGCCCTCGATGGCCGTGGTAACGGTAACGGCCGGCGTCAGGATGCCGTCGGCGAGCAGCGCGGCGCCACCCAGCATGGCGGGGATGATAAGCCACTTGCCACAGCGCTTGACCAGGCTGTACAGGGCAAAGATGCCGCCCTCACCATGGTTATCGGCGCGCAGCGAGATGAGCACATACTTGATGGTGGTCAGCAGCGTGACCGTCCACACGACAAGGGAGAGCGCGCCAAGCACGAACTCCTCCGTCACGCTTCCGATGCCGCCGTTGCCGGCAACGAGCGCCTTGGTTACATACATAGGGCTGGTGCCGATATCGCCGTACACCACGCCCAGCGTGACGAGCATCGCCGAGATGCTCACAGGAATCGCAGCGTGCGAGGCTGCCTCCTTGGCCTTCTGTTCCATAAGCCGGTTTCCTCCCAACTTTAATGTTCGAAGGAATTATAGGTAATCGGCCCATGTTTGAATGGCGCTGTTTTCCCAGCTAAATAAACATTTATACGGCCTTTAGGCCACCGCGGCGATATGGAATGTGACAAAGGGGCTGTCCCTTTGTCACATCCGTCATTTTCCGAGCCAGTTTTTGAACCACCACTCCATGGATCGGCTCATCTCGGCCATAAAGGGGCTCGTGTGCTTGCGGGTGTAGATATCCACGACGCGCTCCCCCACCTCGCGAGCATGCGGACGGAACATCGCATCCATCTCGGCCACCTGCGCATCCATAGTCGCAGCGTCCGCACGGCGGTAGCGTTCCTCGTGCACCAGGTTCACCACAGGATGCGCAATCGCCGGACGCTCCTTGCGGGGCGTGCCGATGATGAGCATCGACAGCGGCATGGTATAGGGCGGCAGATCGAGCAGCTCGGCAACTTCCTCGGCGTTCTCGACGATATCACCGATGTAGCAGCTCCCCAGCCCCAGGGCCTCGGCGGCAACCACAGCGTTTTGCGCGGCGATCACGGCGTCCTGGGCCGCGATGGCAAAGTCACCCAGACCCGGCGCGCGGCGGGGCGCCTTACCCGTGCGCTCGACAAACTCGGGCTCAAAGCAGCCCACGTGCTCAAACAGATCGATCCACTTGGCATAATCGACCACAAATATTAGTGCCCAGGGCGCCTTGGCGATCATGGGCTGGTGGTCGCACAGGTCGGCCAGACGATCCAGCGTAGCCTGCTCGCGAATGCTCACGATGGAATACATCATCATGGCGCCCGCCGACGGCGCGCGACTCGCCGCATGCAAAATTGCCGCCCGCTGCTCGTCGGTCACCGCCACGGGACGGTCGTCGTCATCACGCGCGAAGGCACGCGTGGAGGAACGGTGCTCCAACGTGTCCAGCACCGCATTGCCCGTGGTCTCGACCGGATAGCCGCACGTATCCACAGCCTTGGTGCAAACCTGCTCGTTCATCGCCTCATCCTCGCTAATTCTTTAAGAAGCCTTTACGTTTCCGTGTAATTCCCGTCCATTATCGCGCAGGTCGCCACTACATTGCGCCACACCGCCACACGTGCGCGTTAATATGGCTGGTTGTTGTGCGCAGACACCAATTGCAGCGCATATCTTGGTAACAATCGGGTAAACCCCCGCTTTCGTACGTTTTAGTTTGTGAGGAGTCTCAGCATGTTCGCTGCCGCCATCTCGCTCGTCGGTCTTGCGGCGACCGTCTACCTTGTCTTGCGCGAGGCCAAGGCCATTCGCGCTCAGTCGGGTACCGTTGCCAAAAGCGCTCTTGGGTGGAGCGTCGCCTTCGGCCTGTTCCAGGTCTTTTTGACTATTTGGGGCGCCGTGGGCCTCGTCGCTCAAAACGAGCCGCTCGCCTTTGTGATGCTCATCCTGACCAACGCCGTCCTCACCGGCTGCGCTTGGGCCAGCATCGCACGCGACCGCATCGCCCCGCGCGTCTTTGCGTTCGCCGCGCCCGACGCCCCCGCTCCCACCGGCAAGCTCGCCCGTCTGCGCGGCGCCTTTGTGGGCAAGCCACTCGTCGCCGCCGTGCTGTGCCTGTTGCTCGCCGGCGTCTTTGCGCTGTTGGGCATGGAGGTCTCGTCCAACCACGACTTTACCTGGGTCTACCCCCTGTGCATCCTGCTCGAGTGGGCCATCATCACCACGCTCATGGTCGGCCTGTTCTTCCTGTTCCAGCGCCACGGCGCAGCTTCCGCGGTCCTGGCCTTTGCCCTCTTTGTCCTGGGCATTGCCGAGTTCTTCGTCATCACGTTTAAATCCATGCCCATCCAGCCGGGCGACCTTTCGGCCATCTCCACCGCCGCCGCGGTCGCCGGCACCGGCTACACCTTCTCGATCTCGCTATTCTGCGTGCTGTCCATGGGCTTTACCGCCATCGCCATGCTGCTGTGCGAGTACGCCGGCCTGGTAGCACCGCACCGTCAGAAGGGTGCCGCCAACGCCAAGCGTATGCTGCTCACCAACCTGCTCGTGGCCGTGCTGTGCCTGGGCGGTGTGACCGCGCACGTCACGCTTATCGACTACTACAACACCCTCGGCATCACCGTCTACACCTGGCGCCCGCTCGAGAGCTACTGGCGCGAGGGCTACCTGCCCGCCTTTATTAGTGCAGCGCAGTCCATTAAGCCGCCCAAACCCGCCGACTACTCCGTCGACGATGCCAAGGCCACGCTCAAAAAGTACGCCAAGGCCTACGACAAGTCCGACGCGGCCAAGAGCGACGAGCGCGCCGCCGCAAAGGAGCAGTTCGATAGCGAGAAGCCCACGGTCATCGCCATCATGAACGAGACGTTCTCGGATCTGTCGATCTACCAGAACATGCGCGCCGGCTACGAGGGTCCGCAGTACTTTAAAAGCCTGTCCAACTGCCTCAGCCGCGGCAAGCTCTACGTGAGCGCCTACGGCGGCGGTACCGCCAATACCGAATTTGAGTTTATGACCGGCAACTCCATGGCCAACCTGGGCTCGGGCGTGTACCCCTACACCATCTACAACATGGAGACGACCGGGAACCTGGCAGAGCAGTTCAAGTCGCTCGGATATTCCACCACGGCCATGCACCCCAACCACGCAACCAACTGGAACCGCGAGAACGTCTACAAGGACTTTGGCTTTGACCAGTTCCTGTCTATCAACGACTTCCAGGGAGCCGACACCTTGCGCGGCATGGTGACCGACCAGGCTACCTACGACAAGATTCTTGAGCTGCTCGACCAGAACGCCGATCCGCAGTTTATCTTCGACGTGACCATGCAGAACCACTCGGGCTACGATACGGGCCTACTGCCGGTCGACAAGCAGATGCACCTGAATATCGACACGACCGACCTGGACGCCAAGACCGTCGAGGACGGCACGCTCTCCGATGTCGACGAGTATGTCTCGTGCATCGAGCAGTCCGACCAGGCGCTTCGCTACTTCCTCAACGCCCTGAGCAAGCTCGACCGCAAGGTGGTCGTGGTGTTCTGGGGCGACCACCAGCCGTTCTTCCCGTCCAAGTTCAACGACAAGTGGTTTACCGGCGAAGACGACGCCACGCACCAGGAGCGTCTGTGGCAGACCGACTACATCATCTGGGCCAACTACGACGTTGCCGGTTGCGACCAGACGAGTGAGGTCGACGACCTGTCCACCAACTACCTGTCCACGCAGCTGATGCAGCTGATCGGCGCCCCGCTGACTGACTACCAGAAGGCGCACATGACGCTGCGCGAGTCGCTGCCCGCCATCAACTCCGTGGGCTACGAGGACGCCAGCCTGCGCTGGGCGCTTTCCTCCAACGTCACCGGTGACGACGCCGATGCCGCAGCCGCAACCAAGGCGCGCGAGGATTACGCCAAGATGCAGTACTACGAGATGTTCCGCGACGGCAAGAACGTGTACACCGAGCACTTCCAGACCGAGGCCAACGAGACCGACCCCAACCTGGCACCGGGCACGACCAAGATCAAGTAGCGACACGTCTTAACTGGTTCGTCTGCCCGGCGGCGCGGAACGTAAGGTTCCCTGCTCGGACAGTCCTGCTCGCACGGAGAGCACATTAAGTGCTCTCCGGCTCGTGCGGAACTCGCGATGAACCTTACGTGCCGCGTCGCCGGGCAGACGCCTCGGTGTTGAAGCGCGGCTTGTCATGGGGGCATCTGCTGAACATATATAAGTTGAAGGCCACGTCTTGTGGCCTTTTTTGCATCCGGAAACCGTGTCCCAGAATTCACGTCCGGAATGGGATGCAGTTTCCGCTTGGGACCCGATTGGGAAAGTGTGTCCCACTATTCAGCTGGATTCCGGGATGTATTTTCCGGTTGAGGCTCGTTGGGAAAGTGCGTCCCACTTTGGGGGCTGATTCTGGGACGTGGTTTCCGGTTGGCTCTCATTGGGAAAGTTCATCCCATTTCTCGGCCTAATTATGGGACGCAGTTTCCCGTTGAGGACCCTTTGGGAAAGTGCGTCCCGGTCTGGGCGCTCAAACTGGGATGGATTTTCCGGATGAGGGCTTGACGGAAAATGTGTCCCGTTCCGGGCGCTAATTGTGGGATGCAGTTTCCGCTTGCGGAGTCTCCACTCAGCAGAAAACCCGGGTGGCCTGTTTTTTGGCTACCCGGGTTTTTGGGTTGTCGATATGTTCGACTGGCTACTAGTGGGTCTTGCGGCGCTTGATCAGCATGATGAGGGCTATCACTACGAGCGTTGCTCCCGCTGCTGCTGCGGTGGCGACTAGGGCGAATGTTTGGTCGCCGGTGTTTGCGAGGTTCTTCGCTGTGGTCGTAGTCTTGACCTTGGTGTCGGTCTTAGCTCCGTTGTCGGGCTTGGGCTTGTCCGGGTTCGTCGGGGTCTCAGGAGTCTCGGGGTCCTTTGAGCCTTCGGAATCGGTTGGGCCGGCGGTGTTTACCAGCGTATGGTCCAGGAACTTCTTGGCGCCCGCACTTGCCTGTGAGAACAGGCGGCGCGTGCGGATCGGGGTGGCGTTCACCGTTGTGGGCGCCGTCTCCTCGGCCTCGATATTCACGAGCGTCGTGCCGGTGTCGAGGCCCACGTCGTTGTATCCCACGTGGCAGTAATACTGCGCACCGTCATCGTCTGCGGTCAGGTCAATCTCGAGCTTTGAGGCCGTTCCAGCCGCGAGGTTGCCATCGGCACCCACGAGCTTAAACTCTGTCTCGCCGCGGCCCTTGCGGTACCACATATAGGTCGGTGCCAGCCCTGTTTCGCTATCGTCGGCACCGAGTTGCTTCACATGGCCAATCGCCGAGAGCGTCAGGTGGCTTCCCGCCGCGCGCTCAACCGAAGAGTCGTATCCAAGATCCGACCCCTCCGCAGCATCCGCCGCAGGTCCGCTCACGGTCATCGTCATGCCATCGGGCATGGTCTTGACCGTGATGATTGCCGAGCGAATACCTGTTTCGGTCGTGGATCCATTCTTAACGGCGGCGATGGCGAATCGATACTCCGTATTGGGCTGCAGCCCATCCCACTTGAGCGAGGTCTGCGTGTTGTCGGCAATCTTCCAGCTATTGACGACCGCATCCGCCGCATTGCTCTGCAGCATGCCCACGCCGTAGCTAAAGCCACTCTTGTTTGCGAGTACATCGTCCCAGCTAAACGTAACGCTGGTCGAATCGACGGCGTTTGCCGTAAAGCCCGTCACGGCCGGCGCGTCGGGCATCTCGACGTCCTTAACGTCATAGCCCACGATCCAGAACTGGTCGGTGTCCTTGGTGCCGAGCTTGTCGCCCGAGTCTGCCTCGAACTTGTCGACATCCACCGCGTTGACGCCCAGACGCCACACAAAACCGTACTTGCCCTGCGCGGCCTCGGGCAGGTTGTCGACGGTGCCGCCGTATTCGGTCGATTCACTCGAGGAGTTACCCGTAGTAAAGCCGGCGTTGGCACCAAAGCACAGGCCGCCAAACAACTCGTGCTTTGCGAGCTTCGCGCCCATGACAACGCTGCCGTTCAGCGTCAAGCCGAGCTCGAGCTCCTGCTCCTTGCCCTCCTCGACTTCGATGGTCTGCTCAATGCTCGCCCCCGACTGCGCGGCGGCGCCGTTAAACCCATCGTGCGTGTAGGCGCGCGTTACGCCAGGCTTGCCCAGGCCAAAGGAATCCCCAACGGGAGTCTCGCCGTTGAGCGTCGTTTGATAGGTTCCGGGTTCTCCCGACCGGTTGGTCAAAAAGTAGCTGAGCGGCGTCATATTGTGCTGTTTGGCAATGCGGTCATAGGCCTCGACATTAACGACCGAGGTCTGCGCGCCGAGCGACACGGGCGCCGCCATCACGCCCTTGCCACCAGTTTCCTCATTTTCGATCTCATACTCGTAATAGACCATCGGAATCGTGTAGAGCACGGCCTTGTCACCCTCGCCGGCATGCGACTCATAGCTTACGCTTGCGCTGACCGTGCGCTCGCTCCGGTAGTCATAGCATCCCTCGGCGGCAAAATCGACTGAAGCATTCATCGCGACCAGGGGCGGACCGGTCTGCACCTCGACGGCAACGCCCAACTCGGCGCCAATGGTATAGCCCTGGGATGTCCCCGTGCCCTTTTCCTCTCCGTATGACGTGCCGCCCAACACCAGATAGCCGTATGCCTGCTCCAGATCCTCAACATAGGGCGCATCCTGCAGCACGGCAAGCACGCGCGGGTTGGTATAGACCTTGTAGCGGTCCTTGTACGTGATCTTGACGCTGTCGTTGTCGACATCGGGCAGCGCGAGCGAGATAAATGTGCCGTAGGTAGTGCCGCGACGGTTGCTCTCGCTAATCACCTGCTCCTCGCCGCGGCGCACCTTTCCGTTCTCGTCGAGCGAAAAATGCGAGGCGGTCATCCAATAGTAGTCATCGTTCTTGCGCAGGTCCTCGTCGCGGTGCTTGCCCACCACGGCGATAAAGCTCTCGTTATAGCGGTCCGAACCCGAGACGCTGCCCGCCTTGACGTCGCTGATCCACACCTGCTCTATACCCTTGTGGTCATGCTTGTTGCTGCTGTTGTATTGCTGACCGCTCATGCTCATGGTTCCGACCATGGACCCCAAGCCCTGAGCCCCGCTCTGTGCCGTGTTGCAGGCAAAGTCGCGGAACACATCGCCGCCCACGAGCACCTCGTCAACCGCCAGCTGCTCGGACAGGCCGTCAAGGTTGGCAGTGGCAAGGGCAATAGGCGCCAAGGTGCACGGATAGCGCTTATCCTGAGCGCTATCCTTCCATGCGCTGTTGGGCACATGCATCAGCCCATAGGAGGCGAGGAGCCCGTCTCTGTATTCCTTACAATCGGAAAGCTTGAACTCGCCAGACTCCGAGTCAAAATACGCGTAGCGGTACAGCGCGCCGTACAGCCCCTTGCTGCCGTCAGAAGCGCCGTAATCAAAAGCGCTGCGTTGCCAGTCATAGCCCGCAAGAATAAGGCCCGTGACGGTTTCACCCGTCTTCTTTCCTTCTTCATCGTAGGCGGCAAACGTGCCGAACGTCGCATTCGCAGCGACCATGGTCTTGCCGTTCGCGGAGAGGGAGATTGCGCCCGCGTCGCCCAGAGCATCGACATGGACGAGCGCACCCTTGGATGCATCCCACGAAAACAGCTCGCAATGCGTCGACTTATCAATATTCTTCTTGCCGTAGGGTGCCGAGACCACGATGGCGAGGTCATCGCAAAAATCGCGATCGAGGTCGCCGGCCGCTAGCGAAACGACAGGAGCTGACTGAAGCTGCGTCCAGGAGTCGTTCCCGCCCTTGTTGTGCGTGGTGTAGTCCGCGGCGTTACCGGCATCGATCTTGACGACGCTTTGCTTCCAGTTGCCGCCCTCCAAGTCATACATGTCGACTACAGCCTTGCGCACGCCGTTCTCGTCGACATAGCAGCCCGCGTAGACAAAAAGCTCGTCGACGCCGTCGCCATCGACATCGCCCGCCTCGACATCAAAGACGGCGTCGTGCTCTTGCAGGTAACCGGCATCCAGGTACTTAAAACGGCCTTCGTACATCATATTAGTGTTGACCGTCACCGGCAGGTGTGTGTCGAGAGTGCGCGTACGCCCGTTGCTAAACGAGTAGAGGACCAGCTCAACCTTTCCGGCGTATGACTTGCCGTCAATCGTCGTGGAGGAACTGTCGCCGTAGGCACGGAGCTCGGCAACGCGGCTCTTTTTGCCCGTGCTGGCGTCGCTACAGAACTCAACACTCGTGGCGTGAATGCCCGAGAAACCGTTGTTGTCGTTGGCGAGCACTGTTGAGGACTCATTGTTGCTTAGGTACGACCAGGTGCCGCCACCGTAGTCGCTATGCTTGTAGAGATCGCTGTTCGTATCGAAGTTGTTGACGTTTTGCCAGAACTTTGCGGCGCCCCACACACTTCCATAGCCATCGGTGAGTTTGCTGCTGCCGCCAATGTCACCGCGCTCGACGTTCTCGAGCTTGTCGCGCAGAGTGTAGCGATTGCCATGGCTACCGTTAGCTGCCATATAGACCTCGCTGCGCGTGGCAAACGTCGTGGGGGTATCAGTGGAATAGGGGCCAACGGTATCGGCCGGAATGTCCTCGCTCGTGCCCAGACCCAGGGCTTGATAATCCTGCTCGGTCATATCGGTGATTGCGGGCGCGTCTGCCGCCTGGGCAACCTGGGGCGTGGCCGTGAAGCAGGCGACGCTCGTGGCGATCAACGCAGCAAGCGCCGCCGTCCCAACAAGCGGGATTTTCGACAGCCTACGGATACGGGGGTGTGGAACGTACATGAGGGACCTCGCTTTATTCGAGTGGAGTGGACTCATTTTTGCAAATGATACATCCGATGCCCGATATCACGTGTCTCATTTTCGCCAACGGCGTGTCTCATTTTTGAGAATCCGAGATGCCGCGGAAATCTTATCCCAGCTCAAAGGCCATTTCTGGGATGTATTTTCCGTCGAGTGCCTCATCGGGAAACTGCATCCCATTTCAAGCGTCGATTCTGGGACGCATTTTCCCCTTAGACCCTCAACCGGAAACCGCATCCCACTTTGAGCGCAAATTCCGGGACGCATTTTCCGCTTGAGCCTCATTGGGAAACGGCGTCCCACTTTGAGGGCTGATTGTGGGATGCATTTTCCGGTTTTGCTCTCATTGGGAAAATGCATCCCGTTTCTTGACCGAATAATGGGACGCAATTTCCCGTTGGAGCGCCTTTGGGAAAGTGTGTCCCACTTCGACCGCCCAGAGTGGGATGCACTTTCCGCAAAGCACCTCAACGGGAAACTACGTCCCATTCCAAAGGCAAATTCCGGGACGCATTTTTCGAAAGCCTGCCCATCCGGAAAGCCCGTCCCACTTTGGACGCATCCGGGCACGGAACCATCGACCTATCAGGCCTCCCATCAATAAAGAGGCGTCCTCCCGGACGGCGGGGCACGAAGTTCATCGCGAGTTCCGCACGCAAAGAAGGCCACTTAATGTGGCCTTCGTCTTGCGCAGGACTGTAGAGCAGGGAACTTCGTGCCCCGACGCCCGGGAGGACGTTTCATTTAGAAAGATGGACCGACCGCCGTCAGCGATGGGAGCTACTCCCCCAGCACGGCCTTTTTGGCGGCTGCAGCCATGTTGTCCAGATCTTCCTTGGTGGGATGGTCCTTCGCGGCAACCCAGTTGTCGAGCAGCATCTTAAATCGGGCGTTTTCGGGATCCTGCTCAAGCATTGCCTCGTAGCGCTGCTTGACGGCGGGACCCATCTTGCCTTGGCACATCGCCCAGCCCGCAAGCTCGGCATCGTTGGCCAAATTGGAGGTCACGCAGTCGATAATCTGCTGGTAATAGCTCTGGTCGGCACCAAAACCGCAGGTGCCAAACAAGAAGACGCGCTTGCCGTGCAAGGCGGAGAGCAACGCCGCGACCGAAGGCGTGCACGCACCCTTGTCGCACCAAAAACCGACGAGCACCGTGTCGGCCGCGCAGGCGCCCTGCGCCTCGAGCGCAACCTGATCTGCATCCGCATCGTCGCTCAATGCCGCGGCATGGACAAACTCAACGCCCGCAGCCTGCAGAGCGCGCTTGATCGCGCCCGAAACCATCCTGGTATTACCGCTCTTGCTGTTGACCACCAAAGAGCATGTCATAGTCACGTTGCTCGTTTCCCCCAAAACTAAAGCCACTAATGCAATTTATTAGATGAATATCTTAGTACTAACGTGACAGATGTAAACCACCGTCTGTCGATTGATTAATTTGCCCCACGGCCGTGCTCACTGGGCGAATTGGCTGCGGTAGAGTTCGGCGTAGAAGCCGCCTGCCGCCAGCAGCTCGTCGTGCGTGCCGCGCTCGATAATCTCGCCGTCGCGCATGACCAGAATGCAGTCGGCGTTGCGAATCGTCGACAGGCGGTGCGCTACGACAAAGCTCGTGCGACCGGCCATGAGCTCGTCGAATGCCGCCTGCACTTGCAGCTCGGTGCGCGTGTCGATACTCGAGGTCGCCTCGTCCAGCAGCAAGATAGCCGGGTCGGTGAGCATGACGCGCGCAATGCACAGCAGCTGCTTTTGGCCCTGGCTAAACGTGCCGCCGTCCTCACCGATTACCGTATCGTAGCCGCCTGGTAGCTGCACGATAAACTTGTGCGCGTGCGCGCGCTTGGCGGCTTCGATGACCTGCTCGCGCGTGGCGTCGGGACAGCCGTAGGCGATATTATCCGCCACCGTGCCCTCGAACAGCCACGTATCCTGCAACACCATGCCAAAGGCACGGCGCAGGCTCGCGCGCGTGTAATCACGCGAAGACCGGCCATCGACCATGATGCGTCCGGCATCGATATCGTAAAACCGCAGCAGCAAATTGATGAGCGTTGTCTTGCCACAGCCCGTAGGACCGACCAGGGCAAAACGCATGCCGGGCTTAGCCTCGATGCAGATGTCCTGCAGCAGCTTGCGGTCGGGAACGTAGCTAAAGTCCACGTGTTCAAAGGTCACCTCGCCCTGCGGGGCGGCAAGCTCAACGGCATCTGGCGCATCGGGCTCCTGCTCGCGTGCATCGAGCAGCGCGAACATGCGGCGCGCCGAGGCGTACGCGGTCTGGATCTGCGTAATGACGTTGGTGACCTCGTTGAACGGCTTGGTGTACTGGTTAGCATAGGACAGGAAAATCTGCACGCCGCCCACCGTAAGCGCCGCGGGCACGCCCGTGATCACGCCCACGCAGCCGATCACAGCGACCACGGCATAGATGATGTTGTTAATAAAGCGCGTACCGGGGTTGGAGAGCGAACCCATAAACTGCGCGCGCTCACCCGCGGTGTAGAGCTCGGCATTGAGGGCAGCGAAGCGCGCTTGGGCGTTCGGGCCGTAGGCAAAGGCGTCGACAAGCTTCTGCTCGCCTACGTACTCCTCAATATGACCACCGAGCTGCCCTTGAATACGCTGCTGTGCCGTAAAGCTCTTGTTGGAGAGCTTGGCGATGGCGCCGGCTGCAAAAATGGAAAGCGGCGTGACGAGCACCACCACGAGCGTCATGGTCAGGTTGATGGAAAGCATAAACGCAAGCGTGCCCACGATGGTGATGACGCCGGTGAAAAGCTGGGTAAAGCCCTGCAGCAGACCGTCGCCCACCTGGTCGACATCGTTGACCACACGGCTCATGAGGTCGCCGTGGGCATGGCCGTCGATAAAGCTGAGCGGCATGCGGCTGAGCTTGTCGCTCGCCTCCACGCGCATGTCGCGCACCGTCTCGTAGGACAAGCGGTTGACGCAATAGCCCTGCAGCCACTGGAAGGCCGCGGCGCCCACCACAACGAGCGCGAGTTTGGTAACGAGTGGCAGCAGCGCATCGAAGTCCACCTGCCCGGCGGCGACGATAAGATCGATGCCCTCACCAATGAGAATGGGCGTGTAGAGCTGCAAGATCACCGAGATGGCGGCGCTCACAAACGACGCCGTAAACGAGACGCGGTGCGGGCGAACATAGCCCAGCAGGCGGCGGGTCACCGCGCCCACGGGATAGCGCTCGGGGTCGCCAGGCTGGCGCGGGCCGTCGCCCAGGTCGTTGAGGTTATCGTTACCGGACACGTTGGCCGTCATCGTGGCGACCGAACCGGAGGAAGTGTACGGATTCATTTAGCAGCCCTCCTTTGCGCAGACAGATGCAGGGGCGGTCGGGGCACCTGGGGCGAGCGCGGGCGCTGTGCTCCCCCGCTGGCCCTCAAGCTCCTCGCGGCGCAGCTGCGACTGGCAGATCTCTCGGTAGAGCTGGCAGCTTGCATACAGCTCGTCATGCGTGCCCAGGCCCGCAACCGAGCCGTGATCGAGCACGCAGATCATGTCGGCGTCGCGCACGGTCGAGACGCGCTGGCTTACGATCACCGTCGTGAGCGGCAGCCCGCCCTTGGCGGCACCGCGCATGCTGCGCTCGCGAATGGCATGGCGAAGCGCCGCGTCGGTCTTAAAGTCGAGCGCCGACGCGGAGTCATCCATGATCAGAACCTGCGGCGAACCCACCAAGGCACGCGCGATAGTCAGGCGCTGACGCTGGCCACCGCTAAAGTTCTTGCCGCCCGCCTCGACCGGGGCGTCTAAGCCCTGCGGCTTGTTGCGCACGAACTCGCTGGCCTGCGCCATGTCGAGTGCCGCCCAGAGCTCCTCGTCGGTCGCAGCTTCATCGCGCCAGGTCAGGTTGCTGCGGATGGAGCCGCTCACCAGCGATGCGCGCTGCGGAACGGTCGCGACCACACGGCGCAGCTGGTCGAGCGGCCAGGTGCGCACGTCGGCGCCCATCACGCTCACGCTGCCGGTGCTCGCATCGTACAGGCGCGGGATGAGCGAGACGAGCGTGGACTTGCCGCTACCCGTACCGCCGATAATGCCGAGCGTCTTGCCCAGCGGGAGTTCCAGCGTCACATCGTTGACAGCATTGGCCGCGCCAGCGCCAAACGAGAAGCTCGCATGGCTCAAGCTCAGCGCGGGAACTGAAGCGACATTGCCCGGCTTGGGCAGCGCGACCGGCTGGTTGCCCTCGTCGGTGATGCCCGGCACGCAATTGAGCACCTCGTTGATACGCGACGCGCTGGCGCTCGCCTTGGTAAAGACCACGACCAGGTTGGCGACGTACACGATGGAGGTCAGGGTCTGCGTCATGTAGTTCACAAACGCCATGACCTGGCCCTGCGTAAGCTCGCCCACGCTGACCTGGATGCCGCCCACCCACAGGATGGCGCACACGCCCAGGTTCATCACCAAAAACGTGACGGGGTTGAGAATCGACGAGAGCTTGCCCACCGCGATGGCAGTATTGGCCTGGTCGTCGGCGGCCTGCGCAAAGCGCTCGCGCTCGTGATCTTCGCGCACGAAGGCGCGAACCACGCGGGCGCCCGAAAGGCCCTCGCGGCAGATAAGCGCGATGCGGTCGAGCTTTGCCTGCAGCTGCTTGTAGTACGGAATGCAGCGCGCCATGACAACCCAGAACACCAGGCCAATGGCGGGCGTGCAGATCAAAAAGATGATGCCGAGCTTAAGGTCGATGGCAAGGGCCGCGCACATGGAGCCCACCGCTAGAAAGGGCCAGCGGATGAGCATGCGCACGCCCAGCGCCACAGCGAGCTGGACCTGGTTAACGTCGTTGGTAATGCGCGTGATGAGCGACGGCGTGCCAAAGCGGTCGAGCTCGGCATAGCTCAGCTTGTTGATGTGCTTGTAGAGCGCGCCGCGAATGTCGGTGCCCATGCCCTGCGATGTCAGCGCCGCCATCTTTTGGCAGACAAGCGTAAACGAGATGCCAATCACAGCCATGGCGCCAAGTACCATGCCGTAGTGGATAACGGCGCTGACATCGTGTGCGCCAATACCCTTATCGATCATCTGGGCAATCACGAGCGGTGTAAGCAGGTCAAAGATCACTTCGATCAGCTTGCACGCAGGGCCAATCGCCATATAGCGGCGAAACTTGCCACCAAAACGCCTGAGCAGCTCAATCATGTATAGGCGCTCCCTATCATCATTCACACTCAATTCGAATCATGATAGTACGGTGAGCCCAAAAGAAGCGTAAACAACTCGTCATTTCTAATGGGATTCGGTTTCCAAAGAAGCGGAAAGGCACGCGCACACCCAGCCAGTGTCGGGTCAACTAGCATGGTATATTTACATTAGTGCTACCAAGTTAGTCGCCGACCCTTGAAATGAGGTGCCGAGATGAACGACATTCTCGCAAGAAGAGCAAGACGAGCAACTGTGGGCATCGCCCTTTCCGCGGCACTTGTCGCGGGAATCGCCCCCGCAACGGCGATCGCGGCAGAAACCAGTTCCCCCACCGGTGCGGCCGTTTCGCAGACGAGCGCCACCAACGGCAATTCGGGCGCCCCGCAGACAGAAGACGCGGCCGCCGCAAAAGAAAAAGCGTATGCAGCCATGCAGGAAGCGCTCAAAAACCTCGAGGCCGCAAAAAACGCCGCAAGTCCCGAGAAAATTGCGAGATTCAATGATGACATTACCCGTTTTCAAGAGTACCGCGAAAAGATGGCGGCGCAAGCCGCCGAAGGGAGGGAACTCCTTCCCACCATGCAAGCGGACGTCGATGCTGCCCAAGCCAAATACGACGGGGCCATCAACCGGGTAAGCGAGCTCCAGGCAGAATTAGAGAAGAAACATGAGATGCTTAAGACACTCGAAGCACTCGGCTACGAGGAGTTTGTCGAAACTACTAAACAGCAAATAAAGCAGTTGCACAGTGAGATCATATCGGCAAAAACGCACGTAAACTATTGCGAAACGGAGCTCCGCGAGTTCCAGTACCGCCTCAGAAGAGAGGAAAGACGAGTTAATGACTGTGAACGTGCTGTAGAGAAATATAAAGCCGATATCGACCGGTTCACAGCCTGGCGAGATGCGCTCCTCGACAATTTGAAAAAAGCGCAAACGGCCTATGACGACGCCTGCAAGGCATACGAAGAGGCAAAGGCCGCGGCAGACAAGGCCGCCTCGCCCGAGATAGCGAAACCGTCCGAGACGACAAAACCCTCCAGCTCAGCGCAGCCGGCCGAGACGACACCGCCCGCCAGCTCGCCCGCGACCGGCAAAAATACCCCGCCAAGCTCCACCAAGCAGGCGAACTCGAGCAGCGGCAAGCAAGCAGATACGACCGCCGGCAAGCTCGCGAACACGGGCGATGCAGCGCCGAGCGCAATCGCACTCGCAGCAGTCGCCGCCGCAGGACTCGGAATAACCGCCACGGCCACACGCCGCCTCAGGAACCCAAAATAGCTGCCAGCGGTTATTGTCTTCGCCAATCCACAAGCCAAGAGACAAAAAGAGGTCCGTTTCCCCAACCCAGGGAAACGGACCTCTTTACTTGTAAAAACAGATGGTAATGCCGCCGTCTCTTGAACCACGTAGCCATCAATGCCCAGACAACACTAGCAAGCCGCGTTCCTTAAGGGATAGATTTAATGGCTGTTAATCAAGGGGTATACGCGCACGCCCGATCAATGGCGGGCAAACCGCCTGATATACTTACAGTAGTGCTACCAAGTTAGTCGCCGACCCTTGAAATGAGGTGCCGAGATGAACGACATTCTCGCAAGAAGAGCAAGACGAGCAACTGCGGGCATCGCCCTTTCCGCGGCACTTGTCGCGGGAATCGCCCCCGTAGCGGCGATCGCGGCAGAAACCAGCTCCCCCACCGCTGCAGTTGCCTTGCAGACGGAAGATGCGGCCGCCGCAAAAGAAAAGGCGTATGCAGCCATGCAGGAAGCGCTCAAAAACCTCGAAGCCGCACAAAACGCCGCAAGTCCCGAGAGAATTGCGGGAATCAATGATAACATTGCCGCTTTTCGAGAGCTCTATGACACGATGGTGGCGCGAGCTGCCGAATGGAGAGAGCCCCTTCCCGCCATGCAAGCGAACGTCGATGCAGCCCAAGCCAAATACGATGAGGCCCACAACCGGACAAGCGGCCTTCAGGCAGAATTGGATAAGGCACTTGAAGCACTCGGCGACGAGGGGCCCAGCACAGCTATTAAGGAGCAAATAAAGCAGTTGCGCAGTGAGATCATGTCGGCTGAAAGGCGAGAAGAATCTTGTGAAGATGATCTTCACCGCTACCAACGCCGGCTCGAAAGCCAGGAAAAACAGGTTCAGTATTTCGAAAGTGAGGCAGAGGAAGCCAAAGCCCACATCGACGAGGACATAGCCAAGCGAAATGCGCTCCTCGGCGATTTGGAAAAGGCGCAAGCGGCCTATGACGATGCCTGCAAGGCATACGAAGAGGCAAAGGCCGCGGCAGACAAGGCCGCCTCGCCCGAGATAGCGAAACCGTCCGAGACGACAAAACCCTCCAGCTCAGCGCAGCCGGCCGAGACGACACCGCCCGCCAGCTCGCCCGCGACCGGCAAAAATACCCCGCCAAGCTCCACCAAGCAGGCGAACTCGAGCAGCGGCAAGCAAGCAGATACGACCGCCGGCAAGCTCGCGAACACGGGCGATGCAGCGCCGAGCGCAATCGCACTCGCAGCAGTCGCCGCCGCAGGACTCGGAATAACCGCCACGGCCACACGCCGCCTCAGGAACCCAAAATAGCTGCCAGCGGTTATTGTCTTCGCCAATCCACAAGCCAAGAGACAAAAAGAGGCCCGTTTCCCCAACCCAGGGAAACGGGCCTCTTTACTTGTAAAAACAAATGGTAATGCCACTGTCTCTTGAAGCGCATCGCCACCGCGCTCCAAACAACGCCAACGAGCAGCATTCCTTAAGGGATAGATTTAATGGCTGTTAATCGAGGGGTATACGCGCACGCCCGATCAATGACGGGCAAACCGCCTGATATACTTACATTAGTGCTACCAAGTTAGTCGCCGACCCTTGAAATGAGGTGCCGAGATGAACGACATTCTCGCAAGAAGAGCAAGACGAGCAACTGCGGGCATCGCCCTTTCCGCGGCACTTGTCGCGGGAATCGCCCCCGTAGCGGCGATCGCGGCAGAAACCAGCTCCCCCACCGCTGCAGTTGCCTTGCAGACGGAAGATGCGGCCGCCGCAAAAGAAAAGGCGTATGCAGCCATGCAGGAAGCGCTCAAAAACCTCGAAGCCGCACAAAACGCCGCAAGTCCCGAGAGAATTGCGGGAATCAATGATAACATTGCCGCTTTTCGAGAGCTCTATGACACGATGGTGGCGCGAGCTGCCGAATGGAGAGAGCCCCTTCCCGCCATGCAAGCGAACGTCGATGCAGCCCAAGCCAAATACGATGAGGCTCACAACCGGGTAAGCGAGCTTGAGGCAGAATATGAAAAGGCACGCAGCAACGGGGCTTCCTACGAAGCTCTTAAGCAGCTGCGGCAGGAAATAATCGCAGCGGAAGCGCAAGAAGAATCTTGCGAAACGGTGCTTGACAGCTACCGTCACCGCCTCGAAAGTCAGGAAAGACGGGTTCAGTATTTCGGAAGTAAGGCGGAGGAAGCCAAAGCCCACATCGACGAGGAAACAGCCAAGCGAGATGCGCTCCTCGACAATTTGCATAAGGCGCAGGCGGCCTATGACGACGCCTGCAAGGCATACGAAGAGGCGAAAGCCGCGGCAGACAAGGCCGCCTCGCCCGAGATAACGCAACCGACCGAGACGACACAGCCCACTGGCTCGCCCGCGACCGGCAAAGACACCCCACCGAGCTCCACCAAGCAGGCGACCACGAGCAGCGGCAAGCAAGCAGATACGACCGCCGGCAAGCTCGCAAACACAGGCGACACAGCGCCGAGCGCAATCACACTCGCAGGAATCGCCGCCATGGGACTCGGAATAACCGCCACAGCCACCCGCCGCATCAAGAACTCAAAATAGCCGACAGAGCATTCTGCCTTCACCAATCCACAAGCCCAGAGACAAAAAAGGGGTCCGTTTCCCCCACCCAGGGAAACGGACCTCTTTACTTGAAAAAACAGATGGTAATGCCGCCGTCTCTTGAACCACGTAGCCGCCGCACTCGAGACAACGCCAACCAGCAGCATCCCATAAGGGATAGATTTAATTAGATAAATGCGCCTTTACGGGTGATTTTTGAACGACGGGGCCCGGCCGGCGGCGAGGTGTTTGGTAGTCGAGCGATCCCGCAGGCGAAGCCAAGGACCAGCGGTCACGCCCGAGCCACGCGACCTTCAATGTTTTGGCACAGCCAGCGAGCGACATCCAGGGCGAACAAGTTGGCATGAAAAAGGCAAGGCATAGACCTTCTGGTCATGCCTTGCCTTTTGAATGACAAATTGTCGCTCTGGGTGGCGCGCAGCGTCGAGCATTGCGCGGTTTGGTAAAACCGCGCAAAAAGAAAGCCCGTGCGCTCGATGGATTCGGATGCCCGACAGAGGCTCCTTATGGCTGCTTCCTTCCGGACCTGACCAGATTCGGAACATGTCGTCATCCGAACCCATCGAACGCGCTAGGCGCTCGGTATATCTTACCTGCTCCCGCCCGCCACGGCAAGTGGGGCGGACCCATCGGATGGATTCGCCCCACTCGTCCATATCGCTAGCGGCGTCTACGGTACAGGACCGCGCCGCCCGCTGCGGTCAGCGCGCCGATGCCGGCCATGGCCGCGAGCGCCTCGACCGGCAGGCTGCGGTCGCCGGTGTCGGGCATGCCGCCCTTGGAGCCGTCGCCGCTAGAGCCGCTGCCGGAGCCGTTATCTGAACCGCCGTCTGAGCCGCCGCCCGGCGTGCCGGGGTTCTCGGGGGTGCCGGGGGTCCCGGGATTCTCGGCGTAGCTGTTGGTGAAGACCGGCGGCACGTTGGCGTCGCCCTCGTAGGAGACCCTCGCCGACAGATAGCCCGTCTTGGTGCCGTCGGCCGCCTCGTCGCTCACCGTGACGACGATCTTGCGCACCGCCTTGTCGTAGGTCACGTGCGCCTGGCCGTCGTCGACCTCGCTCACCGTGAAGGTGTAGGTGCCAGCCTGCTTGAAGGTCAGCGCATCGAACGTGACGCTGCCGTCCGCGGCGTTCTTGGCGGTCGACATGACCTTGCCGTCCCGGCTCTTGAGCTCAAAGCTAAACTGGCCCGCCTTGAGCTCGGCGCCCTTGAGCACCTTGGCGGCGCCCAGCTTGAGGGTGACGGGCGCGGCCTCGTAGCCGTTGGTGAACGTCACCGAGTCGCCTCCCGTGGGATTGCCCTCGGCATCCGCCAGCTCGTGCTTGACGGCGAGCGTGCCGTTACCGGCGTCGACAACCGTCGTGCGCACGCGGTACGTCGTCTTGTCGTACGTCACGCCGCCCGCCGTGCCGGCGACCTCGCGCAGCTCATAGCCGTGCGTGCCGGGCGCGGTGTAGGTGACGGGGCTGAGCGCGACCGTGCCGTCGGCGGCGTTCTTGCCCGTTGCCGCGACGCTCTCGCTGCCGTCGGCGGCGATCTCGACCAGCTGGAACTCGAACTCGCCCTCGGCCAGGTCGCGGCCCTTAAGCTTCTTGCTCACCGTGATCTGGTCGGTGACGGAGCTCGGCGTCGGGTTCACGCCGTAGGTGTTGGTGAACTCGAACGCGCCCTTACCCTCGGGCGTGCCCTCTGCGGGCAGGACTTTCGCGACAAGCGTGCCCGCGTTGGTGTCCTCGACGACGCTGACCGTGAAGGTCTTGGTCGCCGTCGCGTCGTTGACCACGCCGCCGACCGAACCGGACTCGCTCACCCGGTAGGCGAACGTCTTGGTGCGCAGGCCGTCGCCGTCGATCTCGGCGTCGTCGAGGTCGCTCGGCTGCCTGAACGTGACGTGGCCCAGCTCGACGTTGCCGGCGGCGTCGTTGGTCGCCTCGGTCACCGTCTTGCCGGAGGCGTCGACCGGCGCGGGCGCGCCGTCCAGCGGCGCGATCTTAAAGGTGTACTTGCCCGCGATGTCGGCCTGCGCCAGGCCGAGCCCGGCCTGGCCGAGCGCCAGCGTCTTGGTGCCCGCGAGGTCGACTGTCGCCTCGTTGGTGCCGTAGCCGTTCACGAACGACAGCGTGCCGCCGGAGCCCTCGGGGTAGACCACGCTAACGTCCAGCCCGCCCTTGCCGTCATCTGCCACCTTGACCGTGATGCCGAAGCTCGAGGCGGCCGCCGTCACGCCCGCGGGCAGCCGGTCCGTGCCGTCCTCGGATACGGTATAGGGAATGGCCCAGGAGCCGTCGGCGGCCCTGGTGGCGATGCCGTCCGCCACCATCTGCTCGAGAGCGTCGGTGGTGTAGGCGATGGGTGAGAACGCGAGCCCCGCGGCCTCGCCGTCGCCGGAGGCCCGGTTGGTCGCGGTCGCGACCACGTTGTCCCGGGCATCGCGGACGGAGAACGAGAACTCGCCCGCCGCCGCGGCGCGGCCCGTCAGCGTCTTGGTGGCATTAATTGCCACGTTGCCCTCGCCGCCGAGCGTTCCGGTGGCCTCGTAGGAGTTCTCGAACGCGACCGTCACGGGCGCGGGCGCCGCCGTGGCGTCATCTGCCGTGGAGACCTCGCTGCGGGCGACCTCGACACCGTCCTTGGCAACCGTGGTCGTGACCGTGAGCTTGCCCGTCGCGGCGTCGTAGCCGGGCGCGATGGTCACCGTGCGCGGCGCGGTGTCGTTGGTGTAGCCCTTGCCGCCGAGCTTGGTCTCGGTAACGGTGAAGCTGTAGGTCTTGCCCGCGTCGGCATCGGTGAACTTCACGTCGCTACCCGCAGCACCGCCGACGAGGTCGACCAGGTCGGCCTCTCCGTCATCGACAGCGGCCACGGCGTAGGCGTCCCCGTCGGTCTTGAGGCCGAGCTTGGCGGCCGTCTCGGCGTCCGCGGTCACGGTGAAGGCGAACTGCCCCGCCTCCATGGCGCGGCCGGAGAGCGTCTTGGACAGGCGCACGCCCGCGCGGGCCGAGTAGTCGAGCTCGGTCGTGTAGGTGTTGACGAAGTCGCCGCCGCTCGCCTGCGCGATCGCGGGCGTCGCGGCCGTGAGGTTGCCGGATCCGTCGTCGGTCACGGTCACCGTCATCGTGGCGGCGTGGCCGTCGTAGTCCACACCGGCGATGGCAGAGCCGTCATCGGGCCTGACCTCGCACACCTCGTAGGTGAAGGTCTTGGCGCGCACGCGCTTGCCGCCGACCTCGGCGAACCCGGCGTCCTTGATGTCATCGAGCGTGTAGCGGATGGAGCCGAAGTCGAAGGCGACCCTATCGCCCGCCTTGGTGCCGGCGGCGGCCGTCACGCTGACGGTCTTGGAGCCGTCGGCAGAGCCCTCGGGCATGGGGGCGCCGCCCTCGCCCGCAAGCGCGAACTGGAAGCTGTCGCCCTCGGCCCAGTCGCGGCCCTCGAGCGTCTTGGTAAAGAGCCCCGCGGTGGAGACGTCTCTGCCCTCGGTGGCCGTTCCGTACGTGTTGGTGAACGCGACGGTCGCGCCGTCCTCGGTCACGGCGCCTTCGGCCTTGGAGCCGTCGGCCCCGTTGACCGTGGTCGTGTAGCCCTCGGCGGCGTCCTCGGTCACGGTGTAGCGCGCGCCCACGGGCAGGCCGGCGACGGTCTTCTCCCCGCCGTCCCTGAGCGTGAAGGTCGCCTTGCCGTCCGTGAACGTCACGGCGTGCTCGCCCTTGCCGAAGGTGCCGGAGACGGGCTCGCCGTCCCCGTCGGCCAGCGCGACCGTGAAGCCGAACTCGCGCTGGCTGTCGCCGCCGACGACCGTCTTCTTGACGGTGAGGCTGCCCTCGCGGGACACGCTGTTGTGGGTCGTGTTGGTCTGCGACTCGTTCTCGCCCACCTTGACCGTGGCGGTGTTGGAGATGTCGTCGACCGCGGCGGCTTCGGCGGAGACCTTCACGTCGAAGCTGAGCGTGCCCGTGGCGCCCGCAGCCTGCTCGCCGAGCGACCAGGTAAGGGTGCGCGTCGCGGCATCGTAGGCGGCGCCGTCGGCAGAGCCCTCGACGTAGTCAACGCCCTTGGGCAGGGCATCGGTCACCGTCACGTCGGCCGCCCGCGCGGCGCCCCTGTCGTCGACGCTGTTATTGGCCCAGCCGATGGTATAGGTGAGGGTATCGCCCACGCCCACCGGCTTGCCGTCCACATCGACCCTGGCGCCCGAGGCGTCCGCCTTGGTGACGGCCTTTGTGTTGTCGTGCGGCGTGAAGGTGTTGGTGAAGGTCTTCTTGCCCCGCTCGTTGGAGATCTCGGCCTTAAGACCGGCACCGGTCTGAGTCACCGTGATGTCGAAGGTGTAGGCATGCGCATCGTCCTCAATCAGGACATCGCCGCTTGCCTTCTCGGTCACGGTCGCGTGGTAGGTACCCGGATTGGTGAAGCTGAGCTCGCCAAAGGAAACCTTGCCGTCCTTGTCATTCTTCGCCTCGACTGGGTAGCCCTCGAGCACATTGCCCGCGCCGTCGGCGAGGGAGAGCTCAAAGGCGAACTCCCCCTCCTGGAGGCCGGGCTTGCGGCCGCCCGCGAGCACCTTGGTGAGCTCGGGGACGGACGCCGTGGCGGGAGCGGGGTCGAAGGTGTTGGTGAAGGCGGCGGAGGAGACCTGGTCGGCCGAGATGGAGCCATCGGCCTTGGATCCCTCGACCCCGTTCACCGCGGTCTTGTAGCCGCCGGCGGCACATTCGGTCACCGTGTAGGCGGTTCCCGCGGGCAGCCCCGTGATCCTCGCCGTCTGGCCATCTTTGAGCTTGAGGGTCGCCTTGCCGTCCTCGAACGTCGCGTCACCGTAGGCGCCGGATACATCGCGGCCCGTGGCATCGGTGGCCTCAACCACAAACTTAAATATCTTGTCCGCGTCGACCGCCAGGCCCTCGCGCGCCACGACGGTCTTGGAGACGTCGAGCTCGCCCGTCTTCACGGTGTTGGTCACGGTGAAGCCGCGCCCGGCGTCGCCGGTGACCTTCGAGCTGTAG
>CAJMLY010000011.1 GCA_905214425.1 uncultured bacterium
GGTTTAAAACCGGGCTCGAACAAACACGCCTATTGACAATGGCTTTCTCATATTAGCAGGGTTCGAAGCCCAAAAAGAAAGGCCACCGTCGCTAAGACGATAACCCAACTTCATTAAGCAACGGCTCTGCCCAGCTCTCACAACTTGGGCTGCCGTCGGCATCATTCTAACCTCCTGACAAGGAGTCTGTCCATATTTCAAAAAATCAATTCGCGTCTGCTATCGAAGCTATCGAAGTTCATTCATCGTCCATACGTTTTGGGACTGTGCTTATCTGACGATTGAGTTCTACAGTCGCTGGTTCGTCTAGAATTGACGGGATGGCGCATTCCGTGCGCGGGCGGCCGACAATTCGATTGGAGGCTTCCCTATGCTAAAGATCCTTGATGCGCTGGCCGCCCTTGCGACGGTCGGCACGTTCGTCATTGCGTTTTTCGATTCGTATGATGTTCGAGTTAAGGTCCGTAGGCGTACGCGCGGTGCGGACGGTGGACGGCATTTGCGCAGCAAGCGCAAATAAGAATGCCCGGGGTGGAGCCCGGGCATTTAACCAAAACTGAAAACTAGGCCGCCCGCGCTCCATGTTGCTTACACGGGATGCGTCGTCTTCAACAGCCATCTTACCCTCTTTAGGCAGATAAAACCACCGTATGTTCGGGTTCTCATGCGAGATCATCCATCGTTCATACAATGCGGACTGGTACGACGGGACCATTCAGGGCATGTAGTCGACAATTGCACAATTACGTTATTGCATACTTACTTTTTGAGAAGTCACGGTATTACACAACCGCGCTATTACGTAATTGCACTAAGCCGTAGTTACGCTATTACGCAGTTCTGTTGTTGCCAGTATTCAGCGGGGTTCGACAAAAGCGCCTCCTGCGGCAACCGGCGGCGGATGCCGCTGCGAACGGTCGGTTTGACTCTGAGAAGACTATATCCGCGGCATGTTTATGTAAACGCCCTGGTGGCCGATTCTCACGACCTCGATGATGGCTCTCTTACCTTAGAACCTTCCCAGGATACGGTAGACACCAACGCGCGAGCGCCAGCCGCTCTCTGAGCCCTGAAGCGCTTTTGCGCAAGGCCAGAGGCAGTAGTGTTCAAACTCGTCTAGATAGTCTTGGATCCAGGACAGGATGATGAGCCGCTGTTTTTTCGGGATTTTGAGAAGTTGTTTGGCCGCGGCCTTGGACCACTCGACACTGAAGCTCATTCGGCCTCCATGGCCATGCGCATGACGTCGTCCATCGAGTAACGGGTGCCGTCATCTTCCACCAGCGCCTCATTGTATGCCTCGATGTCGGCCGCCTCCTCGACCTTCTCGAGGGCGGCACTCCTCACGAATTCGGAAAAGGAAATGCCGAGGACGCTTGCATAGGACTGGATCCAGTCCTTCTCTTCCTCCTCGAACCTGATGGCAATGGCTTTCATGGCCATAGTTGTTCCCCTCTGCCTAATACGATGCGATATGCTATTTTACCAGTCGTTTTGGGGATAGTTCCAACATGTGCATTACAAATGCCTGCACCTTTAATCAACCCACCTTTAATCAATACGTTTTCACTTGTATTGAAAAAAACAAGGGGGAGGTGTGGTGCCTCTCCCCTTCAATATTGAAAAGTTGCGTTTATGCGTAATTGCGTTATTGCACAGTTATGAAGCAGCGTTCATACGTTGTTGCGTAGTTACGTTATGTCGCAGTTCGACTATTGCCGATAAGATAGCTGGTTACGGAGACCATCCGTCATCCGGCCTGTCGTCATCCATGTCATGGACTACATACCAGCTGTTGCCGTGGTGGCAGATGTCGCGCAGGGTTCCATCCCCCATCTTCACGTGCCAGCTCTCGCACACGCGCCCCTCCCCCAACACCCACGATCGCGTCTCGTGCCAGCCGACCTCCGCGAAGGGGAAGATCCTTCCGTCGTACCATTTGATACCCCAAGGCACGTACTCCCCATCCGGCCGACACTCGACCAGGGCCGTCACGAGCCTGATTGACTTTTCCCCCACGCCGCCTCCCCTATGACTATTTACGAACGAACGCGTGTTCTATTATCACATATCTAATAGAGTGGATGCTGGACATCTGAAAGACATGGCATTTCGGGCTGAGGTGTCACCCGATGGCACCAAACGACCCCGCGAGAGCGCTCCGGCAGTGGGATTCTTATCTCATGGAAACCCCTGGGAGAAAGGGCTAAACGGTTATGGCAAAGAAAAAAACTGAGAGCATACTGGTTCCGCTGCTGCCACGATTCGATGCCTCGGGCATATATGATCCGTATCCCTTGAGGACTTCGGTTGGCAAGATGACCGTTACGAGAGACGATGCGTTCCCGGGGACAATTCGATTTGAGAATTGCGTTTCCTTCAAGGACGAAGCACTGGTCGAGTCAAAGGTATTCGAAACTCTTTTGCCGTTCCTGGGAAGCTCCACATCGGCCGGATATGTCATCAGCGTGGAATATGACCGAGATCATCCGACTCCTCTTCGCAAAGGTGAGACTCGCGCCAAGGACGAAAAGGGCCTGCCCCGAGGGTTTGAAGCGGAGCAGTTTGAACTCCCCATCCTCGCCTGCGCTCTTAAAACTTACGACATCGCGGTAGATATGCCTACTGAAGCCCTATGCTATGGAAATCTTTATCGAAGGGATCAGAAGCAGTTTATTGATCAGCCTCGTAGGCGTGGGGCCAGTGAAGACCGGTTGGAAACCGAAGGCCTAAATATAAAAATCAAGCGGGATCGCAAGGTCACGGAAGTCTGCTATGAGGAACGTGAAATAGTCAACCATCTGGCGGGGCTGCACAGGCTTGCGGTTTTCAGCCCCGTTTACGCGGAGGAGTTGCTCGGCCCCGCCGACGGGAATGTGGTCACCGTCCCGGAGAGAGTCGAGCTTGTCCTGGGCGCCGGTTCCTCACCTGACTTCATACGTAAAATGAATGAGGCCGGCTTCATCTCTGAAGGGGTTCCCGCCCGGTACCGTGACTCGATTCTCAAGAAGGCCCGCGAGGTGTTCGATACCGACCTCGAGTTATGGGATCAGCGTGTCGCGCCGATGTTCAAGGAGCATCTGGACCTGGATATGCACTGGGTCGCGGGGGATTTCTATGGCAATCCGAGAAAGGCTGAGCTCAAGTGTGAGCAGGACCCCCGAGAAGGGTTTGTTCCGGCGCTCGCCCGCGCCCTGTCCGTATATAGGCCGGAATAGCTATGAGTGCGCAGGTGCGCCCATCGGGCAGTTTCACGGCTCCCTATGGCTATGAGAATCTTTTGGAGCGAAAATGACACCTGTTACGGTCAGTGTCATAGAAAGGCCCGGTCGGGAGCCGAAGTTCAGGTGGATCGAGCTTTCCGACGGTCGTAGATTCCAGGTCCGCTCCACGGGCGCATCTGTCCCCTGTCCCGGGCGAAAGACGGGCCACATCGCCCGTATCTGGAGCGTTGAGATAGAGTGGAAGGGCAGGCCTCTCCACCGCTTCATCGTCAGGGACGACGATGGGTACTTTATCGTGCGTTCGGGAGAGAACTCCTAGAGTGTTGCATAGTCCAGGTGCGAGATCGGGTAGGTGTCCTCGTAGACGTAGTCCGACGAGTTCGATGATTTGATCTTCACCTTCACGGGCTGGCCCTCATCCTCAAGGAGAAACGCCTTGCACACCGAAATCGAATAGCCGGGCTCGAGTGTCTTCATCGTGTTGGGATCGCTGTATTTCGTGCACTGGGAGAGCTTCACGCCGTTTTGGTAGCACGAGACGTATGACACCGGCGCCCGGCTGTCATGGTCGAGGTCGTTCTCGAATTTCATGCCGACAAGGAGGAACCGATACTCCTTGCCGCTCGAGTCCGTGGCGACCTTTTTGTAGACGCCATCGACCGTCAATCCCCTGGAGGCATCGGATGAGCTCGTGTCGCCTATCCCTCCAAAGGAAAACGCCTCGTCCTCGCTCTTCTCGGAACCCTTTTTCTTCGAATCGTCCGATCCATTTGCCTTCTTTGAGCCGCCGCATCCCGTAAGGGCCAGCGAGGCCATGGCGGCCAGAACGGACCTCCTGCTGACGTTGACGATACCCATGAGTTACCACCCATCAATTAAATAAAATGTCACAACAGATAGAGCACGTATCCCCTGCCGCTTGCCGCCTTATCGGCGTCGGGGCAGGCTTTTCCAAAGCGTTTTACGTTGGAATCCCGCACGATCGCCCACGTCCAGCCATCCTCCTTAAGGACCCCGTAGCCCCCTTCCAGACTGTCAACGTAGGCGCGGTAGTCGTTTGCCTTGGCATCGCCGGAAATCGCCTCAGACCAGATCTCGGGACGCATGTCGTAGGTCACGGGCACCCTCGCCCACTCGAGGTAGTTCATCACCGTGGTGTCCTCGGACCATATGCGGCCCGGGTTGTCACCCAGGGCCTCGACGATCTGCGCCATATCCAAGTCGATGCCCCTCCATCCGGTCTCGACCCCGCGGGTATCCGAATCAAGCGAGTTAAGGCCGCTATTGACGATGGAGAACGCTAGGACGAGGACCATAACGGCTCTCCCGGTAATCAGCAGGCGATGCACCCGGGGCCCGATTGCGTCGCTCCGGCCGACGGATGCGGCGACAACGAGAAACGAAACCGTCCACGTTATCCAAAGGCACCTGACGGCAAACGCCCCGGCGATTGCTGATGCCGCCCAAAAGGCCAGAAGCCACCTGGGCGGGAACCGCCGAGCAAGGACGCACGATATAAAGGCCACAAGGATTGAGGCGCCCCAGAACAGGGCCGCGGCAGGCATTACCCAAACCGGATTCAGCTCGAGAATGACCCCGCCGTAGGATGCGGCCCCGAGCGAGCGGAGCACATAGAGCGAGCCGTCGATACAATACGGGTTTACAAGCGATTCCGCGGCCATGCCGGCAACCGCCGCAAGCAGGGGCAACCTGGAACGCCACCATGCGCTAAGCGTCTTGGCGATCGCCTGTGTCGAGATCTCGTCTTTTTCGGGAAGCAGAAAGCATGCGGCGGCAGCCGTCGGCAGGGGCCAGAGCGCGGCCTGCAGATTTACGGAGAGCAGCGACACGATCGGAAGCGCCAGAAGGCACCGCGGGTTAGCGCTGTGTCGCCACTCCAGGCAGATGGATATGGCGACGAACAGCAGCGCCGCCGTCCAGATTGACGGACGGATGGATAGATATGAGGCCATAAAGGTAAACCCGACCGCGCCGATCAGTAGCGGCACCCATGGATGGCGTGGGTTTTGCGCCAGCCGGCAGACGGCGCCGGTATAGGCACACAGTGCCAGCGCGGCGGGAATCGCCACGGAGACGGCGACACCGGTGTAGCCAGCCACCTTCCAGCACAGATAGAGCCACGCGTCGTGGAGCCACTGCTGGAGTACGATGCCTTGGCCCTCGACTGCGGTGAAGGGGTTCGTTGTTGGGATGCCGGATTCGACGACCTCGCGCCCCGAGGCGAGAAGAAACCAGCCGTCGGTATCCAGCGTCCCGGCCGACCTGATAGCAGGGATCATGGCAATGATTGCTATGGATAAGAGAAGGGCGAGCGCCGTGCAGGCCCCATGAACGAGCCTTTCTGCATCAATTCGCATCAATCGAGTCTCCTGATTAAGAGAGGTCGGTCTGACTCGGTGAACGTACCGGGTGCGACCTCGATGCCCCCGACTGCCCCTCGTGGCGCGAAGAGGATGCGCCAGGGGGCAACCGAGCCATCGAGCGAGACGACGGGCCAGGATTGATTCGAGGGGTCGAAACGGCCTATCCAGCACACATCGACCGGGATGCGCATGAACAGGGTGTGAAGGGACCTGCCCCTCGCGTAGACCGTTCCGCAGGACTTTTCTATCGACCTTGCGCCCATATACCCGATGGCTTTGTCCCTGAAGGTCCTGGCGGCCCTCAGGGACAGCGGGACTTCGGCACCGGACCTGGTCGTGGCCACGCAGGGGATATCGTATTTGAAGCTCATTGGCCGTCTCCTACATGAGGGAGGTGAACGTCTGGGCGATCTGCGCCACCACGGGCGCCAGGACGACAATCAGAAACACGGGCAGGATGAACAGGATGATCGGGAAGAGCATCTTGGAGCTCAGTTTCTCGATCTCGGACTCCACCTTGAGGCGCCGATGCTCGCGGACGGTCTCGGCCTGGTCCCGGATGATGTCGACCAGCGAGCCGCCCGCACGCTCTGATTGAGCGAACGATGCCGCGAAGATGGTGAGGGATGGCACCCGCGCGCGTTCCGCGAAGCGCAGGAGCGCCTCGGTGCGAGACGAGAAGCTGGCTTCGTTGGCCACGCGCTCGAAGCCGCGCGCAATGGCGCCGTCCATCCTGCTACCCACCGTATGAAGGGCAAAGTCGATGGACGAGCCCGCCGACATGCAGATCGCGAGAAGGTCGAGGGCGTCGGGGAGCTGCCTGTCAAGCTCATCGCGCCATTTCGAGCGCTCGTTGAAGAGCCACAGCTGCGGCACCGCGAGCCCCATGAGGACCATCGCGGCGAAGACGCCGAGGCCCTTGGGGCCGCCGATGAGGACCGAGGCGACGAGGCCGGCGGCGGTGAATCCCGCGGCGCTCGCGACGCGGAAGGCCCAGAAGGTCGCCGGCTGCATGGTGAGGCCCGCACGGTCGAGGGAGTCCCGCGTGGAGTCCATGACCGAGCGTGAGATCGGCGCGAGCTGCGATACGACGTCGGACACCTTCTCGGCGATGCCCGGAAGAGTCGAGGACGATCCCTCGTCAACAGGCGACTCGAGTTCGAAGATCCGCTTGAGGGCGATATCCACGCCAAGGCCCGCGACGACTCCGAAGAGAAGGAATATAAAGCCGGTCGTTATCGTTTCGAACATCTGAGCTCCCCTAGTCGTACCTGATGTTGCTGATTTGCTTGAGGACCAAGAAGCCCACGATATCGAGAACCGCGCCGACGGCAAGGCACGCCCACCCCGCGGGCGTCATGAAGAACTCACGGTGGATCTCCGAGCTCAGAGACATGAGCAGCAGCATGACGACCGGCGCGAAGCCGACGAGCTTCGCCTCGAATCGTGCCGAGGACGTCTTGGCTTCTGCCGAGCGCTTGGCTTTGACCTTTGCACGGATGGCCTCGCCCACTCGCTCGGTGATCTCGGAGAGCGAGCCGCCGGTCTGCTGGGATACGGAGACGGCCGTGGAGTAGAGTCTTAAGTTCGAGCTTTCAGTTCTCTTGGCCATGTCGTCGAGGGCCTGCTCGATGGGGCGGCCGTTCCGCAGGTCGCGTTCGAGGATGGCGAACTCCGATTTCAGGGGCTCTGCCATGTGTTCGGCGACAGGGGCCACCGATTGCGCGACCGAGGCGCCCGTGCGCAGGTTCGACGCGATCAGGGGCATGGCCTCACCGAGTTGCTCCTCAAAAAGGCCCTGCTCCGCTCCGCGCTTTAATCTAACCCAGATCGGAAATGCCGCGATGCCGAGCGGGAGTGCGGCAAGCGCACCCACCGCCGAGCCGGTGGCGAGGATAAGCACGGAAGGGGCGAAGGCGATAACGGCCCAAAGCTGCGCGGCCTCGGAGACCGACAGCTGTGGGGCAGCTCCCTGGCACACGCGACGGAGTGTGCCGACGAGTCGGTTTCCGCCGGCATCTTCGGTTGGGTTCTCCGGGATGGGGCCCGTTTCCGCGCGTTCGCGCTCGACGCGCAGCTTTCTGGCCGTCAGGAACAGGACTATTCCCATAAGGAGCGCCGGCAGCGCGGGAATGAGGGCCGCCGGGGTTATCTGCCCGCTCATCGACGGAACCAGAAGTCGTCGTCGACGTATACGCCGCGCGCGAAGAGCTTCTCGCGGTGCGCCGGGGTGATGCGCTCTCCCGTGGGCATGAACTCGCCGAGCACCTTGCCGTCCTCGGAGAAGCCCGTCTGCTCGAAGCGCATGATGGTGCCGATCGTGATGACATCGCCCTGCATGCCCTGGACCTCTGCGATCTCGGTGATCTTTCGCGAGCCGTCGATGTCGAAGCGGTTCACGAAGACGATGAAGTCGATGGCCGAGGCGATGAGCTCCATGATCTGCTCGCTTCGCATCTCGGTTCCGGTCTGCTGGATCATCGAGCGCAGGCGGGTCGTTGCCTCGCGCGCGTTGGAGGAGTGCACGGTCGTGAGCGAGCCCTCGTGGCCCGTCATCATGGCCTGGATCATGTCGAAAGCCTCGCCGCCGCGGCACTCGCCGACGACGATGCGGTCGGGGCGCTCGCGCAGCGCATGGATGACGAGCTGTCGGATGGTGATCTCGCCCTCGCCCTCGATATTGGGGCGGCGTGCGGTCTTGCGCACGACATGGGGCTTTTGGAGACGCAGCTCCGGCGCGTCCTCGATCGTGACGATGCGCTGGTTGTCCGGGATGAAGGAGGAACAGGCGTTGAGCAAGGTCGTCTTGCCCGAGCCCGTGCCGCCGGCGATGACGACGTTCATGCGGCCCAGGACGATGGCCTCCATGAACTCGAGCATGCGCTGGTCGAAGGTGCCGAGCGCCATGAGGTCCTCGGGCTCCACCGCGTCCGGTCGGAACTTTCGGATGTTGAGGATGTTGTGGTCGACGGCGATGCCCTTGGCAGTCGCCGCGACGCGCGAGCCGTTGAAGATGGCGCCGGGTCGGTTGAGGATGCAGTCGCACAGCGGTTGCGCCTCGTCGCAGCGGCGGCCGTCGGCGGACGCGATGCGGTTGATGACGAACTTGACATGCTCGTCGTCCTCGAAGGTCACCGGGGTCTTCTGCAGCAGGCCCGCGCGCTCGACCCAGACGTCATCCGGGGCGTTGACCATAATCTCTGAGATCGTGGTATCGGGAAGCAGCTCCTCGATGGGTCCGAGATAGTACAGGTCATTGATTCCTGCCTGGATAACCGCGTCGAAGGAGTCGTCGTCCAGGCGTGAGCCCTCGGGGCTGGAATCTATGATCTCGGCAAGGAGGTCGCGTGCGCGCGCGTCTCTCTGTTCATTGCTTTCGGATGCGTCGTTGGCTGCCGTCAGTACGCCGGTCGCCTGGCGCATGGCGTCGCGCTCGATTCGGAGCAGGTCCCTATTCAGCATTGTTCGTCTCCCCCGTCTCGGGAAGGGCGACGAGCCTGATGCCGCTCGCGCTGGAGAGTGCGAGGGCCTGGTCCTCGGTCACCTCGATGGTGACATTCGAGTAGCCGTCAGACTTGGAGCCCGACAGGTTTCCGTCGAGCGCAATGACGCGGATGGAGTCGGCCACGCGTTCGGTCGTCACGACTTGGCCGTCGCTCACGCTCGCGAGGACATCCACCTTATCGCCGACGGAGAGCAGCGGGGAGAGGCCGGTCGAGCTGTCGAGTGCGACGGTGTAGGCGACGTGCCCCTCGGTCACGGCTGTGGTAATCGAGGCCGGCTTCTTGGAGCCGGAGACGGACGAGAGCGAGACCGCGGTACCGGAGGTCTGCTGGGTCACGGTCTGGCGACCTGCCACATCTGAGACCTTCTTTGCCGCGTCCTTGGGCGCAAACGCCTTGGGAACGCTCGCGACCGTGAGGTCTGCCGAGGAGATCACCTCGCCGGGAGCGATGTCGCGCGTGACGGTGACGACCTTGACGGTCGACTGCTCGAGGCGCATCAGTTCACCCTGTGCCTGGGTCCAGCGCCAACCGGAGAAGCCGACCGTCGCGACGGAGACGGCGATGGCCACGCCGGCCACTGCAGCGAGCCTGCGGTCCTTGCGGGTACCTCCGGGCTGCGGCCCGCGCTGTCGGCGTGCTGTCGCGGCCCCTGCCGTGGCTGTCGTCCTCTGGCCGCTCTTTGCGTTCTTGGGGGCCGTGTTTGGCATGGGGCTCGACTTGGTCGCACCCATGGCGGCCTCTTGCGCCATGGCGCGCTCCAGCTCGTGGCCGAGCGCTTGCTTGCGCCCGCGGAGCCTGTCGACGCTACGCATGCGCCCAGACTCCACGGCCGCGCGCTCCTCTGCCTCGACCTGGGCGATCTCGGCCTTGATCTCCTCCTGGGACCTTTTCTTCATCGTCTAGCTTCCTTCCCGGGACCGATGAGTCCCGAATACCTGAGCAGCGAGTCACGGTTGACGCGCCAGCGGTTACCGAAACGGGCGCCCTCGAGCTTTCCCGCCGCGCACATCCTCTCGATGGTCCTGGGGGTGACGCCGACCGCGTCCGCCGCCTCACGCGACGACAAAAGCGCCGGCATGAGGTCATATCTCCCCTGGCGCATCAGGTCGTACATCAGACCCAAGGGTCCTCCGATCTGTCGTGCTGTTCCGACACATAAAGAATCGCCCCGCACGGGTTATCGTGCGGGGCGATTTGGTGCCATCGGGTGACAATCTGGGCGAGGCTCGCGACTGGCTCTATTCGGTGCCGTCGGGTGTCGTTTCACCGGACTTGCCGGCGCCTCCCGTAGAGGCCGGCAGCATATCCCTCACGGCCTTGGAGAGGCTTTCGGGCGCATCGTCGAGCGAGCAGACGCCGGTATTTGCCGAAACGTTGCCGTCCTTGTCGATCGTGTACTCGCACCAGCCGTTTCCGGTATCGGCCGGGCGCCACACCGTCGTGGACGAATAGGGATGGAGCGTCCAGACGGCATCGGAGCGGACCTTTAGCTCATCGATGCCGGCGAACCTCGCGAAGGTCGACGGCCACGTTCCCTCGAGGACGACATAGACGCCTGCGTAGCGGTCTGCAGCCCCACACAGGCTCTCGGGGGCTTCGACGTAGTAGACCGTGGCCTTTCCGGTATAGCCGTTGGCCTTCAGCATCTCGAGCACCTCGGAGCGGGCCTCCTCGCCCGGATTGTCGGCGTATTTGACGGCATTGGCCTCGCCGAAGCAGGACTGTCGCGTGCTCTCGAGAAGCGAGCCCTGCCATGTCCTGTAGGCGAGCGCGCCGCCCAGATCGACGGCAAGGGCAATAAGGAGGGACAGGGGAATGAGCATCACGACGAAGAAGGTCGTGAGCTGGGCATGTGCCCCACTCCCCCTGCACACACGGCACTTCATCTAGATGACCTCCCAGTCCGAATAGCTGATGTAGGAGCGCGTGATATTGCGTACGGACCTCTTCCCAAACATGTTGTAGGGCGCCGGATAGTCGTAGACGATCTCTGCCGATACCGTAACGGTCCTGCTCTCGGTTCTGAGGTTCTCGGTGCCCAGGTCGCCTGCCACGGCGCTCCCCTGCCCGAGGTCCTCGTCGGAGTCGAGGGTGACGGAGGCGTTCTTCACCGTAAGGCAGTCGGGGTCCACATCGGCAGACGCGCTCACGAGCTCGGTCACGAGAGCGTTCGCGTCCATGGAATCCCATCCAGCGGGTAGCTGGTCTGCGAGGTGCGCCAGCGAATAGTCGATTCTCGCCCGCTGGTAGCCCGTAAAGCCGAAGCCCATGATGGCGAGTACGACGGTGAGGGCGATCGGGAACACGAAGATGAACTCGGTCGAGATGAGCGCCTTGGGCGCACGGTTGCAGCGCACCATCACTTCACCTCCGATGAGATCGCGGTGGCAGAAGAGGATTCAGGCTCGCTTTCGGCAAGGCCGTCGAAGACGGCCAAGGTGAAGACGCGACGGCACGGAATCTGGACGTTGACCGTCACCGATTTGCGCTCGATGGAGGAGTCCCTGGACTTGTCTCCCACCCTGAGTGTCACGTCCTTTGTTGCGAGCGAATTGTGCACGATCGCGACCGTACAGCTGTCGTCGAGGCCGATTGCCCCCCTGACGTAGGCCTCGACCTCTGAATCGGTTAGATCGGGGTTTGCCGCGGCGTAGCGTGCGCCCTCGGACGCTGCAGAGGACGCGAGGGCTTTGCACCTGCTCATGTTCGCGCAATCCACGACGAGCGCTAGCATGGCGATCATGATGGGAAGGAGGAGGACGAGCTGGGTCACCATGACAGCCCTGAGCCCCGTATCTTTTGACCTCATAGCAGATTACCTTTCAAAATCGCGATAAGTGTCGCCCCGACCAGGCTCGCCGACAGCACGACGTTGTAGGGGACGTTGTTCTTGAGGCGAGCGCAGGCCGGGATGGACCTGATAGTGAGTTCCAGGGCGCATGCGCATGCAAGGTGGAAAGCGAGAAACTCGAACACGGTCCCGACGGATAGCACCGCCATAAGGGCGACGGCAAGCGTGAGATAGTCGCCGGCGTGCCAGGAGATCCCGGCGATGCGCTTCATGGTAAAGGAAATCAGCGCGAATACCGCGGCGCAGGGAATGGTAAATACCGCCCACGCATATGGTCCCCAGGGGGATGACACGGCGCCCGCGACCGCAAACAGGAGCAGCATGGGCACCGGCGCGACCCTGAATCTCATATCCTCCTGGCCAAGTGCCACGGAGACTGCCAGGAAGAAGGCATAGGGAATCGAGATGAGCGATCCGGTCCAAGCTGCAAGCAGATAGGGGTAGACGAAAACGACTTCCGAGGCAAGCGGTGGGTTGTGGTGGCGTGCGTACGTTCCTGCGTCTCCAAGCTGGGCCATCTCCGCATCGATATCTCCTGCACTACCCAGAGAAATAAGTATTGAGGGGCTGACGCCGTAGTTAACGGCCCCCCTCTTCACGGCGTCTATCCATTTATCCCTATCGGCATCCCCGGGCTGTGCTTGGAGCATGGTCTTGTCCTCATGCTCCAGTGCAGCGTAGCGCCAGCGTTGGTAAAGATGGGAGGCGCACCAAAAGCCGCAACCGACGGTTAATGTGGTCGCCAATCTGACGCCAAAAGACACGGGAGCCTCCTCGATATAGGCATAGGTACTCATATTTAATTTTGTGGTCGTGTTTGCTCAAATTAAGGCCTATTTGGTGCCACACGGTGACAGGTTTTAGATTGAAACGCATCTTATATGGCTTAGGGCCGTATAAATGGATGACCTACGAAACCGAAGTGGTCGCGATGAGGCTGCCACGAGAACCGTATCGGATTGCGCGAAAGACGGCAATCAGCCAAGGCGAAGCCGTGAATCGCAGCGATCGAAGTGCCTGCGAACCCATTAAGCATATCGGCTAATTCCCGTGCCCGTAAAGCACTTGCCCGAAAAAGGATACCTGCAAAACTGCGGAGCCTCCGTCCTGGGTACGCCTATGGGTAGCCGCCAGACAAACTATAGCCGGAATATATCGCTACCTAAGAGCTCGAAATGCGCAGCTGCGAAACCTTTTGGAGTTGCCGTTACGGCGCATAGAGTTGAGTGGTCGCCCGAAACGCGCGGCCTTCGAAACACTCGTCTCATAAGGCTATAGCCCTTGGGCAAGTTTCATAATTGAGACCTAACCCATAAAGCTCGACTTGGTTGTTTGAGATTATGACCGGAGCAGTTCGCTCGAGAGGTTTTACAAACCAAGCGAACTGCTTTGCCAGGCTGACGCGAAATAGTGAGTAGCCGCTCGAAGTGCAGGACCTATGAAGCACTATTGCCGTATCACTAGTGCCGTATCCAAGCAAGTTTATGCTCGAAGCGCGGTCCTGCGAAGCGCATGAAGGCGTTTTTGAAAACGGTCTCTCGGCAAGTAACTGCTCGAAGCGCGGTACCTGCGAAACCGTAGCCTACGGCAAGCGGTCGACGGACTTGGTGAGTAACTACTCGATGCGCGGTACCTGCGAAACTGACGTATGGGGCGGATGACGGGGATTCGAGGCAAGTAACTGCTCGAAGCGCGGTACCTACGAAGCAGTGGGACCCTCTTTCCTAGACAGGGCGGGGGCAAGTAACTGCTCGAAGCGCGGTACCTACGAAGCTGGTCCAGGACCACAGATAGGACGGTTTACGGTAAGTAGCAGCTCGAAGCGCGGTACCTGCGAAGCTCAAACCACAAACCTTATAGCCCTTGCGTGGGTAAGTAACTACTCGAAGCGCGGTACCTGCGAAGCGCTATATTCGGCATGAGCACTCAAATGTTTGGTAAGTAACTGCTCGAAGCGCGGTACCCGCGAAGCCACCGAGGATGAATGGCTTATGCTGCCTGCGGTAAGTAACTACTCGAAGCGCGGTACCTGCGAAGCCCAAAGGATCGGCACATGAGCAGGCCTCTGGGTAAGTAACTACTCGAAGCGCGGTACCTGCGAAGCAGAAGCTGCAAAGCGTGATCAAGTGCATGTGGTAAGTAACTACTCGAAGCGCGGTACCTGCGAAGCGGTGGCAATTGCGGACCTCTCCAGAAAACTGGTAAGTAACTACTCGAAGCGCGGTACCTGCGAAGCCCGCGAGGATGGGTATATTTTCCTGCAAGGGGTAAGTAACTACTCGAAGCGCGGTACCTGCGAAGCTTACCGCAGCTTTCAGTGATGCTGTGGTTGGGTAAGTAACTACTCGAAGCGCGGTACCTGCGAAGCCAGACTGCAACGATGGTCCAGCTGATTGTGGGTAAGTAACTACTCGAAGCGCGGTACCTGCGAAGCGGGTCGCTCCTGAGGTTGTTTCCAAGGGAGGTAAGTAACTACTCGAAGCGCGGTACCTGCGAAGCACGAGCGAAAGGCGGTTTTTTATGCCCCGGGTAAGTAACTACTCGAAGCGCGGTACCTGCGAAGCTAGTCCGCAGACCGCGAGCAAGTCGTCGCGGGTAAGTAACTACTCGAAGCGCGGTACCTGCGAAGCTAGTGATATACCCTGCTCGCGATATTTTACGGTAAGTAACTACTCGAAGCGCGGTACCTGCGAAGCCTGAGAATTGACATCGACTGGTAAGTCCGTATAAGAGCAGCTACTGAAGCTGAAAAGTTTATTTAAAGAAATAAATAGTTCCGACGATTTTGGGAAACCACCCCTATTTCCGCCCGGAAACAGGGGTGGTTGTGTGAGTTCTGGAAAAACCTGACAGCTACCGGATCATCGGACAACCGGGCTGTCAAGCAATAAGCCTTATTTGAGTTTTCAAGGTGCTCGTACCAGTTTAATGGTTTAGACGGCACGGGAGAAGAGAACCCCGTCTCTATCTATATGCCATACCGGAATCTCGATATCGGCTGTGTCCATCTCCCGGTATTCGAGGAACAGCATTTCCAGACTCTCATGCCGTACCTTTCGGGTTATCTGCAAGACGTCGGCCGGATTAAGCTTGTCGATAAGTCCGATTACGGCAATTGACGGATTCAGCCCCGTATCGCAAACGTAATCCATGAACGAGAGGAACCTCCTGAGCAGGGTACTGTCCGGCTCTCGGCATGGCGACAGGGAAAGCCACTTGGCGAACGACTTGAAATCCCGCTCCGTGACCCCAATTGGATCCGTCCGAAGCGAAGCCCCCAATTCTGATATCAGCTCGCCGACACGCGCCCTGATTTCATGTGCCTTGGTTGCCAGAGGCTCACAAGACTCTATCTCGGTAGCCACCCTCGATGCGTATGCGCCGACAAGCCTTCGGTCATCGAATGGGAACTCGATCAGGCTGTCGATAAGGACGATATCTTTCGACTTGAGCCTTCGCTCCCCTCGGTATAGCGCGATGCCCGGCTCCCCTTCCCTCAAAAGCGACTTGGCACATCGCGACAGCTCGTTGAAATCATCGAAGGATATGGCTCCGATTCCGTTCGTAAAATCGACAGTCTCCCCTATCGTTTCGAGCTTTACGATCATAAGACGATAAAGTCCTCTCCGGTAACAAGATGCCCCTCGTCAGACGGGATTCCGCAAAGTGTGAGCATCGAACAAAAGGAAGCCTCGGATACTCTGAGTACCTGCACCAGCCCGGCATCTGGAAGGTTGGCTTTGAGCCTCACGATCGCGGCCTCGGCGTTCTTGGTGTCCACTGCCAGGCGGGTGTAGACGGAATTCTGCAGCCTCGTATAGCCGTCCCTGACAAGAAACTGCCTGAACCTCGAATACTCATGACGGTCCTGCGCCTCGCCCACGGGAAGGTCATACATGACGATTATCCTCATGAACCTTATCCTCCCCCGTTCTCCCATCAAGGCATCCCGGGTGCTGAGATCCCATCAGCATCGCCGACCCCCTCCATCACTCGAAGGCACCCGTCGACCCATAGGTCGATGGCGTCCGACACCCGGTAACTCCCAAGGCCATAGGGAATCCTGTCAGCGAGTGTGGACGCAAGGAGCCTCTTCATGGACGGTGTGAGTTCGCGGGGGCGCTCCAGTTCGACTTTCCGGTCGATCAGGGGCCTGAACGGTTCCATGAGGTCGCAGGCGAGGTTGTAGGGGTTCGTCTTGGAGTGGTGGTGGATTCCCACCTGGTTGAGGTAGCCCTTCGCCGCGATCCTGCACGCCGTATGCGAGAGCAGGATGGAATAACCGTAGTCGAGGGCGCTATTGGTTGCGCCCGCGTGCGGTAGCCGGATGAAATCGGCCCCGAACAGCGCCTGGAAATAGCGGCGGGCACCTGCCGCCTCGCGCCCGGTCGAGTCGTCCGCGCGGACCTCTCCCGCATAGGATGCAAGCATCTCGGCCTCCCGTTCATGGCCTGAACCGGCAAGGACGTTGGCCTGATTGTCCAGCTTGCACTCGATGATCCTCTTCCATAGCATCTTTCGCGGCCAGGCGCCCCAGGACATCTGCGTAAGGACCCTGCCGTTCGTATCGATCGTTGCTGCCGTTAGCGGCATCAGGATTGATGCCGGCATATGACGGCTATCGGTGAAAATGATGCTGCAGCCCCTTGCCGCGAGTTCATCGAGCAGGTATGTCGATATGAACGCGGCCTTTCCGTCGACAACGATGCAGTCGAGCTCGTCGGCACGCAACAGGACGGGTCGGGGGTCGCCGTCACGGTGAACGGCGACCCATCCCGCCTCATAGCGCAGTTTCCGGGCGTTTTCCAAAAAGAGTGTCTTACCCAAGGGTGGATACCCTCTCGTGGAGGCCCGCCGCCGAAATGTCAACGATAGCGAATCCGGCTTTGGGGTCGTTGACGATCTTATCGAAGGTCATCGAGAGCGTGCCCGCGAACGCGCTGCCGCCGAGGGGCCTCACGTCGGCAGTACCCCTGATTCCCGAGAGGAGCTCCACGACCTGGACCTCGGACTCCGCTACCGCGCGTACGGTCTTAGCGAGATCGTCCGCTTCCGTATCGGCGAACACCTCCTCCGGCGTCTTCAGGGCACCCAGCTTGAGCACCTTTGAGACGCGGGGGAAGTTTGCCGGAGCGAGCGCGAGAAGGCGTGCCCACAGCCGGCAGAGAACCTTGGCATCGGAATCAAGATCGCGCCTGGGGCTCGGCTGCTCGCCGTCGACCATGCGCTCGACGATCCTGAGCAGTCGGGTGTCGGCTGCGTCGAGGGCGAGCTGGCGCACGGGGCCGGCGGTCTTCAGCCCCTTGACCCTGAAGCGCTCCCCATATGCCTCGTACACGGTCTCCTTAAGGATCCTGTCGCGCACGACGCGGACGAATCTCTCACCGGATTCACGGCACAGCGAGCGCGCATAGAGCTCAGTGAGCGAATCGGTCGCCTTGGATGCGATGGACGTGGGCACGGGGGCGAACCTGAACAGGTTTCCCTTCTTGCCCTCGGTCTCGTAGATCATGAAATAGGCGAACGTCTGGGCTGAGTAGCCGCCGAATAGGGCAGCATCACGGTTGTCCTTCACGGGGATGAGCTTTGTCTTAGAGTCGCGCGGGGAGTAGACGGTCTGCTTCCAGAAGGCCCCGCCCTCCTCGTAGGGGGCAAAGGTCACGCGAAGGTTCTTCCAGGAGCAGGCGCGGACGAGCCTCTCGCGCTCGAAAACGGAATCCCATAGCACCTCGGCCGTGTCGTAGTCGACGAGGTCGCGGAAGAACCCGCCGGAGAAGAAGTCGAGCTCTGAGTCCGCCCCGCCCCGGCGCTCCTGCGCCTCGATGTCGCGCATAATGCGCTCGTAGAAGGCCCTGTTGTTTGACCACACCGGCGCCCTCGTCTCGATGAACCTGCCGGTCGTGAGGGCGATGAGGGCATCATGGGCATGGTAGTAACGGTTGGCCTTGCGGCTTCTCGGGATTCCCGCGCGCCTCCTGACCGAGCTGGCGACCCCGGCCTTCACCGGCACGACCTTGACGCCCGCGTAGGTGGCCTCGAGGACCGCGGCGATGAGCTTGTACTCCTGGCTCGTCTCGGTCAGCTGGCGCCCGACGATTGACTTCAGCATTCTCTCGGAGATCCGCGTCCTCATGAGCGCGTTGAGCTTGCGCTCTGTCATGAGGCCCGCGCGACGCAGGTACATCCAGAAAGGCGCCATCTTCCTCTGCACGTGTTGGGGCACGAGGATCGAGTCCTTCTTATCAAGGCTCTCGGCGTACAGGACCAAAACCTTGTTGTCGAGCGATTCGTCCCTTCGCACCGACCTGGGCAGGATACGGTCGACGCAGTAGTCAACCGACGCGATGCGCGCGATATCGATGGGCTTGCCGGAGTAGAGGCTCTTTCCCGCCTGCCGGAAATAGAGGTACAGGCGCTCGTTGATCTCCTTCTCGTCAAACATCCCCAGCTCGCGCAGGAGCCTGGCGGCATCCAGGTCGCGGCGCGCGTCCTCGTCGAGCGCCTTCAGCGCGGCCTCGATCTCCTGGGCGCGGCTCCGCGACCGCTTGCCCTTCAGCTTGTTCGACGCGGTCCTCGTCACCTCGACGTAGACCTTTGCCGGGGCGCACCCGGCCACCGAAGCCATGTCCTCGATAACCTTCATGGCCTGCGAGACGCCGCGACGAAGCGCGGGGGACCCGGGCAGGGCGTCGATGCCGAGCTCACCGGCCTTTTCCAGCGCGGCGGCGTTGACCTCGTCGATCTTCGCGCGGAAGCCGAGTTCGGTGTCGCTCAGGGCCTGCATCAGGTTCATGGACGTGCCGCGGAACCTGCCGTAGGGCGCGCCCTGCTCGAGAACGTCCATGATGCACATGTCGCCACGCGCGGTATCTACCCACACACCAGTGAGCAGGCGCTCGGAGAGCTGGCCCCAGCCCTTGAGGCGCTTCGCGCAAAAGGCCTCAATAGCGTCCTCATCAAGTATATCCCCGTATTCCTTGGCGACCTTGCGCTTCAGGATGGAGCGCTCCTCGAACACGGTGTTCCACAGGATGATGTCCTCTGCCATGGACTTCTGGGCGGCCGTCAAGGACTTCACGCCGAGAAGGCCTGCGATCCAGGCCGAGACGGACAGGCGCGACGTCATCCTTTTGGCATCGGATACGCCCTTGACGTGCGGGTGCGCCATCGTGAAGTCGCGCGAGAGGATGTTCGCGATTCGGCTGAGGGTCATGACTGAGCCGTCCGATGCGGCCTCGACCACGGCCGCCCTCATCGCCGCATCGAGCGGCAGCCAGTCCTGGCCGTCCTCGGTGTAGCGGATGCCCGCCAGCTCGTTCAGGAACCGGCAGCGCTCGTAGAGAAGCGAGTTCGCCGGAAGTACGTCCTCATCTACCAGATAGGTGCACTTGCCCGTCATGCGCCGGATGAATGCCTCTGCGGCCGCATCGGTGTCGATATGCTCCTCGTAGTTCCAGGGTGCGACGAAGGCGCGCTCATGGCCGGGAAGACGGCGCGACCACGAGAACCTCGTCTTGCCGTGGGCGTCCAAGGGCGCGGCCGAGGAGTCCAAAGGACCTACGTAGTAGGGGATCCTCGAGGTCAGCACCTTCAGGATATGGGGGCCTTCGTCCTTGAGCCAGGGATAGAAGTTGCCCTGGGCGTCGATGATGCGGCCCACGACCTCCGCATGGAGCTGGTACGGGATAGCACTGTTGTCCGTGGTGTGGATACGGCGAAGGAACCTGTGCTCTCCGAGAGCGGCGACCATATCAATGTAGGCCGGGTCCTTTACGGCATCCGTTCCCTTGAAGAGCCTCTCGACCCTCTTCTTGAACTCCTCGTAGGGAATCACGTTGAGGTCATATGCCGTATAGCCCATATTCCTCTTGGCGCCGTCGAGCTTCTTCACGATCACCTTGTCATACCCCCTGCGGCCGGACCTTTTCGGGCCGCCGAAGAAGTCCCTGTAGAGGGCAAGCCCGTCCTCATCGGCACCGTCTTCGGAATCAGCATGGACGATGTATTTCAGTGCGAGGTCCTTCAGGGTGCGCAGCTGGCGCCCGTACACCTCGTACTGGGCCACCTGGTTGTGAGAGAGGGTCTTTCCGGGCGCAAACGAGAGAAGGCCCTGTAGGCGCCACGCGGAGTAGAGGCCCCTTGCGGCATCGATGGTCGGGGCGAGTCGGTCGGGACAGTTGGCGAGGAACTCATCGAGCGCATCGACGTCGGATACGGATATCTTGCCGATCTGCTCGCCCTCGAGTGCGAAGGCGTCCATATTCGCCTTGTAGCCGGCGACGAGGTCGCCCAGAGCCTTTGCCTGTGCGCGGGCGATCTTGGCGTCGATATCGTCGCCTGTCACCGATACGGCACCGGACACGGCCTTTTGGAGCTCTCGGGCAGTCCAGGAGCCGTCCATACAGGCAAGCGCGCCGCCGTCGAGCTCGATAGCCTCGCCACAGGTCTCCCCCAGAGCGTCGAGCTCGCGCACGAGGGCCTCGACCTGAGCGGAGGGATCTGAGTTGGCGGACGTCACGTCGTTGCCCTCCATGAGGAAGTGTCCGCGGCGCACGACGTGGTTGGTGATGGCCCAGAAGATGAGCCTGGGGTCGTGGGGGCCGTCTGATTCCATGAGGTCGACGTCGAGGTGCGCGAGCGTGGGATATCCGTCGAGAAGGACCTGCCAGGCTGCGGCGGCGGGATCTGTCGCGATATCTTCGCGCATGAGCCTATAGGACATCCTGCGCCTGATGAAGAAATCGGGGTCTTTAGGTGCGATAGCCGGCGCGAACACGCGCTCCATCTCGCGCTTCCTGCCGCGGGCGCGCTGGAGCCTGCGCCTCGCCGCGCGCGGCATGCGGGCCTCCGAGGCGTGGAGCGCCTCCTTGAAGCACCGTGTGCCCATCACGGGCTGGCCCTTGTGGTAGAGGACCTCACCGCACTCGTCGGTGGCCACGAACCCGACGCTCGTGCCGTCGAGGTCGATGCCGACATACCACGGACCGTTGATATTTTTAAGTTTCCTAGCCATGAGTTCTCCTGTGTGATATAAAGGGATTGTGAGTTGCTGCTCGAAACGCAGTACCTAAGTCGAAATACGGCTTAAAAGCCACAAACTGCCTTTTCAGGCCGCCCCGTATGGGGCTTTTTCTTTATCCCGACATTCCATAGGCATCTAGAGCAGGTGCTCCATGACGGTACCGGTCAAATCGGTGCGGAAGCGGATGCTGCCCACCGTGTTCTCGTGGATCATATTGCCGGTCGCCACATCTACGTAGACGGCATCGCTGAGCCCGCGCGACACTTCCATCTCGGTGGCGCCGGTCTCGGAGTCGATACGGAGCTTTCCCACTTGGTTGCGCAAGTGCATCTGGCCCTTGGAGTCCAGGCAGCGCTCGACCGTGCCGCTGCCGGCCTCGGTCAGGTTCAGGCTATTTATTTGGAAACTGTTCACAGTTACCCTCCCCCTCTGCAAGAAGGCATGAGGCCGGGCCTTTCCCGGCATTGGAGGGTTTTATTTAATTATAGACTGGCGCGGGGACGATTCCATCGGTGATTCAGGGTATCGCCATAAGGTCAGATTTAACGATTCGATATTGATAAATAGATTCATTGAGCCAGATGATATTCTGGGGCAAACAACCTTCCTTTCGAAAGCAAAACCCCGCCCCGGCAATTAAGCCGGGGCGGGGCCAAAGGGGAAGGCGTATTCGCATTTAGGCCGTGGGATAACCGCTAGTGCCGATCTTGTTTACAACTTCGGTAGCCATAGTAATGACGCCTCGGAGCTTGCCGGAGTAAATGGCGAGGACGCTCACGAGGGCGAGGGCGAGCAGGCCGATGAGGATGATCATCTCGGTGGAGATGACGGCACCAAACTTCTCGTCAGCCGCACGGCGGACATTGTAGGTCTTGGCCTCGATATACGTGGCCATGGCGTTCATGGTTGCAGAATCCACGATGCGCTCCTTTCGATTAGGGGGTTCGAGTCTTTGGCCCCCGTCGACACGATAGGGGCTTGCTTCCCGCCCCCGAGATACATTCTGCTCCCGTAAATGCGTCCATGAGGGACCATTTGGTGCCAAGGGGTGACAAATGGTGACACGGAAAAGCGCGGGTAGGCGACATGTGCGTAGCCGTATAACGTATGTTCGCCCAGATTAAATGGCAGCCGTGGCACCGACTGTGCCGAATTATCCTACGCGGGGTTGTGCTAGAGTCGAGAAGCAATTGAAAGGTCCGTCTGCGTGCGAAAAGAGCAGTGTATGGCAGAGGTTCGCGTAATCGGAACGGCAGATGAAATCGAGCTCATCGCTCGCTCCCTCGGAGTTGCCCCCAGGATCCAGCGGCGGCGTGACGGCATGATGGCTGGCTATTTCTAGAAACAGGCCCCAAAGATTATCTGCCTAGACCTCGGGACGACGGGGCCCAACCCCGTTGAAGATGAAATCGTGACCATCGCTATCGTGGACTGGGCGGGAAATGTGGTCCATGAGGGGAAATACGGGCCAAGTCGCAAGGAGCTGTGGCAGGCGGCATCTGAGGTCAATGAGTTCGCACCCGACAACCAGATAGACCTCCACTCAGTTTTCGACGACCAGGAAAAGATCAGGGAGATCATCTGGGGTGCCGATGAAGTTATCGTCTACAATGCCCCGCGCGTTATGAAATTCTTGGAGCACAGCGACATGGCTCCCGGATCTCGAACCAGGGTCACGGATACGATGTACGAATATTGCCGATGGCTCAGTGAAAAGAACCACGACCGAAACTGCCTTGCGAACATCGAGCTAACCGATGCTGCCGAAAAAATGGGCTACGCTTGGGGGAACAACCCGCATGGATCTGTGCCAAATGCCCTCGCTTGCCTCGCTGTCCAAATATGGATTGAAGGGCAGCAAAATGAATAACACTATGATTTCTGAATACAGGGCTTGAACAGCAGGCTCATCATGTTCGTTGCTTCTTAGATTCAGTGGATGATTGCTTCTATCAATTCTACGGGATGATTTCACCGGGCGGCAAGACACTTAGGAAACCCGGTTTGGATAGGTGATTAGCATGAACGTTAACGATTTTATGGCGAAGCACGATATCACTGATGCCGACCTCGAGCGCATGGCCACCCCCTTTGAGAATGGCTGTTTCGAGCTAGAGCCCGACCGAAAGGTATTCAGCGGCTCGCATCTCGAAGCAGTCTGCACTCGCCGCGTTACGGTGATTCACGATGAGAAGGATACTTAGAGGGCTGAACTGATAAAAAATAGAGGGCGGATACAGTAATGTGCCCCGCCCTCTATTTTTGTTAATAAATACGCTACTCCTCGTATTTGTTGCCCTTCCCGCAGTTGCAGTCCTCGCAGAGAGTCTGCAGGTTGCTCATTACAGACTTTCCCCCGCGCGAGACGGGCTTGATATGGTCGACATGGAGCTTCACGCCGTCCTCGCGTCCGCGTCCGCACTTGACGCACCTGAAACCGTCCCGGCGCAGCACGTCATAACGCATCGCGCGCGTTACCTTTGCGTGCTCCTCGTCGTTGGCCATGCGGCGATCCTGGTACTCTAGGCGGCGCTTATCCCGCTCCTTCTTCTTTTTCGATTTGCGATGTTCCTTCAATAACATCGTCAGGATTGCCTCCGCGGCCCATAGCGCGACAACGATCTGCAGGAGCGGCAATAGAGACTGCATTACCTGGGTAGCGGGACCCGACGTTTCCATGATCTGCCTCCTTATTGGGGGATATACGCCACAAGTCTAAGCTCCTACAGATGCCGCCGCCCGTCCACTTGGTGCCACAGGGTGACACCCGCCCTGAACACTTGTTCATAGCCGCCCGCACGCCTGCCCTCCAAACGATGATTGGTGCATCGAGAGACTGGACGGAGGAAGAATTATGGCCGAGGTGCTTAATCTGGATATGCTTCCCGATTGGCTGAGGGACATGGATGTCGGCGCGTCGGTGAGACCCGGTGCGGATGGGAGCGCCCATCCCTGCCTCACATGGTGCGGCAGCTTCACGGTCCACGGCCTGGGATTCCACGCGATGAGCGGGACGACGACCGATTTTGCCATGGCCTGGCCCATCGGCAACGGGGCTGGCAAGTCCTGCAGGACGCCTATGACATCTACGACCCGATAGCCGGGCAGGACGGCTATATCGAGCCCGAGGACCTCATCGACATCCTGAATGAGAACGGCTACAGCTCCCTCAGCTCTTTTGCCGCAGTTGAGGGCGAATGGTGGCGCGAGGGCCTGACGTGTGCCGTCGCGGCCAAGTGGTGCAGGGAACGCTATTCGGTCCCCCTGACCTTTGCCGACGGGCACGCGGCGCTGTCGCGCCTCGTCTCCTGTGCCGCCGCGTTCTATCCGGATGCGGACAGGGCGCTGCTTGGCTCAACGATTGCGCGGGAGATGGCCTGCCAGGAGAAAGACTACAACATGGCCGCCTACGGCACATCGCGCGAGCTCAAGGACACGCAGATCCGCTCAGGCGGCGTGGTTCCGCAGAATTCGGTTGGCCATGCGATAGGCATGGCGCCAGTGGGCGGCATGAGACCCCTACAAAACCCGGAAACGAAGGGCCGCGGGCCCAAGTTCGGCCATTGATGAGAGAAAGGAATGATGGCAATGTATGAGAGGGTTTGGGAAGGCACGGCACCTGGGCTGGACGGGGCCGAATGGGACCTATATCTCGACTTTAACCAGGATACGGGACTGTTCCGAGTCGGCGGCTCGTTGGACGGAGAGCATAGCGAGATGTGGGAATGCGCCGATCCGGTAGTATCCAGACTCATGGCGAGATCTGCAACTGATCGACCCAGCGATCCCGATATCATGGCGCTCATCCCTCCCGCTCCCCTGGAGATGCAGGGCAGGTTCGCCCCCTTCTCCTCCCCCGACCAGATCGTCGCGGGCACATGGCGCACCCCTCGGGATTGGCCGGAGGCGAGAAAGGATGAAACGGTCAGTGAACTCTTCGAGAGAAGACATTTCATCGCCAGTACGGCCGACAGTTACGATCCCGGCAGGGTAACCATCGAGGAGTGCTCGAGGCTCCTGAACGGCATGTACGGAGATCCGACCCGCTGGCCACGGCGTGCTGTTGACGTCGTGCTCGACTATCCACGCGGTACCAGGCTCGGAGATAAGTACTACGCGGGGCTCAACGGGTATTTGCTCCCATCGGAGTTCTCTGACGCCGTCGTGCGCGCCGGAAGCGCGTTGAAGGGAAAGGCCCTGGGCCACCGCGACGCCGCGTACGCCCTCTATGAGAAAGCCAAGTCCAACGGCCTGTTTATTGAACAGGATTGGGAGGAACACTTCGGCGTCATTCCCAGCGTGAACGCGGGTCAGTTCGTCAGGGAACTATCCGAAGGTGACACCGTTACCCTATCACTTGCCGCCAGCTTCAACTCATTTGGAGGAAGGACCTTGGAGCTTGGCGATATCCGGATGAAGCTCGAATCCGCCGACTGGTACAGAGATAAGTTTGAACACGGTGGATTTCCCTATGTCCCCATAGATGTACATAATCTAGGAAAACTGCCCCTCGATGAGCTTGGTGATTATCTCTTTAGAAGTTGGAACTTATGCGAGCGCTGGACTGACGCCTTCCTCGATGGAGAATACGGGGTAGACCTCGAGGGCGATATGGACCGAGTCCTCATCTCGGCAAAGGTATTCGATGATTTTGAGCGCGTGGATGATTACGGCCTTAAGCATGAAACGTTAGCATGGGAGGTCATCTCCTGGTCTAAATCGGAAGACGTCTATCACGTCGAGACGTGGTACGCGCCAAAGTATCTGAAAAAAGACCACGTGTGCTATCTGAAAATACGCTTCCCGAACACCGACCGTCATGCCTGGAAAGAACGGGACAGCACCTTCGCCTCGTTCCCATCGGAGTACTTACCGGACATGCGCACCATGCCCATGATGATGGACGGCGAGCCGAAGGCGTTCGTCAACGCCCGCTATGCGATCGACCCTGACCGCCTGCTCAGGGGGTACACGCGTAAGGACGCTCAAAATAAGACGGTGCCTGGAACGAAAGCGCTTAAAGAGAACCTGGCGAAACTTGACCAGAAGGCAAAGGTAAGTCAGTCGCCGATAAATGAAAGTCGTGGTTGGCATGTATGAGAGGGTATGGGAAAGTGCGGCGCCCGGCCCGGACGGAACCGAATGGGACCTCACACTCGACTTTAACGAGGATACAGGACTGTTCCGAGTCTGCGGCGCGCTGGACGGAGAGGCTCCCCAGGTCCACGAGTGCGCCGACCCGGTAGTATCCGGCCTCATGGCGAGGTCTGAATTCGATCGGCCGGACAGCCCCGAAATGATGGCGCTCATCCCTCCCGCTTCCCTGGAGATGCAGGGCAGGTTCGCCCCCTTCTCCTCCCCCGACCAGATCGTCTCGGGCACATGGCGTACCCCTCGGGATTGGCCGGATGCGCGAAAGGGCGCGACGGTCAGGGAGCTCCTTTTTAGAAGAAACGACATTGTGAGATTGACCGATGACGTAAATCCCAACCGGCTAGCCATCATGGAGTGCTCGAGGCTTCTGAACGGCATGTACGGAGATCCGTCCCGCTGGCCGCGCCGTGCCGTCGACGCCGTGCTCCGCTATCCGCGCGGCGCTATGCCCGGAAACAGATACCGTGACCCATGGCTCAGTGGCGCCATGCTTCCACCGGAGTTCTCTGCCGCCATCGTGCGCGCAGGAAGCGAGTTGGCGGGCAGAGCCCTGGGCTACCGCGATGCGGTATACGCCCTATACGAGAAAGCTATGTCCGATGGCCTGTATATAAATCGGGACTGGAGAAACTACTTCGGTGTCATTCCCAGCGTGGACGCGGCTCAGTTTATCAGGGAGCTATCCGAAGGTGACATCGTTACCCTATCGCTTGCCGCCAGCTTCAACTCAATCGGCGGAAGCGCAGTGGAGCTGGGCGATGTCCGGATCGATTTCAAATCTGCCGCCTGGTTTAGAGATATGTTCCAAAGCGAAAATTTCCTGCACGGACCGCTAGATGGTCATGCCTTGGGAAAGCTCCAGATCGGGGAGCTGGAGGAATACCTCGTGCAATCCGCAAAAGGGCTCCTGCACACGGCCTGGACCGGCGCCTTCCTCGATGGCGAGTGCGAGGTGGGCCCTGAGGGCGAGTCGGACCGGGTTCTCATCTCAGCAAAGGTGGTTGATGAGGGCGACTGTATGGATGAGCGCGGACTTCTTCAAAGGAGCTGCTTATGGGTGGTCGTCTCCTGGTCTAAATCGGAGGACGTCTACCATGTCGAGTTGTGGCAAGCGCCAAAGTATCTCGCGGACGACCGCAAGAGCAGCAAACAGGCCTGGAGAGAACGGGACAGCACTTTCGACTCGTTCCCGTCACAATTCATGCCGGACATGCGCACCATGCCGATGGCCATGGACGGTAGTGAGCCGGCGACATTCGTCAACGCTCGCTACGCGTGCGACCCGGACCGGCTGCTCAAGGAACGCGCCTACAAGAGCGCCCGAGATAAGGTCGTGCCCGGCACGAAGTCGCTCAAGGAGAACCTGGCGAAACTCGATACGAAGATAAATGTAGATCGAAAGCAAGGCACTGGGAGCCATGGTCAACATGTATGAGAAGGTGTGGAGTGGGAAGGTCGAGGGCTGCGAGATCTTCCTCGGCTTCAACGAGAAGGACGGCCTGTTCAGATATACCGCGAAAAAGGACGGCGTAATAACGTACAAGCGCCATTGTGCCGACCCGATGGATGCCGGACTTATGGACGGCCCCGGGGTCGAATGGGATGGCAAGACGCCCCTTATCCCCAGCACCTCGGAAATCAAATTCGAGGGCCGTTTCTCGCCTTTTCACACACTCGAGGAAATCGTGAGCGGCACCTGGCTCTCCCCCGCTGACTGGCCGGGTTACCGAAAGGCGATGGCAATAGATGAGCTGGCGGACCGCATGACCCGGATCGCAAGGAGCTATGCGGGCGATCGAGCGCCGGACGAGGCATACATGAACTTCGGCCTCATCGATTGCTCGAAGCGTCTGAACGCCTTGTACGAAGGGCCCGACAACTGGCCGAATCGTGCATTTGAGTCCCTGTTCACTGTGACCGGGTACAAGGAGCTCACACTCGGTAAGAGTTTCTCCTTCAGAGACCACTATCTGCTCGCCGACCGGCACAAGATGCCCAGGCAGGTCGTCGAGCAGATTTGCATGACGGCTGCGAACGGAAGGCAGGAGCAACCCTCATATCGAGATGCCGTGGTTAGCCTATGCAGGCAATCGCGCGAGGAAAACGGGGGTAACGCCGATTCATTCACCGTCCTGCCCTTTGTTAAGGTGGGTGAGTTCATTGACGAAATCCGCAAGTCGGACAGGATTAACGTCGACCTGTATGCCGACTTCAACGGCGACAAAGTACCGATGGCTCATTTGGGCAAAACGGCAATCACTCTCAATGAGATGGATGCCGAGAGAATAAGGCTGAACATTGACAGGGCTCACGAAAAGCATAATTACTACTGGTCGATAAGGGGGGAGGGCGCCTTCTCCAGGCTGGATTATTCGCTCCGCATGTTCGAACTAACCGAACTGGTCGCCGCCATCAAATCATGTGCAGACTGGAGCCTTTTCTTTAACCAGCGGATTGAATATCCTTCTCTCGGTTATGATCTCGACGCGAACGGCAACTCCAATCGCATCCTTCTGGCGTGCGGTATGAGCGAATGGCGTTCGGACGACGCCCAGGAGTGGATGGCCGTTTCGCGCTCGAAATCAGATCGTCTTTACCATATCGAGCGTATCGACGCATGGGATTCCTACGAAGGGCCCGAATTCGAGGTCACGGAATCAAGCGCAACGAAAACCTACCCGAGCGACCTCATCGACCAGATTGCGGCAGACCATAACGGATTCAGGGAGACGAATGGCGTGCCGCCGTTCATCAATGCGCGATATGCCGCCCAACTCGAGCATTTGCGCGAAGTCTACCCCCTAAAGCAGAAGGCCCCGGAGAAAACGCCTGGCACTGCGGCATTGAAGGACGGACTTGCGAAGCTCGAGAAGAAGGCTGAACCCAAAAAGACACTAAGCCACAACAAGCGACCGGGCTATTTCACTTATTAAATCAGACTAAAGAAGAGGACCCCATGAGGGCCCTCTTGCTAGTTCTTAGTGGACGAGACGCCGTCGTAGTCGGCTCGCTCCACCCTCATGTATACGCAGGTGTCGCGTGTTGGCGTGACCTTCGTCATCTGGGAATCGGAATCCTGTGAGGCAAGCCATGCTGCGGCGCGAAAGCCCGCCCAGGTTCCGTCCTCCATGCGGGCGTACACCCTGCCCATGGGCCTTGCGAGTGTGACCGACTCACCGAGATAAAGCGCCTTGTGGGCGGGCCCGTCATCGCCAATGCGTGGAAGGCGGATGCCGTCAAGGGCATGCTTTTCGTCGGACAGCCCGAAATCCGGCAGGGACCATGATTCGGCAAGCGGGGCGGTCGATTCGGGCGAAGTCCTGAGCACAAGCTCCGTGGTGTCCACGGAGTCATCAGTGAAGGCACACCTGAGTGTCAGGCGGTTGCGGGAGTAGAGATGGAGCTCGTCGCCCGCCGACAGCTCGGAACCGCCATAGGGGGAGGTCAGACCTTTGTCCGTGAACCAGCCCGTGAACCCTGTGCTCGGGTCCTCATCGAAATGGTCGTTGAGGTTGCAATGGGTTTTAATAGCGGCAGACGTGGCGTCGTCGCTTGCCGTATGGGGTCCAGCCTGAGCCGTCTCGGTGAACACAACGGACTCATCGTCGATGCCGTCGGCATGGTAGACGACCTTGATGCCGCCGACATGAACGGGTCCGGCAGATACCGAGCCGTGGAAACGGTGGACGAGCGGCGAATCGAAGTCGATACCGCTTCGCAATGCCGTGGGGAACACCTGCTGGACCACACAGGAAAGATAGCGTCCCGAAAGCGAATCGAGCTCCAGCTCCGTTAGGCTGAGCTCCCTCAAGCCTTTCGAGAACTCGCGCAGTACCGTAGCGCCCTTCGGTTTCGGAATCAGGTCGACCTGAACGCAGCGCAGCTCGTTGACGCCCCTTAGATCGCCGAAGCCGTTAACGCTCGTGAAATCGAGATCGTGCCCGGAGACATATCCCCCGGTCCATGACAAATTCGAGTTGAACGCCCTGACCTCAAGGTCGAAATGTTGGGATACCTCGCCGGTAAGCCATACCTTGATGGCGCTCCAGCGCAAGGACTTGCCGCCCTCGCCGATTCGGGCGCCATCTGCGGCGGCATCGCTCCATTCGCCGCCCTTTGCAAGCATGCTGTAGCAGATTGAGCCTTGCCAGGGGGAACCGTCCAGGCGAAGCGAGATCGCCTCTATGCACATTTTGGCCGACATATTCATGCCCACATGCCGATAGGCGGGACAGTCGGGCATATCACCGAAGTTCGACAGATGGCAAGATCCGATGATGGACGCACCGGAGCAGTCAAGCGGAACTTCATCTGTGTCGGCATAATACCAGCGGTACATAAAGTCGGATACGGCAGTCCCGCCATTGTTACCCTTGACGTCCGACCAGTTATGGCACGGCGTACATGAGAGGAGCGGATCCGAACACGTCACCGTCTGGTCGGCCCCGATCTCCTTTGACCCGTCATTCAGGCTCAGTGAACCCGTGAACGGGACCTCTTCGACGACCCAGGCCGAGGCTCGGTCTCCCGCCACGCCTCCCTTGTAGCCATCATGGAAGAGGTTCAATTTAAATGGCCTTGTTTGTGTTGCGTTCGGCCTGTTCACGCACAGCCCCGATGCGTCGCTGATAATCGCGACCGCGCCATCTTCGAATAGGGGCGTTCCTTCGGAAAACGCCTTTGTAACCCACCAGGCGCTCGCCCTCGAAGCGACTCCGGCTCTATTGATCTCGAACGGCTGCGTGTTCGCGACGTGGTTGAATTCCTTTCCGTCCCAAGGGCCTCCCCCTAGGGCATTGACGGCACAGGACGCGTCGGCCACATGGGCCGGTCGGAAAGTCGTGAGAAACCCAGGGATGGGTCCCCAGTCATCGAAATAGGAATCGTCGCGAACTTTCGAGAATTCAGTCAAGAAGAGCTGATTGTAATTGCCTTTGAATATCTGCTGGAATAGGCCCGTGCAATCTTTAATCGAGGCATTTCCGACATCCCAGTTCAGGGAGTCATCGTCTGCCGCATGGACGCGACAGACGATGCCCTGGATGTCCTCGCTGGTTAGGTACGTTTGCTCCACGGTAGAGGTCAGCCAGCCGGTTTGAGAGTGGAGGGTGTCGACCGTCTCGTCATGCGAAACCCCCTCGACGTAGATATTGAAGATGTTGAGGTCCGCGCACCATCTATGGGACACGTCCTTCGAGGTGCGCCTGTACCATTTCCCCGTGTCATGGTATTGATAGTGCTTCCAGCCGGTATCGTGCCGACCGGTGCCGACCCCAAGTTCCTCATTGGTCAAATTGCCATCAAAGGCGACTATGTTATTTTCCTGCTCGTCCTCCTTGATTGCCCCGAGGTTATCATGGTCCGCCGCAAACCATATGCGTTTTCCGTTGGGGTTGTAGTTAGTGTCTCCGCAGGCAGTCAGCGGATAAAAGGAGAGGTGGAACCATAGCTCGTTCTCATAGTCGCACTCGACCTGTAAATTCAGGGCGTATCGCAGGATCTGGACGTAGGCATAGCGGAAGGCATACCATTCGGTCCAGTCATTCGCCCAGCCCATGCACTGATTTGTTGGATTCGACCTTCCTCTGCAGCAGTTGATCTTTCCGTTGATCATCCCGTACATATCCCAGGCTCCCTGGTTTATACGGGCGTTCTGGCCCCAGTAGTCCCAACCAAAAGCATCTTCGGCGCCAAGCAATCCCAACCCAGCTGCGACCGCTAAAGCGGCGAACAGGCCCCGCCTGCTAACCGGGGTTTCAATTAAAGACTTGTCGGCCGGTTGCTCACTATTGTTTTTGTCAGACCTCATCTACGCGCACCTCCTACAAGGGACGTGCGCGGGCCCGGGACGGAGGCCGCACCCCCGTCCCGGATGATATTTATCTCTTTGCGCTGGCGACGCCGTCCGAATCGGCGTAGCGCCACCTGATATATAGCGTGGTGTCCCGGACCATCTTGATGTTTCGCAGGGACGACCCCCCCCCCGCCTTATCGGTCAGGTAGGCGTCGCACGCGATATGCCTCCAGGTGCCGTCTTCCATCTTGCGGTAGGCGCCCGTCGGTACCGCGAGCGAGATACGCTCGCCGTAGTATACGGCCATGTGACCGGCGCCGTTGTCGCCGATGGCGGGAAGTTCGATCCCATCGAGGCTATGGGATTCGGCCAAACCGGTGAAGTCGGGCAGCTCGAGCGCGCCCTGCACGGTTGCGGCATCGTCCTTGGGCTCGGACGCGTAGACGGCGCCCTCCTCCGGCTCAAGGGAACCCTTGGCATACTCGATATGCAGGGTGCAGCGGTTGCGCGCATAGAGATGCAGCTCGTCGCCCGCCGACAGCTCGGATCCTCCGTAGGGTGCGGTCAGTCCCTTGTTCGTGAACCAGCCCGTAAGGCCCATGCCGGGATCCTCGTCGAAGTGGTCGTTAAGGTTGCAGTGCGATTTTGTCGCGGCAGACGTGGCGTCGACGCTTGCCGTATGGGGTCCGGGCTGAGCCGTCTCGGTAAACACAACGGACTTGTCGTCGAAGCCGTCGGCATGGTAGACGACCCTGATGGCGCCGATAAAGAGAGGCGTGGAGGAGGTCACCGTTCCCCTGTAGCGTTGAGCCGCGCTATGCAGTGAATCGGTGGTCGCGTAAGCGGCGTTTCGCACGAGGCAGGTCTGTGCGTAGACGTAGCCTGAGGCATCGTCGGGCAACTGGACCTTAAGGCTATTTGAAAAATCGGCAAGCAACTTGATAGCGCCGACAGGGCGCGGAACCGCTTCCAGCTGAAACGCGATAAGTCTCTCTCCTGCAAAAGTGATCTCGGAGGCATGTTCGGCATCGACTTTGAAGGACTCATGGCGCAGTCCCCAACCGGTCTTTTCGGTGCAGCAGCGGATCGAGAGGTCGAAATCATCCGATACATCGCCCTCGAGCCAGATCTTGATTCCCCAGATACGCGATTCATCAGAAAGCTCGGTCCACTGGCCGTCTCTGTAGGTCTCCGACCAGCTTCCATCTGCGCTCTTTAGTACCGAATAGCAGATTGAACCCGGCACGTCGGCAGAAGCCAGCTTTAAATAGAACCCTCTCATGAGGTTAGCCGCCGCGAAGGGAAAGCCTATCAGGCGGTTGGCGGCAGTCTCCTTGAACCAATTCAGTCCCCAGGGGGCCTGCGAGGCGCCACCGACGATATCGAGGGAGGCTGAACGGACCCCGGCATCCGAATCGCACAGGATAAATCTCGTGAGGTGTTCAACGGAAAGGGTCTTATAGATATCAATCGGTGTACAGCTCGAAGACGGGTCCCCTATCTCAACCTCTTTGGAGCCATTCGAGGGCTCCTTGAACGAGACGTCGCCCACGAACACGACCTCGTTGGCCTTCCAGTCGACACTTGGAACACCCTTGGTGCCGTTCCGGGTGCCGCTATGCCATAGGCAGACATCCGCGCCGTCGCTTTTAACCGACTTTGTGAGCGAGATGCAGAGTCCTGTTTCATTGCTCACGATCTGCGAATAGCCCCCCTCAGACTTGAGGCTATCGGTCATCCAGAAATTGCAGAAATTCGAGGCTTGCGGATTATGCCAGACCCAGAGTTTCTCAAAGTAGGCATTTGAGAAGCCGGAATCCACATTGGGATACGCATCTGCAGACAGTCCCTTTGAGATGATCCCTCGACCCGACTCGGCGTAAAGGGTTGAGTTCCAGCCCTTGAAGCAGACTGATTTCAGGCAATGCAGGAAGTCGCCGTACTCATCGCATGCGTTGCCGAGCTCGACGGCAAAGTTGCCGTCAGTCGTACCGGCTCCGTCCTTCTTCTGGCAAAGCCTCGACCACTCTCCTGAACCATCGCCGCGAATCACCAGGTCAGAGTCGCTGTAGCGATTGGAAAGGGATACAATCGCACCAAATAGGTCATATCGATTCCTGATGGCGATCTTCTCGAGCTTTACGCTTAGATCCCCGCCCGCATCGTCATGCGTATTCATCCCCTTTTGCACGCATGCGATATGGCCCGCGTTGTTGAAGTCAAACGGCGTGTCCGCGCCATATCTTTGCCCGAAGGCGTTGTATCCGTTTACGACGATGTTGAACAGATATATGTTCGCCCCCAGCGTTCTGGTCGACTCCGTCGCGCCTTTCCTCTCCAGCCATCCGTAGCTGGGATAGCCAAAGGTGTGCATGGCGGTATCGTGACGGCCGTATCCCGCGCCTAGGAATGTATTATCGAACGCGAAGCGTCCCGTCTCGGTCTTCCAGTAGGCACCGTTCCAGTAGTACTCAATATAGTTGTCTTGATAGCGTGGGTACCAAAGCCGGTGCGTGTTGAGGTTATTCGTGTCGCCGCATTGTGAAAACGGCTGCATGCAACACCATTCGTATAGGGGGTTTGAATAGTTGGAGGAGAGCTCCACTGCCATCGCGACTCGAAGTGTCTGGCCTGCATGGGCATCCCATTCGAGCCAATGCGTCGCACAGCCGAAGCCGTTACCGTTGTAAAGGGCTCCGTTATTCCAGTCACCCCAATAGTAATGACCGCCGCGCCCCGCGCCATGGCTATCATCCGTATCCGCGTATGCAAGGCCGGCAAGGCCGAGCCCGGCAGCAATCGCCAGCGCGGCCAGCAGGCCGCGTCTCGATATCGGTGTTCCATTTTTCTCAGTGTCTGCTCGGTCCTCATTCCGAACATCGAGACCGTTCATCTACGCGCACCTCCCGCAAGGGACATGCGCGGCCTGGGGACGGAGGCCGCGCCTCCGTCCCGATTCGTAGTTACTTCTTTGCCGTGGCGACGCCGTCCGAATCGGCGTAGCGCCACCTGATGTAGAGCGTGGTGTCCCGCACCATCTTGATGTTCTGCAGGGACGACCCCCCCCGCTCTATCGGTCAGGTATGCGTCGCACACGATATGTCTCCAGGTGCCATCGCCCATCTTGCGGTAGGCGTCTGTCGGCGTAGCGAGCGAGATGCGCTCGCCGTAGTAGACGGCCATGTGGCCGGCACCGTTGTCGCCGATGGCGGGAAGTTCGATACCGTCAAGGGCATGTAACTCGATATCGCCCGAAAAGTCCGGGAGTTCAAGGGCACCCGAGATAGATGCCGCCCCGTCCTTCGGCTGCGATTTATAATCGACCCCATCCTCCGGTCTCAGGGATCCGTCGGCATAGTCAATCCTCAGCGTGCAGCGGTTGCGGCCGTAGAGGTCGAGTTTCTGGCCCCTGTCGAGGTCGATGCCTCCAAAGGAGTCAATAAGCTCCCTGGTCGTGAACCAACCGGTGAAGCCGCTAGAAGCAGTGTCGCCAAAATGCTCGTTAAGGTTGCACGCGGCCTTTACCGCTGCCTGCGTGGCGGCATCGGATGCCGTGTACTTGCCCGGGTCAGCGTGATCGATATAGACGATATGCTCATCGTCGACGCCGTCAGCGTAGTAGGTGATGAGCGATTTCTTTGCGCAATACTTAACGCTGGGCGTGACGATGGTGCCGTGGAAACGGTGGACGAGTGGCCATACCTCGGCTGTGCCTGAGCGCTTCTCGGTTTTGAATTCCTGCTGGACGGCACAGCTCAGGTACATTCCGTCCACAGCACCGGCCTCGTCCTCGGTAAGTTCGAGCATCTGCGCGCCACGCGAGAACTCCTTGACGAGCACGGCATCTGTCGGCTTCGGTATAAGGTCGACCTGGATGCAGCGCAAGGTCATGCCCGCCACGCCCACTGCAGGGGCGCTTTCAGCATCCGTGGCGCTCACATAAGTTCGACACCACGACACATCACTTTGGAACGCGCGAACCTCGAGGTCGTAGTGACGTGCGACCTCACCCTGGAGCCAGACCTTGATCTGGCTCCAGCGCAGGCTGGCGCCGCTTTGACCGACCCACTCGCCGTCGGTGCGGGCGTCAGACCACGTCCCGCTGTCGCGGGAAAGCGCCATGTACCCGATAGATCCCTCATAACCCGTTCCCTTGAGGTAGAGTCGGAACGCCTCGAGCACGTAGTCCGGGTTGAAGTTCGTGCCAACGTGGCGGTAGGCGGGGACTTCCATGAAGTCGCCCGTTTTTGAGATGTGGGCCTGACCCATGACCACGGCGTCCTCATCGGGTGCTGGATCTGGCGTCTTCGCAGCGTACCAGCGATAGATCATCGCAGTCGGCTTTCCCATCGTTTCCCACAGCTCCTTTTTGGCAGGATAGCAGGTGGCGAAGGGGTCGCCGCAGGTCGGGGCCTGGGGCCAAGTGATTTCTTCGGCGCCACTATTTAGCTCTAGCTTTCCTGTAAAGGGAACCTCCTCGATGACCCATTCGGAAGCCTTATTCTTTTGCGTATCCGTATCATAGCCGTCATGCCACATGAATAGCTGTGTCGGTTTGGCGGTCGTGCCGCCATAGCGGTTCACAGCCTGTCCCGACGCATCACTGATGACCTGTACGGCATTTTTGGTGCCGTCGGAGTTCCATTTATCGACAAGCCACCACCCGCAGGTGCGGTCAGCGACAGTATATTTGCAGATGACGAATTCGCGTTTGGTGCTCGTCCTGATGTCAGTTCCGTCGAAGGGGCCGCCGCCCCACGCATTGAGGGCTGCAGAGCCATCCACGACATGGGCGGGACGGAAGGTGATGAGATAGCTTTGGTCGGCATCCGCATAGTTGCCGCCAATCTCCTGGTAGTTCGCGAACTCAGTCAGGAACAGCTGGTTCAAATTCGGCTCGGGCCTGGTCTTGTCATTTCCCGCAAAGAGCTCCTGCTGGTAGATTGGCGTGCGATTTGATGACTTGGCGTTGCATACGTCCCAGTTGAGTGAATCGTCAACGGCGGCGTGAACACGGCAGACCATCCCGAAGAAGTCCTGACGCGACCCGTGCGGAATTGCGGGGAAGCTGGTCGCGCACCAGCCCGTTCCAAATGCCTTGGCGCCCCATTCGCTGTGCCAGACCTTATCGATTCTGATGTCTCGGAGCTCGACCCATGCTGCGAAACTGTGCGAAAAACCGCTGCCCGTTCGGCGATACCACTTGGAAGTGTCCTTGTAGGAACGGCGCTCCCACCCGGTGTTGAATGTCGCTTGCTGGCCCGGGGACGGACAACCGGCATAGTTATTCTTGAGGTCGCAGTTAAAGTCAAGAATCTTATGGGAGTCATCGGGGGCATCCTCATAAATGCGCCCGCGGTTGTCCTCCTCGCCGTTATCGTACCAGAGGCGGTGAGAGGTACCGTAGTTTGTGTCGCCGCAGGCCGAGAGCGGATAGAAGCTGAGGTGGTACCACAGCGTGTTCTCATAGTCGCACTCGATTTGCAGGTTGAGGGCGCAACGGAGCTGCTGGGTTCCCGGCCAACATGTCCATTCGCACCAGCTTGTTGCATAGCCCATGCACTTGGCGCTGGGGTTCGTATACGACCTACTCCTGCCAACATGGCCTTTTAGCATGCCGTATGCGTCCCAAAATCCCTGGCCGATACCGGCGTTTTGGCCCCAGTAGTCCCAACCAAAAGCATCGTCGGCGCCAAGCAATCCCAACCCAGCTGCGACCGCTAAAGCGGCGAACAGGCCTCGTCTGCTAATCGGGGTTTCCTTTAAGGTCTTATCGGCAGCGGTCTTGCTTTCGTATTTGTCAGCCTTCATCTACGCGCACCTCCCGCAAGGGACATGCGCGGGCTCGGGACGGAGGCCGTGCCTCCGTCCCGATTTGTAATTACTTCTTTGCCGTGGCGACGCCGTCCGACTCCGCAAACGCCCATACGGCATATACGGTCGTGTCGCGTTCCATCTTGATAGTCGTGAGAGGCGACCCCCCCCCGCCTTATCGGACATGTAGCCCTTGAAGACGAGGCGGCGCCACGTTCCGTCCTCCAGCTTGGTGAAAACGTCAGCCGATCCGGCGAGCGTTACAGACTCGCCGCGGTAGAAGGCCGCGTGCGCCACCCCGTCATCGCCGATGGCGGGCAGGTCGATTTTGTCGAGCCGGTGTTTCTCATTACGTCCGGTAAAGTCGACCAGGCCAAGCGCACCGTCAATGATCTCGGCCCTATCGCTCGGCTTCTTCCTGAAGACGGCTCCAGCGTCGGGCTCGACCGATCCTTCCGCATATTCGATACGCAAAGTGCAGCGGTTGCGCCCATACAGCTTCAATGCGCCCTTCTCGGGAATCTCAAGGGAGGCAGCTGGATTGACTAAAGCGGCATCCTTGAACCATCCAGTGAAACCCGAGGCGGCATCCTCCCCGAAATGGGCATCGAGATTGCATGGCTTCTTCCCAGCCGCCTCAAGTGCCGCATCTACAGGCGCGTAGGGGTCACCTGAATGGACATTGGAATCTCGATATACAAGGTGAGCCTCATCGATACCGTCCGCGTAGTACTCGACGCAAACAGTTTCGACCTTGCTCGGCTTTGACACTACAGTTCCCTTGTAGCGGTCGGTCCAGACCGTCACGTCTGTGAAGGGGACGGTGCGAATGCCGAGCATTGCGGCGGCGTAGATATAGCCCGCCCCCCAGGACTCGTCGACCGTAAAATCCTCGTCGCCTGAGAACTCGCGCACGACGCGTCCGTTTTCCGGTTTCCTGATGAGATGGACATTCAGTCCGGCGATCTTTCCGGTCAGCCCTTCGGAGCGGGCGGGCACGCCGACCATGGACCATACCTGTCCGGTGTGGTCCGCGCGCTCCGCTTCGCAGGATACGTTGGCGCCCTTGGTGTCGGAGGCGTAGGTCATGAGGCCGCCCGTCCATTGGCTGCGGACAAGGACGCCCCCCTCCGTCTCCTCAATCTGCCACCTCGGGCCAAGGCCGTCGTTGCTCTGCCAGATCTGCACGTTATGGTTCGAATAGACGTCGATGAGCCAACCGAAGGTATTCGCGATATAGATGGTGCCGGACGCGGTTTCCTGGACGAGGAACTGCTGCGCTATCGTCGAGTTCGTCGTCCAGAGCTCGACGTTTTGGCCGTTGACGTTGCCCCTGTTGACCCCGTCGTAGACATCGAGGCAGAGCCCGGAGGGGGTCCGGAACTCAAACCAGCCGGTCTGGGGAGATTCATCGTCTGATGTGATGTTAGCGCCCGCCGCCGGCGCGCCCTCGGCGGTGCCGGAATTGGAGTAGTACGGCCCCATCCAGCCGAGGCCGCCCACGAAGGCTCGGTAGCAGAGGTCGTAATGCTTGGAGATCTCGCCCTCGAGCCAGACCTTCACCTGCGCTATGGGCGACGAGGAAGACTCGAGGATGCGGACGCCGTCGGAGCCCTCGATCCACTCGCCTCCGGCCTGGGGCCGTGCGGCATAGTGTATGGACCCCGGGAACTTCGAGCCCTCGAGCCTCATTTCGAGATTATGGATGGAATGCCCTCCGTGCGGCCAGCCTATATGGCGGTGCGAGGGGCATTCCAGCTGCTTGCTGTCCCAGGTGACGACGCCGCAGGATGCCATAATGACCGCATCCGGGTCGTCGGTGACCTCGGCCCACACGTCGGTCATGTAGAGCCTGAAAATGGGATAGACGGGAAGGGAGGACTCGTTGACGGAGTCCCTGATATAGCCCAGCGGCAGGATCATCTGCGTATCGTCGCCGATCCTATTGTGCCACCCCTGGATCTCGACAGTCTCGCCCACCTTCATGAGGTCTTCCGACAGGGCGACGCTGCCGTGGCAGCACGCCTCCTCCAGCATCCATTGGGCACCCGCCTGCTGGCCCCATCGCCCGGGGCAGGCCGCGCTGTAGACCTGGGGGTTGGCGCCCTTGCCGGTGCTCCAGAGATCCAGCCTCTGTCCGTCGGCGTCAGAGGTGAAAAACCAGCACTTGTGATCCGTCTCACTCGTAATGGACGGCTCGTGGTGGACCCACCAAGAGTTTGTGAGGTTGGTGGACTCGCGGTTTCGCCAGATTTCCGTATGTCCCCTATTCATGGTCGGAGCCGTATGCCCCTTGTTGTCCAGGCCGCGATCGAGGCCTGGACCGAGCATATTCGCGACGCAGAAGGTGAACGTACCCCTGCCGTCATTTTTGTTGGGCTTCATCATCCAATTCTGGTTGACGCCCTCGTAGTCCGTCCAGATGACGACCTGACGCCCATTCTCATAGGACGCGATCGCATTGTTGTTGGAGTCGACGACCCCCTGGGAAAGGTCCAGCCTCATCTCGGGCGCGCATACCGGGATGATCTTGAAGATACCGCCCATGATGGACATGTCGTTCTCGAGATATATCTTCTCGACGTTGATGGCCATGTCGTTATCTGGTGCATAACGGCGAAACTTGATGTCGTCTGGGTTTTTATTTGCAGGAACTCCGTTCACCCAGACATTCCAGATATCCATGCGAGCCTTAACTTTCTCATCATGGGGTTTCGCCTGGCGACGAACGAAGGTATCGCACCCGGGCCCCTCATAGAACCCGTTGGCGAGCCAGCCGGTGCCCCAGCCGCTGTTGATCAAGTTTCCCTGAAACGTTCCGACCGGATTGTCGTTGAGGAATACGTAACTTCGGTTGTCATCGCCATCCGCGGCACCAAACCAGAGGGGACGGCCATTCGAGCTAAGCGAGGAGCAGTAGTAGAACGGACGAAACACGATATGGTCATAGAGCTCGTCAGACCAGTCACACTCTACCACGCATGCGAACTCTGCAATTAATTTCTGGCTGCCGTCTGCGGTGGCGTTCCATGCGCCATTGTTGGTGGACTTGCCGAAAAAGTAATCGTTGACCCCGCGATCGGGATGGGGATGCGTGATCTCGCCCGAGATGTAGCCGTTCACCCATTTGTTGCCAATCCACTGCCCGCGCCCGAAATTCTGCGCGGCAAGGGCATATGCCTGGGTTCTCGATAGGATGCCAAGCCCGGCTGCAACCGCGAGGGCCGCGAAGAGGCCGCGGCGCGAAATGGGCGTGGAGATGCCGGTGCCGGATCCGTCGCCATGGGGTCGGCCTTCATTTCCGGTCGCCTTGCTCGCTTCAAAGCGGGAGATCCCCTTTTTATTTCGGGAGCCCATATCAGTATCCCCTCGACTTGATGGCAGACAGGCCACAGCACAAGGCCACCGCCAGATAGACGGCAGCCTGGTACAAGTCCAGCCTCATGGATGCAAGCACGCATGCCGCGAGCCCGAACAAGGATGTAATTGCGTAAAAGCGCCAGTCGTCGACCTTTCGCGCTATAAGGGCGAAGGCGAATATGGCGACGGGGATCCAGATGGTCTCAACAGACCCTCGCGTCAGGTAGAACAGGGCGGCCCGCTTGCCCATCACGGGCATGATGTTGACAATGATGGAATAGGCCGAGTATGCGCAGGCGGGCAGGAGGGTCGCGGAAGACACCGCCGCCGAGAGTGAGAGCTCATCCTCATCGGGCCCCATAAGTGAAAGGTTATCCAGCACTCGATATCCTCCAAGGAACTACGGTTGCCATCAGTTGGTCGGGGCCTTGCGGCGACCAGCCCGCCACTAGCCCATGGTCGCCCATGGGCATTCGGCCCCATCAATAGCGTAAGACGACAATCCGCTCAGTGCCGGGCGGTTTGGTGCCATTGGGTGACAGGCCGAGCGTGAAGGGAAGCTATCCTGGGGTAGAATGTCCCTAGAAATCGGCACGTCTATCGGAGTATGCGGATATATGTTTAACAAACTATTCAATTTGCTTGCTGGGACCAAAAAGGAAAAGAGCCCCGCCGATAGCCCGCGTACAGATATGCCCCTGAGCCGGGAATTACAGCGGCAATTTGTCCGTAGCTATATCGAACAGACCGCCTCAGAGCGCGAAGGCGGCATCCCGAATGGCGTGTACGAGACTTCTATCGTCTCTTTCGTGTTCAACCATGAAAGGATTGAGGGCAGCTCGCTCACGGAATGGCAGACAAGGACGGTTTTCGAAACCAGGGATACCGTTCTCGCGGACTCAACCACTCCCGGAAACATCCGCGAGACGGCAAACCATACGAAAATGTTCGATTTCCTTTTCGATTCGCTGGACAGGGAGCTGACCCCCGAATTCATCAAGGAGATCCATCTGCAGCTCATTGCAGGGGTAATGGACGTGCCCGGCCAGTGGAAGATTCTGGGCAACGGCGTGGGAAGCGTAATCACGGCACGCCCAGAGGAGGTTCCCTCGCTAATCGACCGTCTGGTCTCGGAATATAACAAATTCGAGCCGTCCCTGGAGAACATCGTCAGGTTCCACGTTCGATTCGAGACGATCCACCCCTTCCCGGACGGTAACGGAAGGGTCGGAAGGGCCATCGCCTTTCGTGAATGCCTGCGAGCCGGACTCATTCCCTTTATCGTGACGGACGCCTCGAAGGAAACCTATTACGCCTCACTCGATGAGTTCAGGGCGGGGACTACAACACCACTTATTTCCTATGCTGAGGCAATGCAGGTCGATTTCGTTTCCACGATAGCGCCCATGCTCTCCGACCGCTCTCTGTCCGATAGCCTACTTGGGAAATTGGGCATAGAGAGGCCGAACTTCAAGGATGACGCCGGCTTTGTCGGCCCTTCCACAAAATCGTTGAAATCCAGCCTCGAATCAGTCGAAAACTCTGGATCCGAGATCAAGTCCGATCATAAGACGCATCGCACTCGTCGGATTTAGTCTCAAGCAATGATGGGACCGTTCTTCCCGAACGGTCCCAAACCCGGCTTCAGGGCACGGTGTCGTGGCATTTCAGCGATGAGAGCACTGCGCCCTTTATTACCCGATGCTCAGATTCTGAGAAGCGGCTTTTTGGCCTGCAACCGGCTTTAACAATCGACGAAACGAACGGGGACGTCCATGGGCAAAGGCCCACGGGTCGTGACCTTAATCGTTCCGAAGCTCGAATTCAGAACCTTTCGATGGGCGATATCGGCGGGCATGCGAAAACAGTCCTCATTGTCGATATGTACGGTGCAGGTGGGCCACCCTCCGCATGTGACGACAACCAGCTCCCCCACCTCGGTAACGCTCTCGAGAAACTCACGGACCGTCATGCTGCGGCCCGATGAGTTAGCGCCCATGCCGAAATTGAATTCATTCATTTATTTGCCTCCGGTTGCTCGTTGACGAGGGCGCGTTCGCGCCATTGTTCCGTAGTCGCCAGATGGCCGGCCGGATGGCTATCTCCAATAGTTTACTACGGGCAGGTTTGCTGGGGCTCGGAAACGCATGAACACTTGTTCCGAGTCCAAATCCAGGCGAGCGCCCTCGTTAGTGTGGAAACGATAGGTCCGTCCCGCACCGCAGGCGCAAACTGTCACCCTGTGGCACCAAATCGGTGCTCATGGCGCCGATGCCGGCGGTACGTTAGACCATGGGGGCGCATGCCAATAAATGTAGCCAGAAACCCGCGTCCCCTCTCCGGTAACCGAGAGAATGGAGCAGTCATGCGACCTGGAGGAAAGATGAAGGAGTGCGCCGGCAAGCTCTTCGGCCGCATCGGCGCCCGTCTCAAGAAAGGCGCGGTCATCGGTACGGGCGCGGTGCTCATCGCGAGCCAGGTGCTCTCCGTCGTGCCTGCGCCGACCGCAGCATATGCCGCATCGTCCGAGACGATCACGCGCGGCGAGCGCGTAAACTACGGCGGCTTCTACATGTACAATTCGACGACCTCCGAGGGTACGCCCGCGATCTGCCTCGACCCGGCGAAGCGCCACCCGCTCGATGCCACGACGGCCATCGCGCAGCTGCCCATCGAGAGCGACTGGACAAAGGGATATAGCGGTGGCGGTAGTGCGGACATCGTCAAATCCCACCAGGAGCTCATGGCAAAGGTCCTCTACTACGGCCCCACGGGACCGGGTTATGAGGAGGCGAAGGCAAAGGGCCTGTGGAACTTCAACTGGTACGACGGTACGGCCCTGGACTACAGCAAGATGCTCGCAATCCAACATGTCGCGCTGTCGGCCCTCTCGAAATGCTCGAGCCAGTACGGTATGCAGGGCACGACCGCCCAGTTCCGCAACTGGTGCTACAAGACCGTCCTCTACTACAACGGCGACGTCAACTGCGGCTCGTTCCTCGCGAACCTCGACAGGCTTTTCCCGGGCTATGCCCCCCAGTCCTTCAAGGACACGATCTATCTTGTCAACTACGGTACCGGCACCCAGTGCCTCATCACCTTCCACAACAAGGGCAAGTTGAAGCTCAAGAAGGCGAGCTCCAACCCCGGCATCTCCGACAACAACCCCTGCTATTCGCTCGAGGGCGCGACCTACGGCGTCTACTCCGACTCTGGTTGCACCCAGCAGGTGGGCACGCTCACCTGCAACGCCTCCGGCGACTCCAACGTGATCGATATCGCCCCTGGCACCTACTATGTCAAGGAGACCAAGGCCGGCAAGTCGTATGCGCTTGATGAGGGGGTACATAAGGTGAACGTGTCCGGCGGCCAGACGGCGACCGTGAACGTCACCGACGCCCCCCAGAACGACCCTGCCGACATGCTTGTCGCCAAGGTCGATTCCGAGACGGGCAAGGCCTCCCCGCTCGGTGCCGGCACGCTCTCGGGCGCGGAGTTCACCGTCAAGTACTACGACGGCTTCTACACCCAGGACAACCTGCCCGAGAATGCCACGAGGACCTGGATTCTGAAAACGGATGCAAAGGGACGCACGTCTCTGCTAGGTGCACAAAATAAGCCAGATACGTATTTTGTTTCCGGCGATAGCCTATATTTGAGCACTGATGGTTATGCAACCCTTCCCATCGGTACAATCTCCGTTCAGGAAACCAAAGCTCCTCAGGGCTACCTCCTAAGCGATTCGTCTGTACACATTCAACAGATCACATCTAACACTACGACAGAGCGTGTAACGACCTTCGTTGAGCCCAGCGAGGATGCCCCCACTGTGCGCGAGCAGGTGAAGCGCGGGGATATCGCCTTCAACAAGGTCCACGGCGAGGATATGACCGGCCTCGCGAACGTCCCGTTCAAGATCACCTCCAAGACCACGGGCGAGAGCCACATCGCCATCACCGATGCGAACGGTATCCTGACGACCGAGTCCTCGGCCTGCCCGCATACCCAGAACACCAACGGAAATGACGCAGCACTCAACGCCGACGGCACCCTCGATGAGTCGAAGCTCTCCATCGACAACGGCCTGTGGTTCTCCGGCTCGAAGGACGCCCAGACCGCGGCAGACGATGCGAAGGGCGCGCTTCCGTATGACACATACACCTTCGAGGAGCTCCGCTGCGCCTCAAACGACAGCCTCAACCTCGTCAAGTTCGAAGTGACCGTGAGCCGCGACGCCTACACTATCGACCGCGGCACCGTGGACGACAACCCCATCGAGATCGGCACGACCGCGACTGACGCCGCAGACGGGGACCATAAGCTCCTGGCATCGAACCAGGCCGAGATCGTCGACACGGTTACCTACAAGGGCCTCAAGAAGGGCCTGGAGTATGAGCTCTCCGGCACCCTCATGGACGCCGAAACCGGAGAGGCGCTGAAGGACGTCGCCGGCAAGGAGATCACCGCCACGGCCAAGTTCACGCCCAAGGCATCCAGCGGCAAGCAGAAGGTCAAGTTCAAGTTCGATGCCACGCTTCTCGGTGGCCATAAGGCGGTCGTGTTCGAGCGCCTCTACCTTGAAGGCAAGATCCAGGCGTCACACGAGGATCCCGAGGACGAGGACCAGACTGTCGAGTTCCTGCCCGTCACAATCGGAACCACCGCGACCGACGCCGCCGACGGGGACAAGGCCATCGGGGTCGGCAAGGCCGTGACCATCGAGGACGAGGTCTCCTACGAGAATCTCGCCACGGGCCGCGAGTACACCGTCACCGGTACGCTGATGGATTCCGAGACCGGAGAACCCCTGAAGGACGCAGACGGAAATGCCGTGACCGCATCCACGACCTTCGAGCCCGAGAAAACCGAGGGTAAGGTGAAGGTGACGTTCTCTGTCGACACCTCTACCCTGTCGAACAAGAAACTCGTGGTGTTTGAGAAGCTCGCGACAGATGGCAATGTCATCGCCAGCCATGAGGACCTGACGGACGAGGGGCAGACCGTCGAGGTCGTTCCTCCTGAGATCGGCACGTCTGCGGCCGATGGCGCCGACGGCGACAAGGAGATCACCGCCGACGGCATGGCCTCCATCATCGACGCCGTCAAGTACACGGGCCTCGTCCCCGGTACCGAATACGAACTCATCGGCACACTCATGGACGCCGAGAGCGGCAAGGCGCTGAAGGGCGCCGATGGCAAGGAGATCACCGCCACGGCCAAGTTCACGCCGCAGTCCCAAGACGGCACCTCGGACGTGACCTTCACGTTCGATGCAAGCGAGCTGGGCGGTGCCAAGGCGGTCGTATTCGAGAAGCTGTTCGTCGACGGCACGCTCATCGGATCCCATGAGGACCCGACCGATGAGGGGCAGACGGTCGAAATCTCCCCGAGCCTCAAGACCACCGCGGCCACTATCCAGGGCAGCAAGGTCGTGAAGCCCGAGGACGAGGTCGCCATCGTCGACACCGTCCACCTCAAGGGGTTGCGCCCCGGCCAGAGCTATACGCTCACAGCATCGATCAACAAAAAGGCCGATGGTACGCAGCTCACGCTCGCGGACGTGAAGGACGCCTCGACCCTTGCCGGCAATGGAATCCAGAAGGGCTCCACTGGTACCGCATCCTGCACCGACCTCTCGAAGGCGCTCGTCGACGTCACCGGGACGGGCTCGTTTGTCAGTATTCCCGAGGGCGCCAAGCTCTCCAAGAACGATGACGGGACCTACACGCTCACGATGCCGGGCGCGACGCAGGACGCGGTCGACATCGTAACGAAGCTGAGCGGCAGCCAGGTGAAACTCGAGCCTTCCGATAAGGGTGACAAGGCGGACGGCGACGGCACGGCAGCGGGTTCGGAATCGAACGTGGAGAACTCGACGCTGGGCACCTACGAGGTCATCGCCAACGGGCAGGTGCGCTTCATCCCCGCCGTGTCCGATCTCGACGTAGATGTCCCTATGGTGTTCAAGGCTTCCGACGTGGCAGGTCAGCAGGCGGTCGTGTTCGAGAGTCTGCAGCGCGACACCGATGGCAAGGAGATCTCCAAGGAGACTGACCTCGAGGATACCGACCAGACTATCGATATCGAGAAAGCCCCCGAGGGCAATAACCTCGACCAGACCGGCAACTGGATCCTCTACGCGGCAATCGCTGCCGGAGTCGCGGCCTGCATCGCCGGTATCGTCCTGATCCATCACAAGCGCAAGATCTAAGGCGCTGTCGCTATAAAGCCAAAGGGCCCCGCTCACACGAGCGGGGCCCTTCTCTTTTTGAAAGGAGCTGTCGGTTTGTAAGGGGTTTTCCATGCGCCCCCATCGGGATGCGACTATGAATGCGGGATATTCTCGTGGTCGAACACGCCGACCATGCGGATTCGGCGGTTTCTCTCGCGGATAAAATACACGACCAGGACATCGTCGTCGTAGGTATGGGCCTCACGGTGCTTACCGTCAGAATAGGGCGGGTGGACGAGAACGTGGTCGTCCCATCCGCTTTCCTCTATCATTCCGGTGCGGCCGAGTTCGTCAATACATCCCTTGACCGCGTTGACGACTTCCACGTATTCGGCATGGGAGTATTTCGGCTTCAGCACGACGAGCGTTTTCCAAAAGGAGGCGGGAACCTTGACATCGTAGCGGTTCACTGCCCGACCTCCTCGGGCTCGATGCCCATCTCCGCAAGTATGCCTGCCGGTATCTCGAGCGGGTCCTCCCCGGAATCGTCCTCAATCAAACCGTACTCCTGGGCCTCGGCACGAAGCATCGCAACGCGCACTTCCTCCGAGTAGAGGCGGCCGGATGGCGATGAGAACAGGCCGTCGAAAGGCGTCCTGCCGGTCTGGGCAACCTGATTGACCATAATGCGCATCGCATACGGCGTCGTGAGACCGCTCCTGGCGAAAGCCCTGTCAGCGCGGTCCTTCACCTCATCGGGGACGTTCAGCTGTATCAGTGCCATATATATCACCTCTCAATATGATAATGACATACTATCGCATAATCATAGTACCCAAAAGCCTTTCGTTTAGATGCGATGTTGCCGCCTTGATATCCCCATTTCCATGTGGTCATCCTTTGGATAGGCGGCAAAGCTCACATCAGCCCGGCAACATATCGCAAGATGCCGCGCGCCAGGCGCAGGAGCGCGCCAAGCAGAACGAGCAGCCCGACTCCCCTATAAAGACATGTCCTCTTCCCGAAGTGATCCGGTCGTATTATCAGGAGCAGGGCGAAGTAAAATCGACCGAAGAGCGAGATGGCGTGGATCAAATTCACACCTGGTTCCATAGAGCCGGTCCATCTTTTCCGCTTCGGGCCTATTTCGTGGCGCCGCAACCGGAGCAGCGGTAGCCCGTGAGGACCTGCTTGGTCCCGGTCTGCACCTGACGCGTCTCCTGGTGCGTAACTGCTTCATGGTGGACTGTCTTGTAGTCGTCTACAACGGAATAAGAGCAGCCAGTATCAAACTGATAATTCATAGCATCCATACTGTCATAACAAATGTGACCGTCTGAGAACAAGAAATGACTGCCACTACGAACTTGCTCGTCCCAAGCCTCCTGGTCGACAACGGTATAGGTCTCGGTGGTGTACACGGGTTCGCTGCGGTACTGCGCCTGCCACGTATGCTCATGGGACGGCTTGCTGGAGGAGCCGGAAGAGGGCTTGGAGTCGGATTTTGACGGCGCGGAGCCGGAGCCCGTGGACGGCTTTGCCGCATCGGTCTTCTTGTCCTCGGCCTTCACGGCGCTATCGGTCGCGGCGTCCTTCTTCTCCTCGAGCTTCTCCTTATCGGCGGCAGGGGCCTTCGAGGCGTTGTCAGTGACCTTGTTCACCACGTCCTTGCCGGCATCCCCCGTGAGAGTGCCGTCGCCCTTGGAGATGGCATCGTTCACCTTGTCGAGGACCTTGTCGATGTCGTCCTGGGTGACGTCCCCGGCGGGCTTGGTCTCGCCGGTGAACTCGGTGGAGCCGGACCCCTTCTGCTCGCCTGAGATGGCCTGCTCGCCGCCGCCGGAGGGGGTGGTGATGGAGCCGTCCTGGTTGATTATGGGAATCGCGGTGATCTCCCAGGTGCCCTCGGTAAGACGCACGCTGTCCTTGCCCTCGATGGCGTCGGATGCCGGCGTGGCATGGTAGAACTCGGTGCCCGCCTCGGCGCCGTCGGTGCAGACGTAGCGGGTGATGAGGGGCGAGGAGTCGGCCGTCACGCCCTCGGCCTCGATCTTGACGGTCCAATCAACCGTCGACTCGGCCTTATCCGAGACCTGCTTCTTGTTGGCACCAGTGCCGGCCTCGACCTTGGAGGACTCGGGTGTGGGTGTGAAGGCGCCGGTCGCCCATGCGCCGCCGAACCACAGCCCCGCGACGACGAGCGCGACCGCGGCGCCGATGGCGACCTTCCGCTTCAAAGGCATTGTGCCGCCGCCGTCTCCATCGGGTACGAGGTTGAGTTCCTGGTCCAGCTCGTCCTGGGGTTTGTTGTCGTTCTCATCCATGATGTTGCCTTTCTCTAATCCCCTATCGGATTCTATTCTATCGTTCGGACATGATGATCTCGGCCACGCGATCGACCCGGACGCCGCTTGCGATCATGTCCAATGTCGTGACTATGCGAGCCTTCTGCACGGGTCCCAGGGAGCGGATCGTCTTGGTCTCGGACAGGCCCAGCGCGCGGAGTAGTGTTCTCGCACCTACCGCCCCCACGCCGGGACAATTCTTGAGGAACGCAAACATTCTGATTTTAGCTGCGACGCGGCCCTCATCGTTGAGCACATCGACAGGGGCTATCTCACCTGCCTTGAGGCGCTCCTTGAGTGCGGCGCGCTCCCGGCGCACCTCGACAGAGCGTTCACGGCCTTGGTCTGATATTTGCTTTGAGTAGCGCAATTGGTCATTCGGCATAACACCGTCTCCTTAAATCCCTATCGCGGACTGATGGGCGCCCTGAATAGCGGCGCATTGACGGTGTCGATCACCTTAAACCACTTATACCCCATGATGGTCGCAAAAACAAGGAACTTTACCCTTCTTCCGGTAAGGGGTACCTCTTATACGGCCGTTGTAGGGCATTTGGAGACGCATGTCCTGCTGGGGAATTGCAAAGCTATTATCAAGCGCTCGTTTATCATAGAATATGCAAAAGACAAGTGCTTGGCATAACGATTACGAAGGATGAACGATGATTATCTCCGCAAACAAGATGCAGACGCTCAAGGCGGCGCCGAATTCAGCCTATGAGGTCATCCTTCCGGAGTTCCTCTACCACTCAAATAAGATTGAGGGATCCACCTTCACGCTCGATCAGATCGAGACGCTCTATGTACGGAATAAGGTGACCGGAGACCATGACTTTGACGACATCATCGAGACCAAGAATTCCTTCAAGATGTTCGATCGAATGGTCGACACGCTCGGTGTTGAGTTGACGCCGGAACTCCTCATTGAATTCGAGACGATCCTTCACAAGGGAACGACCATGGCAGCCAACGGTGAAAGCGGGCATTTCAAATATATTCCCAACCGCATCAGAAACAGTTCGGTACAGGTTGCCCTCCCGAGTGACATACCGACCGCCATACCGCAGCTGCTCGCCGAATGGGACGCCAGCCCGAAGGACTTCGAGTCGATTTCTCGTTTCCACGCAAGGTTCGAACATCTGCATCCGTTCCAGGATGGCAACGGGCGAATCGGCCGCCTCATTATGATGAAGCAGTGCATCGAAAACGGTGTCGACCTAATCGTCATTGACGAAAAACATGCGGACGAGTACAAGAGCTGGATGGAGATCGCGCAGACTCAGGGTAATTTCCGCTTCTTCGATGAGGTTCTTCGGAAGTGCCAATCTTCTTTTGACGCCAGGATGCACGAGATGGGTGCAGACTTCCTCATCCAGCACACCCCTGAGACTCTTGAGGAGGGGAAGCGTTCAATCGACCCTTCCCTTCCGTCGACCGCCAAGATTCAGGCAGACTTAAAGGCTCTCGAAAATAAGGGCCGAGCAGCTAACGCACCTTTGAGTGAGGGACATAATCCCCACGGCGTTTGATCTGCAATTTAGCAGTGCCATATCTAGACCGAAATATAGCGCAGCGGGTGAATGAAAGCTCCTCCAAGCGCACCTAAACGCCCCCTTGGGCGACTTCTGCTGCGAACTCGGGACTCCACAGGGATCTCTGTTAAGCACTATAAAGATCGAGAAGAAGGGTCTGACCCCGGAGAAGTTCCGGGGTCAGACCCTCCCCGATCTAGTCATAATTGAGGGCGTCAAGATTTGACATGCGGTTCAACAAGTAACGACACATGTAACGACGGGTCGTTGAATCGCCTAAGCTCCCACAACCCGTCTTGTGGCGACAACAACGCTGTTCTTGTACTTGGCAAGCTCAGCAATTGACAACTTCTCGATCGCGCGCATATATCGCTTCATATAGACAAAATCCACCTTTCCCTATGCATTAACTGGAACAATAATCTTGTCGTACTCCACCCTGCCTCTGGGTGTGGCTTTATGTCCGCGAGAATACTTGCGCTTCTTTTCGTTAAGAATTGATGCGTTTATTACCGCTGCCAAGTACAATCCAACCTCACGATTCGGTATGTCGCTATCCTTCATGCCAATCAAATAGGCGTCTGTATAGACTCCTATGGAATCCTGAAAATAAGTCTGTCCTTCAGTCGGCGGACCATTGTAAATGATGGACAACACGTTCCGATGGTGAACGAAATCAGCCGAGCGTCAGTAATACATAATGCCGTTATTGTTGAACATGCAGTTAATCAACGGCAGAGAGAGCTCATCTGTCATCGACTTGCTGGCATTGTCCTGTTTACGTCAGCTCGCCAACGGCACCTGCGCTACCCTCATCTACGACATGTTCAACGTCCTGCCGCCCTATATGGACTACCGGTTACACCGGCGGCGTAGTCCGCTAAAATGGCGGCACCGTGGTATACACGATAGATAGGAGCCGCAATGCCGTCGAACATACCAGCAACCACCATCAGGATCGAGCCGGAGGAGAAGAGAGGCATCCGTTATCCTCGACGAACTCGGCCTCTCCATGTCCACTGCCGTCAACGCATGCCTCAAGGCGCTCTTCCGAGGAGGCGGGATGCCATTCGAGATGAAGGTCGCGCCAAAGAAGAACGAGGAGTAGCCTGGATGCCGCAAATCGAGAAAGAGAAGACAGATAGAGGCCTCGCGCACATGAAGGCCATCGCGGGGCGGTGGTTATAAATGGCGTCATACACTACCGAGCGCGAGGGACAGATCGAGTTCTACGAGACGTTCATCCCGAGGGTAGACCCAGATTTGGATTTGGACGGGATTCTCGCTGACGACAACGACGGCGTTATCAATGGGAACCTCCTGGAATTTAAGCTTCGCGTCATCGATCTTAACGCCGTTCTATTCCAATGCGTCAAGTACCTCTCCGCCCGCCGACTTAAGGGAAAGCCGGTTCCTGCGAACGTGGTGATCGTCTCACTTGAAGATTCCGTTGCCTACATCTATCGCTCCGAGGACTACCTTGGACAGATTGAGACGGTGTACAACGGCCCTTCGTCCAAGAACAACAGCGGGTTCACGGCAGGCAAGTATGCGGACAAGCTGGACTATTCAGACCAGCTTTCTGCCGAAAGGCTCGTAATGACGCTGAAGACCGACAATTACACGAAGACCCACATAGACGAAAATTGCATCGTCGGATGGGCGGAGGAATACTATCGGCTGAGACCGGACGCTCGCAAAGAGCACTTCATCGGCGACAGCACAGGAAAACATCAAGTTACTGGAGAGATTAGACAGCCCAAGATTTTTGAGCGGTACCTGATTCCCTATACCGGTCAGACCAATGTCAAGTTCGACTATCTGATGGACTGCCTGAACGATTTCCTTCAGAAAAAGGACCTGGGGGCTTTTTTCACCCCGGAGCCCTATGCGGAAAAATCCAGGGAGCTTTTGGCGCAAGCTATCTCGCGCGTACCTTCAGGAAACGATTATGTCGTCATCGACCGCTGCGCCGGTACGGGAAACCTAGAACGGGGCCTTTCCGAGGATATTCTGTCACACTGCATCGTATCGACGAAGGAGTATTACGAGTACAAGGTGCTGCAAGAGCTGATCGGCTCGAAGGTTCGCCATATCATCCCGCCCATCGAGGCCGAGGACACCTTCGATGCCGGTAACGTAAGGGGCGCCGACGCTTTAACTCAAGAGTATGTCGAGAATCCACTTATCAGGCGTTATATCGATGACCCGTCATGTACGATTATTCTCTTCGAAAACCCACCGTTCGCTGAGACCACTTCAATGGAACATCAGAAGCGCGGCGAGGGAAAGCGGTCGTCTTCTGGCTGGAAGGCAAGTTGGGTTCTGGAACAGATGAGAAAGGCCGTAAAGGAGAATCCATCGATTTCTGGAACGTCGACCAACGATATGGGAAACGCCTTCATCTGGTCCGCGTTCGAGTACTATCTCCGACAACCAACCGACAGTTATGTCGTTTTTTCACCGGTTAAGTACTGGAAGGCCCAGGGTCTCGTGAAGAAGCGCTTCATTGACGGCTTCGCCGGGGACAGATTCCATTTCCATGCAAGGAAGCACTCATGTGTCCTTGTCGCCCTATGGTCGAATGAGGACGCAGAGAGCGATTCATTCACGGTGGACGGCTTCGATATCGTCAAAGGAAAACTCGGGGCGCCGGTTTCTCTAGATTTCAGAAAAGTCGACTCGCTCTACAGCTCTCGTTACTACGACAAGCGCAAAATGAACGATGACATCGATGGCGGAATCCTTCTGCAAAAAACTGGGATCGAGGCAACGACGCAGAAGAAGCGGCTTAAACCCCGCTGGAACAAGAACATTCTCGGCTATATGGTCGCGGACGGGGTCGGGTTCGATAATCCCGAACTCCATTCGATACTTGTCTCGGCCGGCATATTCAACGGCAATGGCTTCTATCTCCGCCGTGACAACTTCTTGCAGAAGCTGCCCATGTTCGCTGCCTCCCGCTACATCTCCTACAACGGATCTTGGACGGAGCGAGGGCGCGTTATGAAGTCTGCCGACGGAGCGGACAAATTTCTGAAGGACGCTGCTTCCGGAAAGTTGAATCAATGGCTGTTGAGGACGCTCCTGTTCACATGCTTGGAGTACCAGAATCACATGCGCTCGTTTACGGGCGGCGACGGTAGAACATACAGGAACGAACTGTGCCTTGACACTTCGAATGGCACCACGGTGGCTTCCGAGACGCTCAAGAAGCTCGATCGCCGCGTTCGCGAAAGCGAGCTTCTGGCCGCATGGTCTAGGGTCCTCGAGGAGGCAAAGGAAACGACTCTATACGACAGCTCACTTACGTATGGTTTCTATCAGATAGGGGAAGAGCTCAACACATGGCATGAGCCGCCAAATGGAAATAAGGGACGAATATATGATTACCCGTCCCTAAACGGGTCGATTCGTACTCTCAAGGAGCTTAACAAGGAGTACTACCTTAAGGAGATTGTCCCTAAGCTTTTCGAATATGAGTTCCTAAAATAGTGCGTCGATTGAATCGAGTAATCTATTTTTCTGACTGTGCCTCCAGAATCGATTATCAGATTCTGGGGGTACAGTCAATTTATCTATGCATGAAAGCCCTTATGTCAATTCTGGTCTAACAGAGCCATTACTAATGCGCGATATTCTTGCAAACCAGAACGCTTCGATATTTCGCCCCACCCAGCGCGGAGGCGCAAGTAACCAGTGTAATGACGGAATCAGTGCCGCCGGAATCCGATTTTTCACTTGCGCAGTCGGACAGCGTGTTGAGCCAGGCATCGAAATCCGATTTCCCGGCAAAATCAAACCTGAGCAGCACTTCATAGCTCATCGGCACCTTTAAGCCGTACAAGGGTGTATAGCGAGAGGTTCTGCCATCCTTGTCCTTGAAGGTCACAGTACCGATACTTGAAAAACAGTCCGTTCGATAGCAATTCTGGAGTTCACTAAACGCCAAGGACCCGATTCCCATGTTGTGACCGTAAATAAGCATGTTCGAGCTTGTTGGCGACGACCCCTCTGCAATGTACGGACATCCGGAAAAAGACGGTGTGCGATCGAAGCCGTGATTGAGATAGAAGCCCTTCGAATCACCTTGCCGGCATGAGACAACAGGGGTCGAGATCGAGGTCCCTTCAACGGTGAGCCAGCCGGCATAGTCCGGGTTCTCATCTGCAAGAGACTGTCCACCGTCTTCTGCCTGCGCCTTCTGCTCAGCTGTATTTGTAATGACAGTCTCTCTTACAACTTCTGCGCCGAGGCATATGAAGATGAGCACCGAAGTCACGAGAACACCTACGGCGATCCTTGCGGCGGCAAAATGCTTAGACCCCGATGCTGCGCGTTTACATTTCCGGTCGAAGCGCCTTTTTGCAAGCTCGCTGACCGGACCCATAAGGGGATTCATCCCTTCTTCTCCTTAATTTGCTCCTTGACGCCCGGCCAACCCATAGACTTTTCAGGCGAAAATTCCTCATCATCGTGGAAACGTTTGACCTGAAAACCGCAGCCGGACGCAAGCACGAAAGACCCGCCTCTGTAGGCCCAGCTGTTAGATTCGCAAACGATGGATTTCCCAGACTTAGACACCTTCAAAGCGCTTCCACACAACGGACAGACCCCGTATTTCCTAAGATTCTTCTCATGGGCGCGCCTCTTGGCGCACTCGATGACAATCGTTGCATCCCTTTTGGTAAGGTTGTCGAAATCTAGGTCGCCCGCGGAGTCACCCAGAAGCCTCTTTATAAAAGTCAGCTGAGGCTCCGAGGCTGGATCCTCGGCCCATTTTGCCGCGCGTTCGCGGTCCCATAGCGCTCTATCGTGCGAAGTCTCGTAGTTTGATTCAAGCCAAAGGAGAATGTCCTGCTCGGCAACTTCAAGCGACCTATAATACCTGCGCTCCGTCTCCCCCAACCTCGTAAGGTCCGCAGTACAGCAATCGAGAAGATCCGGTTTATAAAGCGTGACCTGCCATCCCCTGTCTGATGCGCCGGGGCCGGCGATATTGCGATCGCCGTTGTAGTGGATAACCCATGCGATGGATCCCGTGGAAGATAGCACGTTGACCTTGCGCGACGTGAGAACCCAACCGGAGGGGCAATCCTCCACCTCCTCGACCCTTCTTCCCAAATCGAGGAGCGAGCCATCGAGTTGCTTCTTACCGACCCTCTCGGGGAAATCCCTTTCATTGAGTCCGAACAACGTTGGCGGAGTGCAGATACTCTTGTCGTCCGACACGCCCAAACAGTCGATAAGCCTAAGTGATTTCTTTTTATAGCCGGTTACAGGGTCGGTGTAGAGCCTCAGCCCTCGCCCGACCATTTGCGTATAAAGGGATGGATTCTTCGTCGGGCGTGCCAGCAATACGGTTTCAATTAACGGCATATCCGTGCCCTCGGTAAATACCCCGTAGTTGATAAGACATGGAATCTCGCGCGTAGTGAACGCGTCAATGATCTGTCGTCGCTCGTCTGCCGGCGTGTTTCCATCGACCACCACGGATCCAGGAATGAGTTCGGCCAGTGAATAGGCATGGTGAACGCTCGACGCAAATATAAGCGTCTGGCCTACATGAAGCTCATCGTATGCAGCAGCGACCTGTCGATTCGTCTCTGGGCGGTCAACCCGCTTCGCGAGTTCACTCACCCGGAAATCGCCCATACCAGTACGGACACCCTTCGTCGACCAGTCCACGATGGTCCTGCGGCAATCAATATCGCAAAGATATCCGTTGGTGATTCCCCAACGCAGGTCTTTCTGGAAAACGATATCGTCAAATACCGCTCCGAGCCCTCGGTCGTCTCCCCTTCTCGGCGTCGCCGTGAAACCGATGTGGAGGCGAGGCCTCAAGTAGTCGTAGATTTTCCGATAGGATGGTGCCAGGGCGTGGTGCGCCTCATCGGTGATAACCATGTCGAAGTCGCCGGGTTTAAATTCCCTTTGAAGGCGATTCGCAAGCGTCTGCACCGAAGCCGAGACTACCTCCTCACCATGCGAGTGCCGCTCGGCCTTTTCTATGCCGACCGGGCAGCTGTAGTACTTAACTGGCTGGGTCACAAGCTCCTCACGATGGGATAGAAGTAGTACCCTCCCCTTCCTGCCTATTTTGCTGAAAGTCACGGTTTTACCGAGCCCCGTGGCCATCTGCACGAGATGGGATCCACTCTCTAGGGAATTGCAGATATCCACGCACTCCTGCTGATAGTCCCTGAGAACAATCTCATCGGGTGACATTGCCCCAGCCCTCCTCAACGGTAAGCCCCTCCACGCCTGCTGCTAGTCCGTTGACGAGCGCGGCATGCGCGGCGGGCCCCATGGCAATTACCTTTTCGATGAGCTTTTGAATGTTGCCGAAATACCAGTCCTCATTCATCAGGCACGCATCATCACTAAAGCCAAGGCGGTCTGGCAACGTGATAGATAGCCCGCACTCGAAATCGGACAGGGGATCGCGAGTGAGGAGCGCAAGCCCATGAGACTCCACAAGGAGTGCCCGCGCCAAGTCATCTGGGCTCACGACTAGCATCCTGTCGCACAGTTCGCGATACTCGTCGTTGTCGCCTCCGGGCATCTTGTAGCTTCGATCGAGGAATATGCCGTTGTCTGGGTTGGAGATATCGAGGTATTCACGTTGCAGCGCGACACCCGACTCATACGACGGATCCGGCATATGCACCTCATCGATGCAACCGGTCTCGTAGTAGATCCTCAAGGATGAAGTGTTCATCTTTAAACCGTGTTCTTTCTCTCGGAAACCGCCGCGACCTCAGGACGGATGTAAACCGAAGGTGCTTGGGTTTTTGTCGCTTTCTCGATGCTCTCGATACGACCTCTGTTCTCATGAAGGATTCGCCTTGAAGCGGCCGACTCCAACGCGGCCGCAATAGCCATCGAATCTCTGGTTTGGATTGAAGTCGGAACGCTGAGTTGCCGTCCTTTGGACCTTCGCAGGAACTCGCCAACCGAGGGGACGCCTCGCAAATCCCTTACGGCCCTTGCGCCGACAAAGCCCTCGATTGCCCCAAGGGACTCGCTTAACGACTTGGCGTCAGCTCGTGCGCCATCAAGCGACACGGAGAGGCCACCTAGCTCATCTCTTAGCCTATTGAGAATTGCTCCCGCTTCGCTTTCGTAGCTATCAGCCCCCGATACCTCGGGAGCGACTTTTGAAAACGCCATTTTGCAAAAGGCGGTATCGTCGTCAATCTGATCCAATAGGGCGTTACGCTCTTTTCTTTCTGCTTGCGTTATCGACGGTAGCGACCCCAACTCGTCGATCCTCGCCCTGGCAGATGCAATCCTCTCCGAGCGCTCCAATACATCTTCTGCAATAGATATCGATGACTCTATTTCATGGACCTCTTGCTCCATGGCCTCAACCTTGAGCATCTGAGACCTGAAAGCCTCCTCAACTTCTGAGACGGAGCTATACCCGTCAGCAGAAATTGCGGAAAGGGCTTTAATGCCGGCGCCAATTGCACCTATACCACGACGGCTTGATTTTGCTGCAATTCTTGACCTGAGGGCATCCTCGAGCCCCCTGTTATGCGGCGAATAGCCCGCGTTTGGAACCTGAGATTTATGCTCTTGTCGCCTTGTGATTCTAGAGCTCGTCTCCCCATTCACGACATCGACGGGTATCCCCAGTCGGGCGCGAATTCCGAACTCGTCATAATTCGACCCGAGTGAAGACGCAAGGACCTTCTTGTCGTGACCTCCGCTGTCAGGATGCCTATAGCCAATACCCCGACGACTCCATTCCACTGTAAAGCCTTCAGCCTCGAATCTCTCTACGAACTCATCCCAGTCGGAGCTATTTGCGATTGACTTATCAATAGCATCCCTAATCTCCGCCACCCAACTTCGGCGCCCACGACGCCTAAGCGAGCGTTCGGCAGCACTCATACGAACTGACTGGATTGTGGGGGCCTGCCGCCCCTCTCGCATTGCCTTCCTGCGCTCAGAGAGATCCGGCAGCGTTCCCATGCCATGATCGCGCGCTATCTCTTGTGCAACACGCGCCATGGTGTCACTGTCCTCGGGCGTTATTTGAGCTTTAAGTCCATTGGAAGAATTTACCGCATTGAGGATAACATGCGCGTGCATGACCCCATGTGCGTTGTCGTCGTGAACCGACCAGATCCACTGCCAGCCCTGCTCTGCTGGCCAAACCCTCTCACACCATTCCTGGGCGAGCTGGCCAACCTCCTCTGCAGATGCACGGTCCCTAGGGTCGGGCGACAGGACCCATTGGTAGTAGTTCCTCCAGACTAGGTCGGGGTTTGATTTTCTTTTCCGCTCAAACCACTCCGGGGGTTTATCCTTGCCAAATCTTTTCCGCGTTGCATCCATGACCTTATGCCATCCGAACGGGGTATCGGGCAGACCTGGGGAATGGCCGAACGCCATGGATCGCGAGGCGGATTTGTCACCGGTAAGGTATTTCTCCATCCTCTCCTCGTGATCCTCCGCACCCCTATGGCCAAACGACAGATAGTCATCGACCTGCCTGCAGCTGCCGCTGCCGCCCGAAATTGTCTTAAGAAAGGGCATCGCGCCTCCTTTCGGCGGGATATTCGGCCTCGATTGCACGAGATAGCCGCTCGCATGCGTCAACTAAATTGGGCTCAACGGTATCAATCGCCGCGAAAATGGCCATAGACAGCCTTCTGGCTTCGGCGGCGCGGGACTGCCCCGCTATCGCCTTGGCGTTCGAGTTGAGCTCAGATAGCTGCACTGAAATTGCAATGAGCTCGTCCCAGATGCTTCTTAGGGTGGACCCCGATGAAGCATGGGTCTCGTAGAGCGTCTTATACAAGATGTACTCAGTGATGGACATGTTGAGGCCCTTTGCCAATGCACGAATGGCGTCTGCCTCCTCGATAGTGCTTCTGGCCTCTATGCGCGCCTCTTTTAGCTGTTTCTTACGGGGCTTCTTGCTCATGCACTGTCTCCTAATTCATGCTTCTTCAAGCGTAGGGCAGTGATACGTACCGTGCCGTACAATTTGGTGACAGGTGGTGCCAATGTGTTTTACGTCCTATCTACTGGAATACCTGCCAGAAGAAAGGGTCCGTTAAATCAGTAAGGGTCTATGTCATTCCCGAACTACGGAAAGTGGCATCTCCAGATCACCCGATTAACGGTATTTTGTAACTTCAGTAGAAGTGGAAAGGCGAATAGTGATAAGAGAGAACTACTGAACTACGTAATAACGCAACTGTGCAATAGCGCGACTATGTAGTAGCGTAACTGTGTAATAGCGCAATAACGGCAAAGCGGAATAACAGAACCACGTGACTGCGGCATAACAGGACTGCATAACATTTCAGGGAATGGGGCACTGGTCCCGCTCGCTTTGCACTCTGGACAAACCTCTTTCTTAAAATACAGACAGCTGCAATCCCACTTTCGCATGCGAGCTGTAGCGAAAGCCGACCTTATTCCAAGCAATGGCTGAACGCCTCTCATCAACTCTTTGGATCCAGTTTGATAGTCAAGCTACTCATTCTCGTAAAACGTAATTGTTAGATAAGTGAACTATGCAAGAAGTGAACTAAAGAAATATGTAATAACGAAAGGACGTAATGACGTAACAACGTAAAAGCGGAATAGCCTAAATACGAAACTACAACATAGCGTGCCTACTCAACAATCAGCGAATGGGGAAGATGGTCGCGGTCACTCAATATTCTGGGAAATGCCCTGCAGGAAATACCATAAGACTCGACCCTATATTCGTGTCTGAACTTTCTCGTTAACAGACCTTAATTTCGAGATCAAGCAGAGAGCCTCTCGACAGTTTTACGGTTTGAGTTTGGTTGCGGGCATACTAAGTAAAAACCGACAAGACCAGAGTTTGACCTATCCGCAAGGCAGCATTGTGATCCACTTTATGAACGAGCTTCAGTTTTCGCGGGTGCGATGTTCGCACTAACGCAATGGCAACACAGTGATATTGCGTTATCACCGGATAACTGATTAACGGACAAAGCAAATAAGCGGACTATGCGAAAAGCGAACAACCGAACTACGTGATAACGGCAGTACGTCATACCGTAACAAAAGAAAAACCGAATAACATAACTGCGCGACCAAGCCACAAGGAACTGTTGGGCACTTAAAGAACGGGAATGCTGGTTGCGGACGTTTGGTACTCCAGACAATGCCCTTCATCAAATACCACCACCTGATCCCACGCTCACGCTTAAGCCGCCAAGACCGCTGACCCAACTTACGATTTCTATTAGTGCGTCTCACGTCAGCCTAATGGCGGCAGTTCGGTTGACAGAGCGCGCAAGGTGAAATTCATCAAGATCGGAGCATGGCGTATCCGCTAGGTATCGTTATGGCTCATTGCGAATATGAAACCGAATGGGCCACGCCTGTAAAGGATGACCGGCAATGCTTTTTAGGCTACGAAATGAAGATCTATCTAACCGCTCAATATAGGTAAAACGTAACTCCGTAAGAGATGAACTACGTAAGAGATGAACTAACGAACTGTGTATTTACGCAATAACGTAATAACGTTATTGCGTAACTATTTATCGCCGCAGGCGCCGGGTTTTAGGGCAGAGCCCTAACAAGCGCCGCCCTTGGCGGCGGTACGCTACCGGGCAAAACGCAGTTTTGTACGGCAGCGTACGACTCTTGCGGACAAAATTCAGGACCGAACGGTACGATGTTCAATAGTTCCGCTATTCCGTAGTTTCGTGGTTCGGCTTTTACGGTTTGCCGCTATAGCGCTATTGCATCTTGTCTTTATTACGTAGTTCTGTAGTTCGCTTTTCCCGTTGTCCATGTATTCTCCTTTTCCATAATTCAGTAGTTCGTCTAACGATTGAACGGGCAATGGGGCCCGGCGATAAATGGTTTCCCATTCACTACCGGAGCCCCACTGCCCGTTCAATCGAGTTAAATAGAAAAACGCCGGTGCCGTCTTTTGGCGGCCCCGGCGTTTCGTCTTATGCCGATGCGGCGGTCACTCTGTCGCCTCTGCCGAACCCATAACCGGATTCATAGCCGTCGGCTTTTACATAGGGATCGCTAGTAGTCCTGACTTTAATCTTGGTCGTCCTCAAGCCGATCCCATCCATGTGACGGTTGACAGATTCGGGGACGACGATCGCGAGGGCCATGGACTCGTCATTGCTGACCTGCTCCGCATAGGCTCGCTTGAGACCGGAGATAAAGCCGAGCATCCACGTTCCCTTTACGCCCTTCTGGCGTGAGACGTTCCCGTACCCCAAGGCCTTCATCCGCGCGCAATAGGTCCTGAAGCAGTTCTCGGCCGCATTGGCGCTCGCCCTAAAGCAGCACGAGGCGACAACGGAATCCTCGCCCTCACCGACGAACACGACAGTCCTTCCATTGTTGCTATATGACGTGTAGGCCCTGCACCTGTAGTTCGCTGCAACAACAAGTGCAAGGGTTTTCTTCCACTCGGGAATTCGACGGCCGAGATCGCAAACCTCCTCGCCGACTTCTGCCGGTGAATCGTCCAGATTGATGTCCTCCAACTTAAGGTTGTTCGCAACGAGGAGCCTCTGGAGCGCCAACGAGGCGGCACGCGCTTCGCCTTCGGTCGCAGCCCCGTCGATGAGGGCGACGATCTTCCTGATCTTCTCGTCGATGTTCTTCATGGTTCTCTCCTTTGGAGTGGGGCGAGGGCTCGCAGGCCCCCGCCATTGGCTGTTCTTGAAATTAGGCGGCGCCGGAGCGCTCCCCCTGGGCGGTGGCCGGGGGAATAAAGGCCGGGACGGCGACCGTCCCGGCATTGGATCTATTTGATTTGGCTGATATGGAACGTGGGGACACCCCAGTCGTTGACGTTGATGAACAGCTGGAACCTCTGGTCGGCATAGGTCAGATCGATGAACATGCTGCCGTTCGAGCACTCAACGCCACCGTCCGGGAAACTGGCGACGAGCATGTCCTTCTCGGTGTGCAGCCCGGACTCAAGCCACCTCTCGCCGTCCTCTCCGCTCCACTTGAAATAGCTTTTGACGCAATGGGGGCCGATCGCCTCAAACGGCTCTTCCGTCCAAGACCCGATTTTGTCCCATTCGTACTCGATATCGAAAGAATAGGGGTAGAAATCATCCTTGGAGTGGACAGCGGAAAACCCGAGTTCAGACATCGCCTTGCAGAACTCGAACGACTCATGGTCGGGGTAATCCTTCTCGATGCCCTTGAAATTCGCGCTAGCAGGGATCTTCTTCAACGCCTTTACGGCGGCTTCGAGCTCCTCCTTGGACGCAAACTTAATTTCGCCGGTACCCCATGCGTAGTAGCCCATCTGGCTCCTCCTAACCGCACGGCGTCGGCACCGCCCCTTGCGTGTGCCCCTCTCGACCCCGCCGCG
>CAJMLY010000012.1 GCA_905214425.1 uncultured bacterium
GGAAAGAAGCTGCGCCGCGGGGGAGGCGACCCAAATGGCTTTCTCATATCGTCTTACGTTGCTTCGAACGTTGCTTGAGTGCCTCGGAAAGCCCGACGAGCGCCGTGAAGAACGAGACCAAAGCGGTCAGAAGTCTCACGAAATCAATCAGATCGGTCATGGGCATCACCTCCCATCAGATGGAGGGCGTTGCCCGGCACATGGAACTGCCGTCAACGATACCGATTCTACCAGAGCCTAGTTATATATACGAATATATGTTCGTATTCAAAGCACACAGACCCCTGTGACAAAGGGACTGTCCCTTGTCACATTATTCGATGACGGTGCGGGAGTTTTGCTTGCGCATGGTGGCGAGCATGTGTTTGGGGACGGCGTGGACCATGCAGCTGCCGATGGTCGCACTCGCGGCGGCCTTGGCTGCATCGCTTGCGTTTTTGGTCGCGTAGCTGTGGCGGAAACGCTTGAGCATGGCAATGTCGTTGCCGCCGTCGCCGTAGACCGCGACCTCGTCCTCGGCAATGCCGTAGTAGCCCGCCAGCCAGGCCACGCTCTCGCCCTTGTTGCACGCCGCATCCGTAATCTCAAACATCACCGGATCGAACGGCGCGTTGACCACGCGGTCCGAGCGCTCGGCCAAATACGCCTTAAGGTCGCGCTCCAGCTCGGGCGAGGTCACGCGGCAGTTGATCTTGCACACGTCATGACGCAGGATGTCGCCGATCGACTGGTCGAAGTACTGTTCCTCGTGGTACCCGCCACGCGCACGCATGCCGCGCATCACGATGCGCTTGATAGGGCTGTCCTTTTTAAAGCCCGCCTGGTGCATCTCGAACGATCCGCTCGAAAACATGCCGTCGGGCGTGGAGCAGTCAAAACAGATATCCGGAAACTCCTTGAGCAGCTCCTCGGTGATCTGAGGGTCGATGGTCCAGGTCTTGAGCACCTCGCCATGACTATCGCGCACGATTGATCCATTGGAGCAGCAGGCGTCAAGCGCCAGCCCCGTAAAGCCATGCTCGCCGATTGGCAACGTCGAGCGCCCGGTCGCGGGAACCACATGCAGGCCAGCCTCAGTCAGCTCGCGAATGGCACGGCGGATGGTCCCATCTGCCTCGTGCAGGGCGTTCAGCAGCGTTCCGTCTAAGTCACTCGCAAACATCTTGATCATGGGCGTGCCTCTCCTTCGTCTGCACGATATTGTAGACGAAGGAGAGGCATGTCCAGACAATGGCGTCCCGGCGCGGCGGGACAATACTTCCGCAAATCCACGGTGTCCCTGCGCCTTAAGACAATTGCCACAAGCGACTTTTCAGCCGATAAAACTGCACCGTCGTCAACGTCAGCACCGCCAACATTCCTGCGAATACAATCGCCGGAGCCCATCGATCATATGCGAGCCCGTAAACCAATTGGCCAATAGGCGTTGCACAGGAAAGCATCATATAAACGAGTGCCAGCACTTTTCCGCAGAGTTCCTTTGGCGCTGACCGCTGAACAAATGAAACGATTTCGACCGATGCAATGCTTGCCCACGCCATGACCCATGCCGAGCCGGCCGCAAGCGCGGCAAACGCTAATTCATCAGGACCGCTCAGTAGCGTGACAATAATCGGTACGACTCCAAAGCAGATCATCGCAACATATCGACATATGCCCTTGAAGGAAAAACGATGCGGCCAAATACCGACCAAACCACTGCCGACAAGACCACCCAAGCCCATAGCCACCTCAATAATCCCAACAAAGGATGACTGTATTCCGAAATGCTTTGCAACAATAACGGGAGCACCAATCGTTAACCCAACTAACGCAAGGTTCAAAATAGCCGCAATCAAAAACACAACGAGCAATGATGAGTTTTGAGACAGGTACCGAATCAACTCCCGAAAATCGTTTCGGCGTGTCGTACGAGTCGCGCCGTCTCCCATCGTTTCAGATGAGGCATTTTGCTTGAGTGCGCCCCCGAACAGCAGGGCTGAAATCGTAAACGTCAACGCCGCGGTTTCGCATAGAGTATCGATACCAAAGCACCCATAGACTGCCGTCCCGACTACAGGCCCCAAGATATTGCTCATCATGATTATCTGCGAGACCAACGCAGTGGCACGCTCAACCTTTTCTTGGCCCGTCATGCGCACCGTCTCAATTTGAAGCATCGGTTTCAGCAGCGATTGGATGCCATATTGGACGCAAAGTATTGCCACCACGACAACGGCAAGAGGCAGCGACCGCTTCATGGGGATAAACAACAGCGATGCAGCCATCAGAACAATGCCGAGCACCACAAGAACCCCGCGATGTCTCCCACGATCCGCCAAGATTCCGCCAGCCGGAGTCGCAAGCACGCCCGGCACGAACGCTATCGCCGCGACGGTGCCATATAACGTTGACGAGCCGCTGCAATCGAACAAGTAGAGCGGGCACGCAAAGCACAGTGCCGACAACATCGAATACGCGCACAGCTGTGCAACAAGAAGCTCCGTGAGTCTAATTGACCGCACTGTTTTTGATTCCAACGAGGCACTGACGTCTCTCAGGCCAGCCATAAGTCCGCCCCCTATACATACCGCCAGTATGTATTTTTCGACTTGAAAAGGGCAGCCGTGGCTACCCTCGCAAATCAATTACATACCGTTGGTATCTATATTACCACCCGGCGCAGTCCCATACGTCCCAAATCTGCGCCGTTGTCTGAAGCACTTCATTACCCAAATCGAGCCCCACCGCGGCCGCCATCTGCGCCAAACATTGTGCGCGAGCGAGCATTCGCTCCTTGGGCTCGAGCGGACGGAACAATGGCAGCAGCCAAAGATTCGCCAACAGCGATACGGCCTCCGCCGCTTCGCGCGGGCATTCGCACGCAATGGAGCCGTCGGCGATGCCCTCCTCGATCACTGGCAAGAGGCAGCCATCGGCCGACTCGTCAAACGAGCCCTGGTACTGCATCGCCAGTAGACGCGAGCTTTTTACCGGATCCGCCGCAGGATGCATGCGTGCCCATAGCTCAATTTGTGGAACGACGGACTCGGGCGCGTACAGTCGCTTGAGTTTTTGGGCTCCGGTCATATTGCCGATACCAAGCGTTGAGCGACGCTGCTCAACAATCGGAGCCATTGCCCGATCAAATGCGGCGTTGAAAATCTCTTCTTTGCTCTTAAAGTGATGATAGACAGCGCCCTTGGTCATGCCATCGAGGCGGTCGACGATATCTTGAATGCTCGTCCCCTCATAACCCTGTGCGCAGAATAGCTCCAGCGCCGCGTCGAGAATCTTCGCGACCGTCTCCTCGGGATATTTATTACGCCCCATAATCTGTCCATCCGCAACGCAAGTCTTGTGCCTCATTGCAGTATTTTAACGTTGCGGATGGCAGGCGGTCGATTCTACACCGCAGAAGGGCCGTGTTCGCCAGTACGGATGCGGATAACTTCTTCGACCGGCTCGACCCAAATCTTGCCGTCTCCGACGGCGCCGGTGCGGGCGGCGCTGCAGATGATGTCGACAATGCCGTCGACGTGCTCGTCGGCGCAAATGAGCGTGAACTGCACCTTAGGAATCGTGTTGACAAGCAACTCGTTGCCGCGCACGTATTCCTTCCAGCCATGCTGCGCGCCGCAGCCCTGCACCTGGTTGATGGTCATACCACGAACATCGGCAGCAAACAGCGCGTCTTTAAGAACCTCAAGCTTCTCGGCACGAACGATCGCCGTAATCTTCTTCATAGTGAATTCCTCTCTTCAAAAAAAGAAATGAATTGTCCCTCACATGGCACGGGGTTTCCAGGTGCCACAGACCAACCTTGTAGATCAGATAAGTGCAACTAACAGGTCTTAGCAGGTTTCCCAAGTGCCGCAGATCGGCCTGAAAGAGGAGTGCCGCGTACTTAAGGTACGCAAACGACGATTGAAGGCCGAGGTGCGGTGCTTGGGGAAGCTGCTAATCGAGTCCGGAGAACGAAGGGTAGGCGCTCTCGCCGTGCTGACTCGCGTCCAGGCCCAGCGCCTCGTCGGCCTCGTCCACGCGCAGGCTGCCGTGGAACAGCGCCTTGACCACCGCGGCGATCACCAAGTCGAGCACCAGTACAATAGCGACCGTCACCACAATGCCCAAAATCTGCGAGACGAGCAGCGACACGTCGCCCGTGTAGAACAGGCCACCCTTACCGGTCCACGAGAGCTCCGGCACGCAGAACAGGCCCGTAAGCACGCCGCCCAAGATGCCGCCGATGCCGTGGCAGCCAAACGCATCGAGTGCATCGTCGTAGCCGAACTTGGTCTTGAGATGGCTGATGGCCAAGTAGCAGACGGGCGAGACGATCAGGCCCATGACCAGCGCCGCCCACGGCTCGACAAAGCCTGCGCCGGGCGTGACCACCACAAGGCCCGCAACCAAACCGGTACTGGCACCCACCAGCGTGGGGCGACCGGTGTGCACGCGCTCGACGGCAAGCCACGAGACCATGCCCGCTGCGCTGGCCGTCACGGTGTTGAGGATGGCAAGTGCCGCCACGGCGTCGGCCTTAAACTCGCTGCCGCCGTTAAAGCCAAACCAGCCAAACCAAAGCAGGCCGGCACCCAACGCCACAAACGGCACGTTATGTGGACGGTAGCTCACCATGCCAAAGCCACGACGACGGCCGAGCATTAAGCAGAGAATCAGACCCGTCAGACCGGACGAAATGTGTACCACGTCGCCGCCGGCAAAGTCGAGCGCGCCGATGATGTCGCCGATAAAGGAGCCCTCGCCGCCCCAAACCATGTGGGCAAGCGGCGCATAGACCACGAGCAGCCAAATGCCCAGGAAGGCCGTCATGGCGCCAAACTTAACGCGGCCTGCCAGACTGCCCGTAACGATAGCGGCGGTGATCATGGCAAACGCCATCTGGAAGGCGATGTTGATAATCTCCGGGTAGACGGCGCCGTCCGACGCGGTGCCCTCGACCGCCTGCAGCACCTGGCCGAGCACCGGCAGGCACAGCAGCTGGTCAAGGCCTCCAATAAACGGACTCGAGCCGTCACCGCCGTAGGCCAGCGACCAGCCGGCAACAATCCACAGCACACCAACCAGGCCAATGGCGCCAAAGCACATGAGCATGGTGTTGATGACATTTTTGCGCCTGGACAGGCCGCCGTAGAAAAACGCCAGACCCGGTGTCATTAAAAACACGAGCATGGTGCAGATGAGCATAAACGTTGTCGATCCCGTATCGTACATTCGCTCCCCCTTGATCGCATGAACGTTGTCGGCGCCCATAATGCGGCCGAGGGGCAACTGGTATAGACCAGATACGACGTTGTTAAACGCTGCGTTGTCGAATAGAAACGGTGCCGCAATCTTGGAAACGGCGCGGCAACGGGCGCGAAACGAACGGGAAATACGCGAGCGAGAAGGGCGCACTTGGCCCCGCTCTGGCTAGTGCCGAAACAGCTCGTGGGCGCGGTCGCGGAGATTAGTTGCTCGAATGACACCTTCGTAGCGATTGATGCGCAGGCGCGGGAAGGCATTGAAAAAGCGCAGGTCACGACGACTGAGCGACACGCTCGGTACCGGGCGGCTCATGCGCTTGCCGGCAAGGCGACGACTGAGCGACGGACGCGGCATGCTCGGCGCGGCATCGGCCACGCGGCGGGCAGCGAGCGCCAGGCCGCGAGCACCATCCGAAATAAACGTCGGCATCGAAGCCTTCTCGCGCAGGGCATCGAGCGTCGCATCGCCCAGCTCCGCCAGCCATGCGTTAACGGCACGGCTGCGGATATGCGTCTGTGCCACCGAGTCGATCGCCGAATCGGGAATACGTTCGAGCATGGAGTCGGACGCATCGGCGAGCGACTCATTGATGCGGTCGGCAAGGTCGGCGCGCACACGCTCCAGCTGATCGGACAGACGCCGCCAGCTCGCCAACGAGCACACCGCGTCGACCATCATCGCAACCGCGACGATAAAGGCGGACAGCCGCACAATCAGCACCGGCAGATGGCCAAGCAGCCCCAACAATGCCGGCTCCACTAAACGGCAAATGCACAACGCACCCAAGCCAAACGCGCATGCCCAGTACAGACAGATGCGTCCGTGCAGGTTAAACGGCAGGTGCGAATAGTCCCAAAAGCGAGCGCCCGTTGTTTTTTCCAGCAGCACGCCTACGCTGTACTCAATCACGCTGCATACGAGCGCTGCAGCGACAAACTGGCTCGAGGCATCCGGAATCCCGCGCAACAGCAGCCAGCAGGCAATGCCGCCCGCGCCATAGATGGGGCAGCACGGTCCCAGCAAAAAGCCGCTGTTGGCAAAGCGCCCGTGGTTGAGCATGGCGCAGACTGTCGATTCCCATACCCAACCGCAAAAACCGTAGAAGGCAAACGAGAGCACCAGCGCCGAAAGCGGACAGGCGGCAAGCGTCGCGCCGTCAAATGCCATGTCGATCGCGGTCCCCACCGTCTACCCTCTCCTCTTTTCACTCGATTCGCTGCTCACGCCATCGTCCGCCTCGTCCTTGCGCGGCAGGCGGCCGGCGACCGTCTCGCGCAGCGCACACCATTTATCCGCCAGGCACACAATCCAAGCCTCACGACACGTCGGCGGCACGGGCACCAGCGGAAACATATGCCGCACGATGATATTCCGCTCGCGCGGCGTCAGCTCAAAATCCTCTTCGGCACGCGCCAGGGCAAAAAACGGATGCCGAAACCCGTGCAGGCGATGGCTCGGATCGGGATCGTGCCAGTCATAGAGAAAGTAGTCGTGCAGCAAGGCTCCGCGCAGCAACGAGGCGCGGTCGACCGAGACACCGACGCGGCCCAGGCGCTCGGCAAAGGACAGGCTTGCCCGCGCCACCGAGGTCACATGCGTATACACCGTCACATCGCCATGCTGGATAAACTCGCGCGTCAGATCCAGACGGCCCGCCTGTGCCAGTTGACGGGCAGCATGGTCTACTTCGCACGCGATTTTCTCGGCACGAACGACATCGGACATGCTGCCTCCTTCCAGCGACTCACGGCGACAAGCCACGACCTGCACGCATGGAATAAAATCATCATCGAATCTACCAGTATGGCATCGGACAAAACGTTTTGCCCCGCCAGTTGGCGAATTACCGCGCCGCCGTCACATATCAAACGCCAAAATGTGCGAGACTGTTTTGTGCAATTGTGCCGGCCGAGGGAGCGCCGGCGCTCGATTCGCATGGAGTAACCCACAACGATGCTGCTTACGCAAACGACAACGCCCGAGGACGTCAAGGCTCTTAATCGCGCCGAGCTCCCGCAGCTCTGCAGCGAGATCCGCCAGGCAATCCTCGAAAGCTCCGCCGCCGTCGGCGGACACGTTGCCCCCAACCTGGGCGTCGTTGAGCTTACGGTTGCGCTTCATCGCGTGTTTAACTCCCCCATCGATAAGATTGTCTTTGACGTTTCGCACCAGACCTATGCCCACAAGGCGCTGACGGGACGCGCGTACACTTATATCGATCCGGAGCGTTATGGCGAGGCTTCTGGCTTTGCCAATCCCGACGAGTCCGAGCACGACTTGTTCGCCATGGGCCATACCTCCACGTCGGTGAGCTTGGGCTGTGGCCTTGCCCACGCGCGCGACCTGGCGGGCGACACGTATAACGTCATCACCATCATTGGCGACGGCTCGCTTTCGGGCGGCCTGGCGTTTGAGGGCTTTAACAATGCCGCCGAACTCGATAGCAACCTGATCATCATCGTCAACGATAACGACCAGTCCATTGCCGAGAACCATGGCGGCCTGTATCGCAATCTGACCGAGTTACGCGCCAGCAACGGCACCTGTGAGCGCAACGTTTTTCGCGCGCTGGGGCTCGATTACCGCTATCTGGACGCCGGTAACGATGTGTTGGCCCTCGTCGACGCGCTGCAGGAACTGCGCAATATCGATCATCCCATCGTGCTGCACGTCTCCACCGCCAAGGGCAAGGGCTTTGAGCCGGCCCAGAGCGACCCCGAGCGCTGGCACCACGTGGGTCCGTTTGATATGGCGACTGGCCGCAAGCTCTGCCCGGGCCATCCGAGCGAGCCTGCGCCGCGCACCTATGCCGACATTACGGGCGAGGCGCTCAGCGCCGCCATCGAGCGCGATCCGCAGGTCGTGGGCATCACGGCCGCCACGCCCTACATCATGGGCTTTACACCCGAGCTTCGCGCTGCCGCCGGCAAACAGTTCGTCGATGTGGGCATTGCCGAGGAGCACGCCGTGACCTTTGCCACCGCGCTTGCGCGCTCGGGCGCCAAGCCAGTCTTTGGTGTGTACGGCACGTTTTTGCAGCGCGCCTACGACGAGCTGTGGCACGACCTGTGCCTCAACGACGCCCCCGCAACCATCCTGGTGTTTGGTGCGTCAATCTTTGGCACCACATCCGAGACGCACCTTTCGTTCTTCGATATTTCCATGCTGGGCGCTCTTCCCAACATGCACTACTTGGCGCCGGTCTGCATGGAGGAATATCTGTCCATGCTGAGCTGGTCGCTCGACCACCGCGAGCATCCCGTGGCGATCCGCGTACCGGGCATCGGCCTGGTGAGCCGTCCCGATCTGGCACCCGCCGAAGACACCGACTACAGTGCCGTTCGCTACAACGTGGTGCGTCAGGGCCGCGACGTTGCCGTGCTCGCACTCGGCGATTTCTTTGAGCTGGGCGAGCGCGTGGCAAACCGCTTGGCCGCCGAGTACGGCATCGAGGCCACGCTCGTCAACCCGCGCTTTGCAACCGAGCTCGACCGCGAGTTCCTCGACAGCCTTGCCGCCGAGCATCGCGTTGTCGTCACCCTCGAGGACGGCATCTTGGACGGCGGCTGGGGCGAGCGTGTGGCATGTTATCTGGCCTGCACGCCGCTGCGCACGCGCACCTTCGGCATCGCCAAGGGCTTCCCCGACCGCTACGACCCCAACGAGCTGCTCGCTCAGAACGGCATGGCGGTCGAGAACATGGCCGCCGAAGCCGCAAGGCTACTCAACGAGTAAGAAAACCTCCGCAAGGGAAGCGCCCCTGCGGAGGTTTTTGTTTGCGCGACGCGATTATCTCAATCTGTAACATCTAGGGCCCGAATTTCCGTCTAACTGTTACAGATCTAGATAAGACGTCGTAGTCCCAGACCTTTGTCTCAATCTGTAACAGATAGGGACCTTTTGACCGTCCAGATGTTACAGATTGAGACATTCGAATTCCCCTGAAGAGAAAATCTCGATCTGTAACAGTTACTCGGCAAAAATGGCTGCAGATGTTACAGATTGAGACAAAGCAGCGAGACAGGCCACCACATCTGCAAGAACCACCACAAAGGCGCCTGTCCCTTTTTGGTAGGTAGAATTACCCATAAGGCAAGTATGTTTCTGAGTTATTTCGTGTTGACCTATTTGAGCGGGATAGGGTATAACTCTACTCAACCGCTAGGGATTTTATTGAGAAAGGTGTTCTCCCATGAGCAAGAACCTCTCCCAGCAGGTCGTTCTCGACCGCCGCGGCTTCGTTGCCGCCACCTTCGCAACCGTCGCCGGCCTTGGTCTTGCCGGCTGCTCCGACACCAGCGCCGAGGCCGACAAGGGTTCCGCCGCCGGCTCCTCCAAGAGCTCCAATGATACCGAGGCTTCCACCACGCTCGACGCTAAGGCATTCGACAAGCTCGTCGACAACGGCCCCAAGGCCGATGACGACGCCATCGCCGCCAGCGCCTGGGCCACGGCCGTCAAGGACGCCGGCGTCTTTAAGATCGGTGGCGTTCAGACCTCCACGCTCTTCTCCCTCCTCAACGAGAAAGACGGTCAGACCCGCGGCTTCGATGCCGGTATCGCACAGCTCCTGTCCAACTACATTCTGGGCGAGAACAAGGTCGAGATCACCCAGGTGACCTCGGACACGCGCGAGTCTGTCCTGCAGAACGGCCAGGTCGACGCCGTCTTTGCCACCTACACCATCACTGACGAGCGCAAGAAGCTCGTCTCCTTTGCCGGTCCCTACTACTACACCCAGCAGGCTATCCTGGTGCTCGCCGATAACGACGACATCAAGAGCGTCGACGACCTGGCCGACAAGAGCGTCGCCGTCCAGTCCGGCTCCAACGGCCCCGCCATCCTGGAGGAGCTCGCTCCCAAGGCCAGCCAGCAGGAGTTCAAGACCGACGAGGAGGCCCGCCAGGCACTCCAACAGGGTCGTGTTGACGCCTACGTCATCGATAACAACATGCAGCAGAGCGCCTTGGTCCGCGAGCCCGGTAAATACAAGATCGCCGGCAAGCCCTTCGGCAGCAAGGAGCCCTATGGCATCGGTCTGCCGCTCGATTCCGACGGCGTCACCTTTGTCAACGACTTCCTTAAGAAGATCGAGGACGACGGCACCTGGACTGAGCTGTGGCAGATCTGCATCGGCGACCGTACGGGCGACACCAATGTTCCCGAGCTGCCCGAGATCGGCGCCTAGTCAGCGAGCCTGGTAACGGCCGCAACGAAACCATACGGAAACGCATGATGCGCTTTATTGCGCTAAACTGTTTCCTCACTGAGTTGTCGGGGCTTCCGTACACACGGGAGCCCCTTTCCTTACCGGCGGGAGGTCCGCATGAGTCTCTCCGAGCTCTGGTCGCTCTATGGCCAGAACTATATCGACGCGCTGCTAGCAACCTGGGGCATGACGCTTGAGTCGTTTGTCATCGCCATGGTGCTGGCCGTCGCCGTCACCGTGATGCGCGTGTCGCCGCTCAAGCCGCTGCGCGTCTTTGGCGACCTGTATGTCCAGGTCTTCCGTAACATCCCCGGCATTGCGCTGCTCATCATCGTCGTCTATGCGCTGCCGCCGCTCAAGGTCGTTCTGCCCTACCGCACCTGCGTTATCGTCGCCACGGTCCTTTTGGGCTCGGCCTTTGGTTCCGAGAACTTTATGAGCGGCATCAACACCGTCGGCGTCGGTCAGGTCGAAGCCGCCCGTTCGCTGGGCATGAGCTTTAACCGCATCCTCGCCAAGATCGTGATTCCGCAGGCGCTACGCTCGAGTGTGCTGCCCATGACCAACCTCTTTATCGCCGTCATGCTCACCACTGCGCTCGGCAGCCAGGTGCCGCTTAAACCGCAGGAGCTCACCGGCGTGGTGAGCTACATCAACACGCGCTCGCTCGGCGGCGTCGCCGCGTTCTTTATCTCGGCGCTCGGCTACCTGGGCACGGCATTTGTGGTGAGCCACATTGGCAACTATATCGATAAGAAGGTGAGGATCCTCCGATGAGCAAGCATTCCTCCCCTGCACTTACCATGCGCGATGCGCTCTACGAGGCTCCCGGCCCCAAGATGCGCGCCAAGATTCGCATCGGCACCGCCATCTCGCTTGTTGCCGTCGCCGCACTCGTCGTCCTGGTACTGCAGCGCTTTTATGTGACCGGCCAGCTTTCGGTCCACTATTGGTATTTCTTTACGCACCTCACCACCTGGAAGTTCCTGCTTGCCGGCTTTGAGGGCACCGTTAAAGTCGCACTCACCGCTGGCGCCATCGCGCTGGTGCTGGGCTTAGCCCTTATGCTCGGCCGCACCAGCGACATTAAGCCGCTGCAGCTGGTCTGCCGCGTGCTTACCGACTTCTTCCGCGGTGTGCCGAGCCTGCTGTTTATCTACTTCTTCTTTTTGGTGCTGCCCCAGTACAAGATCTCGCTGCCGTCGTTTTGGATGCTCACGTTGCCTGTCGCGCTCGCTGCGGCCGGCGTGCTGGCCGAGATTTTCCGCGCCGGCGTCAATGCCGTGCCGCGCGGTCAGGTCGAGGCAGCCCAGGCGCTCGGTCTCTCCAAGGCTAAAATCACCTTTAAAATCGTGTTGCCGCAGGCCATTCGGTTTATCATTCCGTCGTTGATTTCGCAGCTTGTGGTCGTAGTCAAAGACACCACCGTCGCCTACGTGGTGAGCTACCCCGACCTCATGCAAAATGCCCGCGTGCTCATTACAAACTATGATGCACTCGTGTCGGTCTACCTGGTTATCGCGGTCATCTACATCCTCATCAACGTCGCGATCAACAAGGCCGCTGTCTATGTTTCGCACAAGACCGGCGCGACCATCATCCGCTAACGCTTTACCATTTCGAGTCATAAGGAGCCGAGCACCATGGCACAGAGCACCTCTTCCACCGGCAATCAGCCGCTGATCGAGCTCAGACACGTCGATAAGCACTATGGCGATCTGCACGTCCTCAACGACATCAATCTCTCGGTCGACCGCGGCGAGGTCGTCGTTGTGATCGGCCCCTCGGGCTCGGGCAAGTCGACCATGTGCCGCACCATCAACCGTCTGGAAACCATCGACTCGGGCGAGATCCTCATCGAGGGCGAGCCCCTGCCGCAAGAAGGCAAGAACCTTGCCCGCATGCGTGCCGAGCTGGGCATGGTGTTTCAGCAGTTCAACCTGTTCGCACATATGACCGTACTGCAGAACGTCATGCTGGGGCCGGTCGATGTGCTGGGCGTGTCCAAGGACGAGGCCCGCGAGCGCGCCATGGACCTGCTGAGCCGCGTGGGCGTGGCCGAGCAGGCCGACAAGGTACCCGCACAGCTCTCGGGCGGCCAGCAGCAGCGCGTGGCCATCGCCCGTTCACTCGCCATGCAGCCCAAGGCCATGCTTTTTGACGAGCCCACAAGTGCCCTCGATCCCGAGATGATCAACGAGGTACTCGAGGTCATGGTCCGTCTGGCCCAGCAGGGCATGACGATGATCGTCATCACGCACGAGATGAACTTCGCCCGCCGCGTGGCCGACCGCGTCGTATTTATGGCCGACGGCCAGATTGTGGAAACCGGCACGCCCGACGAGTTCTTCGACCACCCCCAGACCAAGCGCGCCCAGGACTTCCTCAACTCCATCAAGGGCCACTAACCCAATTGCCACGCGGGCAAATTCATCAGTAACGTTTGCTCCGCGCCACCCCTGTGCCATGTCCACCCGGATTCGAAAGCTACGCCCATGATCGGAACCCGCACCTCATCGTCCTACACTCCGCACGTCGACGTCGATCCCGCCGACCGTCCGCTCATCCTGGTCGCACCACGCTGGGAAGAAGCGAAACCCTATTTGAGCGAGACGCTCTCCCCCAACGAGGAGATCGCCAGCGTCTTTGTCGACGCCATCCTTGCCGCTGGCGGTCTGCCGCTGCAGATGTCCATCACCGAAGATATTGATGTTATCCGTCATTATGTTGAAATCGCCGACGGCATCGCCATTCCCGGCGGCCCGGACGTCAACCCCAAGCGCTGGGGCGATGATCGACCCTACGACCCCACCCTCTGCTGCGAGATCCGCGATAGCTTTGAGTTTAAGCTGGTCGGCGAGGTGCTCCGCGCCAAAAAGCCGCTCTTTACCACCTGCCGCGGCACGCAGTTGCTCAATGTCGCCACTGGCGGCACCCTGTGCATGGACGTGCCGAGCCTGGGCGCTCGCGAGGGCCGCACGCAGTGGCGCCATACCCACGTGCTCAACGACCCCGTGCATCCCGTCGAGGTCGTGCCGGGCTCGCTGCTCGACCGCGCGGTTGGCGGGCACAGGTTGATCCAGACCAACTCGGCGCACCACTGCTGCGTCGATCGCCTGGGCAAGAGCACGCGCTTGGTCGCCAAGGCAACCGACGGCGTTCCCGAGTGCATCGAAGTCGAAGGTCAACCCTTCTGCCTGGGCGTGCAATGGCATCCCGAGTACACCTGGCAGACGCTCGAGACCGACTTTAACCTGTGGAAGTCGTTTGTCGAGGCAGCAGCCAAGGTCAAGCAGGCCCGCTAGCACGCGAACCACAAAACAGATAAGGGCGCCCCGCCGGCCACATGGTCCGGCGGGGCGCCCTTTTACCTATATGTGGCCGGCAAGCAGCCCAAGGCTCGCAAGCTCTTATTCGGCCGCCTCGCGCAAGGCCGACATCGTAGCCGCATATTGCTGCTGCAACGCATGCATCCCCTCGCGGGCGCCGTCAACGGCATCGGCACCGCGCAGCGCTTCGGTCACCACGATCGCCGGCTCGTACAGATTATCGAATCCCAGGTTCTGGCTCACGCCCTTGAGCGTGTGCGCTGCCATAAACGCACCTTCGGCGTCTCCCGCCGCCATAGCGGCCTCCAGCTTGTCCATGCTCTCGTCATCCAAAAACTTGAGGGCAAAGCGGGCAAGCATTTCCCCGCCCATCAGCCGAGCGCACGCGTCATCATAATTAGCGCCGATCTTCTCATACGCCTCACGCATGGAAATCATGGATTGAAACTCCTTTGTTCAAACTAAATCGTGGGAAACGCGACGACGTCGGCGGGGCGTGCCAACGTCTCGGCAATACGGTCTTGCACCTCGAGCAGGCAGTCGAGCAACAGTGGGTTAAAGGTTCCGCACTTACCGTCCAGGATCATCTGAATCGCCTCCTTGTGCGGGATAGCGTCCTTGTACACGCGCACGCTCGTCAGCGCATCATACATGTCGGCCACCGAGACCACCTGCGCGGCAATGGGAATCTCGTCGCCCTTAAGGCCATCGGGATAGCCCTTGCCGTCCCAGCGCTCGTGATGCCAACGCGCAATCTGGTACGCATATTCCATAAGCGCATTGCCGACGTGATGGCGGCCCAGCTCAAGCAACATGTCGGCGCCCATCGTGGTATGCGTCTTCATAATCTCGAACTCCTCGGGCGTAAGGCGCCCGGGTTTGTTGAGAATCGCATCGTCAATCGACATCTTGCCGATATCGTGCAGCGCCGAAGCCAGGGCAATCGTGGAGCGTTCCTCATTGTCGAGGGAGATCGTGCCGCTACGCTGGACCAGACAGCCAAGCAGCAGCTCGGTCAGCTTTTCGATGTTCGTAACGTGCCTGCCGCTCTCGCCGTTGCGAAGCTCCATGACGCCGGCCATGATGTCGATGAGCATGCGACTGTTCTTGACGCGCTCGTTGTACTGCTGGGACAGCAGGCTCGTCAGGCGGCGCTGTTTGGCGTATAGGCGGATGGTGTTGCTTACACGGCGGCGCACGACACGGGAGTCAAACGGGCGGTTGATATAGTCCGAGGCGCCCAGCTCGTACGCGCGCAGAACCATATCATCGGAATCTTCGCTCGAAATCATGATGAAAGGCAGATTGTCGATACCCGATCGGCGCGACAGATCGGCCAGCACCTCAAAGCCGCTTATGCCCGGCATGACAATATCCAGCAGCACGAGCGACAACTCATCGCCATAGCGGTCGACCATGTCGAGCGCCGTACGACCGTTGTCGGCCTCGAGGATGCAATACTCGTCCTTGAGCATCTCGTTGAGAATGGCTCGGTTCATGTCGGAGTCATCGACGATAAGCACCAAAGGCTTTTCGCTTTGGAAGGCTTCGATGGAATCGGCGTCGGTCACGACCGTACCGGCTTTTGCCTTAGCGCGGCTCAATAACTGGACAGCGCGGCCAACTCCCTCATCGACCGTCTCGCCATGAATGCGAACGCCACCAATACATGCCGTCAAGCTCACGTACTCATGGCCCGGAACAATCGTGGCATGAACGGCATCGGACACCTGGTGCAGGCGACGGGTGAAGTCATCGGAGGGGATATTGGGCATGACGACCACAAACTTGTCGCAGCCATAGCGTACAAGCTCGTCAGTCGAACGAATTCCGCTGCGTATGGCCGTCGCCACAGCACCGAGCGCAAGGTCGCCGGCATGACGGCCACACGTATCGTTGAAGACCCTAAAATCATCAAGGTCGATCACCGCAACGCCGGCATTCATGCGGGCGCTACGGAGCTTTTCCTCGTAATATCGGCGATTGCGCACACTCGTCAGCACATCGGTGTAGACGAGGTCCTCTTCTGCAGCCTCTTGCTCATCGATCGGACGCACCATCAGCAGGACGTGAGGCTCGCCCTCAACCTTCAGAGGGCGCAGGCGAGCGCGGTACTCGGTACCATCATTGAGCAGCTGCTCCGACACCTCATCGGAATCTGCCAAGGCCTCAAGACTCGACTGACGCAGACAAGGGCACCGATTGCCGGCGAGCAGGCAGTTAGGCTCGCTCTTAATCTGATCGGCCGACAGCAAACGCACCACGGGGTAGGTCTTCGCGACGCGGGCGACCTCGGCGGCAGCCTCCTCGTCGGTTAGATTGACCTCGTGATTATTGAGCATATGGGGCCCTTCCTATCGTTACGCACGGCAACGGTGCATATCAATTGGTACAAGGGTAACATCTAACAGCTGAAGGCAAACGCGCGATTATCGTTACATTTTTATGACCTGACAAACGGCGGTAATGGAGCCGCGGGCGCGCGGTTATGGGCGCATTCGTTAACAATGACGAAACGCTAACAGCCCCTCTCCCCGCAGGTCATCGAGCGTGCTAACGCTCCAAGACGTCGCGAACGGCGTTTGCCGCCGTAACGGGGCGATCGCGCAAACCGTTATGCGCGCCCGGGATCGTCACAAGGGGGCAATCGAGATATTCGGCAGCCGCTCGCGTACCAGCCTCGCGGGGCGTACCGAGCGAAAGCTCGCCCAAAAACACAGCCGACACCGCCTTTGATTCGCGGGCGCGCTCCCAGTCGGGAGCATATGTCATATTTGTTCCGTATTCATTGGCCATAAAGCAACGACCATTGCGCAGGGCATGCTTGGCTTCCGCTTCGGTCGTCCCAGGAGCCTCGGGGTCCAAGTCGCCGAGAGCTCCCAAGAAAAGCCGAAGCGCCCTTGAAACCTTTCCAGCCGCAATCATATCGAGCAAAATCGGAGCTGCGCCCATGCCGACGCCTTCGGCCGACACAGCCGGCTCATGCAGAATCGCACGGGCGACGAGATGGGGTTCGGTGCGAAGAAGCTCCAGCGCCACCAACGTACCGGCGCTGTGCGCAAGCACATTTGTCGGAGCGCCAACGTGTTCGATCACGGCCTGCAGGTCGGCGGCCTGAGCGGCAAGATCATAGCTGCCGTCTGCCGCTTCGCTGCTGCCGCCACAGCCGCGGCGGTCATAGGCAATTACGCGGTAGTTGCGACCGAGCTCACATGCGATGCCGTCGAAAAATGTGCCGTCGACACAAGCGCCGTGCACGCACACCAAGGCAGGAGTATCAGGCGACACATCCGGGCCGGCATATTCGCGACAGGCAATCGTGGTGCCCGCATTCTCGACCGTAAAATCCATGTTGTGCCCCCATCATCAACGCCCATCCAGTTGCGCGTCAGTACGGCTGGATAGACCCGCATTGCTTTACGCCTTGTTAACAGATTAACTTTACCCGACCCGAGGCTTTTCATGGCACGGCATAATGAGCGACGTGAAAAAACGAAACTTGTAAAGCAAGAGCCCGCACCTTGCTTTGGAGCCGATGCTATGCTTAGGCACAATTGTCTTGAGGAGCATATGCCTATGTCTACGTTTTTGAATGCCAGCCCCATCTTTGGGCCCGTTCGCAGCCGTCGCCTTGGTCTCTCGCTCGGCGTCAACATGATGCCGGCCAGCGGCAAAATCTGCACGTTCGACTGCATTTACTGCGAAAACGGCCTCAACGCCGAGCGCCCCTGTCATGAGCCGTACAACACAGCTGCCGTGGTACTCGACGCGCTCGAGGCAAAGCTGCGCGAGATGGCAGCCGAGGGCGAGCTCCCCGATGTGATCACCTTCGCAGGCAACGGCGAGCCCACTGCCGCACCGGAGTTTCCGCAGGCCATCGCCGGCGCCGTCGCGTTGCGCGACGAGCTTGCCCCAAACTCCAAGATCGCCGTGCTCTCCAACGGCACGCGCGCCGACCGCCCCCAGGTGCACGACGCGCTCATGATGGTCGACGACAACATCCTCAAGCTCGATACCGTCGACCCGACGTTTATCCAGCTGCTCGACCAGCCTGTTGGCCCCTACGACGTCGAGCACCAGATCGAAACGTTCGCAAGCTTTGACGGTCACGTTATTATCCAGACGATCTTTTTGACCGGCGAGTATCAGGGCAAGCTCATCGACAACACCGGCGAGGAGTACGTTGCCCCCTGGCTCGCGGCGCTTGAGCGCATTCGCCCACAAGAAGCGACCATCTACACGGTAGCGCGCGAGACACCGGTCGCCGGCCTTGCCAAAGCGGCGCCCGAGGTGCTCGACGCCATTGCTGCGCGCGTGCGCGTCCTCGGCATCCCTTGCCAGGTGAGCTACTAGCAAAACCACGCAGCAGCTAGTGCCCGCCATCCCGCTCCATCAGTTGCGGTGATATAGTTCCTATTTATGCTGTTAAACCGCTTAAATCGGAACTATATCACCGCAACTTTTATGGACGCGTGGGTGGGCTATACTAGCTGCGGATGAAAGGAAGTTAGCCATGTATGACAAAGGACCCGTGCCTGGCCGCAACGACGCTTGCTGGTGCGGCAGCGGCAAGAAATACAAGAAATGCCATAGCGCCTTTGATGAGCGCCTCGAGCGCTTGTGGGAAGAGGGCTGGGAGGTTCTGCCTCGCACGCTCTACAAGACACCCGCCGATATCGAGGGCATCAAGCGCTCGGCCGCTATCAACGTGGGCGTGCTCGATTACGTAGGCGAACACATCGCCGCGGGCATGACCACCAACCAGATCGACCAGATGATCTACGACTACACCGTTGAGCACGGCGGCACGCCGGCCGACCTCAACTACGAGGGCTATCCCAAGAGCGTGTGCACCTCGATCAACGACGTCGTCTGCCACGGTATCCCCTGCGATGCGGATGTGCTGCACGAGGGCGACATCATCAACGTGGACTGCTCCACGATCCTGGACGGTTACTTTAGCGACTCGAGCCGCATGTTCTGTATCGGCGAGGTCTCGGCCGAGCGCCAGCGCCTGGTCGACGTCACCCGCGCCAGCGTGGAGGCGGGCCTGACAGCCGTCAAGCCATGGCTGCCGTTGTCCGTGATGGCCGAGGCCGTGCAAAAGACGGTCGAGGACGCCGGCTTTAGCGTGGTGCGCGAGTACGGTGGACACGGCATCGGTAAGGAGTTCCACGAGGACCCGTTTGTGGGCTTTACCACCGAGGCGCCCGATGTGGACACCATCATGGCTCCGGGCATGGTCTTTACCATCGAGCCCATGGTCAACGCCGGAGCGCCCGACATCAAGATCAGCAAGGGCGACGGTTGGTGCGTGCGTACCAAGGACGGCAGCGATTCGGCCCAGTGCGAGGTACAACTCGTGGTGACCGAGGATGGTTACGAGCTGCTGAGCTGGTAGCCGTGGATACGCCGGATGCTGACGGGCACGCTCGTCTTGCATCCGGCGTTTTATTTAAACGTTTTGCCTGATAAAACCTGCCAAAATAAACCTGTCCCTTTTTGGCAAGTCGAGCGGAGAGGACCGCTAGTGAACATCCTGGTTTTGCTGCCCGTCAATGACCGCCATCGCGCAATTCTTGAGTCGAGTGCTCCGGGCGAGGACTTTATCTACACGAGCGCCGACGCCGCCACGCACGAGCAGGTCGCCGATGCCGACGTGATCTTGGGCAACATAGACCCTGCCTTGCTTACCGCATGCGAGCATCTCCAGCTGTTGCAATTGCAGACCGCCGGCTATGACGATTACTTGGCCGCCGGCACCGTGCCGGCTGAAGCCAAGCTGTCTTGCTCGATCGGCGCCTACGGTCAGGCCGTGAGCGAGCACATGTTTGCCATGGTCCTTTCCATGATGAAGCGCCTGCCCGGCTACCAGGACCTGCAGCGCGAGCATCGCTGGGAGGATTTGGGGCCGGTCACCTCGCTCAAAAACGCCAATGTGCTGGTGCTGGGCGCGGGCGACATTGGCGGCCACTTTGCCACGCTCTGCCGCAACATGGGTGCGCACGTCCGCGGCATCAAGCGCCACCCGCTCGTCTACCCCATTGTGTTTGAGGACATGGACGGTATGGATGCCCTGTCCGAGCGCCTGGCCGAGGCTGACATCGTCGCATCCTTTATGCCCAGCACACCCGAGACCCGCGGCCTGGCGAACGCCGAGTTCTTCGCCGCGATGAAACCGGGCGCCTTCTTTGCCAACGGCGGCCGCGGCGACCTTGTGGTCGCCGACGACTTGGTTGCCGCCCTGGAGTCGGGACATCTCGCCGGCGCCGCGGTCGACGTCACCGACCCCGAACCGTTGCCTGAAACAAGCCCACTGTGGGATGCGCCCAACATGCTCATCACGCCACACGTCTCCGGCTGGTTCCACCTAGCCGCCACGCTCAACAACGTTGTCGACATCGCCGCAGAGAACCTGCGTCACCTGCAAGCCGGCGAAACTTTACGTTGTTGGATCGAGCACTAATCTTGTTCCGCCGTTCTAACGAACGGCGGACCGGTCGACGCTGCGCGCCGCCCAGAGCGACAATTTGCCATTCAAAAGGCGAGGCACGACCAGAAGGTCAATGCCTCGCCTTTTTCATGCCGACTTGTTCGCTCTGGACATCGCTCGCTGACGTTTGCCCAACCTGCGGTGTCATAACAATTCTGTCCAGCTGTTGGCATTGAGGCATTTTCCCAGATAAAACCTGCCAAAATGAACCTGTCCCTTTTTGGTAGGTTTTAGAGCTCCACGCTTTCGGCGCCGTTGATGGTTAGGTTTCGCTCGTAGAAGGCGGTGAGGGCGCGGATGGCGTACATCACGTCGCGCACGCCGCCGGTCTCGTAGCTCGAGTGCATGGCCAGCTGCGGCAGGCCCACGTCCACGGCATGCATGCTCGCCTGCATGTTCGACAGGTTGCCGAGCGTGGAGCCACCCGCCATATCACTCTTGTTGGCGAAGGCCTGCGTGGGTACGTCGGCGTCATCGCAAATAGCCTGGAACACCGCGCGGCTAAAGGCATCGGTGCAGTAGTGCTGGTTGGCGGCTTCCTTGATGACGATGCCGCCGTTGAGCACGACCTGGTTGCGGGCATCGCACTTCTCGGCGTGGTTGGGGTGCACGGCATGCGCATTATCGCAGCTCACGAGCATCGAGGCGGCAAGTGCGCGATGGTACGACTCATCATCGAAGCCCAGCGACCCGTTGATGCGTCGCAACGCGTCGGCCAAGAAGGTCGACATGGCGCCCTGCTTGGTCTCGGAGCCAACCTCCTCGTTATCAAAGCAGCAAAAGACCGAGACGTCGTGCGCGTTCTCGGCGCCCAAAAATGCCTGCAGCGAGGTATAGGCACAGGCCAGGTCGTCGAGCTTGGGCGTCGAGATAAACTCATCGGCCCAACCCCAAATGCGCGCATCCTGACGATTGACCAGGAACAGATCGCGGCCCAAAATTTGCTCGGGCTCAACGTCCAGTTCGTCGGCGATCAGAGCATCAAAGTCGCCCTGCTTAAGGTCACCGGCGCTGATGAGCGGGCACAGGTCGACAGCACGATTAGGCGCAAAGCCCTCGTTAACGCCGCGGTTCATGTGGATGGCAAGGCTCGGGATAATAGCGACCTCGCGCTCGGTGGCAAGCAGGCGGCTCTCAATACGGTCGCCCTCGCGTACCAGCACGCGGCCCGCGAGTGCCAGCGGACGGTCGAACCAGGTGTAGTCGATCATGCCGCCGTAGGCCTCGGTGTTCAGGCGCAGCGTCTCGCCCGCGCCGTCGAGCTCGGGCACGGCCTTAACCTTAAACGTCGGCGAGTCGCCGTGCGACGCCGTCAGCTGAAAATGGTAGTCGCCGGCAACGCCGTCCTCGCCCCACGTAGCAGCCAGGTCCTCGCCCACCTTAAAGGCGATAACGCTCGAGGTGTTGCGCTGCGTGTAATAACGCCCGCCCGGCTCGATGTCCCACGCCGCGTTCTCGGACAGGTAGGTAAAGCCCGCCTCGTCGAGCTCGGCCATAATGGTCGCCGCCGTATGGAACATGCTGGGGCATGCCTCGATAAAGTCGATAAGGTCGTTGGCGGCCTCGATATCGTCGGCCGTCACATGCGCGCACTCGGGCGTTTCCTGATCCGTCATGCTCTCCCCTTTCGCTGGGTTGATGGTCCCTTCCAGCATACCCCGCCGCGCCAGCGCTGCACTCTTCATTCCGTGTTTAATCCCGCACCGCTCACCAAGTTGAGCCATCATGCCCGTGCACCTTTTGCGACAATTACGCTAACAGGACGAGAGGAGCCGCCATGAAGCCACGTAACATTGCCATCGCCTGCGGTGTCGCGGGAGTCGCCGTCGGCCTTGCCGCTGCCACCGGTATCGTTTATCACAAGCAAATCAAGTCCGCCGCGTCGCTCAAACGCTTGACCGGCTACGCGGATGGCTATGACCTGTACGCAATCGACATCGCCTACGACTACGATCTTGATCGCATCATCGCCGCTGGCGTGCGCGACGACCAGGCCTACATCGATGTCGTGGTGGCGCAGGTGCTGCCCGGTGTGCCGGTACATGTCCAGGCGCCCCAGTTTGCCTGCAGCGCTTTTGTCGCCGTAGATGCCGAAGGCCGCGTGCGCACCGGTCGCAATTACGACTTTAAAGACGACACCTCGGCGCTGCTGGTGCGCAATCACCCACGCGGCGGCTATGCTTCCATCGGGTTTGCCGCCCTTAACAACCTGGGCACCAACGCTCCGCTTGACTCCGTCGCCGGACGCACCGCTGCACTCATGGGCCCGTTTGCCCAGCTCGACGGTGTTAACGAATGCGGCGTGTCCATTGCCGTACTCACCCTGGATTCCAAGCCCTGTGACCAGGACACGCAACGCCCCGTCATCAATACCTCGCTCGCCATCCGTCTGGTGCTCGACCGTGCCGCCACCACGCAAGATGCTGTCGACCTGCTTTCTGCCTACGACATGCACGCCATGGCAGGACGCGATTACCACTTCTTTATCAACGACGCCGCCGGTGACGCGCGCGTAGTAGAGTGGGATCCGCACGATCCGGACCGCGCTTTCAAAGCGACTCCTGTACGCCAGGTTACGAACTTCTATGCCTGCTATGGCGACGAAGTGCTGCCCAACCAAAAGAATGGCGAGCTGGGCCATGGTAAAGAGCGCGCCGTTGCAATCGCCGATGTCCTTGATACCCATGTCGGTGCCCAGGACGAAACGATTGTCTGGGAAGCCCTGCGTGCCGCAGCGCAAGAGCCCAATCCGGAAGACATCACCAGCAATACGCAATGGTCGGTCGTCTTTGACAATACCGAACCCGCCGCCGCCATTACGCTGCGCCGCCACTGGGGCGACGTCGACGCCTTCGCACTGTAAGGAGCCAGGCCCGTCGACCTTACGTTCCCTGACGTTGCTTACATTTCCATACGCTTGAGCTAACACGTTTACCCCCGTATCAACAGTGTGCGGGGGTAAACTTATGCGCATGTTATAACTTGCCCGGAAGGATTCATCATGCTCAGGATCGGTCTTCTTACCAGTGGCGGCGACTGCCAGGCGCTCAACGCCACCATGCGCGGCATCGTCAAAACGCTTATGACCAATAGCGAAGAGCCTATCGAGATTTATGGCTTTGAGGACGGCTATCAGGGCCTTATCTACAGCAGGTTCCGCGTCATGACGCCCGCCGATTTTAGCGGCATCCTCACCCGCGGCGGCACCATCCTGGGCACGAGCCGCACACCGTTCAAGCGTCTGGATACCCCCGAGGCCGATGGTGTCGAGAAGGTGCCGGCGATGGTCCACACCTATCATAAGCTGCAGCTCGACTGCCTGTTTATGCTGGGCGGTAACGGCTCCACCAAGACCGCCAACCGCCTGCGCGAAGAGGGCCTCAACGTTATCGCGCTGCCCAAGACCATCGATAACGACACCTGGGGCACCGAGCTGACGTTTGGCTTTACGAGCGCCATCGACGTCGCCACCAAGTGCATCGACGACATCCACACTACCGCCTCGAGTCACGGCCGCGTGTTTGTTATCGAGATCATGGGCCACAAGGTTGGCTGGATCCCGCTGTACGCCGGCGTCGCGGGCGGCGCGGATGTCATCTTGATTCCCGAGATTCCCTACGACATGGACCAGGTCATCAAGACCATTGAGCATCGCATGGAAACCGGCAGCCGCTTTACCATCGTGGCCGTCGCCGAGGGCGCTATCTCCAAGGAGGACGCGGCGCTGTCCAAGAAGGAGTACAAGAAGAAGCTCGCCGAGCGCACGAGCCCGTCGATTGTCTACGACATCGCCAAGGAGATTGAGGCCAAGACCGGTCGCGAGACCCGCGTCGCCATCCCCGGTCACACGCAGCGCGGCGGCCAGCCCGACGCCCAGGACCGCATCTTTGCGACCCAGTGCGGCGTCGAGGCCGCGCTTGGCTGCCTGCGCGGCGAGTTTGGCTACATGATTGCCCTGCGCGACGGCAAGATGTGCCACATGCCGCTCGAGGATGTCGCCGGCAAGCTCAAGTATGTCGACCCCCAGAGCGATCTGGTGCGTGAGGCCAAGGCGTTGGGCATCAGCTTCGGCGACGAATAGCCTCGGCTGGAACTGCTCTCATCGGAGGCCCCAGGGCTTACCTCCCAAATCGTCCTCGGACATGTCAGGATCCCGCCGTGCGCTTCGCGCGGCGGGATCCTTCCGTCCTGCGGAAAGATTTGGGAGGTAAGCCCTGGGGCCTCCTGCGGTAACTAAGGAGGCCATGGCTATTCGTCTTCTTGCTGCGGGTGCCTGGGGTAGGATGCGGCGTGCATTTTTGGGAGTATTCAGCAGCCGAGGGTGCCTGCATACTGGATTTTGGGCGAAAGGCAGGCACCATGGGCCGCATCCTGTAAAAAAACGAGCGGCTCTAGAGGCGTTGGGGCTCAGAATCGGGGCTTTCAGCGCAGTTTTGCACCCCCGCCCCCGCGCCCGCGGACCCCGGGACGCTGAATACTCCGGAATTTGCACGGCGCCCCCTGGGGTACCTGTGGGCAAAAAGCAACCGTCCCGTCAAAGTATGCATTTGGCGGGGCGGTTTATGCAAAAATGCTGCTGCGGGCGCGTCGGCAGCTCGCTAGAACTTGAATCCCAGGACAGGTTACTCGGCGCTTTTGAGGGCGCCGACCATGTCGATCTTGTTGAGGGTACGATTGGTGGCGAGGTTGACAATAAACGTAAAGCCAAAGGAAAGCACCACGGCGAGCACGTAGCTTAGCGGCTCGACCTCAACATCAAAGTACAGCGACGGCATCTGCAGGATGTACGTAAAGCTCTCGGCAAGCAGGCCACCCAGCGGCACGCCCAGTGCGGTGCCAATCGCCGTGAGGATCAGCGTCTCCTTGTTGACGTAGTGGTGCACCTCGCCACGACGGAAGCCCAGCACCTTGATGGTCGCCAGTTCGCGCTCGCGCTCGGAGATATTCGTGTTGGACAGCGTAAACACCACCACAAACGACAGGCACGCCGCCATAAAGGTCACGAGCACCACGACGGAATTGATGATAGTGAAGTTCGCCTCGTAGTTCTGCCAATGTTCGGCCGTGCTTGAGATGGTGAGCCAACCGTCGCTCTTAAGCTTCTTGCTAAACGCAATCTGGTCAGAAGATGAACCCTTAAGCAGCACAAAGACGCCGTTGAGGCGTGCGCTTCGACCGAACGCACGTTCATAGGTGCCCTGCGTCATGTAAAGCGTGTTGCCCAGATAGTTAAGCGAAATGTCGCTGACTTTGACCTTGGCAACATTGAGCGACGAATCCTGGACGTGAGCCGTATCGCCCGGCTGAATCCCCAGCACCAGCTGTGAACTTTTGCTCAGATACACGTCCCCGTCACGCAGGGCGAGCGGTTCTTTGGACTCATCCTCCAGGCACACGTAATCGCCCAAGTCACCCGTGCGGTCGTCGGGAATCACGATGAGCTGCACGGTCTCGCTCTTGCCGCCAAACGTAAAGGTGACGTTGTCGGTCATAATCGGCAGCATCGAAGTCACGGTCACGTCGGAATCCTTGGCTGCACTTCGCTCGTCGAGCGCCGCGCACGTCTGCGAAAAATCGTCGGGATTGGCGACCGCCAGCAGATCGTAGCGTGTGATGTGGCCGTACTGCTTGGGCGAAAGCGCGACCGACGTGTCGCGAATACCCATACCGCAGATCACAAGCGCGGTGCAACCCGCGATGCCAAAGATGGTCATAAAGGCGCGCTTTTTATAGCGGAATAGGTTGCGTGCAGCGACCTTGTTCAAAAAGCCCATGCGGCGCCAGATAAAGCCGATGCGCTCGAGCAAGATGCGCGAGCCAGCGCGCGGGGCCTTGGGACGCATAAGCGAGGCCGGGGTCTCGGCCATCTCGTGGCGGCAGGCGATAATCGTGGCGCCCACCACGCCCACGGCAAACAGCGCCACCGACACGAGCGACGACACGATGTCGTACGAAAGCAGCATCTGGGGCAGTGAGTACATGTCGTCGAACACCGTAAACAGGAACAGCGGCAGGCCCACAAATCCGATGATGTTGCCGAGCACGCCGCCGATCAGACAGGCCCACAGCGCATAGTCCACGTATTTGGACAGGATGCGTCCGCGCGAATAACCGAGCGCCTTATACAGGCCGATGAGTGTGCGTTCCTCCTCGACCATACGCGTGGCGGTGGTAAGGCTGATGAGCACGGCGACGATAAAGAAGATGAACGGGAACACCGTGGCGATAGCCTCAATTGACGAGCTATCGCTCTCCACGCTCGAGTAGCTTGCGATATTGCCGCGGTCCTGGATGTACCAGGTGCATTCGCCCAGATCGGAAAGCTCGGCGCGGGCATCGGCAAACTGCTGGTCGGCGGCGGCGCGGCGCTGATCCAGGTCGGTCTGCGCTTGCACGCGCTCCTCGCTGCCCTCTGCCATGCGATTGATGTTGTCCTGCTCAATCCCAAAGAGCATATTCGCCTGGCGCTCGGCCGCATCCAAGCTTGCCGGCGTGTCGACCGTCAGTTCCTGAGCGCGCGCCTTCTCACGCTCCTCGCGAATCTTCTCTATATTGCCCTTGACCTTGTTGATCTTTGCCGCGTAGGCATCCGAATAGGAGTTGAGGCTCTTGGCTCCCTCGACGATCACGTGGACCGCGGAGTAGGAAGAAGATGTCGCGGCGTCCTCGCTCACATAGAACTTATAGTCCGCCGCCGAAGCAGCGCGAAAGGCGTTGACTGTCGAGTCGGAGCTCACATCAGTGGGATCGAGGACCTCGGCCGTAATGGTGTAATCGCCCGCGGCAAACTGATCCTTGGCGCTTTGGTTCGACGAGCTCGCGTCATTGGCGGCAAAACTCACCGTATCGCCGATTTTCTTGCCCGATGCCTTCAGGAACTTCGAAGTCACCGCGACTTCATCGGCGCTCTCGGGCAAATCGCCGTTCACGAGCACCGGCTGATCGATGTTCTCCTTGGAGAGACTTTGCACGACCACGCGCTCGCGCGTTGTGCCCACGGCGGTGTAGGCGGTCTCGGCGTAGATGCCCTCGGCCGTTTCGACGCCATCGACCTCTTGGATGGCGTCGAGATCATCGTCAGTCAGGCCATAGGTCGACTGCACGTTAATGTCATAGACATTTTGCTGGTCGAAGTAGGCGTCAACCGAATCGCACAGGTCCTCGCAACCCGCCTTAAGGCCGCACATCACGCTCACGCCAAGCGCGGTGATGACCACGATTGACAAGAAGCGCTTAAGACTACCTCGGATTGTGCGATAGATGCCACGGCGAAAAACCGTCGGCACCATATCGTTTGAGCTTTGAGCGGTACGGTAGGTCGTAAACTCCCGGTCGCGCTCCGTGTGCTTAGCATCGCCGGATTGGCTGTTTTGGCGGTCTTGGTCCATGGGCGCTACCACTCGATCGTCTCGATAGGCACGGGATTTTGCTGGACCGTTTCACTCTCCACGCGCCCGCTCTTAAAGCGAATCAGGCGATCGGCCATGGGCGCAAGCGCGGAGTTGTGGGTGATGATAATGACCGTAATGCCCTGTTTGCGGCAGGTGTCCTGCAGCAATTGCAAGATCTGCTTGCCGGTTTTGTAGTCGAGTGCACCCGTGGGCTCGTCGCACAAAAGTAGCTTGGGGTTCTTGGCCAGCGCGCGGGCGATGGACACGCGCTGTTGCTCGCCGCCCGAAAGCTGCGCCGGAAAGTTAGCGAGTCGGTCGCCCAGACCAACCTGACGAAGCGTTTGCTCGGCATCGAGCGAATCGGGGCAGATTTGCGCCGCAAGCTCGACGTTTTCGAGCGCCGTCAGGTTAGGGACCAGATTGTAGAACTGGAAGACAAAGCCGACGTCGGAGCGGCGGTATTCCACGAGCTGCGCCTCGTTAGCAGAACTCACGTCGCGCCCGTCCACCGTTACGGTGCCGGAGGTTACCGTGTCCATACCGCCCAGGATGTTGAGCGCCGTGGTCTTGCCGGCACCCGAGGCGCCCAGGATAATGGCGAGCTCACCGCGCTCAACAGAAAAGCTCGCGCCGTCGAGCGCATGAATGCGGGCGTCGCCCTCGCCGTATGCTTTGATGACGTCTTTGAATTCGATATAGGCCATCGATTAATTCCCATCTGGTCGGATAACTCTTTAGTATTACCCATTTCGCACCGACCAAAAAGGGACAGGTTTATTTTGGCAGGTTTTATATGGGGAAACGGGGAGCGCAGGCAAGCGCCGGGAGGCAGAGAAATCATCAACGGGGTCAGGCCGACCGCCAAACACAACGCACGTATCTCAATCTGTCAGCCAAATCATTCGAACAGCTGTTCGTTTCTATGATATGATTCCGTTATCTAAGCAGGCCAATACGCAGAAAGGCGGCCAACATGGCGTTCGACTTTAAGAAGGTATGCAAGGAGCTCTACAAACCTGCAAGCAAGCCGAGTATCGTAACTGTCCCGCCTATGAGCTACGTTGCCGTTCGCGGAAAGGGCGACCCAAATACCGAAGGTGGCGAGTATCAAAACGCCCTGCCGCTGCTTTACGGCATCACCTATACCGTCAAGATGTCGAAGAAAGGCTCAAGGAGTATCGAGGGCTATTTCGACTTTGTGGTACCGCCGCTCGAGGGTTTCTGGTGGCAAGACTCCCCGAGCGGCGACATCGATTATGTACGCAAGGACGATTTCAACTTTATCTCGTGCATCCGCCTGCCCGATTTCGTCACCCGAGATGACTTTGACTGGGCGGTCGCGGAGGCCACGACAAAAAAGAAACTGGACTTTTCCGCCGTCGAACTGCTTAAAGTTGACGAGGGTCTCTGCGTTCAATGCATGCACACCGGGCCCTACGACAACGAACCGGCGACCGTAGACGCTATGCATAAATACGCGACCGAGCTGGGCTATGTCCCCGACTTCTCAGACACCCGTTTACATCACGAAATCTATCTCTCCGATCCACGCAAATGTGCACCGGAGAAACTAAAGACCGTGGTTCGTCATCCTATCAAGCGCGCTGAATAGCGTGGAGCGTCATTTCACGCGCTAGGTTTTAAGCCAGCCAACCAGCCGCCTCCTGGGCCGTCCGGTAATTATCTTGACGCGGCCCGTCGCATCTTATAAGTTTGTTTTGCTAAAGCTGGAAAGCCTCTCAACGATGCGCAACTCCAGCTCTTTTTCTATCAAGAGAGCAAGTGTCGGAAAACAAAATGTCGGAAAGCAACGTATCGAGCAGAATCAAACGCTTGCTCAACACCTATAGCGGCCTCGTGCTTATGGGTGCTGTCGGAATCCCTATTGGCATCATCGTTGGCGCCATCTGCGCGCTCTTTGGATGCGTGCTTCTGGCGATCGGCACCTTCCGCGACGAACACATCACCCTGCTCCTCCCCTTCCTCGCCCTCGCGGGCCTTGCCATCGTGTTTGCCTACCGTACTTGGGGCAAGGGCACCGACCGCGGCATGAGCCTGGTATTTGACGTAGGCCACGGGCGCGAAGACGCCATCTCCCCACGTCTCGTGCCGCTCGTTATGCTGAGCACGTGGGGAACGCACCTCTTTGGCGGCAGCGCGGGACGCGAGGGCGTAGCCGTGCAGATTGGTGCAACCGTTTCGCACTGGATCGGCCGGCGTCTACCTTTCCGAAACCCCGGCAACACGTTTTTGCTTATCGGCATGGCTGCCGGCTTTGCCGGACTCTTTCGAACGCCACTCGCCGCCACGGTCTTTGCTATCGAAGTACTGGTCGCAGGACGCATGGAGTACCGCGCGCTGTTCCCCGCGCTTACGGCCTCGCTCGCCGCGAGTACGACCTCCGGCGCCCTGGGACTCGAGAAGTTCGAGGTCGCCGTTACCGCCTCGTATGCGCTCGACCTCCCCGGTCTTGGACGGCTGGCGCTGTTGGGTATCGCGTTCGGTATGGTAGGTGGAGCTTTTGCCTGGTGCCTCGCCCATGCTAAGACCCTTGCAGCGCGGCTGCTCCCCGGCCCTTACACACGCGTTGCCGTTATGGGCCTTGCACTGTCAGCGATTCTGTTCGTGCTGTGGCAGGGGCGATACTGCGGCCTTGGAACAAACCTGATATCCGCGGCGCTCAGCGGTGACGGCGAGGTCGCCATCATGCCTTGGGACTGGGCGCTCAAATTCACACTCACCATCGCCACGCTTGCCGCGGGTTATCAAGGTGGCGAGGTCACGCCGCTGTTCTCCATCGGAGCCAGCCTGGGTGTCGTACTCGCCGGGATTCTCGGCATGCCCGTCGAGCTCTGCGCCGCGCTGGGATACGCCGCCGTCTTTGGCAGCGCCACCAACACGCTGCTCGCGCCGATCCTCATTGGCTGCGAGGTCTTCGGTTTCGGTAATCTGCCGGCGTTCTTTATCGTCTGCGTTGTGGCTTATCTGTTCAACATGGACAAATCGATCTACGCCCTGCAGGAGCGGGTGTAGAAAGATGTCCAAGCAGGTGATCTCAACCGGAAACGGCGTCCCACTCTGAGGCTGTATTCCGGGACACGGTTTCCGCTCGGGACGCCATTCGGAAAGCGCATCCCGCTTTAAAACAGAATTCCGGGACGTGGTTTCCGTCTAAGCCTCCATTCGGAAAGCGTGTCCCGTCCTTTCACGGCGTCTTGGCTATGCAAAGCGTTCGAGTGTTACTCCTCGTACGCGCCCTCAAGCCGAAGCAGCCACTCCTTGCGGTCAAGCCCGCCGGCATATCCGTTGAGCGAACCATCGGCGGCAACCACGCGATGGCACGGCACAATGATCGAAATGGGATTACGCGCGACCGCGGCCCCCACGGCACGGGGAGACACAACGGGTGCCTCATTTCCCGGCACACGATGTCGAGCCGCAACACGCTGGGCGATCTCGCCATACGTGGCAACCTCGCCGCGCGGAATGGAAAGCAGCTCGTACCAAACTTCACGCTGAAACGCCGTACCAATCATATGCAACGGCGGCGTAAACCGAGGCTCCTGCCCCGCAAAATAAGCATTCAGCCAAGCCCAAGAACGCTCAAGCACCGAAGAAGCCGCGCCATTTGCCGGACTCACCGAAGACATCCCACCGGTACCGGAAACCGCATCGGTACCTTCAACATGCTCTGCATCTTCTTTGAGAAGCGTAGAGCCAAAGTGCTCCTGTCCCTCAAACCAAAGCCCTGTCAAACCACGGCCATCAGCGGCAAGCAAAATCTCGCCCAAAGGCGAAGCAAACGTCGTCGTGACCACCAGCGGCTCCTTTCAAAACTCCGCACCATAATACCGCGAATTGTGCAGACAACCCCAATCGACCCCAAAGTCACCCAAGGCAGTAGGCGCGACAGCGTCGCAGCTGCCGGCCGCGCCCCACAGTCCCCAAAGGCGGCAGGCGCGAAGCGCCGAGGCCGCCGCCGGGACCAGGGCCCGCAACAGCCACGCACCCCCACATCAGCCCAGCGGCCCCAACCAACAACGGCCCCATCGCAGACCGCTCGCAGCAGCGTCACCGCAGGCGGGGGCTGGGCTTAGTTTTCAGAACACTCCGCAGACCAGTGTGGCGCCTTGTCCGCAGCTCCGAAGGAGCAGGACAAGGCGCCACACATGGTCGAGGACGTTCTGAAAACTAAGCCCGGCCCCCGCCGGACAGGTCAACCGCTACTCGCAGAGCAGCTTAGCGATCTGGACGGCGTTGGTTGCCGCGCCCTTACGGATTTGGTCGCCGCAGCACCAGAAGGTAATACCGCGCGTGGCCTCGGGGTTCGAGATGTCGCGACGCACGCGGCCGACCCAAATCAGGTCCTGGTCGGACGTATCCATCGGCATGGGGAAGCGGTCGTGCGCATCCTCGGCGCTCATGTCGTCAACCAGCTTCACGCCCGGAGCGGCAGCCAGCGCAGCACGGGCCTCGTCAACCGTAATGTCACGCTCGAACTCGAGCGTGATGCTCTCGGAGTGCGAACGCAGCACGGGCACGCGCACGCAGGTGCAGTTCACGCGCAGCTCGGGCAGATGCATAATCTTGCGGCCCTCGTTTTGTAGCTTCATCTCCTCGGAGGTAAAGCCCTCCTCCTTGACGCCGCCAATCTGCGGAATCAGGTTGCTCGCCAGCTGAGCGGCAAACGCGCGCGGCTCGGGAATCTCCTCGCCACGGCCCAGGGCGGCCAGCTGAGCCTCGAGCTCGGCCATACCGGGAGCGCCAGCACCCGAAGCCGCCTGGTACGTCGAGACGATCATGCGCTTCACGCCGGCGAGCTGATGCAGCGGCCACGTGGGAACCAGGCCGATGATGGTCGCGCAGTTGGGATTGGCGATAAGGCCGTGATGCCATTTGATGTCGTCGGCATTGATCTCGGGCACGACCAGCGGCACCTCGGGATCCATGCGGAAGGCATGGCTGTTGTCGACCACGACGGCGCCGCGCTTAACGGCCTCGGGCAGCAGCTCCTTCGCGATGTCGTCGCCGGCGGCGCCAAGCACGATGTCACAGCCCTCAAAGGCCTCGGGACAAGCCTCTTCGATCACGATTTGCTCGCCGCGGAACTCAACGGTCTTGCCCGCGGAGCGTGCGCTTGCCAACAGCTTGAGCTTGCCGACCGGGAACTCCTGCTCGTTGAGGCACTCGAGCATCTGGGTGCCCACGGCTCCCGTCGCGCCCAAAATAGCAACCGTGTACTGTTTCATGCTTCCCCCTTTAAAGGTTGTGGCTTTTGCCCGCACGCCGAGCAGGCCGATTATTGTTGCCAGTTTATACAAGAACAGGGCGGGCATGAAATCCGCCCCGTCGAAACGAAACCGAAACGAAACGCCCCGCCGTAGATTTTTGAGACATGACCCAAAAATCTACCGAACAGTCGCTACTTTTTGAGCGCAGCCAGAGCGGGATCGACCGGCGCAGGAGCCTCCAGATCGGAGACCTTCACAATGCCGTTTTCGTCGGAGAAGGCACGGTAAATGGTCCGAATCGCCAAGTCGAAGTCCTTCTCCTCGACACCGATAATGATGTTGATCTCGTCACAGCTCTGTGAAATCATGCGCACGCTCACGCCGGCCTGGCCGAGCATGCCAAACAGATGGCCCGAGATACCTGCACGACCGCGCAGGTTACGACCGACGGTCGCGATGAGCGCCAGGCCCTCGACAACCTCGATCTCGAGCGGCTCGACCTCCTGCTGAATGTCGCCCACAAGCGAGTACAGCGAATCGTGCACATCCTGCTCCTGCACCACGGCGCCAAAGCGGTCGACACCGGTGGGCATGTGCTCGACGGAAACGTCATAGCGCTCGAAGACCGAAAGCGCGCGGCGCATAAAGCCGACGCGCGGCTTGGTGCGGTCGCGGGCCACGTTAATGGCGACAAAACCGCGCTTGCCGGTCACGCCGGTAATGATGGGCTCTGCCTCGCCCTCATCAGCCGTCTCGCTAATGATGGTGCCGGGGTCCTGCGGCGCATTGGTGTTCTTGATGACCAGCGGAATACCCGCCTCGCGCACGGGGAACACGGCCTCCTCGTGCAGGACGCTTGCGCCCATGTACGAAAGCTCGCGCAGCTCCTCGTAGGTAACGCGCGCAATGGGCTGGGCCTCGGGAACAATACGCGGATCGGCAGAATAGAAACCCGAGACGTCGGTCCAGTTCTCGTACAGATCGGCGCCCAGGCACTTGGCCAGAATCGAGCCCGAGATATCGCCGCCGCCACGATCGAGCAGCTTGATCTGGCCCTCACGCGTCGCGCCGTAGAAACCGGGCATAACAAAGCCGCCCTGCTGACCGTACTCCTGCACCAGCTCAGAGGTGCGATTCATGCTGAGCGTACCGTCGTGATGGAACGCCACAACCGTCGCGGCGTCCAGGAACGGTAAGCCCAGGTACTCGGCCATCAGGCGGGCGGTAAAGTACTCGCCACGGCTCACAAGCTCCTCGGTGGAGTAGCCGCCCGAGCGGGCGCGCTCGGCAAAGGCCGCGAACTCCTCACGGATGGGATAGGTGAGCTCCAGCTCGTCAGCGATGTCAAAATAGCGCTGGCCAATGTCCTCGAGCAGCTCCTCACACGACACGTGGTACTTGACGTGCGCGTTGACCAAGTAGAGCAGGTCGGTCACCTTGGTGTCGCCCTTAAAGCGGCGACCGCAGGCAGAAACCACCACAAAACGGCGGGCAGGGTCGGCGTCGACAATGGCCTTGATCTTCTTGAAGTGTTCGGCGTCGGCGACCGACGAGCCGCCAAACTTGGCAATCTTAATCATGGGCTTGAGGTTACCTTTCTAAAAAGCCTCTGCGAACCTACTTTGTGCGCTCTGATACCATGGTTTCACCGATTGGGACCAAGGCATCCGAGGAGCAGTGTTATATGGGAACTTATCATAGTACACGAGGACGCACTTTATCGTGCTCAAGTAAGGTGGCAATCCGTACCGGCATCGCTCCCGACGGGGGTTTGTTTGTCTCGGACGAGCTCGGCACCCAGCAGGTCGATATCAGCTCGCTTGCAGATAAATCGTACTTTGAAATCGCTCAAGATGTGTTGGGAATGTTACTGAATGATTACACGGCCGAAGAAATTTCGGCGTGTGTCGACGAGGCATACCGCGGCACATTCGCGAGCGAAGAGGTCACGCCGCTCGTCAAACTCGACGCAGCGCCGGGCACCGACGCTCCTCAAACCTATGTGATGGAGCTCTTTGGCGGCCCCACGAGCGCCTTCAAGGACGTCGCCCTGCAGATGCTCCCCCGCCTGATGGCCCGCACCTCCGCCAAGGACGGCGGCGCCGAGCGCATCATGATCGTCACCGCCACGTCGGGCGACACGGGCAAGGCAGCACTCGCCGGCTTTGCCGACGCCCCGGGCACGGGCATCACCGTCTTTTATCCCGAGGGCAAAGTCAGCCGCGTGCAGAATCTGCAGATGTCCACCCAGGAGGGCGATAACGTCGCCGTCTGCGGCATTCGCGGCAACTTCGACGATGCCCAGAGTGCCGTCAAGCGCATCTTTGCCGATAAGGAGCTTGCCGAGCGTCTGGAGGCCGCCGGCACGGTGCTTTCGAGCGCCAACTCCATCAACGTCGGCCGTCTGGTGCCGCAGGTCGTCTACTACTTTGCCGCCTATGCGCAGCTGTTGCGCGCCGGCGCCATCGAGGCCGGCGACGCCGTGGAGTTCTGCGTACCGACCGGCAACTTTGGCGACATCCTGGCCGGCTACTATGCCAAGCGCATGGGTCTGCCCGTCGCCAAACTCGTCGTGGCCAGCGACAAGAACAACGTGCTCGCCGACTTCCTGACCACCGGCGTCTACGACCGCAACCGTCCGTTCTTCACCACCATCTCGCCGTCGATGGATATCCTCATCAGCTCTAACCTGGAGCGCATGCTGTACTTCCTGTCCGATGGCGACTGCGAACTCGTTGCCGGCCTTATGGAGCAGCTGGCACAGACTGGTCGCTACGAGGTTCCCGCCGACCTGCTGGCAAAGATTCAGAGCGTCTTTGGCTGCGGTTGGGCCAGCGAAGACGAAGTCCGCGCTGCCATCAAGAGCTGCTGGGATGCGAACGGCTACGTAATCGACCCGCACACTGCTTGCGGCTATCACGTCTTTGAAAAGGTCGCTCCCGCCGAGGGCACCAAGGCCCGCGTGCTGCTTTCGACCGCAAGCCCCTACAAGTTCCCACGCGCCTGCTGCGACGCCCTGGGCCTCGACGTTCCCGCGGATGATTTTGAGGCCATGCGTGTACTCGAGCAGGCCACCAACACGGTCGCCCCGACCCAGCTCGCCGAGCTCGAGTCCAAACCCGTCCGCTTCGAAGACGTCTGCGACGTCAATGAGATGGCAAGCTACGTCGAGTCTGCAGCAAAAAAGATGGCTACCAACTAAAACCCTTTATAAGGCGCCGGCGAAAGCCGGCGCACCTTCTTTTTATTTAGCTTTCGGGATGATGACGAGCATGCGAGCGGGTCTGGCCGTTTAGTTCGTCGCGAGTTCCGCACGAGCCGGAAAGCACTTAATGTGCTTTCCGAGCGAGCCAGGACTGCCCGAGCAGCGAACTAAACGGCCAGACCCGCCCAGGAGGACCCACATGATCAAAATCACCGTCCCAGCAACCAGCGCCAACCTAGGCATCGGCTACGATACCCTCGGCATGGCCGTCAGCCTCTACTCGCACTTCACCTTCGAGCGCGCCGACAAGCTCACCATCACGGGCTGCCCCGAAGAGTTCCAAAACGAGAACAACCTGGTCTATGTAAGCTTTGTCGATGCGCTGGCCGCATGGGGCGAGCCGGCTTTTCCCGTTGCCATCGACATTCAGACCGACGTGCCCGTCGCCCGCGGCCTGGGTTCCAGCTCCACCTGCGTCGTCGCCGGCATCATGGCTGCCGCCGCGTTGACGGGCCATACCGTCGACCGCGCCGAGCTCGTCCGCATCGCCACCGAGGTCGAGGGTCATCCCGATAACGTCGCCCCCGCTATCCTGGGCGGTGCCGTTTGCTCCTTTACGCCGACTGATTCGCTCCCCCAGTGCCTGCGCTACGAGGTGAGCGATCGCTTGCGTTTTATTACCGTGATTCCGCCCTACGAGGTACATACGAGCGAGGCGCGCAAGGTTGTGCCGCAGGAGATTCCACTCTCCACCGCCGTGTGGCAGATGGGCCGCATCGCCGGCATGACGCGCGGCTTGGAGACTGGTGACCTGGACCTGATTGCCGCCGCTAATGACGACCGCATCCAGGAGCCCTATCGCCGCCGCCTCATCCCCGACTACAACGCCGTGCGCGACACCTGCCTTAACGGAGGCGCCAAGACCATCTGGATCAGTGGCTCCGGCTCGACCCTCATGGCCGTGACTGACGACACCATCGTGGCAAAGTTCCTACAGGTCAAACTGCGTGAGCAGTTCCCCAAGTGTGATACGCATATTCTGACGTGCGACACCGAGGGCGCTCAAATCGAGTACCTGTAGACATCGCCGATCGGTCTGTCCGGGCCGCCCAGGGGCATCCCCTTAAAAACGTCCTCGCACTTGAGGCCCGCTTATCCTGCTCCTTCGGAGCTGCGGATAAGCGGGCCTCGTGCTGCGGAATGTTTTTAAGGGGATGCCCCTGGGTGGCCCTATGGCAACGTGGCGAGCGATGTCTACAGGGACCCACGCTTTGAAGGGGCGCCGGGCTGATAGTTTGGCTTTTTATTGGTAGGGGCTCTTGCTAGGCTGGAGCACTTCCTAGAGGCGGGCTTCGACTGTGTGCTTGGTTTACGCGGCGCTAGTTTCTTTGTATTCAAAGACTGGTTCTAGGAGGTCCTCGATGTTGCAGTGGAGGGCTTTTGCTATGGCTCTTACGCTTGTAACCGAAGCTTCATTGATGTTTCTCTGGCGCTGCTCGTACATTTGGATTGAGCGGAGTGATACGCCCGATTCGTATGCCAAGTCTTGTTGGGTTTTCTTAAGTCTCTTTCTTGCTAGTGCTAGCTTGGTTTGAGGAGGTGTTTTCTTCGCCATATCGCAAACAAGACTCGCCACACGTTCCTCTGAGGCTTCATGCCAGGGGTAGTACAGGTTGCGCAGTGCGTCAAACGGAACGACATGCAGCAGATCTTCGAAAGACTCTCCTAGGCGCCACTGCAGGTATGCCAGCATCCAGCCCGCCCAATATTCCGGCGTCTTCTCAAATCGATAGGTGCAGTCCGGTATAGGCCCGTTTTGATAGCCCGACCTTTCGGCGATAAGCGCGAACAGCTCAACACCCGATTTTCCCGACACTACCCATGCGTTGCCGCGTTCGAACTCGCGGGCTACGCCGCTCAGGCAAAAGAGTTCAGCAACTTCCGATCCTTCTGCCCCATAATCGTTAACGGCATAGTCAAAGCAGTCGCCGAGGTTGTTCATTGCATCCTCGAGGTAGTAGACAGGGTATGTCCTACTCGGCCCACGATCCGTTAACTCTTGGATCATCTAAATCAACCCTCCCTGCCATCAAATCCCTAATGTCGACTCCCTCGGTGTCAAGATATCGCCCTAGTGACAGTTCAATATTGACTATCACTAGGGCGATATGCTCAAAAGCTTTTGCCAAGAGCCCTTACTAGAGGCAGGCCTCGGCGATGCGCTTTTTGAGTTCGTCGATGCCGGTGCCGGTCTGGGAGCTTGTAATGATTACGTTCTCGGCCGGGACGTTGAGCTGCTTTTTGATGGCTGCTGCTTGGCGGGCCTGCTGGGTGCGGCTGAGTTTGTCGGCTTTGGTGAGGCAAACGATAAAGTTGAACTCGTTGCCCTGTAGGTAGTCGATCATGTCGTGGTCGAGCTTGCTGGGGTCGTGACGAATGTCCACCAGCGAGACGACCAAGTTAAAGCTGCGCTCGGAGTCGAAAAAGTCGCCGATAAGCTCGGCCCAGCGGTCGCGCTCGGCCTTGGAGCGACGGGCGAAACCGTAACCCGGCAGGTCCACGAAATGCACGTCATCGGCCTCAAAGAAGTTGATGTTGCTCGTCTTGCCCGGCGTACTGGAAACCTTGACTAGGTTCTTGCGGCCAAATAGCTTGTTCATAATCGACGACTTGCCCACGTTGGAGCGGCCGACAAAGCTCACCTCGGGGCAGGTGGACTCGGGAATCTGCGAAACCTTGCCATAGCTGGCGACGAACTTGGCAAGCTGGTAGTTAATGGAATCGGCCATGGACACTCCTTGGTCGTAGGTTCTTACAAAACGGGCGTGCTATTGCGCGGCGGCGATACGACGAACGATGTCAAGCGTGATACCGCTCGCAGTGCGAGCGTACTCGTCCAGATCGAACTCGCGCTCGCAAAACGCGTCATATGCCTCGTCGCAATTATCGCTGATAGCGCGCAGCACCAGGCAATCGACACCATTCTTGGCCGCGATGTGCGCAATTGCCGCGCCCTCCATCTCGACGCAATCGGCATGCGTGGCCTCAATCGCAGCGTTACGCATGGCGTCACCCGTAACAAAGCGGTCACCCGTGGCGATAGTGCCACACAGGAACTGCTTGGGGTCCTTCTCCGCAGAATTCTCATCCGCCGAGGTATCCACAAATCCATGCTCGGCAAGCACGGCGGCGGCAACATCAACCAACGCCGGCGTCGAGGCAAACTCCTCGAGCCCCGGCGCGGACTCGGCGATGAGTGCCGTATCGGTATCCAGATAGCGCAGGCACTTGCCTATAACCACGCCGTTAATATGGAGTTTAGGGTTTAGGCCGCCCGCAATACCCGAAAACACAACGGCCTGCGGGGCGTATTTGCTGATGAGATGCTGCGTTGCGGCAGCGGCGTTCACGGTCCCCATGCCTGCCGTCGTGGCGACTACCGTCAGACCCGAAAGCCCACCGTTCACAACGGTCAAGCCCGCCTCCTGCGACTCATGCGCGCCACTCAGCTCTTCCTTAATCTGCGCAACCTCTTTTTCGAGTGCGCCTATGATCGCGATGGTTGCCATGCCATCCCCCAAATCCGTGCAAATTGCTTATCCACGGTATGGTACCAGCATTTTGACTCAACCGCGCAATACGAAGCCGCTAGACCACCGCAGCGCGGGTATCGTAGAGGAGCAAAAGACTTGCTAGCCGATGGCGTTTTTTAGCTCCGCGCGGCGCTTTTTCATGCCGGTCATAACGGCATTACGCAACTCGGGCATGCGCGCGGTATCCATCTGGGGCACGCCCTCGAGCTTATAGGGAATCCCCAGCTGCTCATACTTGACGACGCCCATCGTGTGATACGGCAGCATCTCCAAACCCACCACATTATGCCACGGAGCGATGAGGCGGCCGAGCTTCTCGCACTCCTCCACCGTGTCGGTAATGCCCGGCACCACCACGTGGCGGATAACGACCTTAATCTTGCGACGCGCGAGCTCATCACCAAACGCCAGAATGCGTGCGGGATCGCAACCGGTCAGCTTTTTATGCTCGATGGGATCGGCGTGTTTAATGTCGAGCAGCGCCATATCGGTCTCGTTGAGTAGGGCATCGAACTTCTCGGGATGCTGGGGGTCGAAGGCGTAGCCACAGCTATCCAGGCAGGTATGCACGCGGCCGTCGGGGTTGCTGTGCATGGCACGGAACAGATCAGCCAAAAACTCGGGCTGCAGGAGCGGTTCACCGCCCGAAACGGTAATGCCGCCGCTACGGTAGAACTCATAGTTGCTCTGGAACTCGTCCATCAGATGCTCGACGGTCACCATGGTGCCGCCGTTGACCGACCAGGTATCGGGATTGTGGCAATACGCGCAGCGCATGGGACAGCCCTGAACAAACACCACAAAGCGGATGCCAGGTCCGTCGACCGTTCCCATCGTCTCGATTGAATGCACGCGGCCCAGGGCAAACGCAGAGTCCTCGGGACGAGCGTCCACACCCTCAAGCGTCATTTCTGCCATTCGCGCTACCTTGCCTCTCCTTGAATGCAACCAATTAAAATGCCAGAGCCATTCTAGCCCATGCGTTTGCGTTTAAACGTCTCGGGCCAGAATGGCACGTTTTAATCTATCCCCCATCACCATGGTTGGGAGCTACGTCGAGACGTCAGGCTGAAGAGCGCTCGCCTGCGGCCTTTACGCCTTGAGCGTGAGCACCGCACCGAAGGCGGTCGGGCCGCAATGGCTCGAGATGACGCCGCCAACCTGAGTCCAGGTAACGTCCTTAAAGCCCAGGTCGTGCGCATAGACTTCCATGTCATCGCGCAGCTCCTGGGAAAGGCCCACCGAATACGCCAAGCCAATGTGCGAGTAGTCAATCTCGCCCTTCGCAACCATGTGGTCAATAAAGGCGCGGGCGCACTTGAGCATAGAGCCGCGGAACTTCTTGGTCGCCACGAACTTGCCGCCCGTCACCTCAATGCAGGGCTTAATCTTGAGCAGATGGGCGCCAAGGAATGCCACGTTGGACAGACGACCGCCTACCTTAAGGAAGGCTAGGTCGGTAGGAACAAAGCCCAGCAGCACACGGTCCATGACGGAGTTCGTGAAGGCGAAGATCTCGTCGACGGTGGCATCGGGGTGAGCCTCGATGTATTTGGCAGTCTCGACGACAACGAGCGACTGGCCCACCGAGACAAAGCGCGTGTCCATGGAGTAGACGTAGTCGCGCCCCTTGGCGGCGATCTTCGATGATTGATGCGAGCAGGTCGTGGCCTCGGAGTACGCAAGATGCAGAATGGTCGCATCGGGCTGCTCGGCATGGATACGGTCGTACACGTGAGCAAAATCCGCAGGCGCGCAGCCGCTGGTCTTGGGCATTACGCCAAACTCGTTGCAGCGTGAATAAATCTCGAGCGGATCGATTGAACCGTCCTCGACGGTCTCGTCGCCAATCGTGACATGCATAGGCACGCGCACGATGCCGTAGCGCTCGCAGAGCTCCGGCGTCACATCCGACCCAGACTCGACCACGATTACGTACTTGCCCATTATTATCACGACCCATCTCGACATTGGCTTTTCAATACATGGCACGCGCCGCCGCACTGTTGCACAACGGCGTCCAAGCGCCAAAGAGACGCCGCCCCTTGCACACAACAAAGGACAGCGTCTCCCTGGAAAACTCCGTGCATCCTGAGATTCTACACGGTTTATTAAGGAGTGTTACTTATTCCGCAAACGGTCGCTATACGCGATAAACGGTAGCTGGCCGCGGTAACTGCGACACATTCCGCCCAGCAAGTCCAATCGTACTCCATGCACGGTTAATGCACGAGGCGGTAGAAATTCATCGATACCGCACCCTCGGCGTGCAGCTCCATCGCCGGAACCGCCGGCGAATAGGTCCGGCTCGTAAGTGCCGCCTCGCCGCCATTTGCAAAAATCTCGACCATCGTAGTGTCCGAAAGCACGCGTAGGTCGCGAAGCTCGCCGAGCTCAATCGACCTCTGGTCGCGCCCATAGCTTTTGTCACCCATATCGAGGGTAAGCATCCCGTCCGTATAACGCACAAAGACACCCTTGCGGATTTCGAGCTCGACCATCTTGGCGCCCTCACAGGAAACCACAAGATCAAACAGGCGGCCCGGCTCCTCAACGGTTTCACCGCCTGTCGCGCGAACGCAGTCGCCGCGCATCTTCTCAATCTCGTGCGCCGGCTGCTGACAGAGCTTACCATCGCGTATGCTCAGCTCTCGCGGCACCGTCAACGCGCACTGCCACCCGCGTGCCACCGTCGGGTTTTCTGCCGTCGCATCGGGGCAACCAGACCACCCGATCATCAAACGCCGACCCGCAGCATCCTCAAAGGACTGCGGTGCGTAGAAATCAAAGCCGGCATCGACCATCGGGGGCATGCCCTGCCCGGTGATCTTAAAGCTCGGCGCCTCCCAATCGGCCTCGATGGAGAACCACACGCACTGGTGCGGATTGCGGTAACGCCAACCATCGGCGGGCACGCCCTGCGGACAGCAAACGAGAATTAGCTCGCCATCAAGCTCAAATAGATCAGGGCACTCCCACATAAAACCAAACTTCTCGCCCAGCTCAATGCGCGTCGCATAGCTCCAATCCTCTAGATCGCGCGAAGTATAGACAAGCACGCAGCCGCGGTCGTCTTTCGTACGAGCGCCCAGAACCATGTAGTAGATACCATCGTGTTCAAGGATCTTGGGGTCGCGTACGTGCGTACCGATATCGTCGGGGTAATCGACCGGCCCAACAGCCACACGCTTCTTGCCCAATTCGTCGGGATTCTCGGTAACCATATGAATTTGGTTTTGCTCACGGCCCGTCAACACGTAGTCGTAATCATCGCGGTCAAAATGCTTGACGTTGCCGGTATAGAAGTAGTGAATCTTGCCGTCGTGTACAAAGGCAGAACCAGAATACGCTCCGCTCGAATCCAAATCGGAATCGGGGAACAGCACAGGGCCGCGATTCTCGTACGTCACAAAATCCTTTGTTGTCAGATGATTCCAAAGCACTGGACCGCCATGCGCAGCATCGAATGGATCGTATTGGTGATAGATGTGATACGTATCACCGATCTGCACCAAACCGTTGGGGTCGTTGAGCCAGCCAAGCTCAGGCTCCACATGGAACAGGAGCCTATCGGGGTCGGACGCGATGCGACCCGCCGTCTCATCCTGTCCGGCACGCCACTGCTCATAGTCCGCGCGTGTCACCTTATTTTTTTGATTAAACATCGCCGTTGACTTTCTCGTCTATGGGGAAGGACGCTCGACTCACACGAGTCGAACGCCCTTCCCCAAATGGACTTATCCTCAGATTACGCTGAACGGCTCAACTAGAAGCTGACATCAAAGCCAGCACCAGCGCCCTCTTCATCAGTGGTCGGCACGCCCTTTGCCTTGTTGTAGGCAAAGATCAAGACGATCGGCACGATAAAGGCGATGAGATTGCCAGCCACATACCACACGAGCGTCTCGGGCGTGACGATGAGCAGGCCAAGCACGCCGGTCAGACCCTGACCGATGGCGCGCACCTCAAAGAGCTTCACGAAGGCACCGCCGCAGCCTGCACCGATGCAAGCGCAGATGAACGGGATGATCGAGTAGCGCATGTTTGCAGCAAAGATTGCGGGCTCGGAGATACCGACCAGCGTCGGGATAAAGGACGACATGCAGATGTTGCGCTCTTTGGAATGCTTCTTGTGAATGAGGTACATGCCGATGGCGCCGCCGCCCTGGGCGATGATGGAAACCGACCAGATGGCCTGGATGTAGTTGAAGCCAGTCGTGGCGACGAGGTTTGCCTCGATACCCTGGATGAACTGATGCGTACCGGTAACGACGAGCGGCTGCAGGAATGCGGCAAAGACAAAGGCACCGAAGACGCCCATCCTGTTGTACAGGATATCGATTACACCGGCGAGGACGTCGCCGATCAGGTTGCCGAGCGGGCCGAACACGGTGAACAGGGCGACGTTAGCAAGAATCAGGGTAACGGTCGGGACAAAGACGAACGAGACGACCTCGGGGATGTACTTCTGGGCAATCTTTTCGACCTTGGCCATAAACCAGGCAGTCAGGATTGCAGGGAACACGCCGCCCTGGAAAGCAACCATGGGGATGGAGAGCGGACCAAAGTTCCAGTACTCAGCACCCGTCGGATCCATAACGAACGTGTTGCGGTTCATAAGGCTCGGGTGAACCATGACGATACCGACGAGGATGCCCAGAATCGGGTTACCGCCAAAACGCTTCACCGCGCTGTACATAACCAGGACAGGCAGGTAGTCAAACGTGGTGGCGATAATGGCAAAGAAGCTTGCGAGGTTCTTGAGGAACTCGCTGTGGTCGGCAAGGCTGCCCTCCATGCCAAAGAGGCCGTTGGCAACGATCAGCGACTTAAGGCCGATGATGATAGCAGCGCCGACGAAAGCGGGAATGATGGGGATAAAGATATCCGAGAATACCTTGAGGACCGAGAAGAACTTGCCCTTCTTGTCCGCCTCGGCGCCCTTGACCTCGGAAGCGCTGATCTCCTTAACGCCCGTCAGAGCCATAAACTCATCGTAGACCTTGTTGACGGTACCGGTACCGAAGATGATCATGAGCTGGCCGCTGTTGTACAGCACGCCCTTGACGCCATCGATGTTCTCGAGCTCGGCCTTGTTGTACTTGCTCGTATCCTTGAGCACCAGACGCAGACGCGTAACGCAATGCGTGGCGCCCTCGATGTTCTCCAGACCGCCGACGTTATCGACGACTTGCTGAGACACTACTTTGTAGTCCATGTTCCTCTCCATTCCCTTACGAAATCATAAAACGTTTTGATGCCATTACAGAGACGCGATCGTTGCATTTGCGCACTTGAGCGTACCGTCGGTGACCGTCAGTGCCACACCCTGGCCCTGCTTATTGCAGAAGCGCGCGTTAAGCGCAACATCATCGACAAAGATGGTCGCGATATCGTCGTCAACGACCAGGCGCACATGATGAGTGCCCTCGCCCTTAAAGAACAACGGACGCTCGAGGCCCATGTTGTTGACCTGGAACCACGGATACTGGGGGGCCGCCGTAAACTCGAGCTTGCCCTCACGCAGGTTGGCGCGGAACTCATAGGCAAGACCGGACTCGGCGTCCTCGGCAAGCTTCACCGAGAAGCCGGCAGCGTCACCGGCGAGCTCGATGTCGGCATCAAGCATATAGGTGGAACCGGCATCCGCGGCGAGCACCTGCTCGACCTTGCCCGACTCGCAGGAAAGCTCAAAGGCCTCGACTGCCTTAGCCTCGCCAAAGGCGCCAAGCATGCTGTCAGGGAGCTTGGTGCCGAGCGTTCCGTCGGCACGCTGAACGATCTCGAGAGGCATAAAGGTGCCACCCCACAGGTAAGAGCTGGGATCGCCACCCTCGTCACGCGTAGGAACCCAACCAAAGAGAACGCGGCGCTCGCCATCAAATGCGGTACGCGCGGCATAGTACGCGCGGCCATCGAATGAATCGTCAGCAGGAGTGATCCAAGGACCGTTGATGGAGCGAGACATGCGGTAACGGGTCTTGTTGCCATCGCTGTACTCGGAGAACACCAGATACCACCAGTCGCCCATCTTAAAGAGATCAGGCATCTCGAACATGGTGTAAAGGCCCGGATTCCACCAGTCGCCCTGGAACTCCCAGGTATCCAGGTCCTTGGAGGTGAACTTGACCAGACGCCCGGTCATCAGACGCTTGTCCTCGCCCACGCGCGTGCCGAGGATGAGCATGTACTCTTCGTTCTCCTCATCCCAAAGCACAAAGGGATCGCGCCAGTTGCGGTCATCGTAACCTTCCTGGGGCGGAAGCAGCGTCTCGGCGATGTTCTTCTCCCACTTGACGGCGTCGTCACTCGTTGCGTGAAGAAGAACCTGCTTCATCAAGCGTGCGCGGACCTTATCGCGATTGCAACCAGTGTAGAGCGCATGGTACTTGTCGCCCACCTTAAACACCGTGCCGGCATAAACATACTGGTCGACTTCCTCGTCGCCGCCACGCTCAAGGCTCTCGCCAAAGTCCTTGTAGTTGACGAAATCCTTGGTCGTCGCGAGTGCCCAACCAAACGGCTCTCCGAAAGGACCGGGGTTTCGCGTGTCACGCTGGTGATAGAGATAGAACGTGCCGTCCTCGCCGTACGGCATGATGTCGCCTACCCAAATTCCCTCAGGCTGGTAATACACCTTGTGCATCCGAGACTTCCTTTCCCACAAGATACTAACTCGGTACAACTGCAAGATATGTCAATCGTTTTCATATGTCAAACGTTTTCACACTAATACGTCTTTTCGCAGTTCCAGTCGTCGGCAAACGGTTGACATATGGCGGCGAACGGTCATCAGAGGCGTTTGAGGAATTCTTTTGGCACGGGATGAACTACGCGGTTTTGCCCTCAATGAGTTCAACGGGGAGCTTGGTATTCGATTCGGGCTTTTCACCGTTAACAAGAGCGATGATGGATTGCGCCGCGAGCTCTCCGATGCGATCGATATCTTGACGAACGGTTGTTAAGTCAGGCATAAACGTCATAGTGCGGCGGGCGCCATCCGCGCCCACGACCTTAATATCGTCCGGAGCGCTCAAGCCGCGCCGCTTCATCACGTTGAGGCAGATGGCCGCCATCGTGTCGTCTCCCGCAAAGATGCCGTCAATATCGGGGTTCTCATCGAGGATCTTCGCAACGACCGCACTCTTTTCGTCGTCGGACTTAACGAACTCGACCTCACGGACAAGCGCGGGCAAACCGGCCTGCTCCACAACATCGTGGTAGGCATCGGTACGCTTATTGGCAGGCATACGCATGCGGCTATTGTTGCGCAGGCACAAGATGCGCGAACACCCGTCATCGATCAGGCGACGCGTGGCAAGTTCGCCGATGCTATAGCTGTCGCTCGCAATCTGAACAGAGGCTTCGCCAAGGTCGCAGTCGATACCAACCAGACTCAAGCCCATCTCGGCATACGCCTCGGCACCGATATTAAGCGAGTTGACGATGACGCCATCAACCATATTGCGTCGAAGCATGTCGATATAAGAGCGCTCAAGCTCGGGTCGATTGGCGCTATTGCACAGCAGCATCTTAAAACCGTTTTCGGCCAGGGTATGCTCAATGACTTGAACCACTTGGGCATGAAACGGACTGCTGACATAGGGGACGATCATACCGATAAGATTCAGGCGACCGTTGAGCATGGCACGAGCGATATCGTTGGGCGTATAGTTGATGCGCTTCATCGCGGCATGGACCTTATCGCGGGTCTCTTGGCTAATATAGCCACGATTATTAAGCACACGAGATACCGTAGTAGGCGAAACCCCCGCCACCGCCGCAACTTCCTTGATGCCAGGCTTAGCCGTATCCTTAGAACGAGCACTCTCGCGAGCCATAGCACCCTCCCCCATCAACATGTCATACGTTTACATACGAACAAAGCATACCCCAACAACAGCGGGATGACGGTAACAGTACAAGTAAGTAAACGACTCATCCAAATAATTAGGAGAGTTCCGCCTAAAGGGTGACTACACAGGACCCCCGCCGGGGCTGTTTGGGCTACCTCTCAAAACATTCCGCAGGACGCAAAGAGGCTCGCCGCACGAAGTGCGCAGCGAGCCTCTTTGCATGTCCGAGGACGTTTTGGGAGGTGACCCAAACAGCCCCGGCAATCCTGCGGGAGTTGAGTCCCCTTAGAACTTGTCGTGGAAGGTACGCGAAATGACCTCGTCCTGCTGCTCCTTGGTGAGCGTGTGGAAGTTCACGGCATAGCCGGAAACGCGGATGGTCAGCTGCGGGTACTTCTCGGGGTGAGCCTGAGCGTCGAGCAGCGTCTCACGGTTGAAGACGTTGATGTTCAGGTGGTGGCCACCCTTCTCGGCGTAAGCGTCGAGCATGTGGACCAGGTTATCGGCCTGAGTCTCGGAAACTTCAGAAACCTTCATAATGTGTCTCCTTCGATTAATAGGCGCCGGCCGAAACCGGCGCGCTAATCAGTAATCGTTATTGTTAGTATAGCACTAACAATAGTTACTCGCCCAGCTGATCAAGGTCGATATCGCCAAAGAACACCTGGTCCTCCTTGCCGAGTGCACTCGGGATGATGGAGAAGGTGTTGGAGATGCCGTCCTGAGCATCGCGGAACGGGAGCTTGGAAACCGAAGACAGCGAAGCGATGGCGCCGTGGCTATCGCGCTTGTGCATGGGGTTAGCACCCGGGGCGAACGGCTGACCAGCCTTGCGGCCGTCGGGCGTGGAGCCGGTCTTCTTACCGTACACGACGTTGGAGGTAATGGTCAGAACCGAGGTCGTGGGCACGGAGTTGCGGTAGGTGTCGTTCATGCGGATGTACTCCATGAACTGGTGCACAACGTCGTGAGCGATCTGGTCGACGCGGTCGTCGTCGTTACCGTACTTGGGGAACTCGCCCTCGGTCTCGAAGTCGACGATGATGCCGTTCTCGTCACGGACGGGGTGGACCTTGGCGTACTTGATGGCGGACAGGGAGTCAGCCACGACGGAAAGGCCAGCGATACCCGTAGCGAACCAGCGGTGCACGTGCTTGTCATGCAGAGCCATCTGGATGCGCTCGTAGCAGTACTTGTCGTGCATGTAGTGAATGATGTTCAGCGAGTTGACGTACACGCCAGCGAGCCACTTCATCATGTCGTTGTACTTGGCCACAACGTCGTCGTAATCGAGCGTATCGCCCTCGACGGCGCGATACTTGGGGCCGACCTGCTTCTTGGAGACCTCGTCGACGCCGCCGTTGAGTGCGTACAGCAGGCACTTGGCCAGGTTGGCGCGGGCGCCGAAGAACTGCATCTCCTTGCCAATGCGCATGGAGGACACGCAGCAGGCGATGCCGTAGTCGTCGCCGTGGTAAACGCGCATGAGGTCGTCGTTCTCGTACTGGATCGAGGAGCTGGCGACAGAAGTCTTGGCGCAGAACTTCTTGAAGTTCTCGGGCAGACGGGTCGACCACAGAACGGTCATGTTGGGCTCGGGGCTGGTGCCCATGTTCTCGAGCGTGTGCAGGTAGCGGTAGCTCATCTTGGTAACGAGCGTACGGCCGTCAACACCCATGCCGCCGATGGACTCGGTGACCCACTGCGGATCGCCGGTAAACAGGGCCTGGTACTCGGGGGTACGGGCAAACTTGACCATGCGGAGCTTCATGATGAAGTGATCCACGAACTCCTGGATCTGCTCCTCGGTGAAGGTACCGTTGGCAAGGTCGCGCTCAGCGTAGATGTCGATGAACGTAGAGGTACGGCCGATGGACATAGCAGCGCCGTTCTGCTCCTTGACGGCAGCGAGGTAGGCGAAGTACATCCACTGGATGGCCTCCTGCGTGTTGGTAGCAGGGTTGGAAATATCGAAACCATAGGTCTCGGCCATCATCTTGAGCTCGCCGAGGGCGCGGATCTGCTCCTGCAGCTCCTCGCGATCGCGGATGTTGTCGGCGGTCATGACCGTCGGGGTGGAAGCCTTCTGGGCCTCCTTGTCCTTGATCAGGTAGTCGACGCCGTACAGGGCGACACGACGGTAGTCGCCGATGATGCGGCCGCGGCCATAGCCATCGGGCAGGCCGGTGATGATGTGGGCCGAGCGGCAAGCACGCATCTCGGGGGTGTAGACATCGAAGACGCCGGCGTTGTGGGTCTTGCGCTCGAAGGTGTAGCGCTCGACAACGTTCTCGTCGACCTTGTAGCCGTGCTGGCTGGCAGCCTGGCAAGCGATGCGGATACCACCGTTGACGTGCAGCGCGCGCTTGAGCGGCTTGTCGGTCTGGAGGCCTACGATGGTCTCCTTCTCGCGGTGGGCGTTATCGATGTAGCCAGCGGGGTGGCTCACGATACCCGTGACAGTCTTGGTGTCCATATCGAGGACGCCGCCCTGCTCGCGCTCCTTGAGCAGCAGGTCGAGAACCTCGCCCCACAGCTCCTTGGTACGCTCGGTCGGACCGGCGAGGAACGACTCGTCGCCCTCGTAGGGGGTGTAGTTCTTCTGGATGAAGTCTCGGACGTCAACCTCTCCCGTCCAGATGCCTTCCTTGAAGCCTTCCCATGCCTCCTGCATTGTGTAACCACGCTCCTAGTTACGTGTAATGCGGCGCTCTCTCACACCGCTGCTTATTGAATTCTTGAATTATCGGCTTGCACTACCGGCTTCTTCCGTTCTTCACCACACGTTGGTGCAGAGAAAAACGTTTGTCCACCTTGGAACTGCAACCCAAAACCCAAGATTTCACCCGTTTGAGAAGGATAACATAGCCACCTCCTTCATCAGGGCTGTTATATGTTTCTTTTTTTATACCATTAGGACGTTTTTAACAAATCCGCAGGAAATGCGAGCGCGAACAACTACCGTTCACCGATTTGTATGTTATTTTTCCTTGCCTTTGTACGACCTTCGCTCTAGCTGTTATGCCAGCTTTAGCAGGGTAAAGTGTCCCAGAGACCCTACAGGAACTGCAGGGCGGCCGCGGGATCCCCCGTGGCCGCCCTGTGGCGTAGCTAGTTTTTAGCTTTGATTGCCGCTTGGCATTAGGCGGCTGCGGCGGCCTTGTCGGTCGTTGCCTTGCTATCGCCGTTGCCCTGGCCCTCAAAATGCTTGTAGCACCAGCTGGTGACCAGCGGTGTCAAAATAGCCGTCACGATTGCGCAGGCAGCAACCTGTGCCGTAGCCGTCGCGAGCACAGCGCCACCGTACATGGCCCCATTGACGCTTGCCATGGCAGCAGGCGTGGCCACATTGGCTCCGGCGCAGCTCGAAATGGCCGCACCTGCGACACCCGTACCGCCCGTGAGCTCATCGACCGCGATGACGGGAATTGCAAAGACCACCGAGCAGATCACGCCGAGCAGGATGCCGGGAAGACCGCCGTTGATAAGCTGGCCAAAAGTCATGGTCGAGCCCATGGCAAAGAAGACGAGCACGATGATGGCGGAAAGTGCCGGTGCCATCATCTTCTTAAAGCTCGGGAAGAGGTTACCCAGAATAATGCCGACGACGATCGGCAGGATGGCGCCCACGAGCGACCAGCCAATCGGAGCCTGGCCGGCAGCGCCAAGGACAATCATCGTGACCGGAGGGCCGACAACCAGCGTGGTGATGGCAACGGCGCCACGCTCGGCCTCGTTGCCCATGGTGCCCATCAGACCAGCGTACATAGCGTTGTTGGCACCGGTGCAAGCCGCCAGCATCACCATGGCCGAGATGCCAAACAGGTTGTCGTTGAATACATAAAGGATGAGCAGCGACACGGCAACGACCACGATCTGCTTGACGGCGATGATGATGGCGCCGCGGGCAGCGGCGGCAGGAGCACTCTTAAACGAAATCGTCGTGCCGACGATGAGCAAAAAAGCGCCCACGAGCGGGCTTGCACCCTGCTGGGTCATACCGAGCGTAAAGCTGCCGAGCGTTTTGAACAGGTCGGGGAATAGCGTGTTGAGCAGGCAGCCCAGCAAAAGCGGCACCAAAATATTGGCACCCGGGATGGAGGACATCTTAAAGAACGGCTCCTTTGCCGCCGGCGCCTCCACCGCAGTCGATTCACTCATATATATCTCCTTTGGATGCATGCGAATCGTAGCCGCACGCGCCTATATCAGAAAGAAGGCGACGGTCCCGAGTCGCAGGAGCCGTCGCCGAATAATCGTCGTGGGGTATTACCCGTCCAGGACGATGCCGCCGTCGCAGTCGCCGATCTCGCCGTTCACGAAGCTGGCGAGGTCGGAAGCGAAGAACAGCACCATCTGCGCAGGCTCGCTGGCCTGGGCGGCGCGGCCCAGAGGAATACCGTTGATGATGCGCTGAGAGTTCTCGTCAGAGAGAATCGAGGTCATATCGGTCAACGTGAGCGACGGGCACACGGCGTTGCAGCGGACGCCAAACTTGCCGCCTTCCTTGGCGACTGCCTTGGTTAGACCGTTAACACCGGCCTTGGAGCTGGCGTAGGCGGCGGTGCCGAGCAGGCCGCCACCGATCTTGCCCGCAACGGAACTCACGTTGACGATAGTGCCGGCATGGGCCGCCTTAAAGTGCGGGTACACGGCGTTCATCATGGTAAAGGTACCGTTGAGGTTGATGTCGATGGTGCGACGCCACTCGGTGTCATCGATCTCGTCGAACTTCTTGGTGCTGATGACGCCAGCGCAGTTGATCAGGATGTTGGTTTGCGGCAGGTCCGTAAAAATCTGCTCGACGGTCTCGCGCGCCTTGGGCGCATCGGCAACATCGAGCTGATAGAACTTGTTGCCCTCGCCAAGCTCGGCCACAGCGGCCTCGCCCTTAGCAGCGTTCCTTGCGATGAGCGCGACATGTCCGCCGCCCGCGACGATGCCCTTGGCGATCTCGAGGCCAATGCCCTGAGTGCCGCCCGTGACAATCGCGGTCTTGCCCGTGAAGTCAAATGCCATGACTCCATCCCCCTTTATGTAAGGTGTCTCCTTGCGGGAAGTTGGAGCATCGCACGTGGCGATTATATGAGTCCCAGTCGTCATGGTGGTGACAACCCCTCGCCTAACCGCGTGCATAATAGTTCTTTGAAACGTTTCAGCAATTGAATGATTTTAAGTCTTAATGCACTCTTAATATTGCCTAGCGGCCAAGTAGATTTTTGGGACATGCCTAGAAATCCACCGAATGGGATGGTTGAGCGTGGGTATAATCTTTCACCGGAAATAGTTTCTAGTGTTAGGGGTTTTCGGTGGAAGATACCGATTTCCGTGAACTTGGGCGTCAGCTCCTTACCGAGTTCGGCAGCATGCATCAGCGCATTTCGCGCTTTGCGGACAAAGCCCTCGGCGGCGAGATGGCCGTCATGCGCGCCCTCATGCTCGCTGGCGGTTCGCTCACGCCGAGCGAACTCGCCGATCGCGCCTGGGTCTCGAGCGCCCGCATCGCCAATATCCTACGCGCTCTCGAAGCCAAGGGCTGGGTCGAGCGCGAGCACTCAAAGACCGACCGTCGTCGCGTACACGTCACGGTGACCGACAAGGGATTCCAGGATCTCGAAATCAAACGACGGGAATTCGAGGAGCGCACCGCGGCCTTCCTCGAGCAGCTCGGCGAAACAGATACCCAAGAGATGGTGCGCCTTCTAAGACGTGCCAACGAAATTATCGACCGCAATCAAGAAAGGAGAGATGCCGAGTGAGGATTCTCAAGCTCTTTAAAAAGCACGTCCTGGCACTGTTCACAGCTATCGTACTTATCGTAATCAGCTGCAACGCCGATCTGGCGCTGCCTACCTATATGAGCGACATCGTCGACGTGGGCGTGCAGCAAGGCGGCATCGCCTCGCCCGTGCCCGACACCATTCGCGCCGAATCGCTCGACGACCTCGAACTCTTCATGAGCGCCAAGGACGCCAAAGCTGCGGAGGCCGTGTTTAGCAAGGCGGACAATAACGGCATTCGAACGTACAAGGGCACCGAGGAAGAGCGTGCCGATGGCAGCAAGATTGCCGACATTATGAGCCTGCCCGAGACTGTCGTCCTTTCGTTCAACCAGGGCATTGACGCCGACTCCATGGGCGACATGATGGGCTCGTCCAGCGAGAAAGACAACAACGCTGCCCAGGCCATGCCCACCCCCGAGCAGATGGCGGCGATGACGCCCGAGCAGCTCGCCGAGATGCAGCAGAAGGCCGCAGCGGCGCAGAACATGCAAAAGCAGATTGATGCCGACGGTGGCAAGATCACCATGAAGAGCCTGCGTCTAGGCGTTGAAGGCGGCCTAATCGACCAGGGCAAGCTCGTCGAGGGCGCCAACGATATGGCAGACAAAATGGGCTCCATGTCGGGCTCCATCGTGACCCAGCGCGCCGTGACCTACGTACAAGAAGAGTACAAAGCGCAGGGCATCGACCCCGCCGACGTGCAGAACGCTTACCTGAGCCGCATGGCGACCACGATGTTTGGGCTGTGCCTGGTGTCGCTCGTCGCCACCATCCTGACCGGTGCCGTGGCGTCGCGCACCGCCTGCTCCATCGCCCGCGATCTGCGCCGCGAGACCTTCAACAAGGTTATGCACTTCTCGCCGGCCGAGGTGGGCAAGTTTAGCCAGGCCTCGCTCATCACCCGCTGCACCAACGACATTCAGCAGATCCAGATGGCCGCAACCCTGTTTATCCGCATGTGCCTGATGGCTCCCGTCATGGGCATCGTCGCCGTCATGCGCGTCCTGGCCAACCACACCGGCCTGGAGTGGACCATCGCCGTGGCCATCATCGCGGTCTCGGCCGTTGTCGGCGTGCTCATGGGCCTCACCATGCCCAAGTTCAAAAAGATGCAGAGCTTTGTGGACCGCGTGAACCTTACCGCCCGCGAGCTGCTCGACGGCCTTATGCCCATCCGCTCGTTCAACCGCGAGGAACATGAGCTCGAGCGTTTTGACAAGGCTTCGCTCGACCTAATGACCACGCAGCTCTACACCAACCGCGCCATGAGCTTTATGATGCCGCTCATGATGCTCGTCATGAACTGCATCACCGTGCTTATCGTCTGGTTTGGCGCCCAGGGCGTGTCCGACGGCGTGATGCAGGTCGGCAACATGATGGCGTTTATCTCCTACACCATGCAGATCGTCATGGCGTTTATGATCCTCACCATGGTTTCGGTTATCCTGCCCCGTGCCGAGGTCGCAGCCGAGCGCGTGGAAGAGGTCATCACTTGCCCCACCAGCATCAACGACCCCGTCTCGCCCAAACTGCCCGCGGCCAGCGCGCCGCGCGGCGAGCTCACCTTCCGCGACGTGAGCTTCCAGTATCCCGATGCCCGCGCCGACGTCATCAGCGGCGTGAACTTCACCACGCATGCCGGTCAGATGCTCGGCATTATTGGCTCCACGGGCTCGGGCAAGTCCACGCTCGTGCAGCTGATTCCGCGCCTGTACGACGTCACGGGCGGCAGCATTTCGCTCGACGGCATTGACGTGCGCGATATGACCCTTTCCGAGCTGCGCCGCCGCATTGGTTACATCCCGCAGCAGGGACGCCTGTTCTCGGGCACCGTCGAGAGCAACCTCAAGTTTGCCGGCGACATGGTAAGCGATGATGACATGCACCAGGCCGCGCGCATCGCACAGGCCGAGGACTTTATCGCCGAGCGTGAGGGCGGTTACGACTCCCCCATCAGCCAGGGCGGCTCCAATGTCTCGGGCGGTCAGCGCCAGCGTCTGGCCATCGCCCGCGCCTTGGCCAAGAAGCCCGAGGTCGTGGTGTTCGATGACTCATTTAGCGCGCTTGACTACAAGACCGACGCGCGCCTGCGCGAGGAGCTGGCCAAAAACGTCACCGACGCCGCGCTCGTGGTCGTGGCCCAGCGCATTGCGACCATCATGCACGCCGACCAGATCATCGTGCTCGACGACGGCCACGTGGTGGGCACCGGTACGCACGAGGAGCTGCTGCGCAGCTGCCCGGCGTACCTGGAGATCGCACAGTCGCAGCTTTCCGCCGAGGAGCTGGGGCTTACCCAAGAAGAAATTGCAGCCGTCACGGAAGGAGGCGAGCGCTAATGGCAGACGAGACCAAGACTCAGATTCCCAAGCCCACCCGCCAGCGTGGTCCCATGGGCCGCATGGGCGGCATGCGTCGCGGCGAAAAGGCCAAGGACTTTAAGGGCACCATGAGGCAGCTGCTCGGCTATATCGGCCAGCACAAGATTGCCGTGTTTGCCGCCGTCGCCTTTGCCGTGTGCTCGGTCATCTTTAATATTGTGGGACCCAAGGTGCTCGGTCAGGTTACGACCAAGCTGTTCGAGGGCCTGGTTGCCAAGGTCAACGGCACCGGCGATGTCGACTTTAACTGGATCGCCAAGACGCTCGGCTTTTTGCTCTGCCTGTATCTGGCGAGCTCTGCCTGCAGCCTGATCCAGGGCTGGCTCATGACCGGTGTCACGCAAAAGATCTGCTACCGCATGCGCAAGGAGATTGCCGCCAAGATTGCCGTCGTGCCGATGAGCTACTTCAACGGCCACAGCAAGGGCGACGTGCTCAGCCGCATCACCAACGACGTCGATACGCTCGGCCAGTCGCTCAACCAGAGCGTGACGCAGCTTATTACGTCCGTCACGCAGATTATCGGCGTGCTTGTCATGATGCTGTCGATCAGCCTGCCGCTCACCGGCGTCACCGTGCTCACGCTGCCGGCCGCCGCGATTATCTTGATGGTGATGATTCACTTCTCGCAGCCGTACTTCCGCGAGCAGCAGCAGGTCCTGGGTACCGTCAACGGCATTATCGAGGAGGACTTTGCCGGCCAGAACGTCATTCAGGTGTTCGACCGCGCCGAGGCCTCGATCGAGGAGTTCGACCGTCAAAACGACCGGCTCTTTATTAGTGGCTGGCGCTCGCAATTCCTGTCGGGCCTGATGATGCCGCTTATGAGCTTGGTGGGCAACATGGGCTACGTGGGCGTCGTCGTGGTGGGTGCGCAGCTCGCGCTGACCGGCAATGCCACGCCCGGCGACATCCAGAGCTTTATCCAGTACGTTCGCAACTTTACGCAGCCCGTGCAGCAGCTGGGCAACGTGAGCAACACGATGCAGTCGATGGCCGCCGCCACCGAGCGCGTGTTTGAGTTTTTGGCCGCGCCCGAGGAGGAGCAGAAGGCCGACGCGCAGATTCCCGAGAAGCGCCCCGGCCACGTGGAGTTTGACCATGTCAAGTTTGGCTACACGCCCGACAAGACCATCATCCACGACTTTAGCTGCGAGGCGCAGCCCGGCCAGACCATCGCCATCGTCGGCCCCACCGGCGCCGGCAAGACCACGCTCATTAAGCTGCTGCAGCGCTTCTACGATGTGGACGGCGGTTCGCTGCGCGTCGAGGGCGTCGACGTGCGCGACTGGGACCGCGCGGCGCTGCGCGGCGAGTTTGCCATGGTGCTGCAGGACACCTGGCTGTTTAACGGTACCATCCGCGAGAACATCCGTTACGGACGCCCCGATGCGAGCGATGCCGAGGTCGAAGCCGCTGCACGTGCCGCACGCTGCGATCACTTTATCCATACGCTCGCCGGCGGCTACGACTTTATGATCAACGAGGAGGGCACCAACCTGTCGCAGGGTCAGCGCCAACTCGTGACCATTGCCCGCGCCATTTTGGCCGACCGCCCGGCGCTGATTTTGGACGAGGCGACCTCCAACGTCGACACTCGTACCGAGGAGCTTATTCAGCGTGCCATGGATGCACTGATGCAGGGCCGTACCAGCTTTGTCATCGCGCACCGCCTGTCCACGATCCGCAACGCCGACGTGATCCTAGTAATCCGCGACGGAGATATCGTCGAGAAGGGCACGCACGACGAGTTGCTCGCCCAGGGCGGCTTCTACGCCGATCTGTACAACTCGCAGTTCGACGAGGCGGCGTAAATTCTGCCGCAGTGAACGAATAACGCCCGAGAACGGGGGCGCAGGACAACCTGCGCCCCCGTTTTTGTTCCACGGCCCTCGAACCGCGGTCGCGCGCGCAGACGTGGTGTAAGAGCGTCCTGAGGTCCGTCGCCGCAAG
>CAJMLY010000013.1 GCA_905214425.1 uncultured bacterium
CAGCCATAAAGAGTAGCTGGCAGCCCCACAGAGAGCGGGGCGAGACGTAGCGAAGTAGATGCTAAGACACAGACAGATGATGACCGATCAAATGAGAACTAACCGGAAAACGGAGGAAAAGAAGATGAGCATGAACAAGAACATCGCACGCTTGGCAGTGACAGCAGGCCTCACAGCAGCGCTGAGCTTCGGCGGCGTGATGGCCCCGGTCACGATGGCGTTTGCTGATGGTACTACGACGCTTCCGAATAACAGCATCACCATCACGCAGTCGGAGGGCAACGCATCCACTCAGTTCAAGGCATATCAGATCTTTAAGGCTGATGTCGTGGACGAGCCCGGCAAGACGGACAAGGTCGTTTCAAATGTTAAGTGGGCATTTGATAACGTTGAGGCTCAGGATGCCATCATCGCGGCTATTAAAGCGGATTCGAAGTATGAGGCTTCTGATCCCAAGCTGCCTGATAAAACTACCGCCCAGGACGTGGCCGATTGGTTGACTAAGAACGTTACCGGCACTACTGCTGAGACTGTTGTTAATAAAGATCACCTTCTCAACAAGATTGCCGCTATTGTTAAAAAGGACGTTGGAGCTACGGGCAGTTCGTTCTCGGCAGGCGATAGTTTCACTGTGCCTACCGATGATAAAAATTCCCCCAAGACGGGTTACTACCTGTTCCTGACCGATGAGTCTTCCCTTAGCACTTCCGAAGTGGCAAAGAAGAACACGGGTACCTCGCCCATTTTCGCCGTTGTCGGCGGTCGCAGCGTGACCGTTGCCGAGAAGACCAGCATTCCTACCGTCAACAAGGAAGTTTTTGAGGGCGCGAAATGGGGAAACGTGAGTGACTCGTATATTGGTGAGGAGGTTGAATATAAACTGACTGGCTCCGTTGCGAGCAACATCGACACCTTCACCAAGTACGAATATACGTTCCAGGATCATCTTTCTGCTGGACTGAAGGCCAACAAGGATACCGTTAAGGTGACAATTGACGGTACTGCTATCCAGCCTTCAGATGGTTATGAAGTAAACCTTGCGGACACTAAGGACGCTTCTGGAAGCCCTACTGGTGCTCATGACCTGACGATCTCCTTCTCTGACCTCAAGGCTGCTGCAAAAGCTGTAGGTGTGACGCTTAGGGGCAACTCTAAGGTCGTTGTGACCTATAAAGCAGAACTGACCGAAAAGGCAGAATACACGGCCGCCGGTAACACCAACGTGGTCAAGCTTGTCTACTCCAACGATCCCATGTCTAACGGCACCGGCACTTCCGAATCGAAGAAGGTCGCTGATTACGTCTTCGGCTTCGATGTCACTAAGATCGACCCGGATAACTCGTCTGCGAAACTCGATGCTGGCTTTACGGTCAAAATGATTAAGGAAGGGTCCGATAAAAGCGTTGAAAAATGGTTGAAGCAAGACGGCAGCTTCAGTAATGACGTAAATGACGCTTACACGTTTGAAACTACGGAGACTGGCAACAAGGTCTCTATTCCCGGACTTGTTGCAGGCACATATCTGATTTCTGAGAGCAAGACACCTGCGGGCTACAACACCATTGCCGACTTCGAAATCACGGTGGCGCCTGAATACAATACAGACGGCACGCTTGAAGAGCTCAAGGTGACGTCCAATTCCAGCATGGCCACTCCTAAGACTGATAAAAAAGTGACCACGACCAAGATCCCCGTCACCATCGAGAACAAGAAGGGCTCCAGCCTCCCGCTCACCGGTCTTAACGGCGTGACCTTCACTTGGATCGCTGGTGGCGCGGTGCTGTGCATCGGCGTGGCGCACCTCATCCGCAGCCGTAAGCAGGTTGAGGAGTCCGAGCAGGAGTAACGCTCACTCACCCATCCCTTTGGCAGGTGGGATGTGATGGCCATGAGACTTGCGGACACTTTTCTCGTCCATCCACGTTCTTGCTTTGCCATTCTCTTTTCGGGGCAGACTCCGCGCTGGAGTCTGCCCCGTTCTTTTTGGACAACACAGGCAGCCTCCACCGTCCGATGCGGACTCATCCGTCATCGCGTTTCTTGACTCGTATGAGGTTCGGTTTAAGGTCCGTAGGCGCTCGCGCGGTGCGGACGGTAGAAGGCATTTGCGCCGCAACAAGCGCAAATAAGAATGCCCGGGGTTCGGAGCCCGGGCATTTAACAACGTCGGAAACTGGTCGCCCGCGCTCCTAAGTACTTACGCGGGGTGCGTCGTTTCCTGTAGCTATTGTATCCCGAATCACCCCGCCGATTCGGGACATTTTGGAAACTCAAATGTAGGCCCATACTCGCGCTGCGCAATGCTGCCAGGCTGCGTTGTCCGGCGCATGAGCTCGCTAATCGGCTATTATTTGTTTAGACAACCTGAGTTGTAGAGGAGTGACTGGCGATGGTGCAGGGCGCCAAACATATGAAGAGCAATAACGCCGCGGACAACGGCGGCTCAAGCCCCCAGCCCAAACCTCAACCAAAGCCCAAGCGCCGTCGCAAGCGGCTGCCGCGCTGGGCCGACCGGCTCATCACCATCGTCATCATCCTTATTGGCGTGGGCCTTATGACCTGGCCGTGGATCTTGGACCGGCTCGAGGCCTCGGGCGTGTTCAACCAGATCAGCACCGTGTCCAGCACCGTGGACGCGCTGTCTGCCGAGGAGCGTGAGCGCATCCTGCTCCAGGCGCGCTCCTTTAACGAGCAGCTGGCGGGCGAGGCCACCGAGCTTCCCGCCGACCAGATCGAGCCCTACGCCCAGCAGCTCATCTTTGACCGCGACCCCATGATGAGCTGGGTCGAGATCCCCTCCATCGACGTGAGCATGCCCATCTACCACGGTACGAGCGAGGAAGTCCTTATGGCGGGCGTCGGCCACCTGGAGGGCACGAGCCTGCCGGTGGGCGGCACCTCGACTCATTGCGTGCTCACCGCGCACTCGGGCATGCGCAACCTGAGCATGTTCGACGACATCCACTCGCTGGAGCCCGGCGACCTGGTGCTGCTGCACACCATGAACAAGACGCTCGCCTACAAGATGGTGGACTCCGAGGTGGTGCTGCCCGAGGAGATGGAGTCGCTGACCATCGAGCCGGGCGCCGACAAAGTGACGCTCGTCACCTGCACGCCCTACGGCGTGAACGACCATCGCCTGCTGGTGCATTGCGTGCGCACCAAGTACAACAAGAAGGACGTCGACAAGCAAAAGTCGCTGGCCGGTCGCCACTGGGGCAAGCGCGAGTTTGCCGTGCTTATCGTGGTCGTAGCCATTGTGCTGTTGCTGCTGGACATCGTGATCCACGCGGTCCGCAAGCGTCGCAAGGCCAAGGCCTCGGCATAGGGCATCGTTCAGAACCACCACAATGGGGACAGGCGCCTTTGTGGTGGTCGGGACTTTCAAACCATCACAACATTCGATGAAAATCGCGATTTGGACGAAAAGCGTCGAATGTTGTGATGCTTTTCGCTGCGGGCGAGACGGTTTTCGCTGCGAACGGTGCGGTTTCGCTGCAGAATCGCCAACCCGCCGCCTGCCAGCCCGCCGCCCTCGTTACGTTTTCGCTGCATTTGGGTAAAGTGCCTGCTCCAAGCCGGCGTTGCCCTGTATACTAGAGCGGTTTAACTGTTATGCGGAAGGGAGCGCCTATGGCACTCAGCGAGAAAGACGTGCGCGGCATCGCCGAGTACGCAAAGATCGCACTGACCGATGACGAGCTCGCCCAGATGACGTCCTACATGAACGACGCCGTCCAGATGCTCGAGCCCGTCTTGCAATATGACTTGCCCGACGTGGAGCCCACGTTCCATCCTATCGGAAGCCTGTCCAACGTGATGGGCGATGACCTGCGCGAGCCCGAGCGCGATCTGCCGCTCGACGTTGCGCTCGAAAACGCCGGCAGCGCGCGCGACCGCTACTTCCGCGTGCCGTCCATTTTGGGAGAGGGGGAGAGCGAGTGATGGCGCTAAGCTTCGATTCCCTTACCGCTGCCCAGATCGCCGCGGGCGTTGCCGCCGGCGACTTTACCGCTACCGAGGTGGCCCAGGCCTCCCTTGCCGCCATCGAGGCGCGCGAGGGCGGGGTCCAGGCATTCCTGCAGGTGGCGCCCGAGCTCGCGCTCGAGGCCGCTGCGCGCGTGGATGCCGACCGTGCCGCAGGCAAGCCGCTGCCCCCGCTCGCGGGCGTGCCGCTGGCCATTAAGGACAACATGAACCTCGTGGGCACGCGCACCACCTGCGCTTCCCGCATGCTCGAGGACTACCAGAGCGTCTACACCGCCACCTGCGTCCAGCGCATGCTCGATGCCGGCTGCCTGCCCATGGGCAAGGCCAATATGGACGAGTTTGCCTTTGGTAGCTCCACCGAGAGCTCGGCGTTCCACCGCACCAACAACCCTTGGGATACCGAGCGCGTGCCCGGCGGCTCCTCGGGCGGCTCCGCTGCAGCCGTCGCCGCGGGCGAGGTCGCGCTCTCGCTGGGCTCGGACACCGGCGGCTCTATTCGCCAGCCGGCGTCGCTGTGCGGCGTGGTGGGCTTTAAGCCCACGTATGGCGCTGTGAGCCGTTACGGCGTGGTCGCCTTTGGCTCGTCGCTCGATCAGGTGGGCCCCTTTGGCCGCACGGTCGAGGATGTCGCGCTGGCCATGAACGCGCTCACCGGCGCGGGCCACGATCCGTACGACTGCACCAGCCAGGATTGCGCCGTCGACTTTACCGAGCATCTCAACGACAGCATCGAGGGCAAGCGCGTGGGCATTATCCCCGCGTTTATGGAGGCCGAGGGCCTGACGCCCGAGGTCAAGGCCGCTGTTCAGCGCGCCGCCCAGGAGCTGCAGAACCAGGGCGCCGAGCTCGTGGAGGTCGACCTGCCGCACCTGGACGCCGCCATCGCCGCCTACTACGTCATCGGCCCGGCCGAGGCGTTCTCCAACCTGGCCCGCTTCGACGGCATTCGCTACGGCTATCAGGAGGAGGGCTGCGCCAACCTGTCCGACCAGAGCTCGCTTTCGCGTGCCCACGGCTTTGGCGCCGAGGCCAAGCGCCGTCAGATGCTCGGCGCCTACCTGCTGAGCTCGGGCGTGTACGACAAGTACTACTACGCTGCGCAAAAGGCCCGCACGCTCATCACGCAGGACTACGACGCCGCGTATGCCAAGGTGGACACCATCCTCATGCCCGCCTCGCCGCGCACGGCCTTTAAGTTTGGCGAGATCAGCGACCCCACACAGATGTACCTCTCCGATCTGTACACCATCTCGCTCAACATTTGCGGCAACGGCGGCATCTCGGTACCGCTGGGCCTGGGCGAGGATACTCAGCTGCCCGTTTCTGCCCAGCTGGTGGGTCCGGCGTTTAAGGACCGTCAGCTGCTTATGTTTGCCCGCGCCCTGGAGCGCGGCTTTGCCGATGCCGCTACGGGTGCGCCCGCGCTTTCCGTCGCGCCCGATTTTGCCGGGAAGGGAGGCGAGCTGTAATGAAGGAGCTTTCCGAGGTCCTGCAGGATTGGGAGGCCGTGATCGGCCTGGAGATCCATACCGAGCTCACCGCACTCGATACCAAGATGTTCTGTAACTGCAAGCTCAGCCACGATGACGAGCCCAACGCTAACGTGTGCCCGGTGTGCCTGGGCCTGCCCGGTGCCCTGCCGGTGCCCAACAAGCGCGCCATCGAGAGCATCGTCAAGGCCGGTCTCGCCACCAACTGCGAGATCCAGCGCCACTCGATGTTCTACCGCAAGCACTACTTCTATCCCGATATGGCCAAGAACTTCCAGACCACGCAGGGCCCGGTCGCCTTTGCCATGTACGGTCATCTGGACCTGGACGTGACCGGTCGCGGTGCCGCCGAGCGCCCCGACTGCGCGTTTGGTGAGGCCGAGGCCCAGAGCCTGGCGAGCGCCTCGGCCAACGCTGAGGGTCTGTCCACGTCCATGACGTCGACCATGCGCGAGGGCAACCAGCGTGCCGGCCATCTGGCTAGCTACGACGCGTCCAACCTGCAGATGCCCGAGCGCCGCGAGGACGGTTCCTACACGGTGCCCATCCGCATTCTGCGCATCCACATGGAGGAGGATGCCGCCAAGATGGTGCACGTGGGCGGTGCCGAGGGCCGCATTACCGCCGCGGCCGAGTCGCTCGTCGACTACAACCGCTGCGGCACGCCTTTGATTGAGCTCGTGACTGAGCCCGATTTGCGCACGCCCGAGGAGGCCCGCCTGTTTATGGAAAAGCTCCGTCGCATCTTTGTGACGCTGGGCATTTCGGACTGCTCTATGGAGAAGGGCTCCATGCGCTGCGACGGCAACGTGTCGCTCCGCCGCCGCGGCGAGACCAAGCTGGGCACCAAGACCGAGCTCAAGAACCTCAACTCGTTTAAGAGCCTGCATGACGGCCTTGCCTACGAGATCTGCCGTCAGGCCGAGGTACTCGAGGAGGGCGGCATCATCTATCAGGAGACCCGCCACTGGGAGCCCAGCCGCAAGCGCACCGTGGTCATGCGCGTTAAGGAGACGGCCGACGACTATCGCCTGTTCCCCGATCCCGACCTGGCGCCGTTTGATCTGGACGACGAGTTCATCGACCGCTGCCGTGGCGAGATTCCCGAGCTGCCCGATGCCAAGCGCGCCCGTTTTGAGGCCGACTTTGGCATTAAGGCCGCCGATGCCGAGCAGATTGCCGGCGACCCGGAGTTTGCCGAGTTCTTTGAGGCCGCCGCTGCCGGCATGGCTGGCAAGGAGGCTCAGACGGTCGCAAACCTGCTGGTGAACGAGATGATCGCCTACCTTAAGGGTGCGGGCGTGTCGCTCGCCGAGTCCGGCATTGCGCCGGCTCAGGTGGCAGCTCTTGCCAAGCTGCTGGCGACCGATGCTATCAGCTCCAACCAGGCGCACGAGGTCTTTGAGGCCATGGCCCAGACCGGCGACGACCCCAACAAGATCGTCGACGAGCGCGGCATGCGTCAGGTGAGCGATGCCGGCGCGCTGCAGCCGATCGTGGACGAGGTGCTGGCAAACTGTGCCGATCAGGCGCAGCAGTACCGCGACGGCAACCAGAAGGTCATCGGCTTTTTGGTGGGCCAGTGCATGAAGGCGAGCCGCGGCAAGGGTAACCCGAAGCTCTTCAACGAGTTGCTGAGAACGTCGCTCTCGTAAGCGGGAACCGAGGGGCCGGGCGCAGGGCCTTGCCTCTCAATTTCGGACAGTCCTGGCTCACGACGGAGGCGCCACTGGCGCCTCCTGTTCGTGCGGAACTCATTGAGAGGCAAGGCCCTGCGCCCGGCCCCTCGGTTCCGTGACGACTCGGCCGTTCGGGTCAGGTGGGCTGGATTGAATTTGGTGAATGAGGGCGCCGTTGGCGCCCTCATTTTTTTGTGGATGTGGCGCAGGGGCGGTTCCCTTGGTCACATCGCGCCCCAAGATTTCCAAAAAGTTAACCCTTGTTGACCTTAATAGTTAGATAAACTAAACTATTTTCCAAAAGTGTGCTCGAGCAAACTTGTTTACTCGGGTGCTGAGGCACCGTGCCGCGTCCAATGCGGCAAAAGGGAGAGGCAACATGAAGAAGTCGACGTTCAATACCCTGCTTGTCGGTGGCGGTTTTCTGCTTGGTACGGCTGGCATCAAGCTGCTTACCAGCGCTCCGGTAAAGAATGCCTGCGTGCAGGGTATCGCGTGCGGCATGCGCATCAAGAACGGCTACCAGGACATGGTCGAGCAGGCCAAGGCTAATGTCGACGACATGGTTGCCGAGGCTGCTTACATCACCCAGAGCGAGGCCGCTGCTGACGAGGCAGCCGAGTAACGCTCTCAGGCACAAATTATGAGATTCTCGATTATTAGCGAGATCCCTGGCAGGACCCGTCTTCAATTGGCGGGTCCTGTGCCAGAGAGCGATCTCGACGCACTTCTTAAGCTCAGCGGCGATATCGACGGCGTACACAAGGTGCGCGTTTATGGCCGTATTGGCCAGATGGCGCTGGAGTACGACGAGCCGCGCCGCGCGAGCGTGCTCGACGCCCTGGGCGCACTCGATGCTCAAGCTATCGCCGATGCCAAGTCGGGCTACGTGATGCAACTCGAGCCGCGCAAGCACAAACTCGTTATGGACCTGGCGACACTCGTCGGCGCCCATTACGCGCGCCGCTGGTTCTTGCCGACGCCTCTGCGTGCGGTGTTTGTCGTGGCCGGTTACATGACCTTTTTGCGCGCCGCCCTCCGCGAGCTCGCGCAGCCGCGCCTGACCGTTCCCGTGCTCGACGCTTCGGCCATCGGCATTTCGTTCGTCAAACGTGATGTCGACACCGCGGGGCAGACGATGTTCCTGCTCAACGTGGGCGAGCTGCTCGAGGACTACACCCGCGCCATGAGCGAAAACGAGCTCATCAACTCGCTGCTCGATGTGCCCGACAAGGCGCAAAAGGTCGTCGGCGACACCGAGGTAAGCGTTGCCGCCACCGAGCTTGAGCCCGGCGACTTGGTAGCCGTGCGCACCGGCATGTCCATTTGCATTGACGGCGTGGTCGAACAGGGGAGCGCCATGGTCAACCAGGCGACCCTGACCGGCGAACCGCTGGCCGTCGAGCGCAGCGTGGGCGACGACGTGTTCGCCGGCACCGTCGTGGAGGACGGCAGCATCTTGGTGCGCGTGCGCGCCAACACGGCGCAGACCAAACTGCGCTCAATCGTCTCGCTCGTGCAGACGGCCGACTCACTCAAGTCCGAGGGCCAGTCGCATATGGAGGACCTCGCCAACAAGATCGTCCCGTGGAACTTCCTGCTTGCGGGCCTGGTCGCGCTCACTACGCGCAGCCTTATCAAGACCTCGGCGGCGCTGATGGTCGACTACTCGTGCGCGCTCAAGCTCACGGGTTCCGTTGCCGTCATGACTGCCATGAGCGACGCCGCCAAGATGGGCGTCATGGTCAAGGGCGCGAAGTACTTTGAGTCGTTTGCCAAGGCCGATACCATTGTCTTTGACAAGACCGGTACGCTGACCGAGGCCCAGCCGCGCCTAGCTTGCGTGCTCACCACTGATGGCTGGAGTGAGGACGAGATTCTGCGCCTTTCCGCTTGCTTGGAGGAGCATTTTCCGCATCCGGTGGCACGCGCCGTGGTCAATGCGGCGCGCGAGCGCGGGCTCGAGCACCGCGAGCGCCATGCCGCCGTCGAGTACATCGTGGCGCACGGCATCGCTTCGTCCATCGAAGGGCGTCGCGCCATCATTGGTTCCGCGCACTTTGTATTCGAGGACGAGGGCGCACAGCTCGAATCCGACATCAAGGAGCGCATTGAGTCCCAGATGCAGGGCCTGTCGCCGCTGTATCTGGCGGTCGACGGTACCGTTGTGGGTGTGCTCGGTATCGAGGACCCGCTCAAGTCCGGGGTCCGCGAGGCCATCGCCGACCTGCATGCGTTGGGCGTTAAGCACGTGGTCATGCTCACGGGCGACTCGGAGCGCACAGCCGAGCGCATTGCTCGCGAGGCAGGTGTCGACGAGTTTAAGGCCGAGCTGCTGCCCGAGGACAAGTACGCGTATGTTGAGCGCATTAAGGGCGAGGGGCGCCACGTTGCCATGGTGGGCGACGGCGTCAACGATTCGCCGGCGCTCGGTTTGGCCGACGTGGGGCTGGCCATGGGTGGTGGAAGCGACATTGCCAAGGAGGTCGCCGATATCATCCTGACCGATACGGATCTCGCCGCGATCGTGCGCCTGCGCCGCATGAGTCAGGGGCTTATCGACCGTCTGACGAGTTCGTATTCCAAGGTGATGCTCACCAACTCGGCGCTGTTGGCATTGGGTATTACCGGCATGATTACTCCGCAGGCGTCGTCGCTGCTGCACAACGGCTCAACGATCGCCTACAGCCTGGGCAACGCAAAGGCATATCTGCGCTAGCGCTTTTACTTAAGTTTTTGGCCTGCATTTGGGCGGTGTTGCAGCTGCCAGAATGCAGGCCTTTTGCGTTTGACCATGTGCTAGCAGAAATATATAGTTGTGCTAGCTTAGATAGCAAAAGTCGAAGGTGAGGTTGAGATGGGTGCTGTTAGCGGCATGGCGCAGGTGAACGTTCGCGTGGATCGCCAGGTCAAGAACCGTGCCGAGGAGGCGCTGCGGCTTTCGGGCGGGTCGCTGCCCGAGCTCATCAAAAAGGTGGTGGCCAAGGTCGCACAGGGTGGCGGGCAGTGTGAGGAAGTGCTGTCTGCCGTTGATGGCCGGCAACAGACCGTCGCGCCCGATACTCCGTTCGCCACATCATGGGCAGCGGCAGACCGGCTTTATGCAGATTTGGGCATCGCTGCGTCGCCCGTATCCGACGATCGCGGTTGGGACACAATCTATTCCGAAGCCATGGATGAGCATTATCGCCAAAAGGGGATGATCCAGTGAGTGGGGCGCCTCTCAAGATCATGGTGGACGCCAACGTATGGGTCGATTCGTTTTGCGTTGACCATGCCGAGTCGCTTGCCGCGCGTGCGTTTATTGGGCAGGCGACGGAGACGGGGGCGTTGCTGTTCTTTCCGGTGCATATTGCCAAGGACGTGCTGTACGTTGTCCAGCACGAGCTGAAGCGTAGCGTTCTTGCCAGTGGGGGAGCGCTCGACGAGGCTTCTGCCCGCGCGATTGGCGATGCGGCGTTGGCGTTTGTTCGGAACATGAACGAAAACGCCACGGCCGTGGGTGCAGATGCGTCGGACCTTTGGCTGGCCGACAAATACGTAGCGCTCCATCGCGATTACGAGGACAACTTGGTACTCGCCGCGTGCAAGCGCGCGCAGGTCGATTACTTGGTGACCAACGATCGCAAGCTGCTCGAACATGCCGATCTTGCAGCAAAGACCCCGCGCCAAATGATGCCGATTCTTGCTTTGGCCGAACGCGGCGGCGCGGCTATCGGTTGACGCGAACTGTTTGCGGGCCTCTTGGATGACGATGCACCAAGGGGCCCGCGTCTGCTATTTACAAAAGCTCGGCCTTAATGGCGGGACTTTCTGCGAGCTGCTCGGCTGCCTTTTCGTCGGAGCTGTCGAGTGCTGCCAGGCTGCGGTAGACCCACTCGTTGACCTGGGTGTTCTTGACGCCTGCGGTCTGCATAAGGGCACCTACCTCGCGGATTGCTGCGAGCAGATTAGCCTTGGGACCCGCGAGCTCGACCTCGATGCTGTGGTAGGCGGTCACGCCGCGGTTCTCGCTCACGTGGTCGATAAAGCCCTCGACGGTCTCAAGCTGCTGGGCGAGAGCTGCATCATCGTCAGCGTCCAGCGCAACAAGGGCGTTCGATACCGTGAGGGCGGGATGTCCGCAGGGGACAAAGCCTTCGATGACATCCATAGCTTCGGTAATGGTTGAGCCCAGGCCTGCGAGGGCATTGACGAGTTGCTGCTTGGTATCCATAACGGTCCTTTCGACGGGTCAATTTTGCTTGGCGAAAATATACGTGACGCATTCGGTGGCAAAAGTGCGAAGTGTGGTGCACATTAGGGTCTTCACAGCTCGTGCATAGAGCAGCTGTCTACCTTTGGAACGTGGTAAGATAACACTCCACAAGCGGGGCTCGCCCTGCATGTTCCTTGAAAAGTCGACGGGTGTTGGGTGCTCGTGCCCAATGCCATCCAGACTTCCCGACATTCGGGGGCGACTGGTTTCGACACGATAGCTCTGAGAGAGGAAGCAAGCCGAGGTCTCCTCGCCTCGTTAAACAGGGGTACCGTCAAATTGAATTGACAACAACTCTTCTTTTGAGCCTATGGCTCTCGCTGCTTAGTTTATAGCGGCGCGTCAACCCGGTGATTTCCCCGACACCGGCGCGACGTCATTTTAGGGGAATGCTCCTGCGCACGTAATCGGTATGGCGCAGGCTAAGACCGAACCGGTTAGGACGCCGCGAGCGTGTCGCTGCGCGCAAAGCGTCCGAGACTAAATCAGCGACTGAGCTTGGAGATGCCAATCAGGGGGCTTTCGTGGACCGGAGTTCGATTCTCCGCGCCTCCACCAATAGTTACAGGCAGGTAGATATTCGTATCTACCTGCCTTTTTATTTCTAGTCCGTACCGCGGAGAATCGAACTCTATGCAGGGCGCGGGCGTAAAGAAAACGCGTAAGCGTTTTTAGCCCGCGGGCGAGGACGCCGGCAGGCGGCCGAAGCCGGTGCGGATTTGCGAAGCAAATACGCGGATTCTCCGCGCAAAGCCCGGCCCAGAACAGATGCGATGTTTATCGAATCTCAGCCTGCCATGCGCCACATCAACGGAACCCCAAACCCGCGGAGAATCGAACTCTGTGCAGGGCGCGGGCGTTAAGAAAACGCGTAAGCGATTTTAGCCCGCGGGCGAGGACGCCGGCAGGCGGCCGAAGCCGGTGCGTATTTGCTTCGCAAATACGCGGATTCTCCGCGCAAAGCCCCAACCCAAAACAGATGCGATGTTTATCGAATCTCAGCCGGCCATGCGCCGCATCAACGGATCCCCCTACCCGCGGAGAATCGAACTCTGCTCCAAAACCCGCGCTCGCCATCCCAAAACTGGGTAGAAGAAAGCCAAAACGCAATCGCAGGAGGTCAATATGACTGCAGAAGATAAGGCAAAGAACGCTGGCAAGGTCGCGCTCGTTTTGGAGGGCGGCAGCTTCCGCGGGCAGTTTACCGCGGGCGTGCTCGACGTTCTCATGGAGGCCGGCGTCGAGATTCCGGCTGTCTACGGTGTATCGGCCGGCGCCCTCAACGGCGTGAACTACAAGTCGCACCAGATCGGCCGTGCCAACCGCATCAACCTGGCTTTCTGCAACGACAGTCGCTTCATGGGCGCCGCATCGTTTGCGTCCACGGGCTCCATTGTGGGTTACGACTTTATCTTCAACGATGTCCAGGACCGCCTAGATCCCTTTGACAACGAGACGTTCGACGCGAGTCCCATCGAGATGTACGCCGTCGCGACGGACATGCTCTTTGGAACCGCCACGTACCTCCCGGTCAAAAGCGCCGTGCTCGATCTCGACGCCGTGCGCGCCTCGACGTCGCTGCCGCTGGTGACGCCGCCGGTCGAGATTGACGGACACAAATACGTCGACGGCGGCGTGGCCGATTCGGTTCCTATCGAGCATGTGCTCGAGGAGGCGGGCTTCGACCGTGCGGTCGTCATCGTTACGCAGGACCGTTCGTATGAGAAAAAGCCCTACGAGTTTTTGCCGGCCGCGCGTGCGCGTTATGCCGACTACCCCTATCTGCTCGAGGCTATCGAGACGCGCCACGACCGCTACAACATCCAGCGCATGCACCTGTGGAAGTATGAGCGCGAGGGCCGTGCGCTGGTCGTCGCTCCGCAAAAGCCGGTCGAGGTCGGCCACGTTGAGCACGATTCGGCAAAGCTCCTCGACCTGTATATCCAGGGCCGTCAGGAGGCAAAGCGCCTGCTCGCGGAAATCCAAGAGTTCGTTGAGCGCTAACGACGGCGACCCCTCAAAAAAATGACAACAGCTAAAGAGCTGGAAAATCACGGCTCGTGGATGACATGTGCAGAAACTCTGGTCGGAGCCAAAATACCTGTTGACTCGTACGGCGAGCGGGGTAATATGGACGGGTTACTTGCAGAGCCCCGTGAATCTCTGTAACAACACGTACTGTACATGGAGGAGTCTAAGTGATTTCGAAATCGACTCACTACGCCAAGCAGGGCGAGGTCCAGCGCAACTGGGTTCTCGTCGACGCCGATGGTGCTGTCCTGGGCCGTCTTGCCACCCAGATCGCAATGATCCTGCGCGGTAAGAACAAGCCCCAGTTCACGCCCAACAGCGACTGCGGCGACTTCGTTGTCGTCATCAACGCCGATAAGGTCCAGCTTACCGGTAACAAGGCCGACACGAAGACCTATTATCGCCACAGCGGCTACAACGGCGGCCTCAAGGCTGAGAGCTTCCGCCAGGCTATGGAGAAGCACCCGGAGAAGGTCATCGAGCGCGCCGTTCGCGGTATGCTGCCCAAGACCACCCTCGGCCGTGCCCAGATGACCAAGCTTAAGGTCTACGCTGGTGCCGAGCATCCGCATGCTGCCCAGAACCCCACGAAGATTGAGCTGGAGGCTTAAAGATGGCTGAGAACACCGTTGTCTACCAGGGTACCGGCCGTCGTAAGAACGCCGTCGCCCGCGTCCGTCTCGTCCCCGGCACCGGCAAGGTGACCATCAACAAGCGTGACGCCGAGCAGTATTTCGGCCGTCATCAGCTCGTTGAGAACGCCCTTGCTCCCTTCAAGGTGACCGACACCGCCGGTCAGTTCGACGTTATCGCTCTGTGCGATGGCGGCGGCATCTCCGGTCAGTCCGGCGCTCTGCGCCTGGGCATCGCTCGCGCTCTTCTGAACGCTGGCGACTACCGTGCTGACCTCAAGAAGGCCGGTTTCCTTACGCGCGATGCTCGCGTGGTCGAGCGCAAGAAGTACGGCCTCAAGAAGGCCCGCCGCGCTCCCCAGTTCTCCAAGCGCTAAGGTTTTATCTCCTTTCGAGATACAATGTACAAGCGGGGCCTGCCGATTCCTCGGCGGGTCCCGCTTTTCTTTTTCGACTAGGGTGGGCGGTTGCATATCGCCTGCTAGGGAAGGAGCAATCCTATGCCCCAGAACATCTTCGGTACCGACGGCGTCCGTGGCGTCGCCAACGCCGATCTTTCGTGCGACCTCGCGTTTCGCCTGGGCCGTGCGGCGACCAAGTTCCTTGGTCCGGATATCTGCATCGGCCGCGACACGCGTCTTTCGGGCACCATGCTCGAGAGCGCTCTGACCGCCGGCATCATGGCCGAGGGCGGCCGTCCGCACTGCTGCGGCGTCATCCCCACGCCTGCCGTGGCGCTGCTCACCGTTCAGAACGAGCTCGATGGCGGCATCGTCATCTCCGCTTCGCACAATCCGCCGGAGTTCAACGGCATCAAGTTCTTTAGCCGCAAGGGCATGAAGCTTCCCGACGCGGTCGAGGAAGAGATCAGCGCCTGGGTCATGTCCGAGGAAGCCATGGCTGCCGACACGCTGCCGACCGGTGCCGGCGTGGGCCACATTATCAAGATGAAGGACGCTCGCAAGGCATACGTCGACCACGCCATCGATACGCTCGATGGCCTGAGGCTCGACGGCCTGGTCGTTGCCGTCGACTGCGGTCACGGTGCTTCCTGCCAGACTACGCCCGCCGCGCTGCAGCGCCTGGGTGCCACGGTCCATGCCATCAACACCGATTATTGCGGCACGGACATTAACGTTGAGTGCGGCTCTACGCACCTTGAGCCCCTGCGCGAGCTCGTGCTGCGCACCCACGCCGATATCGGTCTGGCCCACGACGGCGACGCCGACCGCGTACTGTTCGTGGACAGCGAGGGCAATGAGATCGACGGTGACTACATCCTGGCTATCTGCGGTTCCGACCTCGCCGCTCGCGGCAAGCTCGCCAACTCCGAGATCGTCTCGACCGTCATGTGCAACCTTGGCTTCTCCATCGCTATGAAGGAGCAGGGCTTCGAGATGGTTCAGACCGCCGTGGGCGACCGCTACGTTCTGGAGCGCATGCTCGCGGACGGCGCCGTCATCGGCGGCGAACAGTCCGGCCACATCATCTTCCTGGAGCACAACACCACCGGTGACGGCCTGGTGACGGCTCTGCAGCTGCTGGCCGTGCTCAAGCGCACCGGTCGTACCCTCACCGATCTTGCCGGCATCATGAAGAAGTACCCGCAGGTACTCGTCAACGTGCATTCCGACAACAAGGCTGGTCTGGACGATTGCCAGCCCATCTGGGATGCCGTCGCTGCTGCCGAGAAGGAGCTTGACGGCCGCGGCCGCATTCTGGTGCGCCCGAGCGGTACCGAGCCGCTGGTCCGCGTGATGGCCGAGGCCGAGACGCACGAGCTGACCCAGCGCGTTGTCGACGACATCGTCGAGGTTGTCAAGCGCGAACTTCCCTAATGGTCAAAAACCGTTGCCAAGTGGTAAACTGTTAAGGTTATTTTGATTGATTGGTATGTCCGAGGGGGAGCATGTTCACTAAAGTCCTAAGGTCTTTTGGTATGCGTGGTCGAGTCCTTACGCTGGATGCTCCCATCTCGGGCGACGTCATTCCGCTCTCTGAGGTAAACGATCAGACGTTTGCCACTGGCCTTTTGGGCCAGGGCGTTGCCATTCAGCCTACGGGTACGCGCGTGATCGCGCCGGCTGACGCGAAGGTTGAGGCTATTTTTCCCACGGGACACGCCGTTGCGCTTAACACAGTCGATGGTCTGGACGTGCTCATCCACGTTGGTTTGGACACTGTTCAGCTCGAGGGCAAGCACTTTACCGTACATGCGCAAGTGGGTGACATCGTCCATAAGGGCGATGTACTCATTGAGTTCGATCGCGAGGCAATTGCTGCCGAGGGCTACGATGTGACGGTTCCCATCTTGGTGTGCAACTCCGTTGAGTTCTCGAGCATCAAGGGCTCCGTTGGCGTGCATGTCGAAGAGATGGATCAGCTCATCGTTGCTCGCGAGCGCTAACAAGTGCACGTGGCCATTAGCCTACAATTCAAACACGTTTACGGAGGGCGCCCTTGAAAGAGGGCGCCCTCCGTGGCAAGATGGGATTTGTCCGAGGCTAAACAGCTTTGGGTCACCGTGGACGGGCAGGGGCCTCGACGCGGTTAGACACGAGACACATACATTACGCGACCTCGCCCTGGTGGCCGCACACGTTGGTTGCGGCCGACGCGGGCCGCGGGCAAGTGCTTGTAAGGGAGCCTTGCCTCTCTTGTACGAGAAAGGACGCGTAATGAAGATCATTAAAGCTAAAGACTACGAGGATATGAGCCGCAAGGCCGCCAATATTATTTCGGCGCAGGTTATCCTCAAGCCCGACTGTGTGCTGGGCCTTGCCACCGGCTCCACCCCGATCGGTGCCTACAAGCAGCTCGCTGCTTGGTACAAGAAGGGCGACGTCGACTTTGCCGAGGTCAGCACCTACAACCTGGACGAGTATCGCGGCCTTTCGCACGACGATCCCCAGAGCTATCACTACTTCATGCGTGAGAACTTCTTCGATCACATCAACATCGACCTGAACAACACGCATGTGCCCGATGGTTCCAACCCCGACGCCGCCGCTGCCTGCTCTGAGTACGACAAGATCGTCGCCGACGCCGGTTACCCGGATCTGCAGCTGCTCGGCATTGGCAACAACGGCCACATCGGCTTCAACGAGCCCGATGACCACTTCTCCAAGGGCACGCACTGCGTCGACCTCACCGAGAGCACCATTCAGGCCAACAGCCGCCTGTTCGACAGCATCGACGATGTTCCCCGTCAGGCCTACACCATGGGTACCCAGACCATCATGTATGCCCGCATGATCCTGGTCGTCGCCAACGGCGAGGCCAAGGCTCAGGCCGTGCATGACATGTGCTATGGTCCGGTTACGCCCGAGTGCCCGGCTTCGATCCTGCAGCTGCACACCAACTGCGTTGTCGTTGCCGACGAGGCCGCCCTTTCGCTCTGCGAGTAGCGCGAATCCTGCACCTCGACATAGCCTTGCCTAAGGCCTCCGCTTTGCGGGGGCCTTTTTGTTATCCCTTTTTGCCCACTTGACCAAAAACTTGCCGCAAGCTTGACGAATGCCGGATGTCCAATAGCTTGATTCATTCCATACCAGATTCTATGCAAAAATGCTACTAGAAGGTCGTAGACGGTAGCGGGTGCTAGGCGAGTTGAATGACATGGCTGAACCTTGTTCATCTGCGTTACACTGCCGCTTAGATGGGACAAGCTGACAAGCTCATTTACCTGCATAAAGACCGATTAGTCGGGGGATTAATAACAATCGGCCCTCGCTGTACAAAAACTTGCCGCTTGCGTACCAAAAGACAATCTAAAACACAAGGTCGCTCTATACATAGCGCGGCTTGTATGGTCTTGCGGTTACAGTGTCCATACGGTCGAGTTGAGGAGCGGGCATGGTAAACGATTTGGGCAGTATAGACGAGCTCGAGCTGATGCCGCTGGGCGGAGGCTATATGGTGCGACGCGAACGCTTGATGAATGAGCTTATCGCCAAGGGCCGAAAGGCCGGCATCGTAGTTCTTTATGCGCCCGACGGGTTTGGGAAGACCTCAGTGCTGCTGCAGTACACCCATGAGGTTAAATGCGACCCGACGCGAGGCCCCGTGCGGATTATCGAGGCCGATCGCGCCACTGGGCGCGAGGTGTTTATGCAGCTCGAGGTGGTTACCGAAGAACTCAAAGACAAACCGCACTCCCTTATCGCGATTGATAATGTGCCAAACCTCGATCAACACGATACCGAAGACCTCATCGACAGGATTCGCGGCCTGCGCGCTATGGGGGTAGGGGTCTTTATCTCCTGCCGTCCTTCAAATCGTCAGCTGATTCATGGGCTGGGCGATTCGGTTAAGATCAATGCGCAGATGCTCAAGGTGCATGCCTATGAGTATTCGGCGTGGGCATCGGCGTTTTCGATCAGCACATCGCTCGACTTCTATCAGCTCACGCAGGGCGTGCCCGAGCTCGTTTCGGCATTGCAGACGGGTCTGTATGGCCAAGGCGACGTAGCCGGTCCGCTCGAAAACGAGATTGTCAACGTATATGGCGCGGCACTTGTCGATCTGGCTTCGCTCGACAATAACGCACTGTTTTGCGTGGCATGTCTCATGGTTTTGATGGGCGAGGGCAATATCGCAGAACTCGAGGCTTGTGGGGTAAGGCTGTCGATGGTCGACCAGTCCTACTTTGTACGCGACTACCCGATCTTTGGCTTGGACCCCGCCGAGCGGAGTTTTACGTGTCTGGGCACGGAGGATAACGGACGCTTGCGCTTGCGTAAGTTGGTGGCCGAGGTTCGCCCCGAACTTGTTCCGAGGGCGGCCCGGATTTTGCTTAAGGCGGGTAGATGCGATGCGGCGATGGACCTGGCGAACGCCTTTTTGGACCGTGAGGCGGTCCTTGAACTTGCTGGGCAGTATGGGGTCGATCTGGCTCTGACGGGGCACGGGGCCGATATCTGCCGAGCGGCGCTGGGCACGATCGATGCCGACGATCCGGCTCCAGAGCCAACGCCTGCCGAGGCGCTCGGCGTATATCTGGCAGCGGTCAGCGTGTCCAATACAAAGCTCGCTCGCTATATGGCATCGGTCATCGAGCGCGGGGGCGAACGGGCGGCCTGCGAAATAGACCCTGTTTCATGGAGGGTGGCCCAGACGCTGACGGCTGTTTGCTATGGGGACAACGGGCTTGGGCTTCCTACGAATCTGGCCGTGCCAGAAATCGAGACATCCCATACCGCACTCGATATGTTGTCTGCGCATATCGAGGTCAAGCGCTGTCTGACAGAGCGGGGAGATGACGGCGGCGTTCTACAGCAGCTCAAAACGAGCAAGGCCTACGACTGCGAGCTCGACATCGCGGGGATTGTTATACGAGCCGATAGCATGCTGGTGGAGCTCTTTGACGGGTCGTTTGCGGGAACCGACGAGCGCGACGACGAGATGACGGTGGTGCGGGAGGCGCTCGACGTACGTGGGCTTAAGGCGATGGCTATCTGGGTGCGTATGGTGTTGGCGGCACGGCGGCTCCTTTCCGGCTTGCCGGTAACCGACGACGCGGCGTTCAACGAGCTCGATCGTTTTGCCGTGCGCATGCGCGACAACCAGATTCAGCTGTTTGGGCTGTTGCTAGAAGGCTGGCAGTCACTGGCAGAGGGACGGCCGGTTAATGCAAAGTTCCGTGCGGTCCAAGTGCTCAAACTTGCCGAGGAGTCGATTGCGTACATGCGCGATAACGCATTGCTGCTGGAGCGCGCGGCATATCTGCGTAACACCTCGATGGTTTCGGTGCGCGAGGAAGCGGAGCTACTCGATATAAGCCAGACGCAGGTTGGTGGCGCAGAAGCCTGGATGGTGGCGCTGCATTTGGCCTGTGCGGGCCGAGACAGCGACCTTGCGGCCTGGATGTCCATGAATCGCGCGGGGATTCTAGAGCCATCGTATCGGCTCTTTGCGCGCCTTGCCATGCATTGTCTGGGCGAGCCGGCGGGCAGGATACGCAAGAAGCTTCCCGTGCGCGAGCTGTCGCGGTACTCGCTGCGCGACGATTTGGAAGGGGAGGGCGAGCGCCTGTTTCAGGCCGGCGAGGTTGAAGCCGTTGATACCATCGACCATATCGAGATTCGCATGTTTGGTGCGTTTCGCGCCGAGCGCGACGGGTTTCCCATCACGGACAAAATGTGGCGCCGCAAGAAGGCGGCGACACTTGCCGAGCGGCTTGCGCTGGGCATGGATGCGCTCGTCGATCGTGAGACGCTGGCCATGGAGCTGTGGCCCCATGCCGAGTTCAATAGCGCCCGCAATAACCTGTACTCGACGATATCGCGCTTGCGGTCGGCTTTGGGGCCGACGCCAGACGGCAAGTCGTGCGTGCTCATCCAAAATGAATGCATCGGACTCAACGGCGATTACGTCAAGACCGATGTACGGCTGTTTGACCAGATAAGCCGCGAGGTTTTGGGAAATCGCACGGGTGCGCGCGGGCCCCATCTGGTCGAGTTGTGCCTTAAGATTGAGCAGCTTTATGCCGGACCGCTGTATGTTCCCAATGGCTGTAATCCCACCTATTTTTTGCGTATGCGACGCATTATGCAGTCAAAGTACATCGATTGCATGATTAAGGGAGCAAATGCCGCTCTAGAGGAAAACGATCTGCAGTCGGCGATTTGGCTAGCGGAGTCGGGGCTTCGGCAGGAAACGGCGCGCGAGGATATGGTGCGCTGCGCCATGCGTGTCTACAGTGCGTCGGGGCGGCGACGCGATATCGTCGAGCTATACAGCGGGCATATGCACCATCTGAGGGAGCAGGTCAATGGCGTGCCCGAGCCCGAGACGCGGCGTCTATACGAGCGCTTGGTGGAGGGGCGGCTCAATCGCGTGCTGGTCGAGCGATAAAAAACGGGCGCCCAAAGTACTTGAGCACCCGTAAGCTTGCTATGTGTTGGCTCGCCGGATCATTGGCTCCTAGACGAGTTTGATCTTCTCGATGTCCTTGCGCGAGGACTCGCGATACAGCGAGAACTTGCGGCCGATGACCTGGACGACCTCGGCGTGGCAACGCTCAGCGAGCTCTTCGGCGGCCTCGCGGGCGGAAAGGCTGGAGCCATCGAGCACGGAGCACTTAACGAGCTCGTGCTTCTCCAGGTAGGCGACCGTCTGCTCGACGGTGCCCTCGTTGACATCGGACTTGCCGATGATGATGGCGGGGTTGAGGTGATGGGCCATGCTGCGAAGCTGCTTGACCTGGGCTCCTGTCAGTGCCATGGGTTCTCGCTTTCTATGTATGGGGCGCCCCGCGACGGGGCCTTAATCTACGTGAGCTGTCCCACGATAGCGCAGGAACGGCGTGGTGTGGAGCGCGTTTGCCCAGTTCAAAAAGAATGCGGATGCCGAGTGAGTGGGCGGTGCGGGCTGCGAACAGGCTATGAGCTGGGCGCAGAGACCGGCTCCCATGCAATAAACGCCCAACGAACCTCGCGGACGTGGTCGAGCATGTAGCGTCCCTGCGGCACACCCTTGGAGCCCGGCTCACCGGCATGGGGGTTCTCAATCATGTGTTGAGCGATGTAGTCGCGCAGGCGGTCGATTTTATCCTCGTTGCCGTGTTCGAGCATACGGGAGAAGTCCGTCACGCCTGCCTCGAGGCTATCGAAGGTATCGCGACGAGGTGATTCAAAGTACGTAACCTGCGGCAGGGCACCCATCTGAATGAGAATGTTAAAGGCATACACAAAGCCATTGCTGCAGGTAACGGAGGCGCCGATAGCGTTCATCAAGTGCAGATCATAGCGCGGGCTGGAGTTGGCAACCATCGTGACGGCGCAACGCCGACGAGCCGTTCGATCAAGCTTGGCAAGCGCGCCTTTTAGGTTGGTCGTGGTGACAGAGCGACTGGCAAAGGCAACATCTACAGCCTTGGCAACCGGCCCAACCAGATCCCAATCGTCATCCCAAGCAAGCTCAAGCGGCGTAATAAGATCCTCGAGCCCGTAATACTCAATGCCGGCATCAAGGGTGCCCAACATAGCGGGGGAGAAATCAGCCGCAATCACAGGATGCCCAGCCTGAGCAAGCGGAATAGCAATCGACCCAGCCCCGCACCCCATATCGAGCACCGACTCGCCGGGCTCAAGCGCCAACAGCTTTATAAAATCCCGAGCATAAGGGGCAGTCTCCAACGGCCGAAAATGCCGAGCCCTTTTATCCCACTCAAAAGAATCATCAGCCCGCCGCCGAGCAGCCTGCAGGCGCATCCATTCGCCATTCCAATCCGCAGCAAGCAGCTCAGAACGATTCTCCCCATCAACCACGGGCCAACCTCCTAGCAACAAAAAAGCGACTCCTCCCAAAAGAAGAGCCGCAACCAGCATATATCAGAAAGAACCGATCCAACGCCAAACCGCCACACCAGCCAAGTGGTGCAGGAGCGAAGCAACTGCAACCGGGATAGAACCCAACTGAGGTCCCGTTGTGCGGGAGCCCCGGGGAGGGCAAATATATAAGGTCGATCGCGAGTTCCGCACGAGCCGGAGAGCACTTAATGTGCTCTCCGTGCGAGTCAGGACTGTCCGAGCAGGCGACCTTATATATTTGCCCTCCCCGGGGCTCCTCGCCAGTCCCCCTCAGCTAGTTCTTCAGCGAGTTCAGCGGCGCCGGGAAGCGTCCACCGCGGTGGGCAAGCACGGTGCCGGCGTTGGGGTTCACTGGCATGATGGGCGCACGGCCGAACAGGCCGCCGTACTCGACGCAGTCGCCCACGCCCTTGCCGATGGCGGGGATCACGCGCACGGCCGTGGTCTTGTTGTTGATGACGCCGATGGCCATCTCGTCGGCGATGATGCCGGCGATGGTCTCGACCGGGGTGTCGCCGGGGATGGCGATCATGTCCAGGCCAACGGAGCACACGCAGGTCATGGCCTCGAGCTTCTCGAGCGAAAGCGCACCGGCCTCGACGGCGGCGATCATGCCGGCATCCTCGGACACGGGAATAAAGGCACCGGAGAGACCGCCCACGCTGGAGCTTGCCATGACGCCGCCCTTCTTGACGGCATCGTTGAGCATGGCGAGCGCACAGGTCGTGCCCGGGCCACCGCAGGTGCCCACGCCGATGATCTCGAGGATGCGGGCAACGGAGTCGCCGATGGCAGGCGTGGGGGCCAGCGACAGGTCGACAATGCCTTTCTCGACACCCAGACGGCGGGCTGCCTCACGGCTCATGAGCTCGCCGGCGCGGGTGATCTTAAAGGCGGTCTGCTTAATCTTCTCGGCAACCTCCATCATCGATGCGGAATCGGGCAGCGTCTCCAGGGCTGCGGCCATAACGCCGGGGCCCGAGACGCCTACGTTGATGACGGCGTCGGCCTCGCCACCGCCGTGGACGGCGCCCGCCATAAACGGGGAGTCCTCGACCATGTTGGCAAAGCAGACAAACTTGGAGGCACCGACGGAATCCTGGTCGGCCGTGAGTTTAGCGGCATCGATGATGGTCTGGGCGGCCATAAGCACGGCGTCCATGTTGATACCGGCGCGTAGGCTGGCGACGTTGACGCTGGAGCAGACGCGGCTCGTGGTGGCGAGCGCCTGGGGGATGGACTGGATGACGCGGCGGTCGGCGTCGCCGATGCCCTTCTGGACGAGTGCGGAGAAGCCGCCCAGGTAATCGATGCCGAGTGTCTCGGCCGCGCGGTCGAGGGCGTGCGCGATGGGGGTGAGGTCCTCATCCTTGCAGCACGCGGCGATCTGCGCCACCGGGGTGACGGAAACGCGCTTGTTGACGATGGGGATACCGTACTCGCGCTCGAGGTTCTCGGCGGTCTCGACCAGATGCTCGGCCGTGTGCGTCACGTGGTCGTAGATTTTCGTGCACATGCGGTCGAGGTTCTCGTCACCGCAACCCATGAGCGAAACACCCATGGTGATGGTCCTGATGTCGAGGTTCTGCTCCTCAACCATGCCGCGGGTTTCCGCGATTTCTGCGGGCGTGATCGCCATCCTTGCGCTCCTATCTGCCAAAACGAGCATAGTCTTGTCTATTTTAACGTGCCGCACGTGCCAAGTGGCGCATGCGGCACGTTTTGGTGCTCGGTTGTTTCCGTTGTGTTACTGCCCAAAGACCTCTTCGGCGATACGAGCGCTTTCGGCGGCGTCCTTGGCGTAGTAGTCCGCGCCGATCTGCTTGGCGTATTCGGGGGTGAGTACGGCGCCGCCCACGATGATCTTGACGCCCGGCACCTCGGCATGGAGCAACTTGATGGTCTCTTCCATGGCCACGACGGTGGTGGTCATAAGCGCCGATAGGCCGACGAGTTTGATATCGCGCTCCTTGACGGTCTTGAGTACCTCCTGCGGATCGACGTCGCGGCCCAGGTCAAAGACGGTGTAGCCGTAGTTGTCGAGCAGCATTTTGACGATGTTCTTGCCAATATCGTGGATGTCGCCCTTGACGGTGGCCACGCAGATCTTGCCCTTGTCGGCGATCTCGCCGGCGGGCATCAGGCGCTTGATGGTGTCGAAGCCCACGCGCGCGGCCTCGGCCGAGGCCATGAGCTGCGGCAGGAAGAATTTGCCCTGGTCAAAGAGGACGCCCACCTCGTCGAGGGCGGGGATAAAGTGGTTGTTGATGAGGTCCATGGCGTCGTGGTCTGCCAGCAGACGCTCGGTCTCGGCAGCGATCTCGCCTTTGCGGCCCGAGACGACCATTCGACGAATCGGGTCGTCGTTGCCGTCAGTGCCGGCGGTGCCAGCAGCAGGCGCGGCATCACTCGATGCGGCCTGAGCCGCTGCCGGGTTGGCGGCGATCTTGTACGGATCGGTCCAGCCGGCATAGCGCTCGATGTATCCGGTCGAGCCCTCGTCCTCAACGCTCAGGACGCGATAGCTGTAGACGGTGTCCATAAAGCGCTTGGAACCCGGGTTCATGATGGGGGCGTCCAGGCCCGCGCCAAAGGCGGCGGCCAAAAAGACCGAACCCAGGAGCGGCCGCGCGGGCAGGCCAAAGCTGATGTTCGACACGCCGAGCGCGCATTTGACGCCCAGGCGCTCCTTGCACAGGGACATGGCGCGCAGGATCTGCTCGGCCTGGCGTTGATTGGTCGAGGCGGTCATGACCAGGCAGTCGATGAGGATGCGGTCCGGTCCGATGCCGTAGCGGGCGGCCTCGGCCACGATGTGCTCGGCGATGGCGAAGCGGGCCTCGGCGGTATCGGGGATGCCGCCTTCGTCGAGCGTAAGGCCGACAACGTTGGTGCCGTAGTGGGTGACCAGCGGAAAGATCTCATCCATGATCTGCTGCTTGCCGTTGACCGAGTTGATGATGGGCTTGCCGGCGTAGCGGCGCACGGCGGCCTCGACGGCTGCAGGATCGGTGGAGTCGATCTGCAGCGGCAGGAGCGTGGAGCCCTGGAGCTGTTCGGTCGCCTGTTGGATAATCTTGACCTCGTCGATCTCGGGCAGGCCCACGTTGACGTCCAGGATGTCGGCGCCCTGCTCCTGCTGGCTGATGCCCTGGCTCACGACGTAGTCCAGGTCGCCGTCGCGCAGGGCCTGCTGCAGGCGCTTTTTGCCGGTGGGGTTGATGCGCTCGCCGATGACGGCGATTTTGTGGCCATCGCAGGGGAGGTCCACCACGGTCTGGGCGCTTGTGACCGACATGCTGGGCCTGCGGTGGCGCGGACTGGGCGTGTGGTTATCGATAAGCGTGCGCAGTGCTGCCATGTGCGCCGGCGTGGTGCCGCAACAGCCGCCCACGACGCTCACGCCGTCCTCGATCATGCCGGCGACGGCCTCGGCGTACTCGGGGGCCTGGATATCAAAGACGGTGTTGCCGTCGTCGTCCACATGGGGGAGTCCCGCATTGGCCTGCACCATAACGGGCTTGTCGGTAACGGTGAGCATACGTGCGGCGAGTCCTCGGAGCTCGGCCGGTCCCTGGCTGCAGTTGATGCCCAAAACGTCGGCGCCGATGGCGTCGAGCGTGATGGCGGCGACCTCGGGGCTCGTTCCCAGGAAGGTGCGACCGTCTTCCTCGAAAGTCATGGTGGCAAAGACGGGCAGATCGGAGTTTTCGCGGCAGGCGAGGACGGCTGCCTTGATCTCGGCAAGGTCGGTCATGGTTTCGATAATAAAGAGGTCCACGCCCGCAGCGACGCCGGCGCGTACTTCCTCGGCAAAGAGGTCGTAGGCCTCGTCAAAGCTGAGGGTGCCCAGGGGGCGCAGCAGGGCGCCGATGGGGCCGATGTCGCCGGCGACGTAGCGGGCGCCGGCCTCGCGAGCGCAGGTGACGGCCGCGGCAAAGACGTCTGCCACGGTGGCAGCACCGTCGAGCTTGTGGGCGTTGGCGCCAAAGGTGTTGGAGGTGATCACGTCGCAGCCAGCCTCGACGTACTGACGCTGGATATCGGTGATGACCTGGGGCTCCTCAAAGTTGAGCAGCTCGGGCAGGGCGCCTGCCTTCATGCCAGCGGCCTGCAGCATGGTGCCCATGCCGCCGTCAAACAGCAGGTGCCCCGTGCCCTCGATGGCCGCACGCAGGCGTTCATCCTTAATGCGCAGATCGTCGATCGTGCGCGTCTTGTACGTGGCACCGTTGCGACGTGCGGCATCAACGGGTGCCGCCAATGCAGTGCCGTCAGAATCATGAGTGATAAGCGGAGTAAACATCGATGGCTCCTAATGGCTGGAATAGCAGGTGGTGTGGGCGGCGCGGAAGCGGCAGTGCTCGCGCATGCGGCAGATATTGCAGGTGGGGCGGCTCTGGGCGTCGTGGACCTCGCCGTCAAACAGACCGATCACCGCGGTCACGCTCTTGGTGGGCATGAGCAGGCTGGTGGGTGTGACGGTAAGCCCGATGAGCCGCGTGGCGTTGAGCGCATTGACGATCGAGCGCTGGGCCGAGAGCGGGCAGTCGCCGTAGCCGGGACTAAAGCGCCAGTTGCCGGCGAGCCCATGAACGGCGGCGTCCGTCTTGACCTGCTGGTCCATTTGCTCAACGGCGGCTTCCACGTAAGCGGAGCACGCGGCGTCGAGCACGGCGCCCTCCAGGGGATGTTGGGCTCCCGTGGTGCGCAGGCGACGCTCGGCGTCCATGCCGAGGGTGCATGCCATGAGCGCGGCAAAGCGGGCATCTTTGAGATGTCGATAGATATCGCGACCTCGCAGCTCAACGTTGGTGCCAACCAGACGGATGCTGGGCTCTCCCTGCTCGTCCACGCTCGTGGCATCGATGGCAAATACGCGGCGCACGCCACGGGGCTCAATGTCCAGTTCCAGACGTTCAACGACAAGCTCAATACGTCGTGACAGCTCGGGCTCAATCTGCTGGCCGCCGTAACCCAGATACCGCAGCATCTCGGCACGGTCGACACGGGGATGGTGTGCAGCATCGACACGGTAAAGCGCCGGCGACGCAAGGTCGGCCGGCACTTCGACAGCGGTTGTATCGATGTGCGGTTTTTCCATTACCCCAGGCGCTCCATAATGGTCGCGGCGATCGCAGGACGGTTCATAGTGTACAGGTGCAGGCCGTCGGCGCCGTGCTCCTTGAGGTCGCAAAGCTGGTGGGCGGCATAATCTACACCGGCTGCCTGCAGACTCTCGGGGTCGTTCTCGTACTTGGCGAGAATCTTGATGACGGGGGAGGGCAGCGACGCGCCGCACATAAAGACCATGCGGCTGATCTGCGACTTGCCCATAAACGGCATGATGCCCGCGGTAATGGGCACGGTGATGCCGGCCTTGTCGGCAAGCTCGCGGAAGCGATAGAAGCACTCGTTATCAAAGAAGAGCTGCGTCACAAAGAAGCTTGCGCCGGCGTCCTGCTTTTGCTTGAGGTATTCGACCGAGGCGTTGAGGTCCTCACAGGCAATGTGGCCCTCGGGGTAGGCCGCGGCGCCCACACAAAAGCCGGCGTCGATGAGCTCGGGGATGAGGTCGCGGGCGTAGGCGTAGTCAGAGGCGGGCTTGTCGTCCTCGGTCGCGCCGGCAGGGAGATCGCCACGCAGGGCCAGGATGTTTTCCACGCCGGCGGTGCGGTACTCATCGATCTTGGCGGCGATATCGGCGTGCGATCGGCCCACGCAGGTGAGGTGCGCCACCGAGGGCGTGTCGAATTCGCTCGTAATCATATGCGCGATGGGGGCGGTGGTGGCACCGTTGCCCGAGCCGCCGGCCGAGCAGGTGACCGAGACAAAGCTCGGCGAAAGCTTGCACAGATTGCCTGCCACTTCGCGAGCCGTATCGAGGGTAAGCTCGCCCTTGGGCGGGAACATCTCAAACGAAACGGGTGCGGTGCCCTGGGATGCTGCCTGCTTAAAAACCTCGTCGACGCGCATATCGTGCTCCTCTAGATACGTAATAGTGTGATGTGTTGTAAGGATTCTACAGCACCACTGTGTCACGGTGGAGTTTCACTCGCTATTTGGGGATACCAATCGAAAATGCTTTGCTATCGGCATTTCCTATAACAGGGCGGTCAATCTAGGATGGGGCTATAAAGACTGGTATCTGATGCAAAATACCAGTTAATAGAGCCCCATCTCAAATTGACTACCCTTAAACCATGGGGAAAGGTCTGCAATTTATACAGTTGATTGGCTGTTGAGGGTGGCAACGCCGCCGCGATGCGGTAACCTCATTGATTGGTTTCGCGACAGCAACATAACGGTAATGTTGCGGAAACACGGCGAGTCTAAGCTATGACTCGTTCGTTAGTAATCAACACCGCTTCTCACGCGGTGCCGATACGAAGGGAGTTCCGTATGGCCGAACTTACTGACCGCTTCGGGACCATGGTGTTCTCTGAGGAAGTCATGAAGGACTACCTCCCCAAGGACATTTGGAAGCGCCTTGCTGCAACCCTCGAGGACGGTGAGCCGCTCGACCTGGATGTGGCCAACGCTGTTGCTCACGCTATGAAGGTCTGGGCCATCTCCAAGGGCGCTACACACTACGCGCACTGGTTCCAGCCGCTTTCGGGCATTACTTCCGAGAAGCACGATAGCTTCCTCGAGCCCAACCACGACGGCACCGCCATCACCAAGTTTACGGGCAAGAACCTCATCCAGGGCGAGCCCGATGCTTCCAGCTTCCCCAACGGCGGCCTGCGCGCCACCTTCGAGGCCCGTGGCTACACCGCCTGGGATCCCACCAGCCCCGCCTTTATCAAGGACGATGTCCTGTGCATCCCCACGGCTTTCTGCTCCTATACGGGCGAGGCCCTGGACAAGAAGACCCCGCTGCTGCGCTCCATGACTGCGCTCTCGCGTGAGTCCAAGCGCGTTCTGGCACTGTTTGGCAAGACCCCCAAGAAGGTTGTTCCTTCCGTGGGCGATGAGCAGGAGTACTTCCTGATCAAGAAGGACGCTTACCGCAAGCGCAGGGACCTGGTCATCACCGGCCGCACCCTCTTTGGTGCTGCCCCCTGCAAGGGCCAGGAGCTCGAGGAGCACTACTTTGGCGCTATCCGCCCCACCGTCTCGTCCTATATGAAGGACCTGGACGATGAACTGTGGGCGCTTGGTATTCCTGCCAAGACCAAGCACAACGAGGTCGCTCCCTGCCAGCATGAGCTCGCCCCTGTCTACGGCGAGGTCAACGAGGCCATCGACCAGAATCTGGTCATGATGGAGAAGATGAAGCTCATCGCCTCCCGCCACGACTTGGTCTGCCTGCTGCACGAGAAGCCCTTTGAGGGCATCAACGGTTCGGGCAAGCACAACAACTGGTCGCTTGGCACTGAGTCCGAGAACCTGCTCGACCCGGGCGACACCCCGCTCGACAACCTGCAGTTCATCGTCTTCCTCACTGCGGTGATCGAGGCCGTCGATAACTATCAGGAGCTCTTGCGTGCCTCCGTTGCCTCGGCCGGCAACGATCATCGTCTGGGCGCCAACGAGGCTCCTCCGGCGATTATGTCCATCTTCCTGGGCGACCAGCTTACCGAGGTCGTCGAGAAGATCATCGATGGCAAGGCTTCCGTCCATGCCACGCGCGGCGTGCTCGACCTGGGCGCCGATACCCTGCCCAAGCTGATGCAGGACAATACCGACCGCAACCGCACCTCCCCGTTCGCCTTCACCGGCAACAAGTTCGAGTTCCGTGCCTGCGGCTCCGAGCAGAACGTCTCCGACTCCAACCTGGTGCTCGATGCCGCCGTGGCCAAGTCGCTCAAGTCCTTCGCCGACGCACTCGAGGGTACGCCCGAGGATAAGTTCCAGGACGCCGCGCTCGAGTACTGCAAGAAGGTGCTGACCGATCACCAGCGCATCCTGTTCTCCGGCGACGGTTACTCCGACGAGTGGCCCATTGAGGCCGAGAAGCGCGGCCTTGCCAACAACAAGACCACGGCCGACGCTCTTCCCGCCTTTGTTTCCGATAAGGCTATCGCGCTCTTTGAGGAGACGGGCGTCCTGACCAAGGCCGAGGCTCAGTGCCGCTATGACTGCAAGCTCGAGAAGTACAACAAGCTCATGAACATCGAGGCTACCACGATGGTTCGCGAGGCGCGTCGTACCTATCGCCCGGTCATTACCGCCTATGCCACCAAGGTCGCTAAGGGCCTTGAGACTATTCGTGCCGCCGGTGCTGAGGCCGCCATGCAGTGCGAGCAGAACACGCTCAACAAGCTCTGCAATGGCATCACCGCCATCAACGACTCCATCAAGGCGCTCGACGCCGTGCATCAGAAGGCCGAGGCTCTCGATGGCCAGGAGCAGGCCAACGTGTACGCGCACGAGGTCGTTCCCGCTATGGATACGCTGCGTGCCGCCGTGGACGCCATGGAGGAGATCGTGGCTGCCGACTACTGGCCGGTCCCGACCTACGACGACATCCTGTTCTACGTGTAGAACGTAACTGACATATCGTCACGGTATTGAGCCGGGGTCTGCATCGCGTGGGCCCCGGCTTTTTGTTTGCGAAGGACGCTTTGGATCCCGCTTTGCAACTGATTCGCCCACGTAATAAGGGGCCGTGGGCAAAAAACGTCAAATATGAGTACTGTCACAAGCCCTGTAGCATTATCTTTTTGCAAAATATGCAGTGTTACGCAACATATGTCCAAGTACTTAGCGGATAAACGCCTGCAATTCTTCCGCCGTAGGACGCCTGACGTCTAAATCGCCTTCTAAAGGCATGAAATCGATGTTACTAAATCGGTAACAGTACTCATATTTGCCATTTTTTGCCCATGGTCCATCGGAAGATGCCGGGATCCGCACCCTGCCGGGTCCGAATCCCGGCATATCGGTAGCAAAAAGCCCGCTACCGAATTTGAACTGCGCCCCAAATCTTGGACGCCCTAAATAGCGACTAGGCTGGAGTGGGAAGGATAAACTGGACTTTCTTTTAAGGATCCTCAAGCGTATTGCCGCTCGTATTCCACTGGAGACATGTAGCCCAGGGTGGAATGCATGCGCACCCTATTGTAATAGAGCTCTATGTACTTGAAGATGTCCTGCTTGGCCTCGTCCCTCGTCCCATAGCTCCTCTCTTTCACCAATTCCCTTTTCAGCGTCTTGAAGAACGACTCGGCCACCGCGTTGTCCAGCGGCGTGCCGGGCCTTGATACCGACTGGACTATGCCATGCGAGTCCAGACACCGCTGGAAGGAACGGGAGGTGTACTGCGCGCCCCGATCGTCATGGAAGACGAGGCTGCCGTCGTCTGGCGGACCCTCCCTGCCGACCGCCTGCTCCATCGCGTCGATCGCGACCTTCTCGGTGATGCGCTCGGACATTGACCAGCCCACGACCTTGCGGGAGAAGGCGTCTATCACGGCTGCGAGATAGAGCCACCCTTCTCTTGTGGGTATGTAGGTGATGTCGCCCACCCAAAGCCTGTTGCGCTCGCCCACGGTGAAAGCGCGCTCTACCAGGTTCAACCGAGGGTCTCCCGGCTCGACCTTCTTCTGGATGCGGTGTTTTCGGGCCGCGCCCTTTCCGGCAAGTCCGAGCTTCTGCATGATGCGGAGCACGCGCTTCTCGCTCACGACGATGCCGCTTTTTCGCAGTTCGCGGTTGATGCGCCGGTAGCCGTAACGGCCCTTGTGCCGCTCGAAGGCCTCGACGACGAAACCTTCGATCGCCTCCCGCTCTATCTGGGCGTCGGACTTCTTCCGGCCGAGATACTCGTAGAAACCGGATTTCGAGACTTTCATCAGCCCGCATGCCTTCTTGATGGGGCCGATCTCGCCCCTATGCTCTTTGAGGAACTCGAACCTCACGCATGGTCTTGACTCAAGAGGCCCGGAAATTTTTTAGTATCTCGTTCTCGCGCTCGAGCTCCTCGACCTTCTTCTTGAGCTTCACGATCTCGTAGTCCTTGTTGATCTTCGGGGAGCCGTTTCCGGGGAACGCGCCGTCTCCCATCTCCTCGTATTCGCGGGCCCATCTTCTCAGCGTCGAATCCTTTATGCCGAGTTCCTCCGATAGGCCTTTGACCGTCATTTCCCCGGACAGGACCACCTTTGCCGCCGAGACCTTGAACTGCCTGTCGTATCGCTTTCTTCTTTGGGTCATCTTGAACACCTTTCGCTCTTAAATAGGTGTCCAATTCATCATACCCACTCCAAAAGCCTCCCATTTCTCATGTCCAAGAAATGGGAGGCAGTTCAATTGGTAACGGGCTTCACATTTCAAATGGTGCCCCCAGCGGGATGTCCGCGTGCGGCTGGCGCCGCCCGCATTCGCTGCGTCGCTTCGCTCCTTGCGTGCTGCGCTGGAAAACGCTTGCGCGTTTCCTCAGCTCCGCACCCTGTCGGGTTCGAATCCCGGCATATCGGTAGCAAAAAGCCCGCTACCGAATTGGTAACGGGCTTCACATTTCAAATGGTGCCCCCAGCGGGATTCGAACCCGCGATATCCACCTTGAAAGGGTGGCGTCCTTGGCCGCTAGACGATGGGGACAGCGGGAAAGAGTATAGCAGACTTTTTTAGTCGTTCACATATCGTTGGCAAACTGAAAAACCACCACATAGGAGCTGGCTCTCTATCCCGATCATCAAACATCTCAACCTGTAACATCTGGGCTGATAAATCGGCTCTATGTGTTACAGATCGAGACAAAAGGCAGGCGTCGGGACGAACATCTCATTCTGTAACAGTAAGACGACTTTTAACGGTCTAGATGTTACAGATTGAGACAAACCGCTGGGACGGGTCAAAACCACCACAAAGGTGCCTGTCCCCTTTGTGGTGGTTGGGGCGTTAGGGGAGGAGCTTCATGGCGGCGTCGTGGGCGGCGTGCTCGTAGGTGTCGTCGAGGGGTTTGAGCGGCAGCAGGGCGGCGGCCTGTGCATCGCCGCGGCGCTCGAGGGCGTGGGCGATGAGCCAGTCGGCGAGCTCGGGGTTCTTGGGCAGTGCCGGTCCGTGTAGGTACGTGCCGATGACGCCCTTGTAGATGAGGCCCTCAAAGCCATCGTCGCCGTTGTTGCCGGTGCCCGTGACGACGGACGTTCCGAGCGGCGTGGCCTCTGCATCGAGCAGGGTGCGACCGCCGTGGTTCTCGAATCCCACAAAGGGTTTGGGTGCCAGGTCGGTCCTGACGGCGACGTTGCCGATCAGGCGATCGGAGCCACGTACGGTTTCGGCGGCAATGACCCCCAGACCCTCGATGCGATCCTCGCCCATATAGTACGAACGGCCGAGCAGCTGATAGCTGCCACAGATAGCGAGCAGCGAGCCGCCGTCCTCAACATAGGCCGCGACCTTGTCTTTTTGAGCGAGCAATTCATGTGCCACAGCCAGCTGATCGCGGTCGGAGCCACCGCCCATCATGACGATGTCGGCGTCGGTGAGATCGAGCGACTCGCCCATGCGGACCTCGTCCACGCGAACGGGGATGCCGCGCCAGGCGCAGCGGCGCTCGAGGGCGATAACGTTGCCGCCGTCGCCGTAGAGGTTAAGGGCATCGGGATACAGATAGACGATGCGCAGGGGGCGCGAAAGCTCGGTCGGCGCGACGTCGACAGGAAGAGCGCCGCCGTCGGCACGGGCTACGGCGCGCCCGGCAACAGCGTCGGCAGTGGCGCCCTTCAGTCCGTCGAGCTCCTTGACCAGCGGCGGGAAGGCCGTGTAGTTGGCGACGGCGTAGAAGGTGTCATCGGCGGCCTCGTCTGCCACGGCGCCAATTGCCTGCGCGACGTCCGAGATAATCGCGGCATCGATGCCGGCGTACTTGAGGCGCACCTGCATGTCGTGCGCGCGCGTGCCTCCGGCAAAGGCGACAAGACCCGGCGTGTCGGCGATGCGCTCAAAGTCGACGTCGTAGATCCACGATACATCGTGGCCGTCGGCATCGTTGTCGTTGAGGAAGAAAGCGCAGAGTCTGCCGCCTGCCGTCTTAATGGACTGGATTTGTCGATCGAAGCCTACGGGATTCTTAGCCAGGTTGGCCTCGACGGTGCGGCCGGCGATATCCCAGCGGCCCATGCGTCCGCCAGCGGGCACATAGGCGTCGAGCGTAGGCTGTAGAAGCGCCGTATCCACGCCCAACTCGTGCGCGGCAAAGAAGGCGGCGGCAACGTTGTAGACCATGTACAGGCCGTTGTAGCGTGTGGCGATGTGTGCGGCAGCCGCGTCGGGCGCAGATCCAAAGACCAGGTCAAAGCCGTAGCCGTCGCAGCCGAGCTCCACGCCCGTCACGCGGCGGACCAGTGCGGGGCGGGACCAGCCGCACGAGGGGCAATGGTAGGCGCCGAGCTGGCCGTATTGCACGTAGTCATACTCCAGCGGCGCGTTGCACTGTGAGCAAAAACGTGAGTCGCTAATACGGTCGGACTCGGTGTTGGTGGCGCCGTCGATGCCAAAGGCAATGCTCGCGTTGGGAACGCGCACGGCAATCGAGGCGCACAGCGGGTCGTCGGCGTTGTAGATGAGCGTTGTCGTCGGAGAGAGCTCCAACGCATGGGCGATGACGTCTTGGGTATGGTCGATCTCGCCGTAGCGGTCTAGCTGGTCGCGGAACAGGTTGAGCAGCACAAAGTACGTCGGCTTGAGCTTGGGCAGAACGCGTACGGTGTAGAGCTCGTCACACTCAAAAACGCCCACGCGCTTGCCGCTGCTGGTGTGCTTAAGGCCGCCGCGGGCCTCGAGCAGAGCACCCACCACACCAGGCTCCATATTGTTGCCGGCACGGTTGCACACCACGGTAGCGCCGCTGGCGGCAACGGCGTCGGCGATGAGGTTGGAGGTGGTGGTCTTGCCATTAGTGCCGGTGATCACCACGCTGCGGTCGACAAGGCCGGCGAGGTCGCTCAGCAGCTCGGGGTCGATCTTCATGGCGATGCGGCCGGGGAATACGCCGCCCTGGCGCTTAAGGACGGAGCGCAGCCCCCAGCGGGCGATATCGCTCGAGGTGCAGGCAAGAGATGAGCGGAGGTTCATGAAACCGTTCCTAACGTAAACGACATGGTCGGGTCGAGTGCGTCACTAGAAACCGTAGCGGCGCGCAAATTCCTGGGCAAGCTGCGACACGTCTTCGCAGGCATTGGCCCAGGGGGCAAAGTCGGGAGTGTCCGAGATAATACCGTCCGCTTCCCAAACGGCCTGGTGCGAAAGATCCCAGGGATCGTGTGGCTCGGGCCGGCAGGGAAGGTACGGCGTCTGGTACATGGGGTTCAGCAAGAAGAACGCGCCGCCCTCGCAGCGGTTGGCAAACTCGCGCAGCGCGCGTGTCGCCGGGCGCATTTTGTTCGTTTTGAACAGCAGAATCGTGCGGGCGAGCAGATACCAAGGAGAGTTCTCGAGTGCGTCAGCCCCGATCTCTTCCTCGAGCTGGTGGGCCAGGGAAAAAAAGCCGTCCTGGTCTTCCAGGCGAGCGAGGGCGAGCAACACGGTGCCTGCGGCTCGGGTGGGGTAGCCTTCCGCCTTAAGGACGCGGCGGGCGTAGTTGGCGGCAGCACGGTAGCGGGCGCTCGCCATGCACAGCTGCGAGATGGCCTCGAGCGTATGAAGCCACCCGATAAGAGCCGGCTCGCTCGCGGTAAGGTCTGCTGCGGTGACACCATCGGCCAAAACATTATTGGCCCAGTAGTGCGGGGCTTCCATGTCGAACCCGGGCACGCTTTGCTGCAGGTAATCGGCCGTGGTCGCCTCGAGCTTCATCAGATCGCCCAGGCAGGCGTCGACGGGCGTGTCCGCCAAAATGATGGCGAGCAGCTGGGCATCGAGGACATGCGCATCGATGCGGACGATCTTGAGCAGCTCATCACGCATATCGTCGAACAGGCGGTTGCGCGTCTGCTCAAACTCCTCGTCGCTGCCCATGTCCTCGATGCGATGGAGCTCGTCGAGCAGGTGGCGATGAACGCCGGCATAGGACAGCAGCGCCTGGGCATGCTCGGACTGCGCATACTTATGAGGGTTGACGTTCACGTCGTTATGGACAAGCTCGCGTGCTGCATCGGTGAGCTCGGGGTGCGACGCCAGATAGGTGCGCTCCAGGTAGGCGGGGATGTAGACGCTCGGATCCATTAGAGGTCTCCTCCCTTAAACGGCAAACCCTGCTCGGCCGCCCGCAGTATGCGCTCATCGATTTGGGAACGCACGATATCGTTGGTGGCGACCCAGGCGGCAAAACTGGCGTTGTCGGGGGCGCCCAGGCCCTCCTGCAGTACCGGCGTCGCTTCGGACAGCGCAAGGACGAGCTCGTCGGTGGAGCCCACGCCTACGTTGACGCGGGCATAGACGCCATCGGGAAACTCGGTTTGGAAGTAGAGTGCCTCGGCCGCGTGCGGACACGAGCGCGCAAGGATGCGCAAGTAGTGCTCGGCGCCCTCATAGTCCAGCTCGCGCCAGGCAGCGCTCATCAGCGCGATGAGCGTCCACGGGTCCAAGTCACGCTCCGCATCTTTGGGGCGGCGGCGCAGCGGGGTATTCGCGAGATAGGGTACGGAGTGGGCAGAGCGAAATCGCTTGAGCTCCTCGGCGGGGTATTCGAGCTTTGCCATGGCGAGCATCGCGGTGTGGCGGACACCAGCGGGGTCGTTGGGCGCAAAGTCCAAGCTGCGATTCGCGGCTTCGAGCGACATGCGATAGCGGCCGCTAATGAGGGCGCGTGACGCAAGGGCGGCAAGCCAGCGCAGGTAGGGACGGCGGGCCAGGTCGCCAGCGGCCTCGCGCTCGTAGGGGTCCTGCGCCGAGGCGATCTTGAGTGCCAGGTCGTGTTCCACCTCGTCGCACTTGGACGCCAGATACTGCACGTATTCCTCGTTGGAGCTGGCGGTGAGCGCCGTCAGCATGCGCTGGGCATCCCAGTTGGCCGGGTCGAGTGCGGCTGCCTCGCGGAGCATGTTCTCGGCTGCGGCTTCTTCTTGCTCTGCCTGGGTATCGTCGGGGATAAAGGGAATGCGGTAGTCGACAGCCTCGACCACCTTGGCAATGAGGTGCCCGGCGCGGTCGCGGTCGTGCACGATGAGCGGTGCGGGGTTGCGGGTGAATTGTTCCATTAGACGCTCGACGGCGGGGCCGTCGGTGAGCGGGATATTGTCGCGGCGCAAGGCCTCAAGAACGAGGCGATGGCAATCCTCTTGAATGGGATCGAATGCCATGGAGCCTCCTTTGCTGCGGTTAGGGTTCAAATATCTCTATATAAGGTTCTAGTTTACCCGCATGTGGCACACCGGGGGTGCCGCACTTGGACTTGCACCTTTGCACCACGAAGACGGATGTCGCACAAATGTCGGCACCTTGGACGACCGAGTGGTATCACGGTGCCGCAAACGGTCGATTTTTGGCGGCGAACGGTGCATATTTTGGAGGGGCACCGTCCTGCCCGGGATATGTAGTCAACCTTGATAAAACGTTTGCCCAGCTTGGGAGTATGAATGCCGCACAAGGGTCTTCAGGGATAGAAAAAACGTTTCATCATTGGCGGCTTTAGGTGAATAACTGACCAACCAGAACGGTAAAATAGTGTTTGTCTGAGCGTTGAGACGTTTAGACATCGCGCATTGTCATCGCCGGCAACGCGCAAACCGGTCCTAACGGAGCCAATTGGGTGCTCCGTTATATACGCAAGTCTAAGAGGGGCTTGTTTAGGAGGCACAGTATGGGACGTTTTACCAATCCTCGCGATCTGTACTTTGGTGAGGGCGCTCGCCACGAGGTGAAGAACCTCAAGGGCAAGAAGGCCATCATCGTTTCTGGCGGCAGCTCTATGCGCCGCGGCGGGTTCCTGCAGGACGTTGAGGCCGACCTCAAAGAGGGCGGTTTCGAGGTCAAGCTGTTCGAGGGCGTCGAGTCCGATCCGTCCATCGAGACGGTCATGAAGGGCGCCGAGGCCATGCGCGAGTTCGAGCCCGACTGGATTATCGCCATCGGCGGCGGCTCGCCCATCGATGCCGCTAAGGCCATGTGGGTCTTCTACGAGTATCCCGAGGAGTCCTTCGATAACATCATCCAGCCGTTCAGCTTCCCGGAGCTGCGTCAGAAGGCTCATTTCTGCGCCATCTCCTCTACCTCCGGCACCGCTACCGAGGTCACCGCGTTCTCCGTCATTACCGACTACGCCAAGGGCATCAAGTACCCGCTGGCCGACTTCAACATCACCCCTGATGTCGCCATCGTCGACCCCGAGCTCACCTACACCATGCCCGCCAAGCTGTGCGCTCACACCGGCATGGATGCTCTGACCCACTGCATGGAGGCCTACGTTTCCACCTGCGCCTCTATGTTCACCGACGCCAACGCCCTGCACGGCATCCGCGAGATCGTCGAGTGGCTGCCCAAGTCCTATGCTGGCGACCATGAGGCCCGTCAGCACATGCACGAGGCTCAGTGCATCGCCGGTATCGCCTTCTCCTCGGGCCTGCTCGGCATCGTTCACTCCATGGCTCACAAGACCGGTGCTGCCTTCGAGAACGGTCACATCATCCACGGTGCCGCTAACGCCATGTACCTTGGCAAGGTCATCCAGTGGAACTCCAAGGATCCCCGTGCTGCCGAGCGTTACGCTTACGTGGCCAAGGAGATCCTGCACCTTCCCGGCGAGACCAACGAGGAGCTCATCGCTGCACTCGTCCAGAAGATTCGCGACCTCAACGACCAGCTCAACATTCCGCAGTCCATCAAGGATTACGCGAATGGTGGCGTGAAGGTCGACGCCGAGAACCCGCAGATGGTTTCCGAGGAGGAGTTCCTCGCCAAGCTGCCCGAGATCGCCGCGAACGCCGAGCAGGACGCCTGCACGCCCGAGAACCCGCGTGAGACCAAGGCTGCTGACTTCGAGAAGATCCTCAAGGCCTGCTACTACGACACCGACATCGATTTCTAATCGACTCTTGTTATCGTAACGAGGGGCTCCGCACGTATCTGTACGGAGCCCCTTTCTTTTTTAGAGAATGGGATAGTTATGGCTGCAATTTTCAATAGCCCCAGCAAGTACATCCAGGGTCCGGACGAGCTCGCCAAGCTCGGCTCCTATGTCGAGCCGCTCGGTGCTAAGGCCCTCGTCATCGTGACGCCTTCGGGCAAGAAGCGCGTCGGTGCCAAGATCGAGGGCGGCTTTGCCGAGGCTAAGGCCGAGCTGCTGTTTGAGGACTTTAACGGCGAGTGCTCCAAGGGCGAGGTCGACCGCCTGGTTGCGCTCGCTCGCGACAACGGTTGCGACATCATCGTCGGCGTCGGTGGCGGCAAGATCCTCGACACCGCGAAGGCCGTCGCCTATTACCTGGAGTCCCCGGTTATCATTTGCCCCACCATCGCCTCGACCGATGCACCGTGTTCGGCACTTTCGGTGCTTTATACCGATGACGGCCAGTTCGACAAGTACCTCTTCCTTAAGGCAAACCCCAACATTGTCCTGATGGATACGACGGTTATCGCGGCGAGCCCGGTGCGCCTGACGGTTTCCGGTATGGGCGATGCGCTCGCAACCTATTTCGAGGCCCAGGCAACGCACGATGCCGACGGCGGCACCTGCGCTGGCGGCAAGGGCGGCATGGCCGGCCTGGCGCTCGCCAAGCTCTGCTACGAGACGCTTATGGCCGATGGCGTCAAGGCCAAGGTCGCGCTGGAGAAGGGCGCGCTCACGCCCGCCGTCGAGCACATCATCGAGGCCAATACGCTGCTTTCGGGTATTGGCTTTGAGAGCTCGGGCCTTGCTGCTGCTCATGCCATCCACAATGGCCTGACGATGCTGCCCGAGTGCCACGGCATGTACCACGGCGAGAAGGTCGCCTTTGGCACTATCGTCCAGCTGGTACTCGAGGATGCTCCGACTGAGAAACTCGAGGAAGTCTTGGGCTTCTGCATTGAGCTGGGCCTGCCGGTCACGATGAAGGAACTTGGCGTTGCCGAGCTTACGCGCGAGCAGGCCATGATTGTTGCCGAGGCCGCCTGCGCGCCCGAGGACACCATGTGCAACATGCCGTTTGAGGTGACGCCCGAGATGGTCGCAAACGCCATCCTGGGTGCCGACGCACTGGGCCACTACTATCTCATGGATGAGTAAATCAAGCTAAGGAAGGGGCAAAGCCGGCAGATGGCTTTGCCCCTTTTTTGCTATGGTGCAAAGGGGCAAGGTTACTTTGCACCAATCGTTGTTTGATGAAGGGCGGATTCTCGTATGGCGCTTCCTATGGTTTACGGCGGTCCCGGCCGGTATGTTCAGGGGCCGGGCGAACTGTCGCGTCAAGGCAGGTATTTGTCATGGTTGGGCTGCGCTGCCTATGTCTTGTTTGATCAGGGCACCGAGGATCGGCTATGCAGGCAGATCGTCGATGGATTTCTGGACGACGATCTAAGCGAGCCGTTCTTTAAGATTTATGACGGTCCGTGTACGGAAGAGGCCGTTGTCGAAATGGCTAAGGAAGCCCAGGCCGAGTATTGCGACATGGTAGTGGGTATTGGCGGCGGCAAAATGCTCGATATCGCCAAGGCCGTTGCGTTTTATGCCGAGTTGCCGTTGTGCGTATGCCCCACGGCGGCGTCGATGGACGGTCCGTGCAGCGAGATTTCCGATGCCGATTTGCAGGGTGTTGCAAATGCGGTCTTTAGAAACGAGCGCAATATGGCCAACGAGCAGGCCAAGGTGACCAAACAAAAACTCGTGCAGCTCATGTGCGAGGCATAGCTTGGCACTTGATTGACCTTGTGCAATCGAGGCGGCGATAGGCCATGGGCTATTTGCCGCAAAGATGCTCCGCGTGTAATTTGCCCGAGGCGTGGGCCGATAGCGTATCATTATCTCTTGCTTATTTGCACTGCTCAGGGAGGGGCCGCGCATGGCGCAGGAACACGATCTGTTTGATGACATTATCGAGATCAGCAAGGGTTTCGACTTTCTTAAAAATCCGCTTGGCGGCGTGACCGATGCACTCGATCCGTCGGCGCCGCAGTGGAATCCTGCCGACTACAAGGAGCGCCCGCGCGGCAATACCATTCCGTGCCTGACCTGCAAAAACGAAAAGAGCGGCTGCACCGCGTGCATGGACGTGTGCCCGGTCAACGCTATCGAGGTCGAGGAAGACGCCATCGAGATCCTCGACTCCTGTCGCAAGTGCGGCCTGTGCGCCGCTGCCTGCCCGACCGAGGCGATCATCTCGCCGCGCCTGGCGCCTAAAAACCTGTATGACGATATCGTCTCTGCTGCTACGAGCCACGAGACCGCCTACGTCACCTGCACGCGTGCCCTCAAACGCATGCCGCGCGAAAACGAGGTCGTCGTTGCCTGCGTGGGCGATATTACGGCAGAGACCTGGTTCTCGGTACTGGCCGACTATCCCAACGTGAGTGTGTACCTGCCGTTGGGCGTGTGCGATAAATGCCGCAACACCGGCGGCGAGGACATTCTGGGCGAGGCGATTGCGAAGGCCGAGGAGTGGTCCGGCACGGGTATGGGCTTGGAGGTCGACCCCAAGAGCCTCAAATGCCATAAGCGCCGCGAGTACGAGCGCAAGGAGTACATGGAAAAAATTGCCCGCACCACGGGCCTGACGGTGACCAAGCTCAATCCGGCGACGGCGGCGCTGGCCTCGGTGACGCAAAAGCTCAAGGCCCATCGCCATCAGATTACCCAGCTGGAGCGCACGCTCAACACCATGTGCGGCACCACGACGACCAAGCGTCGCCGTTCGCTCACGCACGGGCGCCAACTGGTGCTCTCGACGTTGCAAAACCACCCTGAGCTTGCCCAGAACATGCAGGTGAGCACGCCGGAATGCGATTTTGACAAGTGCACGTCGTGCGGCGAGTGCGTCAACGTATGCCCCACGTTTGCCTGCGATCTGGTGGGAAGCGGCCGCTTTGCACTGGAATCCACGTATTGCTTGGGTTGCGGTGCCTGCGTCAAGGTTTGTCCCGAGCATGCGCTTAAGCTGGTTGAACATGATGCATCCAACCTGGTCGTCGTCGATCCCGAGGCTGAGGAAAAGGCCGCCCAGAAGGCGAAGGCTCACGAAGAAGCTGAGAAGGTCAAGGCCGAGGCAAAGGAAAAGCTCAACAAGGTGCTCGACCAGGTGGAAAAGCTCGCAGACTAGCTAAAAGAGCGTAAATGATGGCCGATGGGACAGGTACTGCCCCATCGGCCAAAAAAGTTGCGGTGGAACAGTTCCTGTTTTGCCCTTAAGCTGGCCATTCTAGGAACTATTCCACCGCAACTAATAGATGGTTAGTTCATGCTGCTTTGGTGGCCGGTTCGACCGCTACCGTTGCGCGTCACGGTTTCATGGAGCAAAAAGAACCCGGGGACCTGTTTGGTCTCGGTGTATTCCATAAGGATGCCGTCGGCGTTGTAGGTCTGCCCGCGTATAACGGCGAGTGCGTTAAAGTCGTCAAGATCGAGCACACGCGTATCCTCGGGCGTGGGATGCTCGATCGTTACATCGCGTTTGCCCGTGGCAATCTTAATGCCAAGATCTTCTTCGAGGTAACGATAGATCGAGTCGTTGACAATCTCGGGTGTCAGCCCCGGTACTTGTGAGCTTAGGTAATAGGAGTCGTCGGAGCACACGGCTTGTCCGTCTGCATAACGGATGCGTTTGGCGCGTGTGAGCTCACAGCCTTCGGGAAACCCAGTAATCTTGGAGAGCGCCTTGCTGCAGATGAGGAGCTCAAAGACGGTGGTGACAGTCTTGAGCTCAAAGCCTCGGTTGACCGCGATTTCCTTAAAGGTCTCGAGTCCGCCGCCACCACGACTCTTCTCGTCACTGATGTTGCGAATGACGCGCATGCCTTTGCCTTGCTGGGGGAGCACGTAACCATCTGCCGCAAGCATCGAGATGGCGCGACGGACCGTCATGCGCGAACAGTCAAACAGCTGCGTGAGCTCAGTCTCCGAAGGCAGATAACTCTGATAGGCGTATGTGCCGTCGTCAATCGACTGCTTCACGTTGTCATAAATAGTTTGGAAGATGGCTCGCGCCATGACGGTCTCCTAGAGCTGGGTGCGCGAACGACGGGTGAGGGCCGCCCGCGCAGGTGTCAATCGATTTACTTGCTGGGGTCGATTATATATTTACCCATGGCACGCAGGGCCGGGTCTGACAGGATGGCGCCGAGTTCGTCGAGGGAGGCCACTTTTGCGACCATCGAGGAAACGTCGATCCTGCCCGAGTCGATGAGCTCGAGCGCGCGACGCTGCGTATAAGGGTTGATGTAGGACGAGGTGAGCACAAGCTCCTTCTGGAAGACCTCGAAGGGCTTGACGGTGATTGTCTCATCGGGCTTGGTGAGGCCGAACATCATGACCGTAGCCTTGTGGCCGGCGATCTGGATGGCCTGCTCGATGGTGACGGGCTTGCCAACACACTCGATAACGACATCGACGTTGCCGACGCCCTCCTGCTTCAGGCGGGCCGGGACGTCCTCGTGGATGGAATCAATTGCCAGATCGGCGCCGAGTTTGAGCGCAACCTCGCGCTTGCCCTCGACGGGCTCGAGCAAGACAACCTTGGTGGCGCCGGCGTTTTTGGCAAGCTGCATCATGAGCAGACCGATCATGCCACCGCCGATGACGACAACCGTGCTGCCGGGCTTGATGTTGCACATATCGATGCCGTGCAGGCAGCAGGCGACGGGCTCGGTCATAGCACCCTGCTCAAAGCTGGTGTGATCGCCCAACTTGTAGACTTGCTGCATATCGACGGAGCAGTACTCGGCAAAGCCGCCGTTAACGGTGGTGCCGTAACCGGTCATATGCTCGCAGTAGTGGTTGATTCCGTCGCGGCAGGGTTCGCAGCAGCCGCAGGGATGGTTTGGGTCGATGCACACGCGATCGCCCGGTTTAAAGCCAGCGACGTCGCTGCCCACGGCCTCGACAACGCCCGCAAACTCATGACCAAGGATCGTGGGCGGGGTAACGTCGGCTGCACCCTTGTCGCCTTCATAGATATGAACGTCGGTACCGCAGACGCCGCAAGCCTTGACGTTGATCAGAACGTCGCGCTTGCCCACGGCCGGCTTTGTCGAATCCTCGACCCTGAGATCGTGCTTTCCATAGAAGACCGCGCTTTTCATGGTGACTCCTTAACGTGGCGGTGAATGCTGTAATGAAGTATAGGTATGCAAACATCCTTATACAAGCCTATCTAGACAAGTTGATAAATATTTTTGTTTTAGAAGTTTTAGAGAAACAGGCAATAACAGGCAAAACATTTGAAATAAACCGTTCATCGTCAATTATCGACCGTTGACCGAACATAGAAACCGTATTAACTTGTCTAGATAAGTGATATGATAAAAATAGAAGCGCAAGAAGTCAGGGAAGCGGGCCCACCCGTCCTATTGCACGAGGTACACGCAAACGGCGCGTCTGCGGTCTCGAGTGAAGCCAAAACCGCAGTCGCTCCGAATGAAGAGAGGGGGATTCCCCGTCATGATGCAAAAGATACAACGTTTCGGCGGTGCAATGTACACGCCTGCAATTCTTTTCGCATTTTCCGGAATCGTCGTCGGCCTGGGTACGTTGTTTACCACCGAGGCGATCTTTGGCGAGATGGCCACTGCGGGTCATCTTTGGTTTGATTGCTGGAATGTGCTGCTCCAGGGTGGTTGGACGCTCTTTAACCAGATGCCGTTGCTGTTTTGCGTAGCGTTGCCAATCTCGCTCGCGAACAAGCAGAACGCTCGCTGCTGTATGGAGACTTTGGCCATCTACCTTACCTTCAACTACTTTGTAAGCACAATCTTGGGGCAGTGGGGTCCTGTCTTTGGTGTCGACTACTCTGTCGAGGCGGGCAGCGGTACTGGTCTTGCCACTATCGCAAGCATCAAAACGCTTGACATGGGCATCATGGGCGCGCTCATTATCTCTGGTATCGCCACGATGCTGCATAACAAGTTCTTCGACACCGAACTTCCTGAGTGGCTGGGCGTGTTCTCGGGCTCCGTGTTCATCTATATGATCGGTTTCTTCGTTATGGTTCCGGTCGCTCTTATCGCCTGCCTGGTGTGGCCGCATGTTCAGGCTGCTATCGCCGCCTTCCAGGGATTCATCCTTTCCGCCGGTACGTTTGGCGTGGGCGTCTTTGCTTTCTTCGAGCGCGTACTGATCCCTACAGGCCTTCACCACTTTATCTATACGCCGTTCTATTACGACAACGCGGCGGTCAATGGCGGCATCTTTGCCGCTTGGGCTAACATCCTGCCCCAACTGGCTGCCGATCCGAGCATTGCTCTTAAGGATGCCGCACCCTGGGCTGCCTATACCTGCCCTGGTTGGACTAAAGTCTTCGGCTCGCTTGGCGTCGCCATTGCGTTTTATATGACCGCCAAACCCGAGCGCAAGCAGCGCGTCAAGGCTCTGCTCATTCCCGTCACCCTTACCGCTATGCTTTGCGGTATTACCGAGCCGCTTGACTTCACCTTCCTGTTCATCGCGCCCGGCCTGTTCGTCGTCCACTGCGTGCTCGGAGCGCTTGGCTGCATGGCTCAAAACCTCCTTGGCGTCGTGGGCATCTTCGACGGCGGCATCATCTCGATGCTCTCGTGGGACTGGCTGCCCCTTTGGGCCGCACACGGCCTGCAGTACACCATCTCCATTCTTGTCGGTCTGTGCTTTACCGCCCTTTGGGTCGTGGTCTTCCGTTTCCTGATCGTCAAGTTCGACTTTAAGACCCCCGGTCGCGAGGATGACGATGTTGAGGTCGAGCTCAAGTCCAAGGCCGACTACAAGCAAAAGCAGGGCGGTGCTGCTGCTGGCAAATCGGTCGCCCAGAGTAAAGATGATGAGCGCTTGGTGCTTGCCGAAAACATCCTCGATCTGCTCGGTGGCACGGATAACATCGTCGATGTAACTAACTGCGCTACCCGTCTGCGCGTTAACGTCAAGGACAAGAGCGTCGTTGCACCCGAGGCTTCCTTCAAGGCGATCGGTACGCATGGCTTGGTGGTCCAAGGTCAGTCAATCCAGGTCATCATCGGCCTTACCGTCCCGCAGGTTCGCGAGAAGTTCGAGAGTCTTCTGAAGTTCGAGAGTCTTCTGTAAACCATCGTCCATCGAAAGAATCGGCCTTGCAGAGCCGGTATGCACCGCAAGGCCGATTCTAGAGATAAAAAACTCCACTTCTAGGTAACAATTCCAAACCGTACAGGCCGCGTGCGGGGATGGATTGAGCAAGCGGCCAGAATGAGGAGGACATCATGTCCAAGAAAAACTATGCCGTGACCATTGCCGGCGGTGGCTCTACCTTCACTCCGGGCATTGCCCTGATGCTGCTTGAGGAGCGCGACCGCTTCCCGGTCAACAAGGTGACCTTCTACGACAACAACGCCGAGCGCCAGGAGATCGTGGCAAAGGCCTGCGAGATTTACTTCCACGAGAACGCTCCCGAGGTTGAGTTTAGCTACACCACCGATCCCGAGACCGCATTCACCGGGACCGACTTCGTACTTGCTCACATCCGCGTCGGCCTGTACGCCATGCGCGAGCTCGACGAGAAGATTCCTCTCAAGTACGGCTGCGTTGGCCAAGAGACCTGCGGTGCCGGCGGTATCGCCTACGGCATGCGCTCCATCGGCGGCGTCATCGAGATCCTCGACTACATGGAGAAGTACAGCCCCAACGCCTGGATGCTCAACTACTCCAACCCCGCGGCCATCGTCGCCGAGGCCTGCCGCGTGCTGCGCCCCAACAGCCGCATCATCAACATCTGCGACATGCCGATCGACCTTATGGATAAGATGAGCCGTATGTGCGGCATCAAGGATCGTCGCGAGCTGCAGTATAGCTACTACGGCCTCAACCACTTTGGTTGGTGGAGCAAAATCTACGACAAGGAGGGCAACGACCTCATGCCGCAGATTAAGGAGCACATGGCTAAGAACGGCTACCTGGACGGCATCGAGCACGAGGCCGGTAAGGAGCAGCATGTCGAGGAGAGCTGGATTCACACCTTCGGCAAGGCCAAGGATGTCTATGCTGTCGATCCCGAGACGATTCCCAATACCTACCTCAAGTATTACCTGTACCCGGACTATGTCGTCGAGACGTCTGACCCCAACTACACTCGCGCCAATGAGGTTATGGACGGCCGCGAGAAGAAGGTCTTTGGTGCTTGCCGCGATATCATTGCCAAGGGTACTGCCAAGGACGGCGGCTTTGAGCCGGATGTGCATGCCAACTACATCGTCGACCTTGCCTGCGCACTGGCCGAAAATACGCTCGAGCGCTTCCTGCTAATCGTCCCCAACGATGGCGCTGTGCCCAACTTCGACCCGACGGCCATGGTCGAGGTGCCTTGCATCGTCGGTTCCAACGGCTTTGAGAAGATCTGCCAGGGCCCGATTCCGCAGTTCCAGAAGGGCCTGATGGAGCAGCAGGTTTCCGTCGAGAAGCTCGTTGTCCAGGCTTGGGTCGAGGGCAGCTACCAGAAGCTCTGGCAGGCGCTCACGCTCTCCAAGACCATTCCTTCGGCGAGCGTTGCCAAGCAGATCCTGGACGAGCTCATCGAGGCCAACAAGGATTTCTGGCCCGAGCTTAAGTAAGGACTGCTGTCTCGAACTCTCACACATCTCTGCTTCATTTGCGCCGCCGCGGTGTCCGGATTCGCCCGGATGCTGCGGCGGCGCTATACTTATGCAGTTTGAAGTACCTGTACCAAAAGGAGCTGTCGTGTCCCTTTCCATCGGTATCGTGGGCCTGCCCAACGTGGGCAAGTCGACGCTGTTCACCGCGCTTACCAAAAAGACCGGCCTTGCCGCCAACTACCCGTTCGCCACGATCGACCCCAACGTGGGTATCGTCGACGTGCCCGATAGCCGCCTGCAAAAGCTCGCCGACATCGTCAACCCGGGCCGCATTGTGCCGGCTACGGTCGAGTTCGTCGACATCGCAGGTCTGGTGAAGGGCGCTAACGAGGGCGAGGGCCTGGGCAACCAGTTCCTGGCCAACATTCGCGAGACCGATGCCATCTGCGAGGTCGTGCGCTACTTTAAGGACCCCAACGTCATGCGTGAGGTGGGCCGCACGGGCGAGTTCGTCGATCCCGCCGGCGATGCCGACACCATCATGACCGAGCTCATCCTGGCCGACATGGGCACGCTCGAGAAGCAGCTGCCCAAGCTCGAGAAGGAGGCCAAGCGCGACAAGGAGCTCATGCCCAAGTTTGAGGTCGCCAAGCGTCTGCTTGCCTGGCTCAACGAGGGCAAGCGCGCCGCGTCCATGGAGATGACCGACGAGGAACGTGCCGCTGCCAAGGGCCTGTTCCTGCTCACCATGAAGCCCATCCTGTACGTGGCCAACGTAGACGAGGGCATGCTCAACGAGGACCTGGCGCCCATCGATGGCGTCAAGCCGCTGCCGATCTGCGCCAAGATCGAGGCCGAGCTTTCCGAGCTCGATCCCGAGGATGCGGCCGACTACCTGGAGAGCTTGGGCCTGGAGCAGCCCGGTCTGGACGTGCTCGCGCAGGCGGCTTATAAGCTGCTCGGCCTGCAGTCGTTCTTTACGGCTGGCGAGATGGAGGTCAAGGCCTGGACGGTGCGTCAGGGCGCGACCGCCCCGCAGGCCGCCGGTGTCATCCACACCGACTTTGAGCGCGGCTTTATTAAGGCCGAGGTCATTGGCTACGACGACTACATCGAGCTCGGCGGCGAGCAGGGCGCAAAGGCCGCCGGCAAGCTGCGTATTGAGGGCAAGGACTATGTCATGGCCGATGGCGACGTCGTGCACTTCCGCTTTAACGTGTAAGGACGACGCGCATGTTTAAATATGGAAAAAAAGCCGGCTACATGGGCATCGCGCTGCTGGTGCTTGCAGTGCTTCCGCTGGTGGTAGCGGCGTTTGTGATCCCCAGCATTGGTCCCGAGGTGGCAACGAAGTTTAATGCCGCCGGCGAGGCGACGCGCTGGGGCAAGAGCTACGAGTTGCTGGCACTGCCGGTGCTCAACCTGCTGCTGAGCGTGGCGACGTACTTTACGGCGGGACGCCAGGCTAAAAACAATGATGACTCCGCCGCCATGGCTCGCATCGTGTGCGAGCGCTACCTGCGCAACGGTTGCATCACGGGTGTGTTCCTCAACGTGGTCAACGTTTACTTTATGTACTCGGCGATTACCGGAACGGGCTTTGGCCTTGGTTTCTAGCTTGTCCTTTTAGGCAACGAGCCTGCACATATATTCAATGGCTGCTGCGAGGCCGCCGCTCGATCGTGGTTTAAAGACCATGTCGGCGGCGGCCTCGTTCTCGTATCCGGCACCGCGAAGGGCGAGTGCGATGCCGGCTTCCAGGAGAAGGGGCAGACCGCGTTGGCTGGTTGCGATTACGGCAGCCTGATTGAGCGAGCAGCTGTGCGCTTGGCATTGGATGGCAAATTCACCTTGCGCCGAGCAAGGGACCAGAACAGCGGCGACGCGACTTGATAGCAATGCAAATGCTGTGCGCTCATCGGGCGAAAGGCATTCTGCTTCAACGACGACGAGCTTGGGCGGTGCGCTGTTTGTGCGAAGCGTGGCTCGGTACATGCGGACCGAAGAACCCGACATAGAAAACTCCTGTGTATTCGGCAAAACGTAAACTATAGTTTACGTTTATGTTCGGCTCCATTTCAAACTCGGCTGCATGGACGAACGTGCGAAACAGATTCTTGGCAGGCGGGTCGAAGAGACACGCAGGGACCTTGGTATCTCCAAGGTTGATTTTTGTGTGGCGACAGGAATCAGCCGACCCTACCTCGACCGAATCGAAGATGGGACGGCAAATTTCACGCTCAAGGTTCTATTTAAGATCGCACCCGCACTCGGCATGACGGTGTCAGAACTTCTCGAGGGTATCGAATAGGGCGTTCCCCCGCTGTATTTGACGCTCTTTGGGCGGGTCCCCCCTGGTTGCGATGTGCAAAATCGCGAGTATTCAGCACCAGTTCGGCCGTAGATGGTAGCTCGAGCGGCTGGCTTTGCCTTTTTGACAGTAGATAATCCACACGCTAAATAAAAATGAGGAATAAATATTTACTAAACGGACCCTTCGTCCTAAAAGTTCGTCTAATAATCGGCCGATTCTATGCGTCCGGAGGAGAAATTGCAGAATACTCCGATTTTTGCACGGCCCGAGGGGGACCACCTGTCGTTTAAGGCTGCGATAAGTGGAGCTGCCTTAGGGATTACGCCATCGGGATGCGGTCGTGGTTGACTTGGCTGTAGAACAGGCGCTGGATTTCGGTGGCATCACGTGACTGGCCGAGTGCCCACATGGTCTTGGCCACGAGCGTCTCGGTGGTCATGTCGTCGCCGCGCAGAATGCCCGGATGATCGGCGTAAGCACGGCCGACCTCATAAACGCCCAGATCTAGGCCCTCTTCGGGGACCTGCGTGGTCATAACGACGGTTCGACCCGAATCGACCCAGCGGAAAATTGCCTCTTGGAACGAATCGCCGGACTCGCCAAACTCGGGAATACCGCCAATGCCAAAGGTCTCAAGGATTACAGCATCGTAGCTATCGGCAAGGGCGTCGAGGATGCCCGGGTTTACGCCGGGCGTAAGCTTGAGTACAAATACGCGCGGGTCGATGCTGTCGTAGAAACGCACCGGGTTTTCGCCCTGATGAGTGCCGTGGAGCCCGTTGCGCACGATGCGGTCGTTGCGGATGTAGGCAATGGGCGGATAGTTGACGCTAATGAACGCGTTAAAGCTCATGGTGCGCTGCTTGCGGGCTCGCGTGCCGGCAATGGCGACGCCGCCAAACACGATCGATACGTCGTGCGAGTGCTCGTCGAGCGCATAGAGCAGGCTCTGGTACAGGTTGAGTTTGGCATCAGTAAAAGGGTTGCCCATGGGCTTTTGCGAGCCGGTGAGCACGATGGGCTTGGGGCTGTCCTGAATCAGGTAGGAAAGCGCCGCCGCGGTGTAGCTCATGGTGTCGGTGCCGTGTAGAATCACGAAGCCGTCGTGGTCGGCATAACCCTCGACGATGACGTCGCGGATGCGCATCCAGTCGCCGGGACGCATGTTGGTGCTGTCGATGTTCATGGGCTGCACGACGTCGAGCTCGCAGAGCCCCGAGATCTCGGGGACGCTCTGGGCGAGTTCCTCACCGGTCAGGGCGGGGGAGAGGCCGTTGCCGTCCTCGGTCGATGCGATGGTGCCGCCCGTGGCGATGAGAAGGATGCGCTTCATGCTGGTATTCCTATCGTATTTGCCGCCGCAGAGGCGGAGTCGTTCGGCAGTATTGTGGCACAGGGTGTCCAATGTTCAAACGTATTACATCATCTGTAACGTTTGATAACACTTCAATTGCCGTCAATTAGGGGCCCAGGTCGTGCGTTTGCCGTGCGCTGATGGCTGCGAGGGACGAGAAACCCCATATAACGTGTACACTATGAAAGTTGTTTTCGTTTATTCGCGCGGGTGGGCACCGGCTCCCCGCCAACAAGAGGGGGAAACCATGGATCAAAAGGCTTCCGCAAAGGTCCTCGTACTCGACTTTGGTGCGCAGTACGGTCAGCTCATTGCCCGTCGCGTCCGCGACCTCAACGTGTATTCCGAGATCGTTCCCTGCGACATCTCGGCCGATGAGATTCGCGAGATGAACGCCTCTGCGCTCATCCTTTCTGGCGGCCCGGCCTCCGTGTATGCCGAGGACGCTCCGTCCATCGACCCCGCCATCTTTGACCTGGGTCTTCCCGTCCTGGGCTTTTGCTACGGCCATCAGATCACGGCCGTGACGCTCGGCGGCAAGGTCGGCCACTCCGAGGTGGGCGAGTACGGCCGCGCCACCGTCACGCGTACGGCCGGCGCCAAGCTCTTTAACTCCACGCCTATGGAGCAGACCGTGTGGATGAGCCACCGCGACGCCGTGTCCGAGGTGCCCGAGGGCTTTACCGTTACCGCCAGCACCGACGTGTGCCCGGTTGCCGCCATGGAGTGCGTCGAGCGCAAGATTTTTACCACGCAGTTCCACCCCGAGGTCAAGCACTCCGAGTACGGTCAGCAGCTGCTGAGCAACTTCCTGTTTGAGATCTGCGGCCTGGAGCCCAACTGGAGCATGGACAACCTGGTCGAGACCATGACGGCCGAGTTCCGCGAGAAGGTCGGCGACGACCGCGTGATTCTGGCCCTGTCCGGTGGCGTCGACTCCTCCGTCGTGGCTGCGCTGGGCGCTCGCGCCGTGGGCAAGCAGATGACCTGCGTGTTCATCAACCACGGCCTGCTGCGCAAGGGCGAGCCCGAGCAGGTGGAGGAGGTCTTCACCAAGCAGTTTGACGTCGACTTTATCCACGTCCACGCCGAGGACCGTTATGCCGAGCTTCTGGCTGGTGTAACCGAGCCCGAGGAGAAGCGCCGCATCATCGGTACGCAGTTCTGGAAAGAGTTCTTCGCCGTGGCGCAGCAGCTCGAGACCGATGGCAAGCCGGTCAAGTACCTGGCTCAGGGCACCATCTACCCCGACATCATCGAGTCCGGCGCGCGCAAGACGGGCGGCAAGACGGCCACCATCAAGAGCCACCACAACCTGATCCCGTTCCCCGAGGGCGTGCACTTCGACCTCATCGAGCCGCTCGACCACTTCTTTAAGGACGAGGTCCGTGCGCTTGGTCTGGCGCTGGGCCTGCCGGGTCACATCGTGTTCCGTCAGCCCTTCCCGGGCCCGGGTCTGGCCATCCGCATCATCGGTGCGGTCGACAAGGAGAAGCTCGAGATCCTCAAGAATGCCGACGCCATCGTGCGCGAGGAGCTCGACGCCTACAACCAGCGTCTGTTTGAGCAGACCGGCGAGCGCAACTCCGAGCACAGCTGCTGGCAGTATTTCGCGGTCCTGCCCGACATTAAGTCCGTTGGCGTTATGGGCGACGAGCGCACCTACCAGCGCCCGATCATCCTGCGCGCCGTCGAGTCCAGCGACGCCATGACCGCCGACTGGGCCAAGCTGCCCTACGACGTCCTGGCCCGCATCTCCGGCCGCATCGTGGCCGAGGTCCCCGGCGCCAACCGCGTGTGCTACGACATCACGTCCAAGCCGCCCGCGACGATCGAGTGGGAGTAGGCTGACAGGGTTCTGACCTGCATTTTTGAGTGCCGTACTGTGCTGCTGAGTTTCGTTTCGTACGAGAGTCACGGCAAAGCCACCAGCGACAATGGTGAGTAAATCCGATAATCAAGCCTCCGTTCCCGCGTTGGGACGGAGGCTTTTTCTTTGCCTTTTTACTCCCTTTCACCTGCGATTTCGCTATTTACTCCCCGTATTTCAAGACGGCAAAGTACGGGGCGGCATTCGGAGGAATGGGAGTAAGGATTCATCCCGAGTGAGTAGACGCGCTGTTTTTGTCTCCGAGAGCCAAACGGGACCGTTTCGGGGCCCGCGAAACTCAAATCGAACTCAATGGGCATTTTTGCGCTCTCCGTACGGCGTTTCCCCAGGTGGTTAATGGGGAGTAAAGAATCTCGCCACCTCAATGAAAACGGGAGTAATCAGGGGAAATGCCGCGGCGTACCGCCGCGTGCCGCCGTGTAAGCCACCGCGTCATTTACTCCCCAGGCGCGTCGAGAATGCCTTTGCATGCAATGGGGAGTAAAAACTCAACATGCGCGGGCGCGAGCGGCGCTCGCCGCCTAGCCTGGCGTCCTGATTCGGTTGCGCTGGTTGCGAAATGCGGAGAGCCGCTACAGCGAGGCTTTCCAGTCCTCGTATTCGTCGGCG
>CAJMLY010000014.1 GCA_905214425.1 uncultured bacterium
CATTTAAGTCTGTCCCCAATGAGTGCCCAATGACTAGTAGTAGGCCCACATGGCTTCGATTTCGTTGAGGACTTCTACGACGCCCCAGCGGCGAGCGCTGCGGCTTTGCGAGTTGGGGTCGTAGACTCCCACCTGATCGGCATCGTCGATGCCCCAGAGCACGATATAGTGTCCAACGCTGGTAAAGGTGCCGGGGCGAACCGATGCGATGATGGGCGCACCCGAGCGCAGCGCCTGGGTGATGGAGCTGCGATCGATATGGAGCTCCGTTGCGTTAAGGCCCAGCTGCCATGCGCCGCGCGTCATAAATGACCATTCGGTGGCGCCGGTGGGGGCATAGTTGCCCGCCTCGGAAAGGGCGCACATATCGACCGGCGTCTTATCGGTGTGGCCGGTCTTAAAGATATAGACCATGGTGAGGCAAGTGGGACCGCAAGCGTTTTCGCGAATAGTGCCACCGGCATAGGGCAGCTCCGACCATGCGGGGTCAATTTGGTAGATGTGGGGCATGGTGCCGGCCTGCCATTGCGAGCGTGGGGTCGAGAACGCAAAGGAGTAACCGGGCGCGACGGGAGCTTTAAGCAGCTTGTCCTCGGCAGTGGGCTCAAGACCGGCTGATCCGTGCGAGATACAGGATCCCAAAAACACAAAGACGAGGCAGGCGGCAATGGAGCAAAGCGCAAGGCGTAGGCGGCGGGCCGGAAGTGCGTGGCTTGTGGTGTGCGACGCGGGGCGAGGGGCGGAATTGCCGCGGTTGCGTTGAGGTCGCGAAAAGGAGCGCTTAACGTAGTAGTCGGTCGTACGGCAATCGTAGCGGCGCGGCTGCGATGTGTCGATCTGGCGTTGGCGTGCGCTCGTGCTCACGCGGTCTGACTGCTGCACGGTACGGCTTTGTTGCCGCGAAGAAGCCCCGAGTTGCTCTTGGGGGCGCTGCGGGTTGCCGTTGTCGGAGGTGCTTCTGGGCGTTGGCGTGGTGCGGCCGGCAAGGCGCACGCTTTGTGGCCGTTGGTCGCCGTCATTGTATCCGTATGCCATTCGAATCACCTTGCCTCATGTGTAACTTGTCTATCCTACATAAAAAGATGCACGACACATGGGTATGTGCGCCAAAAGCCTGACAAATGGTATGAACGTTGCCGCGCCGCGCGCCAAGCGTCACGGCAACAGGTATTCAAAAGCAGGCAAGATGAAAGCGTCCAAGACGAATGACGTCTCCCGCCGTTCGTCCCAAAAACGGTGCCGCTCGTTTTGCAGTTCTGCCTTCGGTCGAGCTGCGAGCGGCGCTGCTGCGCCAAGGCCGTATCTTAAAGCCATGGAATAAAAGCGCGCGGCAAAACGGACCGCGCAAGGGGTGACGCCAAGGGGCGTCAAAAAGGAAAGGAGGGGAACAATGGCGGACAAGAATGCAGAAGTTGCAGTCGAGGATAACGGCGGCATGAAGAAAACGCTTTCGCTCTGGAACTTCTTCACCATCGGTTTCGGTGCCATCATCGGTACCGGTTGGGTTCTGCAGGTCGGCGACTGGATGGTCGTGGGCGGCGGTCCCGTTCCCGCTATGATCGCATTCCTCTTGGGTGCAATCTTCCTCGTGCCCGTCGGAGCTGTTTTCGGTGAGCTCACGGCTGCTATCCCCATCTCGGGCGGCATCGTCGAGTATGTCGATCGTAGCTTTGGCCGTACGATGAGCTACATCACCGGCTGGCTCCTGGCCCTGGGCAACGGCATCCTGTGCCCGTGGGAGGCAATCGCTATCTCGACCCTCGTGTCCGAGATGTTCGGCAGCCTGCCCGGTCTTGAGTGGCTGCGTGCCGTCAAGCTCTATACCATCCTGGGCGCCGACGTTTACCTGTTCCCGACGCTGATCGCGCTCGGCTTTGCAGTCTACGTCATCTTCCTCAACTTCCGCGGTGCCAGCTCGGCCGCCAAGCTCCAGGCCTTCCTGACCAAGGCCCTGCTCTGCGGCATGCTGCTCGCCATGGGCGTCTCGCTGTTCACCGGTTCGCCGGAACACGCCATGCCCGTGTTCTCCCAGGTCACCGGCGCTGGTGGCGGCAAGCCCGCTACCGAGGGCACCAGCCTGTTCGCCGGCATCGTGTCGGTCCTGGTTCTGACCCCGTTCTTCTACGCCGGTTTCGACACCATTCCTCAGCAGGCTGAGGAAGCAGCCGAGGGCCTCAACTGGAACAAGTTCGGCAAGATCATCTCCCTAGCCCTGCTGGCCGCAGGCGGCTTCTACATGGTCTGCATCTACTCGTTCGGCACCATCCTCGACTGGCATGAGTTTGTTAAGAGCCCGGTTCCCGCGCTTGCCTGCCTCAAGGGCATCAACATGCTCCTGTACCTGGCCATGCTCGTCATCGCCACGCTTGGACCCATGGGCCCGATGAACTCCTTCTACGGCGCCACGAGCCGCATCATGCTCGCCATGGGCCGCAAGGGCCAGCTGCCCGAGAAGTTCGCCGAGGTCGATCCCAAGTCCGGCGCTCCCAAGCTCGCCTGCGTCGTCCTGGGCGTCATCACCGTCATCGGTCCGTTCCTGGGCAAGAACATGCTCATTCCTCTGACCAACGTGTCGGCCCTCGCCTTCATCTTCTCCTGCGGCATGGTCGCCCTCGCTTGCCTGCGCATGCGCTTCACCGAGCCCGACCTGCCTCGTCCCTACGAGGTGCCCGGCGGCAAGTTTGGCATCTGCCTCGCTGTCGCTGCCTGCGCCGTCATCATCGGGCTGCTCGTGATTCCGTTCTCTCCCGCCTCCCTCAACATGGTGGAGTGGAGCATCGTGATCGGCTGGCTGGCCATTGGCCTGGCTCTTATGGCCTTTACCAATTCCCGCAAAAAGTAGCGCCTAGCCGGGGCGGATCGGGTGCGCGGGATCCTCTCTTCCGCGCACCGAACCCGGCACCACTTGGGTAGTTTTGTGAGGCCTTAACCCAACACGGCCTCGCCCACTATATGGATCCATAAGGAGGAACCATGTCCACTAAGTATGCAATCGTTGGCGGCAAGCTCATCGACGGTACCGGTGCCGAGCCGGTCGAGAACTCCCTCGTTCTCGTCGACGACAACGGCAAGATCGAGTACGCCGGCACTATGCAGGACCTTCCCGAGGGCGTTGAGGTTATCGACGCCGCCGGCAAGACCGTCCTTCCCGGCCTGATCGACACCCACCTGCACTTCTCGGGCAACCTGACCGACGATGACACCGATTGGGTCATGCAGCCGCTCCTCGAGAAGCAGGCCGTTGCCGTCAAGCAGGCCTACGACTGCCTCACCCACGGCCTCACCACCGTCTGCGAGATCGGCCGCTTTGGTATCCAGATCCGTGACTGCATCGACAAGGGCGTCTTTAAGGGGCCGCGCGTTCTGGCCACCGGCCTGGGCTTCTGCCGTGTTGCCGGTCACGGTGACTCCCACCACTGCAGCCAGGAGCTCAACAAGGAATCGCACCCCTGGGGCGATCAGGTCGACGGTCCTTGGGATCTGCGCAAGGCCGTCCGTCGTCGCCTGCGCGAGAACCCCGATGCCATCAAGATCTGGGCTACCGGTGGCGGCATCTGGCGCTGGGACTCCGGTCGCGACCAGCACTATTGCTCCGAGGAGATCCAGGCCGTGATCGAAGAGGCCAAGTTGGTCGGCATCCCCGTGTGGAGCCACTGCTACAACAACCACGCCGCTGCCTACGATTCCGTCCGCTTTGGCTGCGAGCAGCTGATTCACGGCTTCGATATCGATGAGCGCACCATGGACCTCATGGCCGAGCAGGGCACCTTCTTCACGCCGACGATCGCCTTCCTGCCCACCTGGTACGCCACCTATCCGCCCGTCTACGTCCCCGAGCTGCACGACAAGTACGAGGGCACCCTGGTCGAGAAGGAGCTGCAGCGCAACTACGACTGCCTGCGCGAGGCCAAGAAGCGCGGCGTCGTCATGACGATCGGCTCCGACTCCTTCTCCTTCGTCACCCCGTACGGCACCTGCTCCATCGAGGAGATGTACGAGTTTGTCGACAAGATCGGCTTCACCCCGGTCGAGACCATCACCTGCGCCACCCTCAACGGTGCCAAGATGTGCCACATCGAGGACGAGACCGGTTCCATCGAGGCCGGCAAGTGCGCCGACCTGCTGGTCGTCAACGGTGACGTCGCCGCCGACATCCACGTGCTCAACACCGACAACATGGACGTCATCATGAAGGACGGCTGGATCGTCGAGGCTGGCACCTTTGGCGAGGCCAACAAATACAGCGCCTAAGATACCGTTTGTCGATGGCTGGATGTAAAACACAGTTTTTGATTGCATAATGCAATGGAGAGGGTCGCTTGCGGCCCTCTTTATTGCTATGGGGTGCGTCAGTAAGAAGGAGATGACGGTGGATCTCAATAGGCTGATTCTGGGCAAGAGCTACAACTCTACCAAGGTCTTTCGTACCGCTCAGCATGTGGTTCAAGCCATCTTGCTCGGTATTGTCGTTCCGCTGCTTATCCTGCTGCTCATCTGGGATCTAACCGATAATCCCAATCCCGTTCCGGCCGTTGTCGTCATTGCCGGCTTGGTCATGCTGTGCTTCTTCTTCTCGTACGTCTTTGTCGTTCCCGACGACCTCACATCGAGCGCTACCGACCGCACGCTCGCCATCGCGTCGAAAATATTCGCCTACACGTCGCGCGGCCTTACGCCCGAAGCTGCCCTGGGCGCCTCTAAGATCATCCTGTCCGAAACCATCGCCTCTGCCATCTGCTTTACCGACGGCAAGCAGGTGTTGGCAAGCTGGGGCGAGGACTCGGCAAAATGCCCCGCGGGCACCCCGGTGGTGCTGCGGACCACGCTCAATGTGATCAACAGCGGTGAGCAAAGCGTTTTCTCGCGCGATGCCTCGACCGAGACGGGTGGCTATTTTCCCCGCCTGCGCGCCGGTATTGTCGCACCGCTTACCGTGCGCGGGCATTGCGTGGGTACGCTCGAGCTGTACTATCCCCGCCTGAGCAGCATCGATATGCGCCAGACGGCGTTAGCCTCGGGCTTTGCCGATCTCATTTCCACGCAGCTCGCCAGCTTTGAGCTCGAGCGCCAGGACGAGCTTACGGCCCGCGTGGAGCTGCGCGCCCTGCAGTCGCAGGTCGACCCGCATTTTCTGTTCAATACCATCAGCACGATCGTGTCGCTCGTGCGAACCGAGCCCGACAAGGCGCGATCGCTGCTGATCGACTTTTCCAATTACTATCGTCAGACGCTTTCTGACTCCGATACGCTCACCACGCTCGAGCATGAGGTGGAACAGGGCACTCGTTATATCAATCTTATGCAGGCCCGGTATGGCGACGGCCGTCTGCGCGTTTCGGTCGACATCGACTTTGAGGTGCGCGACAGCATGGTGCCGCCGTTTATCTTACAGCCGCTGCTCGAAAACTGCATCAAGCATGCCCAGCGCGAGACCGAGCCGCTTTCTATTCGTGTTGGGGCTTTTGAGACCGATGACGGTCTGGAGATCATCGTCGAAGATGACGGCATCGGTATGAGCGAAGAAGTCTGCGCGCACCTGTTTGAGCAGCATCGCCGAGAGGAGCCCGAGAGCATTACCGCCGACGGCTCCATCAAGCGAGGCTGCGGCCTGGCGCTCTTCAACGTGCTTCAGCGCATCCATTTCTTTTACGGGGAAGATTCTGGCATGCGCGTGAAGTCCCAGGAGGGCGTGGGGACGCAGGTCATCGTCGAGCTGAACGGCGAGCCGCATGAGCCGGCGCCGATGAAGGTGTAGCGCGCGGTTGGATTGAGAGAAAAAAGAGGGGAAGCGCATATGTCCGAGGGATGGAACATCTTGGTGGTTGATGACGAGCCTCCTATTAGGGCTGAGCTACGTTATCTGCTGGAAAAGGATGCACGTGTGGGACAGATTGCCGAGGCGGGCAATGTCACCGAGGCCGTGGAGTCGATTCTGTCGAACAAGCCCGACGTGCTGTTTTTGGATATCACGATGCCCGGCCGCTCGGGAATTGAGCTAGCCGAGACCCTGCAAAACCTAAAGACGCCGCCGGTGGTGGTGTTTGTGACGGCGTTTGCAGAGTTCGCGGCCGACGCGTATAACCTCGATGCTGTCGACTATGTCGTCAAGCCGGTCGAGGATGCCCGCCTGTCAAAGGCGCTCGACAAGATCGAAACCGCCCTGGGTGTTCGCCGCGCTGTCCATACCCCGCGCCAGCCCCTTCGCCTGACGGTGGACCGCGGGGGTAAAAAGGTGTTCATCCCCGTGGCGGATGTCTGCTACTTTGAGGCGCGTGCCGATTTTTGCAACGCCGTCTGCGCCGAGGGAACATATCTGATTAATGAGTCGATCTCTTCGCTCGAACGTCGCTTGGGCTCCGAGGGCTTTATCCGCGTCCATCGCAGCTATCTGGTCAATTTGGAAGACGTGCACAATGTTGAGATTGGCTCCACGGGGTTGATGGAGCTCAGGCTCGACCGCGTGAGCTCGACGGTGCCGGTGTCCCGTCGTCGTGCCGCCGAGGTCAAGTCGCACCTGGGGCTTGCGTAAGAGGCTTGCGTGCCGTCGTTTACCATCGCAGGTTTGGTATGGGCGCGCGGTGGGCATAATGGGTGGCATCGAATGAAATCGAAAGGATCATTATGCCCGCGCTTATCACCCATCATCTGTTTGGCGAGGAAAGCATCGACCGTCTTCCGCAGGGCGTCATCACGTCCGATGAAGAGCGCATTGCCTTTATCTTGGGCAACCAAGGCCCCGACCCGTTTTTCTTTCACATTCTGACACCGCGTGTTTCCGACTGCGCGCTGCTGGCTCAGGTCATGCACCGCTCGCACATGTCGCGCCAGTTCTCGTGCCTGCGCGATGGCGTGTCGCACCTGCAGCCGCGCGATGCCAATCTGGGTCGCGCGTTTGCGCTGGGCCTGCTGTCGCACTATGTGCTCGACCGCAATGCCCATCCCTTTGTCTACGAGCAGCAGTTTGGCATTGTTGAGTCCGACCCCGAGCTCGAGGCTTCGGGCAGTCAAGTTCACGCCGTGCTCGAAAGCGACCTGGACGTGCTGATGCTGCAGCTTAAACGTGACGGGGCCACGGTCGAGGATTATCCGCCGGCGGGCGAGATCGTCACTACCGACCGCATCAATCGCGTTGCCGGCGTGCTGATGAGCTACGTCGCCGGGCGCGTGTACGGTATCGACATCCCGGCGGGGGAGTACGCCGGCGCCGTAGCCGACATGCAGCTGCTCTACCGTACTATCGAGCCGGCCGGTTCGGCCAAGACGCGCGCGATTGCCCTGCTCGAGGGCTTGGTGCACGATTATTCGCTGCTCGACGGCCTTGCGCACCGCGTGACGACCGAGCTGCCCGAGCGTACCGGCAACCTGGGCCACTTGGCATGGAAGAACCCCTTTACTGATGAAGTCTCGACCGAGAGTTTCCCCGAGGTCTTTGACCGCGCGCTGGTCGATTACGGGTGCACGGTCGCACGTTTTATCGAGACCGGTGACATGGATGCCGTGACCGGTCACGTCAACTACAGCGGTCGCGTGCTCGAAGCCGATGAGGAGTTCGACCGCGAGGAATAGGGCCCGTGCGTGCCCCTTTGCCGAATCCTTACCGGCGGTTCTGGACAATTGGGGTACGATGAACTAACTGCATATCGGGCGAATACGAAGGGTCCCTGTCCATGAAATACACCAAGCTCGAGCGTAACTGGGTTATGTATGATGTGGGCAATTCGGCCCTCGTGCTGCTCAATACCTCGGTGGTGCCCATTTACTTTAACGCCATCAATACCGGCGCTTCCTCGGCCGATTTGGTGGTCGCCTGGGGCAATGCGCAGACGATCGCCTCGCTGGTCATCGCCATGCTCATGCCCATTCTGGGCGCACTTGCCGACTACGCCGGCAACAAGATCAAGTTCTTCTTGGGCTTCTTCCTCACGGGCCTGGTTCTTTGCCTGGCGCAGGCTATCCCAATGTCCGCCATGGCATTTTTGACCGTGTACGTGCTGTGCACCATCGGCCTTAACTCTTCTATGACGTTCTACGACGCCATGCTGCCCGACATTACGACCGACGAGCGCATGGACGCCGTGTCCAGCTCGGGCTATGCCTGGGGCTATATCGGTTCCACCGTGCCGTTCGTCATCTGCCTGGCGCTCATCATGGGTGGCCCCGCTCTTGGCGTCCCCACCATGCTGGCAACGCGTCTGTCGTTTATCATCACTGGTGCCTGGTGGCTCATCTTTACCCTGCCGCTCATTCGCACCTATAAGCAAAAGTACGGTCGCGAGCGCGGTCCCGAGGACACTATCGGCCACATCGTGGGCGGTGTGTTCTCCGAGGTCGGACACACCATGCGCGAGATCGCCCACAACAAGACCGTGCTGGTCTACATGATCGCGTTCTTCTTCTACATCGACGGTGTGCACACGGTCATTTCCATGGCAACCAGCTACGGCTCGGCTCTGGGTATCGATTCGACCCAGCTGGTGCTGGCGCTGCTCGTCACGCAGTTTGTGGCCTTTCCGTCCGCCATCATCTACGGCAAGCTCGCCGGACGCGTGGGCACGCTCAACATGATTCTGGTGGCGGTCGCCGCCTACATGGGCATTGTGCTGTTCGCCGCGTTCTTCCTAAAGACCGCCTTTGAGTTCTGGGTGCTTGCCATTATGGTCGGCCTGTTCCAGGGCGGCGTGCAAGCGCTCAGCCGTAGCTACTTTGGCCGCATTATCCCTAAAGAAAAATCCAACGAGTACTACGGCTTCTTTGACATCTTTGGTCGTTATGCAAGCGTCATGGGCACCTTTCTAGTGTCGGTCGTCACCTCGCTGACCGGCAACCCGTCGCTGGGCGTCCTTTCCATTGGCGTGCTGCTGGTTGTTGGCTTTATGCTGCTGGTCCGCCTGTCCCGCATGACTCAGGCGGCAGCGTAAGGCAACCGGGCTCAGTACAGCAATTGTGCCTATCTACAGTACTCTTTTGGAAGTAGCCGCATAAATCATTCTGACTTCCGAGCAATGTTTAGCCCAAGTGGGTATGATGGAATCAGCTAGGTCGCGGGGCGTCGCCTGTGTTTGGCGGCGCCCCGTTTTTGTGTTGCAAGGAGGGTAAGGCATGAACGCCACGGTCGTGATTCCAACGTATTGGGCGGGCGATGACGCTTGCGCAAACGCCCCTGGCACCTATGACCATTCGACGCGACTCAACGCAGACAATCCCGAACTCGACCGCTGCCTGGCCTCGCTTGAGCAGGTGTGCGACATCCCGCGCATCATCCTTTTGGTGGTCTGTCCTGTTTCTGCCACAGCCGATGTGTCGCTGCGCGTGCACGAGATTGTCGACGCGCATCCCACGCTCAAGGTCACCGTTGTCACCAACACCCAGGCCTCGCGCATCGCAGACCGGGTTGCTCAGATCGCGCCCAAGGGTTCGGGCGAGTGCGTGAGCCTGCGAGGCTACGGTGCCATCCGCAACATGGGGCTAGCCTGTGCCGCTGTGCTGGGGCATGACGCGGTTATCTTTTTGGATGACGATGAGACTGTCATCGACGCCGACTTTATGAAGCGCGCGACCTATGCGTTGGGGCAGCAGACGCGTCAGGGCTTGCCGATCTTGGTCAAGAGCGGCTATTTCTACGATCGCGACGGCTCGCCGCTGGCTCCCACGGACAAGGCGGGCATCTGCCACCGTTGGTGGACCAAGCGCATCGAGTTCAACCGTTGGATGAAAAAGGCGCTCTCGGGCACCCGCATCTCGCGCTCCAACTACGTGTGCGGCGGCCTGATGGCCCTGCACGCCCGCGCCTTTACGCGTGTGGCCTTTGACCCGTTTATCACCCGCGGCGAGGACTTGGATTACCTCTTTAACATGCGCATGTTTGGCTACGACGTGTGGTTCGATAACGAGTGGACCGTGCGCCATCTGCCTCCGGAGTCCGAAAAGCGCTCGCCGCGCTTTATGCAGGATGTATACCGTTGGTACTACGAACGGGCCAAGTTGACATTCGCCGCGCATCAAAAGGAGCTCATTCCCGTTACGGCGGCATCGCTCATGCCCTACCCGGGCCCGTGGATTTCGCGCGAGCTCGACGACCGCGTGCGCAAGACCGCTATGGTCCGCAGTGTGTTTACCCGCGAGCATGAGGGCTACCTGCGCATTTGGCGCCATGGTATCGGCGAGGCAAAGGCCTATGCGCGCCAAAACGCTGCAAGCTACCTGCGTTTCCAGAGCTTTTGGCCCAAGATCATGGACGGGCTTTGGCGTGACGCACAACTGATCAGTATCCTGGAGGGGGCCGAATGATCGACCGCCGCGCCCAGCGCGATAGTTCAATATCAATCTTTCGCATCATTGCCGTTGCCTGCGCCATTTGCGTGCTGGTGTACTTTATTTTTGCCTTGGTGACCGGTATCGAGCCGATCGCCACGGTGATTGCCTGCGCACTGCTGTGCATCTTTCTGTGCATCTTTATCTTTTTGACGCTCAATCCCGATTCGGTGCGCTCCCAGTACACCGAGGAGACGCTCTCGGTGGCCTCGGCCATGCTCGAGGACATTAAGGGCGGTCTGACGCAGGAGTCGGCGCGTTTGGTGTGCCGGCGCATTTTGCCCGAGACGCGTGCCATGACGGTTGCCATCACCGACGAGGGCAACGTGCTGGCCTGCGCGGGCGAGCTTGAGAAAAAACTACTGCCAGATTCTCCCATCCACACGCTTGCCACACGCTACGTTATCGAACATGGCATCGTGCAGTCGTTCAACCGTATGGTGGATGTCGTGGGCTCGGACGGCTCGCACAACCAAGTTCCCGCCGGCATTATCGCCCCCATCAAGGTAGGCGATCGTACCGTCGGCACGCTCAAGTTCTACTACAAGACTCCGCGCGCCGTCGACCGTACCCAGTACGCGCTTGCCTCGGGCTTTGCCGAGATCTTGTCCACGCAGCTCGCCATCCACGAGCTCGAGGTGCAAAAGGAACTCACGGCGCGCGCCGAGGTGCGTGCGCTGCAGGCGCAGATTAACCCGCACTTCCTGTTCAACACGCTGAACACCATTGCATCGTTTACGCGCACCGATCCGCTGCGGGCCCGCGAACTGCTTCGTGAGTTCTCATCGTTCTATCGTGCCACGCTCGACAACTCGGGATCGCTTATTCCGGTCTCGCGCGAGGTTGCACAGACCAAGCGCTACCTTACCTTTGAGAAGGCCCGCTTTGGCGAGGACCGCGTGCTTGCGACGTTCGATGTGTCCGAGGACGTGGAAGATACGCTGGTGCCGGCGTTCGTGATCCAGCCGATTGTCGAGAACGCCGTACGTCATGGTATGGGCGATGACGACGCCCTGAGGATCGACGTGACCGTTCACCAAGACGGCGAGGATGCAATCTTGATTGCCGTGGCCGATAATGGCGTGGGCATGGATGAGGGTACCGCCGCCAGACTGTTTGACGAGCGCTCTGCCCGTCCCGACGCCAGCTCTCCCCAGGGTGGCGGCGCCGGTGTGGCCATGCACAATATTTCGGAGCGCATCCATCGCTTTTATGGGCCGCACTCCTATACGCGTGTCGAATCGGCGCCGGGCAAGGGCACCAAAGTGCTCCTTCATCTTGATTTGTCAGAGAGCATCTTTGACATTCAAGAGTAAAATAAAAGGCTACGGGCTCAACGTCATGCGACGGATGCCCGGCGTAGTTAGTTGACGAAAGGTTTTATCCCTATGCTGCGTGCGATGATTGTGGATGATGAGGCGCCGGCTCGCTCGGAGCTTCGCTTCCTGCTCGAGCAAACGGGCAAGATCGGCACGATCACGGAGGCGTCGAGCGTCCGCTCCGCCATCGAGATGCTTATGGAAAGTCGCGTGGATGTCGTGTTTCTCGATATCTCGATGCCCGGTGCCTCGGGCCTGCAACTTGCCGAGGCGCTGCATAAGCTCAAAAATCCGCCGGCGATCGTGTTTGTGACTGCGTATAGTGACCATGCGGTCGAGGCATTCGACGTGGATGCCGTCGATTATCTGATGAAGCCGGTCGAGGAAGCTCGCTTGGATCGCGCGATCGAGAAGGTCATGCAACGCGCCAAGCCGGTTACGGACAGCAAGGTGACCATCGAGCGTATCCCGGTGGAAAAGGGCGGCCGTAAGGTGCTCATTCCCGTGGACGACATTCGCTTTATCATGGCCAAGGACGATTACTCCTGCATCTATACCGTCGATGATCGCTTTTTGTCGACGACCTCGCTGGCGCAGTTTGAGGCCAAGCTCTGCGACTTTGGCTTCTTCCGTGTTCACCGCCGCTATATCGTCAACTTGGCGTGCGTCACGGACGTCGAGACGGTGCCCTCGGGCGCCATCCAGCTGGGCATTACGGGCGTCGACGAACGCGTGCCGGTTTCGCGCCGCCGCGTCGTGCCGCTCAAGAAGGCCCTGAGTCTCTAGCACACTGGCCCCGCAGCCCTGTAGACCCATCGTCTGCGGAGCCGTGGGGCCTTTTTGTATGTATCTGCCGAATCGTTTTTTGCGGAAGGATCCCATGAACAGCGCAAGCGCCAAGCGCATCGACATCATCTCGGACACCCACGGCTATTTATCGCCTGCGCTCTTGGATGAGCTTGAGGGCGCAGACCTGATTATCCACGCCGGCGACCTCACGTCAGAGATGGACTACGAGCACCTATGCACCATCGCCCCCGTGCGGGCCGTACTGGGCAACAACGATTACTACCGCGACTACGGCCCCGATGTAGACCGTCTTGCGCTCTTTACCTACGAAGGCCTCAAATTCGCCGTAGCCCACTACCGCGAAGATCTTCCGGTGGGATCCGTAGACGTAGCCATCAACGGCCATACCCACGTAACCAAAGAAGCCCAAGTGGGCCGTTGCTTAGTCCTCAACCCGGGCAGCGCCAGCTACCCCAGAGGCACCCGAGGCCCCACCATGGCCAGAATGCTAGTAAAAGACGGCAAGATCCTAAGCACTAAGTTTATTGACTTGGACTAACCGCAACAAAAACGGGGGATGCAGATGCGTCCCTCGTTTTTCTTTAAGCCAAAGGCAGAGCTTCAACAAAAACAATCAGACCAACCCCGCCGAGGAGCACGCGGGCTAGCCGCGCAGCGGCGCACGCCCGCAAAACTGGTTGAATAATGTGACGGCAGGGAGGGCTTCCGGGGCTGAGGGCGGGGGTTAAGTTTGTCGCGAGTTCCGCACGCAAAGGAAAGCACTTAATGTGCTTTCCGTCTTGCGCAGGACTGTAGAGCAGCAAACTTAACCCCCGCCCTCAGCCCCGGAAGCCCTCCCGGATGGCCCCAAAAAATTTTTCAAAAAAGTTGTTGCGCGCCAGACAGACTTCTGTGTATACTAATCCCCGCAGCGCACGCGAGCGGAAACAAACGCGAACGTCTGCCTGGGGAGTTAGCTCAGTTTGGTTAGAGCGCCGGCCTGTCACGTCGGAGGTCGCGGGTTCGAGCCCCGTACTTCCCGCCAACGCAATTAAAGCCACGTCTTCGGACGTGGCTTTTTGCGTTTGATGCACTTTGTTTCGATAGAACGATCGCCCTGGTGCATCTTCGCCCAGAATCCCCGCGCCTTCGGGAACGCAAGTAAAATCTAATAAGTATATTTGTCTGAACAACGGTTTTGTTGCGCAACACCTGTTCAACGAGACAGGGGGTTAGGTTATACTAAATTGCACTGTAGGCCGCATCTGATGCATTTCGCTCCAAGCGCGGCACTCAGGGGATATCCGATTTACCATTTGGATGTCCTGGCGGTCATTTAGCGTCTCGACACAAGCTCGGCCCCGGAGCTCGTTCGAGCTGTTCGTATTCCTTGAAAGGGGAAAAATGGACGTATCGAGGAAGACTGATTACGCCCTTCGCATGCTGGCGATGCTTGCCGAGGATCCGGAGCGTTTGCTTTCTGTTCGCACCGCTGCCGAAGAGGTCAATGTCCCGTATTCGTTTGCCCGCTCGATTCAGCACGGTTTGGTCCAGGCCGGTATTGTGGAGAGCCTGCGTGGCGTCCACGGTGGCATGCGTCTCAAGGTCAGTCCGGACGACGTCACTATCCGCCAGGTCGTCGAGGCCGTTCAGGGTCCTATGGTTATGAACGATTGCACCGCGCCCGATGGTGACTGTGCGCGCATGGGCGCGTGCTGCTATCATCCCCTGTGGGCCGGAGCTCAGGCGTTGATGCGCGACTACCTCGATTCCGTTTCGCTCGGCGACATCGTCTCTCACCGCCAGTTCCCGGCCGTCGATCCCAAGTTCGCCGACCGCGAAGCGTTTCCCGAGTACGCCACCTGCGCGTGCGCTTACCGGGAGGAATAGCGCCGCATAAGGAGCATAGCCATGATCCAGGACCCCTTTCGTTCGATGATTCGTTCGGAAGGGGTCCTGCGCTATCGCGACCTTCCGTGGCGCCGCACGCGCGATCCGTACATCATTTGGCTTTCTGAAGTCATGCTGCAGCAAACACAGGTGCCGCGTGTGGAGGCGCGCATGCCGGTGTGGCTCGATCGTTTTCCGACTGTGCAGGCGCTTGCCCAGGCCGCGCCTTCCGATGTTTTGGACGCTTGGCAGGGCATGGGCTACAACCGACGCGCTCTGGCGCTTCATGGGGCCGCTCAACGGGTCGTAGAGGATTGGGGCGGGGAGTTTCCGCGCGAGACGCACAATCTGGTCGCGCTGCCCGGTATTGGCCCGGCAACGGCGCAGGGCATCCGTTCGTTTGCGTTTGATCTTCCAGGCGTGTATCTGGAGACCAACGTGCGCACGGTCTTTTTGCATCATTTCTTTCCCGATGTGCCGGCTGTTCCCGATCGCGAGCTGGTGCCGCTGATTCAAGCCGCCTGTCCGGCGGCCCCCGGTGCGGTGGCGGATGAGATTGCGCCCTTTGCCGTGCCTCAAGACGATGCCGACACGCCGCGCGCGTGGTATTACGCGCTGCTAGATTATGGCGCGTATCTTAAGAAGACGCTGCCCAATCCGTCCAGGCGCTCGGCGGGCTATAGTCGTCAGTCCAAGTTCGAGGGCTCGCGTCGCCAAAAACGCGCCCATATTGTGCGCATGCTACTGGCTGCGCGCGATGGGCGGCCGGCGGGGATAACGCTTGCTGATGCCGTGGTGGGCGTTAACGAAATGGAGACGGCAGCCGGTCGCGGGCCGGTCGAGTGCGAGCTTGTCGCGGGCATTCTAGCCGACCTGGAGCGTGAGGGCTTTTGCCGAGCCGAGGGCGATCGCTGGCTGAGCATCTAGCCTATGCAAATCTGAAGAACAGGATTGTAAGGTTTAGATTTTCGGCATGAGGGCATCCTAAAGACGAGGCCGCTCGAAGCCTACGGGCGGCATGCGTTGAAGGGAAGTACACCTATGGATTTTGAGAACTCCCAAACCAAGAAGAACCTCGAGACCGCTTTTGCCGGTGAGTCCCAGGCACACACCAAGTATCGCTACTATGCATCCAAGGCCAAGAAGGATGGCTACGTTCAGATCTCGAATATCTTTGCCGAGACCGCAGGCAACGAGTCCGAGCACGCCAAACTGTGGTTTAAGTATCTGCACGACGGCGCCGTTCCGGGCACTCTGGACAACCTGCGCGACGCCGCCGCGGGCGAGAACTACGAGTGGACCACGATGTATGACGAGTTTGCCAAGACCGCCGAGGAGGAGGGCTTTGCCGAGATCGCCGAGAAGTTCCGTGGTGTCGCCGCTGTCGAGAAGGCTCACGAGGAGCGCTACAACAAGCTCGTCGAGCGCATTGAGTCGGGCGAGGTGTTTGAGCGCGAGGGCGTGAAGGTGTGGAAGTGCCTGAACTGCGGGCACCTGCACGTTGGTGCTGAGGCGCCCGAGGTGTGCCCGGTGTGTAACCACCCCAAGGCGTACTTTGAAGAGCAGGTGGTGAACTACTAGCGCTTGGCGCTGGCGTGAGCTGGGCCGGGAGGGCCGGACTACCTTCCCTCCTCGCTCACGGCTTCGCAGGGTCGCGTTGAGGGAAGGTAGTCCGGCCCTCCCGGCCCGCTTTGGTTCGTTGCGTGCTCGCTACAGAAAAGCTGATAACTAAGTTTGTGTGCCGCCCCTATCGGGGCGGCACGCTTTTATATGGGGGCTGGTTGGGACGGCGCCGTTCATGGGTGGGGTACACTGGGTAGCGGCTTTTAGTTTATCTACTACCTGATGGGGTGTTTTTGTATGGGTAAGAAGTCTCGGGCTCGGGTTGCTGCGGCGGGAACTCGCAAGGATCCTGATCGTCGGGTTGCCGAGGGTAAAAAGGCCGATCGTGCTGAGAAGGACAAGAAGGTCGGGGCGCATGCTCATCCTGAGTGGGCGCCTCATTTGAATTCGGCTAGTGAGGATTTGACTGCCAAGTTATTTACTCTGGTCGAGGTAATTTTGGGCGTGGTGCCCCTTGTGGTTATCGGTTTGTTCTTGGCTTCGAAGGACGCCACGAGTGTCGATAAACTCACCGATGTCTTTTCTCAGGACCCCTCGATGGTGGTTACGTTTATCTCTGCGTGCCTGCAGCCGTTTGTGGCGTACATGCTGTACATGATTTATCGCAAATATTGCGAGGGCGATGCGGGCTTTGCCGCCGGAAACCTGATTGGCCTTTTGTGCTCCGAGATTTTGCTGCTCAATATTCCCGGCGTCATCGGCATGGGTATCTTGTTGTGGCGTGTTTGGCGCAACGTTGCCCCGCACTTTGAGAGCTGGTTGTTTGAGCGTCGCTTTGCGGGCGTGGTGGCCGATATTGCGGGCTCGCTCGTGATTCTAGCCTTGGCGTTTCTGTGCGCCACCGCTGCCCGCGGTCTCGCGGGCATGTAGTCGGTCCTCACCGACCACGGGGCGCAGGGCGGGGAAACCTTTCCCTCTCGCTCACGGCTTCGCAGGGTCGCGCGAGGCAAAGGTTTCCCCGCCCTGCGCCCCGGCTTCGGGTCGTCGCATGCTCGTTACAGAAAAGCAGATAAGAAGTTTGCGTGCCGCCCCTTTTGGGGCGGCACGTTTTTGTATGGGGTCCCGGTCTCCACAATTTCCGTCAAGCTTTTGGTTAGATTTTGGTCAGCTGGCGTAAGGGTGGAAGGCCAAAAGATTGCTGGCGAAAAAAGCTCAGAGAAAGTGCTGGTAGGGGAGTTGTTGAGCTTTTCGACAGCTTTTGAGCAAAAGAAACTTTGTGGCTATTGCCGGCGATTGCGTTGTCGCGGTCATGGCGGTGCGGGATGCTGGTCGTAAGCGTCGAATGCTCCGACTTTGGAGGCCAACATGGACCTGTTTCTTGAGACTCCGCAGCAACAAGCTGAGCGCATGCTGCGTCAGCAGCAACGACTCATGGAGATGCAAATGCAAGGGGCGGCAGCCCAGCCCTTTGCGCAAAATGTCGTGCCCGCTGCTGTACCTGCAGCTGTGCCCGGGTGCGAATCGGCACCAGAGGCCTATTCCGTACAGCAAGATTCATATGCGCAGGAGCTCGCGTTCGACAAGCGTCGTGCGCGTCGTCGCCGTGTGGGCCAGCGCTTGCGCACATTGGCGATGATCGTGCTCATCCCGTTAGGGCTTGCGGCCATCTTTCTGGCGTCGTATGCGCTCACCTGCATCCTCAACGGTGCTTCGCCCGGCGAAGTGCTCCAACATCTGTCGGCCCTCGGCCAGCGCCTAGGCGATGTCGTAACAACCATCTGCGCCGGCTGGGAGAGTTAGCGTTTGTCGCATCAGGACTTCGAGGGTGTAGGGATTGTCGCCACGAGTAGAATCCTTTCATCCTGTGGGTCCCGTCATGCGACTGAATAGTATTATTGAAGATGAATAATAATAGGATTTGCTATGTATAAGCAGGATTTAGAGCAGACTCTTTTGGGCATTGACGAAGAGGCGGAGCTGGAAATAGGTCCAAGAGACGATAGGCCGAGCGTTGTATTGGTGGGAGGAAGCGCCTTCATGCTAAACGATGTGACGAATCGGTCGGTTACACATGACATTGATGTGTTTGAGGCAGACAGGTGCCTCCGCGAGATCATAGCTCGATACCCCGAGGTGAACGGTATGGCGGTGGCATATTGCAACCAGATGCCATTCAATTACGAAGATCGTTTGATTCCGTTAGATATTGGGGCGCGTTTTATCAGGTACTTTACGCCATCCTTGGAGGACCTGGCGGTAATGAAGCTCTATGCCTATCGACCGAACGACATCGTCGATCTTCATAGTCAGGCATTCGTCGACCGACTTAATTGGGGGTTGCTCGAACGGCTTATATTCGACGAGGGAGAGGCGCTGGCGTCGTCGCCTTCGGAGCGGAGTTATCAAGAGACGGTCTGCGCATACAGGCAATACAAAAAGGAGGTGCTCGGTTGAATCTGACCTTTGAGGGATTCTTAAAAGGCTATTGCCGAGAGCTAACCGGACAGCAGTCACTGAGTTTTAGAAAACTGGTTGAGCAGGCGATGACGGTTGCGCCGCGCGTGGCGGAGCCTCTGTTTTTGCTCGCTTTGGCGCAGGGCAAAGCAGAATACGTTCTGGATTTATCCGAGGGCTCGTGGATGGAAGAGGGTTACCGAGGCGTTTTGTCCTTGTACGGCCAAACGGGTAGCCTGGTATCTCTATGCGCCGAAGACAAACTCCCTAACCGTTATGCCAACGTTTGGCGCGCGTATAGAGCGGCGAAGGAAAAGCCGGCGGCCGACAGAAGGGTGAACGCCCTGATGAGAAAGAAAACGCTGGAAGCATTGGAGGAATCGGGTGTAACGCGCTATGGGCTCTGCCGTGCTCTGCACCTGAATAAAGGAAACGTATACGCATACTTGGCCGGCGATGACTCAAAGGTGAGCAGGGAGACGGCACGCCGCATTATGGAATATGCGGAGGAGAGGGGCACCCAAGAAGGGGCCGGGCGCCCGGTGCGTGTGGCGGGGTAAGATTGATCGCGGTTTTGATTGATGATCGATTGGGTTTGTTGGGCGGAGACTATGTCTGCTATTGATATCGTGCTTGTTGTGATCGCCTTGGTGGCGGTGGGGGTTGCTGTGGCTTGTGCCCTGCAACTCAAGGGCCTTCGCACCGAGCTGCGGGAGCGCGGCGATAGCGGGGCAGAGATGCTGGCTACGCTCGAGCAGGCCAACAACGCGCTCGGCACCCTGAACGTCGCGTTGGCAGAAACCCGCCGCACGGCAAATGCCATCGCGCAACAGCAGACGACCGATGCGGCCGTAGAGCAGCAGCGCTACCTGACTATCGCGCGTGAGTTCTCACAGGCTGGCGACCGTATGGACGACCTGCGCCGCGAGACGGCCCAACAACTCGGTGCCAACCGCGAGGGCATCGAGCGCCGCCTGGACAAAGTGCGCGAGACGGTCGATGCCCAGCTGGGCGCCATCCGCAAGGACAACAACGTGCAGCTCGATCAGATGCGCGCGACGGTGGACGAGAAACTCTCCCGTACGCTCAACGATCGCCTGTCTGCATCGTTTAAGCAGGTGAGCGACCAGCTCGAGGCCGTGTACAAGGGCCTGGGCGACATGCAGTCTATCGCCACCGGCGTGGGCGACCTTAAGCGCGTGCTGGGCAATGTAAAAGCGCGCGGCATTTTGGGCGAGGTGCAGCTGGGCGCGATCCTGGCGGACATCCTTACGCCCGACCAGTATCTGGAAAATGTCGCCACCAAGCCCGGCGCCTCGGAGCGCGTTGAATTTGCCGTCAAGCTACCGGTGGACGAGGGCGACCCCGTGCTGCTGCCGATTGACTCTAAGTTTCCGGGCGACGCGTACGAGCACTTGCTCGACGCGCAGGAGTCGGGCGATGCGGAGACCGTGGCGGCTGCGCGCAAGACGCTCGATATGATGGTGAAGCGCGAGGCAAAGGACATCTGCGAAAAGTACCTGAGTGTGCCGGCAACGACCAACTTTGGCATTATGTTCGTTCCGTTTGAGGGACTGTACGCCGAGGTCGTCAGCCGCCCCGGGCTTATCGAGACCCTGGGCCGCGACTATCACGTCAACGTTGCCGGTCCCAGCACCATGGCGGCCATCCTCAACAGTCTGCAGATGAGCTATCAGACGTTTAAGTTGCAAAAACGCACCGACGATGTACTGCGCGTGCTCTCCGCCGTCAAGGCCGAGCTGCCGCGCTATCAAAAGGCGCTGCGCCGCGCCCAGCAGCAGATCGAGACCGCGGGCAAAACGGTCGAGGGCATCATCACCACGCGCACCAACGTCATGGAGCGCAAGCTCAAGGACATCGACGCCCTGGAAGATGCCGAGGAGGCCGACGAGATTTTGGGGCTCACATCCGCGGAGCTGCTCGCAGGCCAAAAAGACGAGGACTAGCTGCATCTGACGGCGGGGCGCCTGCACAAGCACGGCGCGGGCGCTTTTCGCATCGTGCTTGCCTGGAGTGTGCTCCAATGTGCAACAATGGCGTTTCGCCCTATCAGACGCGAAAGGAAGCCCATGTCTCAGAGAAGCACCAGCCCGCTCAGCCGCTCCACCGTGCGCCGCACGCTGCAGCGGTTTTGGGGTGTCACGCGCACGCAGCCGCTGATTGTCTTTCTCTCGGTGTTCTCGTCGGCGGGCTACATCTTTTTGCTGACGTTTGCCAATACCTATGTGATGGCCCTCATTGTCGACCGCGTTCAAGCCGGTCCCGTGGCGGGTGACCAGGTGTTTGAGGTCTTCGGCCCCTATATCCTGGCGCTCGTACTCGTTAATCTGGTGGGTCAGATCCTCTCCAAGCTACAGGACTACACCGTCTACAAGCTCGAGATCGCAGGCAACTATCACCTGGCGCGTCTATGCTTCGACACGCTCTCCAACCAATCCATGACATTTCACACCAGCCGCTTTGGCGGATCACTCGTGAGCCAGACGAGCCGTTTTATGAGCGGCTATACGGGGCTGGTGGACGTGACGGTGTATTCGCTCATCCCCACCATCACCTCGGTCGTCTGCACCGTGGCCGCACTCGCCCCGGTGGTACCGACGTTTACCGTGATCCTGGTGTGCATCATGGTCGTCTACATTGCGTTTGTCTGGCTTATGTACAAGCGCATCATGCCGCTTTCGGCCGCGACGTCCGCTGCGCAGAACAAGCTCTCGGGCGTGCTCTCCGACGCGGTCACGAACATCTTGGCCGTCAAGACCTGTGGGCGCGAGGACTTTGAACGCGATCTGTTCGACGCCGCCGATCGTGCCGCGCGCGACGCCGAGACGGTCTCGATGCACGCCATGATGCAGCGCAACTTTACGACCTCGGGCCTTATCGTCATCACCATGGCCGTGGTGAGTGTGTTCGTGGCGGGCGGCAACGCGTGGTTTGGCATCTCGGCCGGCTCGCTCGTCATGATCTTTACCTACACCTATAACCTCACCATGCGCCTGAACTACGTAAGCTCCATGATGCAGCGCATCAACCGCGCTTTGGGCGATGCGGCCGAGATGACGCGCGTGCTGGACGAGCCGCGTCTGGTGGCAGACGACCCGGACGCCCCTGAGCTCAAAGTGACCGAGGGCGCGATTGATTTTGAGCACCTGAGCTTTGCGTACCGTGACGCTGCGGCGGGCGAGAGCGTGTTCGATGACCTGACACTTCATGTGGCGGCGGGCCAGCGCGTGGGCCTGGTGGGCAAATCGGGCTCGGGCAAGACGACGCTCACCAAGCTGCTGTTGCGCTTGGACGATGTGCAGGGCGGCCGTGTGCTCGTGGACGGCCAGGACGTCTCGCGCTGCACGCAGCAGAGCCTGCGCCGCCAGGTTGCCTACGTGCCGCAGGAGGCGCTGCTGTTCCACCGCTCCATTCGCGAAAACATTGCCTACGGTCGTCCCGACGCCACTGATGAGCAGATTCGCGAGGCCGCGCGCCTGGCCAACGCCCTGGAGTTTATCGACCGCTTGCCTCGTGGCTTTGACACCATGGTGGGCGAGCGCGGCGTCAAGCTCTCGGGCGGCCAGCGTCAGCGCGTGGCCATCGCCCGTGCCATCCTAACCGACGCGCCGATTCTAGTGCTCGACGAGGCGACCTCTGCCCTCGACAGCGAGTCCGAGGCGCTGGTGCAGGAAGCGCTCGAGAACCTGATGCGCGGGCGCACCTCCATCGTGGTGGCGCATCGCCTGTCCACCGTGGCGGCGCTCGACCGCATCGTGGTGCTGGCGGACGGCGAGATTGTCGAGGATGGCACGCATGCGCAGCTCGTCGAGGCAGGCGGCGAATACGCAAGCCTGTGGAGCCGCCAGACCGGTGCATTTTTGGAGGCTTAAAGACCCCATACGTGGGACAATCGTGCCCATAGGTTTGTTATGCCGCTGAAGCGAGGAGTCGTTATGCCACGCGAGACCAATGCCGCCAAACGCGAGCGCGCCGTTGAGGTGTGCGAGCGCCTCAACCGTCGCTATGGCCCGGTCGAGTGCTTTTTGGACCACGAGAATCCCTTTAGGCTGCTCATTGCGGTACTGCTCTCGGCTCAGACGACCGACGCGCAGGTCAACAAGGTGACGCCCCAACTGTTTGCCCAGTGGCCAACGCCCGAGGCCATGGCCGGGGCAAGTGTGACCGACGTGGCGGACACCATTAAGTCACTCGGCTTTTATAAGAGTAAGGCCAAGCATGCCGTGGAGGCCGCGCAGATGATCGTCGCCGATTACGGCAGCGAGGTGCCGGCAGACATGAAGGAACTCGTCAAGCTGCCGGGCGTGGGGCGCAAAACAGCGAACATCGTGCTCAACGTGGGGTACGGCATCGTGGAAGGCATCGCGGTGGATACGCACGTCAACCGCATCGCGCACCGCCTGATGCTGAGTCCCAAGACGCATGCCAAAGAGCCGCTCAAGACCGAGCAAGATCTGCTCAAGATTTTGCCGCACGAGTATTGGGAGTCGGTCAACCACCAGTGGATTACCTTTGGCCGCGAGATCTGCGACGCCCGCAAACCTAAGTGCGACGAGTGCCCACTGGCAGACCTTTGCCCCAGCGTGCGCGTGACGGGGTAGGGCCCGGCACGTTTTGCCGGCGTCCGAAGGCTTTGGCCAATGTTGCGCAACACATTTGGGTCGCGAGGGCTCAATATGATGACGGCAGATGCCGTTTGTCGTAAGGGGATGCCCGAATATGTTTTGCACCAAGTGTGGCTCCGAGATGCCCGACGGAACCGATTTTTGCACGAACTGCGGGGCGCGCATGGGCGCTGCCTCTCCGGCGGCCGCGCCTGCTGAGCCCGCATCGATGCCGGCGGCAGGGATGCCTCCCGTGCAGGGTGCCGTACAAAAGAAATCGCATAAGCGCGCGGTGATTGTCGGCATGTGCGTGGCGGGCGTGCTCGTTGCCGGCGGTGCCGCGCTGGCACTGACCGGCGTGCTGGGTCCGCTTGGGCAGGGCAACTCATCGCAGATTACGGTACTGGGGTCCGACGAGGGTTCAGCCGAACACAAGGACAAGGGAAGCGCCAAGGAGAAGCCTGCCGCCGACGAGGATGAGGCGGAAGAGCCCGCGCAGACGGGCAGCAGCGTAAAGGTCGACCTCAATGACCAGGCAACCTATGCCGCCGCGAACCTGTTCCTGTCGAACTTTACGGAGGAGCACTTCGATCGGGACTGGTATCAGACGGGCGGCTTCGATTCGACTGACGGACTTTCTGATGACGAGAAATACAAGCTGGTTAAGTTCATCTGGTGCCATTTTATTGACAACGCGCCGTATCGAATCGAGAAAGGCGACTATGACAACGGTAATAGCCAGCGTGTGGCGACTGAAGTGATCAATAGGGAACTCAATCGCTTGACGGGTCTGACGCTTTCCGATGCCGATATGACTTATGACAGAACGCCGGAGGGGCAGGCGATTCCTGATTCGGCCGAAGCGCATGGTGGGTATTTGTATCTGAAACAGGAATATGGCCAGGGAAATTACAACCCACCGTGTGCCATCGTTACGGGCGCGACTGACCTTGGCGACAACATCTACGAGCTCACCTATGAGGTCTACAGTGCTGGCGGCATGTTACTTCCTTCCGACATCCCCGAGGGCACCTACGGCCTACCAAAGGACCAGTTCATCGCCGCAATTCAAGCGGACGCATCCAGGGGCCGTACCGAGACTTGCACGGTCCGCGTCGCGCAGGGTGACGGCACCCCGACCTTCATGCTGCTTAAAATGGGCGTCTACGACTAGACTCGGCGTATAGCTCACTCTGATAGCGCCAGGCGGCTTGCCCGTCTGGCGTTTTTGTTGCGGGGCTGGGCATGCGCTTGAGCAGGAGTATATGTCGCCTCCTGCCGCCTCATGCAAAAATGTGTTGCTAATTTAGAAGCCTATTCAAGCGCGCCGAAGTCGCGGCGTGCTGGCGTAGCATGAGCAAAAAATCAAGCAATGGAGGACAACGTGGCAACATTGAAGACGCGAGAGCTTGAAGATTACTTTGAGCGCATCGTGCGCACACGCGAAGGTGACATACCTGGTCGTCGCAAAGGCGACGAATACTTGTCTCAAACCCATGCGCTCTACCATGGCGACCCTGCGCCCTGGGCTCTGACGCCAAAGATATTCGACAAGGATATGACGGCGATTCTTAAGGAGGCCGCCGAGCGCATGTACGGCATTATGGACAAGGTGACGCGGGCGTTTTGTTCCGATGCCTCCGTGCGCGCGTGGTTTCGCATGGATCAGGCTTTTGCTGACCTGTGCGCTATGGATGCCGGCTATGATTGCCAGATTCCCCTTGCGCGTGTTGATATCTTTCTTGACGAGGACACCGGTTCGTATACGTTTTGCGAGCTCAATACCGACGGCAGCGCCGGAATGGTGGTGACCGATGCGGTCTGTCAGGCGGTGCGAATGACGCCTTCCTTTGAGGAGTTTGCATCCGACCACCCAGGCTTTCGGCAGTACGATTTGTGCGGTAGCTGGATAGATGCATTGTTTGAGACCTATGCAGAGTGGGAGCTGGCCCATCCTCGCCGCGCCGAAGATAGTGCACGATCGGACGACGGGGCCCGCGTTGACGAGGGGCTCTATGCACCGCAATCAAAGATATATCCCGCTTCGGTGGCAATCATCGACTATTCGGAAAGCATCGACTTGGAAGATGCGGCTCATTTTGTCGACCTTATGAGGCGGCGGGGTGTAGTCGCACGCTTTGCGGATGTGCGCGACCTGCGGATCGGCAAAGACGAGAGCGGTGCTAGGCGGCTGTGCGATGCCGTCGGTCCTATTGATTGCGTCTGGCGGCGCGCGGTGACCGGCGAGTTGTGGGATAAGCCGTGCGACGGACGCTCGGCTTTAATTGAGGCTGCTCAAGAAGGGCTCGCATGCATCGTCGGTGGTTTTAGAACGTGGCCGTGTGCGACTAAGACCGTATTTGCATTTCTGTGGTCTCGGGCCGGTCAGTCCTTGTTGAGCCCGGAGGAGCAATCGTTTGTACGGGAGCATGTGCCCTATACCGAGATTTTGGACGAAAGCACCCAGTTGTCGAGATTTGCCGAAAAGGACCGATGGATCGTCAAGCCGTGCGGCGGCTACAACGCGGTTGGCGTTGTCGCTGGTTTGGACGTCATGGAACAGGAATGGTCCCAGGTGCTTGCTCGCGCTGCGGCAGCTGGGGCGATTGTACAGGAGTATGCTCAGCAGTATCAGACTCCCTGTTTGCGCGGAACGCTTGTCGATGGGCCGCATCGAGGAGAGGCGCCCAAAGGACTTGTGGATGATCTTGGTTTTGCGCCCGCTTCTAATATGGAAGGCCTGTACCTGTATCGCGGCCGTTTTGCGGGCGTGTACACACGCGTCGGCTTTGCCAACACCATAGGTGAGTGGACGAGCCGTTTGAACGTTGCGAGCTTTTTTGAGGAATAGCCGTTTCTTGGGGAGCCTTCCGTGGTTGCGGCGTTCGACGTGACGGGGAGATTTTGGCGAAGCCGGCGAGTCCGGTTCTATCTGGCGTTTTTGTTGCGGGGCTGGGCGTACGCTTGAGCTGGAGTCCTCTCCATGCGCTACCATGACAGGCAACGAATTTGACGAACGACCCGCCGAGCTTGCCTCGGCGGGCTTTTGGCGTTGCAATGCCGGAGGAACAGCATGCTCATTCACCGTATAGCCGCGCAGCTCTACACTGCCGAGGCGCTGCAGACCGTCGAGGCCGGGCTCGATTCTGGCGAGGACGTGACGCTGGCCGTGTCTCAGTCGGGTCGAACGCTTATGGCGGCCGCCCAGTTTGCGCGTCGTCCGCGCCCCACGGTCTACATCGTGAGTGGCGAGGATGCGGCCGATCGCGCCGCACGCAGTCTGGCCGCCTATGTGGGCCTGGCGCACGTGTGCCGCTTTCCCGAGCGCAAGGACTACCCTTGGCGCGAGCAGGCGCCCGACGACGCCGTGGTTGCTCAGCGCTGCGAGGCGCTCGGGCGCATCGTGCGCGGGGACAACTGCATCATGGTCGCCTCGGCCCGCGCGCTGCTGCGCTGCGTGCCGCCGGTCGAGAGCCACTACTGGGAGTCCACTACTTTTGCGGTGGGCGAGGAGATTCCCTTTGACGAAGTGCCGCAGCGTCTGGTGGGCATGGGCTACACCAATGCCGGCGCCGCCGACGCGCCCGGCCTGTTCCGTGTACACGGCGACACCGTCGAGGTGTTTCCCGCGCAGGAAAAGGCGCCCGTGCGCATTGAGTTCTTTGGCGACGAGATTGACCGCATCCGCCGCATGGTGAGTTCAACGGGCCAGACCATCGGCAACGAGGACAGCATCGAGATCTTCCCCTGTCGCGAGCTCGCGCTCACCGACGAGGCCGTCCACAACATGCATGTGGCGCTCTACCGCGCCAGCCAGGACGACAGCAAGTTGGCGGCGCTGCTCGAGATGGTGGATGCGCGCATCGTCACGCCTGAGCTCGACCGCTTTTTGCCGGTGATGTACGGCCAGACCGTGAGCCCGCTGTCGCATGTGAGCGGCAAGGCGCTCGTGGTGCTGTCCGAGCCGCGCTCGCTGTTCGACGATTGCCTGCGCGCCTACGAGGATATCGAGGCGCGTGCCGGCGAGGCGGGGGTCGACCGTCTGGATGGCCTGTACGTGCGTGCCCAGCAACTCGACTTTGGTTCCCAGCAACGCCTGAACTATGTGAGCCTCATCCGTGCCGGCGGTGCGGTGACGGCCGAGCTCAAGATTGAGCAGCCTGCCATCGCAGGCTCGGACAACCGTTTTATGACGCGCATCCAGGAGGTCGTGGGCAAGCGCTATGCCTGCGTGTTTGCCATCCCCGACCGCGGTGCGCGCGAGTCGATGGAGCTCACCTTTGGCGACGAGGGCATTACCTTTGAGGAATCGCTGACCGCGGCGCCCGAAAATGCCGGTGCCATCGGCGACCGCGTGCGCGTGGCGGCGGCGGATTCCGCCGACCGTGCCGCACGCCAGGAGGCCTATGCTTCCATTCGCGAGCGTAAGGCCGACGCGCTCAACGCCCGCTCGCTCGAGGCGGGCGCCGCGCAGGCTGCCGCCGGCGCCGCCGTGCCCACCATCTCGCGCGGGCGCGTGACCTTTGTGGACGCTGCCCTGCCGCAGGGCGTGGTGGTGCCCGACGCCAATTTGGCCGTGTTCTCGATCGCCGACCTCAACGCCCGTATGGATGCCAACCGCGCGCGCAGCCGCCGCAAGGTTGACATTACGCAGATCACCTTCCCGTTTAAGCCGGGCGACTACGTGGTGCACGCTACCCACGGCATCGCGCTCTTTAGCGAGATTGCGCGTCAGGAAGTGGGCGGCAAGGAACGCGACTACTTTTTGCTGGAATACGCCGATGGCGACAAGCTCTACGTGCCGCTGGAGCAGGTTGACCGCATTACGCGCTACGTTGGTCCCGACGGCGATAAACCGCGCTTGACCAGGCTCAACACCGCCGACTGGACGCGGGCCACCAACAAGGCGCGCAAGAATGCCAAAAAACTGGCGTTTGATCTGGTCGACCTCTATACGCGCCGCTCGTCGATTACCGGTATCGCCTGTCCGCCCGATACGCCCGAGCAGATCGAGATGGAGCAGAGCTTCCCCTACGACGAGACACGCGACCAGCTGGAGGCTATCGCCGACATCAAGGCCGACATGGAGGCGCCCAAGCCCATGGACCGCCTGCTCTGCGGCGACGTGGGTTTCGGCAAGACCGAGGTCGCCCTGCGCGCGGCCTTTAAGTGCGTGGACTCCGGCCGTCAGGTCATGGTGCTCTGCCCCACGACCATTCTGGCCCAACAGCACTACGAGACATTCTTTGAGCGCTTTGCCCCGTTTGGCCTGGAGGTCGAGGTGCTCAGCCGCTTCCGCACGCCGGCGCAGCAAAAGCGCGCGCTCAAGGCGTTTGCCGAGGGCACGATTGATGTGCTCATCGGCACGCACCGCTTGCTTTCTGCCGATGTAAACCCCAAGAACCTGGGCATGGTGATCATCGACGAGGAGCAGCGCTTTGGTGTGCAGCACAAGGAGCAGCTCAAAAACCTGCGCGAGCAAATCGACGTGCTCACGCTCTCGGCAACGCCTATTCCGCGAACCATGCAGATGGCCACGAGCGGCGTGCGCGACATGAGCCTGATCACCACACCGCCGACCGGGCGTCGTCCCGTGATCGTGCACGTGGGGGAGTACGACCCCGACGTGGTGAGTGCGGCGATTCGCCTGGAGGTGGGCCGCGGCGGTCAGGTGTATTACGTGTCCAACCGCGTCAAGACCATCGACGATGCCGTGGCACGCGTGCACGAGGCTGCGCCCGAGGCGCGCGTGGGCGTGGCACACGGCAAGATGAGCCCGCGCGAGGTCGAGGACGTGATGATCGAGTTCGCGACCAAGAAGATCGACGTGCTTATCGCCACGACCATCGTGGAGAGCGGCATCGATAACGCAACGGCTAACACGCTCATCATCGAGGACTCGCAGCGCTTGGGCCTGGCACAGCTCTACCAGCTTAAGGGCCGCGTGGGCCGCTCGGCCACGCAGGCCTACGCGTACTTTATGTTCCCGGGCGAGCTGCCGCTCACCGAGGAGGCAACGGCGCGCCTGACCGCGCTTTCCGAGTTCCAGGACCTGGGCAGCGGCATGCGCATCGCCATGCGCGACCTGGAGATCCGCGGCGCCGGTTCGCTTATGGGCGCCGAGCAGCACGGTAACCTGTCGAGCGTGGGCTTTGACCTGTTTACGCAGATGCTGGGACAGGCCGTGGCCGAGGCGCGCGGCGACGACGATGCCGGTGTGGAGGCGGCGAACGTGGGCATCAACCTGCCGGCCGACTACTTCTTGTCCGAGGAGTACCTGCCGGCGGTGGACCAGCGCGTGCTCGTGTACCGCAAGCTCGCGGCGGCTGAGGACCTGGAGAGTATCGACGAGGTGCAGGAAGAGACCGAGGCTGCGCATGGCGAGCTGCCGTTGGCGGGACTCAACCTGTTCAACCGCGCTCGCATTCGTATTCGCGGCGAGCGCCTGGGGCTCGAGAGCGTCACGCTCAGCGGTGGACGCATTACCTTCCTGGGGGTTGACGTGCCCAAGAAGGTGGCCTTTGAGCTTAAGACCCGCTATGGCGCGGTGAACTTTCCCAAGAGCCGCAAGCTGTCGGTGCCCTACAAGGCGGGCGCCGGCGCGGGCAGCGGCCTGGGTCGCGGTCTCGACGCCAACGACGGCACCGGCCCCGTGGCCGCGGCACTCATGCTGCTGCAGCAGTTGGGTGCCAGCGACGACGACTAACGGGTCGACGCTGCAAACAGCCCATTTAGGCACTCTGGTTCCATCGAAAGGAAAGCATGTTCGGATACATCTATAAGAAAGATGTCGCCATGATCGCGGTTGTCCTGTGCCTTTGTCTGGGCGTAGGCAGTTTCTTCGATTATCAGATCTCGAGCGCGCTGTTCAACATCGGCAGCATGTACGGCCGCTTTATCGAGGCCGCCGGCGAGCTTCCGTTCGAGCTGACGGCAAGCGTCGCGGGCGTTATGCTCGTGCGCGCGGCGCGTCCTGACTCCAGGGGGAGCAAATGGCTCGCCGTGCTCGGCATCCTCGTCAACGTTGGCCTGGCCGGCTACGAGATCGTCTCGTCCCTGAAGGTTGGCGGCAAACTCATCGCTGTTCAGTTGGTGCTGACGTTTGTGCTGGTTATCGCCGCCAACCTTATCGTCTATCGCTTCACGCGCACGACCGAGTCCGACGAGCTCACGCGCTGGGCGTTGATGGTACTTGCCGTGTGGGTTGCTCAGGCCATTATCCTCAACGTGATCGTCAAGCCGCTGTGGTCGCGCCCGCGCATGCGCGTGATCGAGGTCACGCCGGGGCTCAATTTTCAGCCGTGGTGGGTGATCGGCAACCCCGACAAGTGGGCCTTTATTGCCGCCGGCGTGATCAAGGACGGCTTCAAGTCGTTTGCGAGCGGACATACGGCGCACGCGGCGACCGGCCTTATGCTCGCCGGGCTTCCCGCGGCGGCCTTTAAAGAAAAGCCCTCGCGCCGTCGCGTGGTCTTTTGGGCGGCGGCTGTGGTTGCGGCGCTCGTCGCCTTTGGTCGTATCGTGATCGGAGCGCACTTTTTGAGCGACGTGAGCTGCGGCTTTGCCCTGGTGCTGGCACTTGAGTGCCTTGCCGCGCGCATTGCCTATCCCAACGGCGTACAATAGCTCCGTTTGAATCATCGGGCCCGTGCCCGGCTAGAGAGGATTGCCATGCTCGCGTTTAACAACGACTATTCCCACGGCGCACATCCGGCAGTGCTGCAGGCGCTTGTCGACACCAATATGGAGCCGCAGCCCGGCTATGGTACCGATGCACACACCGAGCGTGCCAAGCAGCTTATCCGCGAGGCCTGTCAGGCCCCCGATGCCGACGTGTTTTTTCTGGTGGGCGGCACGCAGGCCAACGCGACGGTGATCGACATGTTGCTCGCGCCGTACGAGGGCGTCGTTGCTGCCGAGACCGGCCACGTCGCCTGCCACGAGGCGGGGGCCATCGAGTTTGGCGGCCACAAGGTGCTCACCATCCCCGGCTGCGAGGGCAAGATGCACGCCGAGGATCTGGAGGACTATATCCAGGTATTCTACGAAAACGAGAGCTACGAGCACACGGTGTTTCCGGGCGCCGTGTACGTGAGCCTATCGACCGAGTACGGCACGCTGTACTCCAAGGCCGAGCTCGCGGCGATTCACGCAGTGTGCCAGAAGCGCGAGATTCCGCTGTTTGTGGATGGCGCCCGCCTGGCCTATGCGCTGGCGGCCGATGAGTGCGACATTACCCTGCCCGAGCTGGCACAGCTGTGTGACGTGTTCTACATCGGCGGCACCAAGTGCGGCGCTCTGTGCGGCGAGGCCGTGGTGTTTTGCGGCATGCATGCTCCGGCGCATCCCATTCCGCGTATTAAGCAGCATGGCGCACTGCTTGCCAAGGGCCGCCTGACGGGTGTGCAGTTCGAGGCCCTTTTTACCGATGGCCTGTATTTTGAGATTGGTCGCCAGGCCATCGAAACCGCGCAGGCGCTTCGTCGCGTGCTGCACGAGCGCGGCTACCAGTTCTTCTTGGAGACGCCCACAAACCAGCAGTTTGTGATTCTGTCCAACGAGGACATGGCCCGCATTCGCGAGCATGCCTCGGTCGAGTACTGGGAAAAGTACGACGAGACCCACACGGTGGTGCGTTTTTGCACCAGCTGGGCCACGACGCAGGAGGATATCGACGCGTTGGCGGCGGTTCTGTAGCCTGATGTAATGACGGGGGGCCGCCTTGCGCTGGGTTTGGCGCAAGGCGGCCTTTGTTTTTGAGGGAGAAGGGTTGTATGACCGAGATGTCCGAGCCGACGATTCGCCTGGCGACGCCCGATGATGCGCCGGCGTTGCTTGCCATCTATGAGCCGTATGTGCGCCAGACGGCGATTACCTGCGAATACGAGGTGCCGAGCGTTGAGGAGTTCGCCGGGCGCATCGAGCGTACGCTCAAGCGCTATCCGTATCTGGTGATGGAGTTGGACGGGTGTCCGGTAGGCTATGCCTATGTGAGTCCGCTCAACAGCCGCGAGGCATACGACTGGTCGGTCGAGACATCGATCTACCTGGCACGCGATGTGCGCCATGGCGGGCTGGGTCGCAAGCTGCACGACGCGCTGAAGCAATGCCTGGTCGCGATGGGCATCACCAACATGTGCGCGCTCATTGCCGTGCCGCACGATAAGGACGACGAGTACCTGACGCACAACAGCCAGGATTTCCATGCCCATATGGGGTATCGCCTGGTGGGTGCCTTTGACCGCTGCGCCCAAAAGTTCGGCCGCTGGTACGACATGTGCTGGATGGAGCTGGTCCTGGCCGAGCGCACACCCAACCAACCCAAACCAACCTGGTTCCCCGACCTTCCCAAACCCACCATTTAGGGACAGGTTTATTTTGGCCGCTTTGTAGCGTCAATCCACCGCGAGAAGTACGGATTCACGCGTCTTTTGATGCGGATGGGCTTAATTTGGCTTCGATTTGGGTCCGTTTGGCTTCGATTCGAACTAAGTGAGTAGACTTTTTGGCGCAGGTCGAGCACAAGGCGTATCTGCCTTAGTAAAACCGCAGGTCACAGAGGTGACAGTTTTTGGTGTGCTCGACAGGTCACGAAAAGTCTACTCACTTAGATTTGCGGTACTGGATATTCTGAGCAGGAACAGTTGAGCTTGGACGGCGCGTATTGCCAGGCGATGTTGGCATTTGTGCCATGCCGGCTTGAGATTTAATAAAACCGCAGGTAAAACGTTCATTAGGTACAGTTTGCCTCGTTTGGTGCGCTAGCCGATGGGTTCGGTGTATTTGGCGCGGTCGGTGCGCTGGATGCGCTTGGAGACGTGGAGCGGGCGGCCGTCGGTGTCGTAGACGTAGTCGGTGATCAGGATCAGCGCCTGCCCGCGCTCAACGTTGAGCAAAAACGCCTCGTTTTGCGAGGCATAGCACACCTCAAAGGTTTTGTGCCCCTGTGCCGGTGCGCGATGGAACTCCTGTCGCAGCGTGGCGTAGAGAGAACCGTTGATATCGCGATCGATGAGCGTCTCGAAGCTTGGCGGCAGGTAGGTGGTCTCCAGACACAGTGGCGCATCGTCCAGATAACGCAGACGGACAAGTTTGACGAGCTTGCTGCCCACGGCGGCATCAAAGAACTTAGCTATGCTGCCGCCCGCCTTGGTAAAGCCCGAGTCCACGGTGCGCGTGGTGGGCTTCATGCCCTGACCTTCGACTTGCTTGGTATAGCTCGAAAACACTAGGTTGTTCTCGTGGAGCGCGGGCGTGTCGGCCACAAAGGCGCCACGCCCGCGCTCGGTGCGCACCAGGCCCTCATCAACGAGCACCTTAAGGGCGTGGCGCACGGTGCTGCGCGACAGCCCCGATTCGTCCATGAGCTCCATCTCGGACGGCAGCTTGTCTCCGCGCGCGTAGGTGCCGGCGGCGATGCGGTCGCGCAGCGTGCCTGCCAAGCGCTCGTATTGGGCCAGTTTCTTTTTAGACGAAGCGTTCATGCGATCAACCTGTATCTAACTTATATGCTTACAGAACAAAGCATGTATCCAACATGACAATAAAACCGCTGGTAACGGATTGCCGAAAACCTTACCAACAAAATTTCTAGGACAAATATAGCATACAACTAGTCGACATAACCAAAACATGTATGTAACTTGTATGCCATCGAGAGCATCAAACGAGAAGAAAGGCTGATGCACGATGACTACTCAGGAACAGGTTAAGGACGTCGTCTCCCAGGTTTTGGCTGACAAGGCAGACAAGGGCGGCATCAAGCGCGTCGTGTGGATTGGCGCTGGCGGATCCAACGGCGGCAACTATCCTGCCCAGTACTTTATGGAGCACGAGGCCACGCAGGTCGTGAGCTCCAGCTACACCAGCAACGAGTTCGTGCATGCAACCCCTGCCTACGTCAACGAGAACACCCTGGCCGTGGTCGTGTCCATGCGCGGCACCAAGGAGACCATCGTCGCCGCCCAGGTCGCCAAGGACCACGGCGCCAGCACCATCGCCATCTATGTTGACGAGTCCGGCCTCACCGAGGTCTGCGACTACAAGATCCAGTACGACAGCCTGGCCGTCGACGAGTCCTGCATGGGCCGCACCAACTCCGCCGTCGTGACCATGATCGCCATGGAGCTTACGCAGCAGACCGAGGGCTATGCCGAGTACGAGACCGCTATGGCCGCGTTCGACTTGGTCGACCCCATCTATCGCAAGGCCGTCGAGTATACCCGTCCGCTCGCTGCCAAGTGGGCCGAGCAGAACGCCGACAAGCCCTGCATCAACGTCATGGCCCAGGGTCCGCTCTTTGGTGCCGCCTACGTCTTTAGCATCTGCAACGTGCAGGAGATGCTGCAGATCGACTCCTGCACCATCAACACCTGCGACTTCTTCCACGGCCCCTTCGAGATCCTGGACAAGCGCACCTCGCTGTTCCAGCTCATCAGCGTCGGCCGCAGCCGCTGCAACGACGAGCGCGGCATCCGCTTCGTCAACCAGTACGGTGGCGAGCGCGTCTATCAGCTCGACGCCAAGGAGCTCGGCCTCAACGACATCAAGGACAGCGTGAGCGAGTACTTCAACCACCTGATCTTTGCCCCGATCCTCAACAACGTGTATATGCGCGCGCTCTCTGCCGTCACCCACAAGGACTACATGACGCGCCGCTACATGTGGAAGCTTGAGTATTAGTTACGGCGTTTTACCAAACGCCGTAACCGCTCGACGCTGCGCGGGCCGCATTTGGTCAATCTGGCGTTCAACTTCAAGGGCGCGACCAGAAGGTCAGCGCCCTTTCGTTTCACGCCACCTTGCCTCAAATGCAGCCCGCTCGCTGATTTATGCTCAACCAGCGGCGCTTTAGTCGTTGGGGACGTTCTTAAATGGCTAGTCATTCAGGAGCGTCCCCAACGACTAGTTATTTAAGAACGTCCCCAATGACTAGGTAGAGCAGATTTTTCCGTTCGGCGATTTGTGTCTTGAAAAATGTATATAACGACTATAACGTAGTACGAAACATATTGGAAACAACACCGAGGAGGCTGCGTTGAAGAAAAGCAATCTGGGCTATGCGCTGGTGCTGATCGCCGCGCTTATGTGGGGCACCATCGGAATCTTTGTTAACGGAATATCGGCCCTGGGTGTTTCGTCTCAGAGCATGGCGGCCTTTCGCCTGTTGTCGGGTGCCGTCTTAATGGCTCCGGTCTTGGCATTTATGGGTTGCCAGGGAGGCGCTCGTGAGGGAAAAGCCTCGGGTCCCATGGCATTGTTCAAGGCAAGTCCTAAAGAGCTTGTTCCCTGCGCGCTTGTCGGTATCGTCGGTTTAGCCGTCGCCAACACCTGCTATTACGAGTGCATGGGCGAGGTGGGCATGTCCACGGCCTCGGTGCTGCTCTACACCTCGCCGGTGTTTGGAGTCATGCTCGGCCGCGTGCTTTATCGCGAGGACGTGACCTCCAACAAACTCGTCGCCATCGTCTTTAACATTGTGGGTTGTGTGCTCGCGGTGACGAGCGGTGACCTGTCTGGTTTCCATTTCTCGGCTTGGGGCGTCGCGTCGGGTGTGATCGCCGGACTTTGCGGTGCGCTGCTGGCGGTGTTTAGCCGTATGGCTACCAAGACGCTCCATCCACTGGCCGTAACGTTTTGGGGTTTTGTCTTTGGCGGATGCTTTATGGCGGTGCTTTCGGCTCCGTGGTCCGATGTAGCCGCGGCAATGTCCCCGCAGCTCATCCTGCTGTTCGCAGGCTTTGGCTTTATTCCGACGGCTCTTGCGTACATCTTCTATATGCAGGGCCTTTCGATGGATCTTGAGACGTCGAAGGTGCCGGTCGTGGCTTCGTTCGAAACCGTGGCGACCGTTCTGGTCGGTATTGGCATCTACGCCGAGCCCGCCGGCGCGATCAAGGTCCTGGGCATTGTGCTGGTACTCGCGTCCATCCTGATTATGAACACCGACTTCTCCAAGCTGCGCAACAGTGTGTTTGTCGGCCATGTCATTGAGAGCATGACCTTTAAGCCCAACGCGTGGTGGACGGAGAAATCGCAGGACATGGATCTGTTCCGCGAGCGCACCGGCATCGCGCTGGAGCCCACTGTGCAGGAAAGCCCCTGGTACTTTGTGCGATAGGGGATTGCGCGCAGGGTCTGACCTGGGGTTATCCAGCCAGCGTCGGCCTGCCCAGACCCAACGTTTCGATTACGTTAAACCCGTCAACGGTCGATTTTCACCCGCGAACGGTCTTTATACTAATTAGCAATATAAGCAACGTATAAGACGTTATAATGACCATAACGAAAAGGAGGAGGCAAGATGAATCAGATCATTCTCGCATCTCATGGCGGCCTGGCCGCAGGCGCCAAAGACACGCTCGAGATGGTTCTCGGCGACGTGTCGAACGTCCACGTCGTGTCGCTTGCTCGTGACGACAAGGAGCCCATCACCAATAAGGTTGAGGCTATGATCGCCACGTTCAACGCGGACGACACCGTCTATGTGCTGACCGATATGCTCGGCAGCTCGGTCAACAACAACATGGTCGAGCTTTCCAAGAACGGCACGAAGTTCACGGTTGTCAGCGGTTTCAACATCCCGCTGGCGCTCACGCTCGCTATGAGCCCCGTCCCCGTCAAGGGTGCCGAGCTCGCGGCCCTCATCAACGAGGCCCGCACCGGTCTGACCAACCCCAACGCACCGGTCGAGGCCGCCGCGGCTCCCGCCAAGAAGGCCAAGGCGTCCCGTCACAGCTCCGGCCCCGCCAAGATCGTCCTCGCACGTCTTGACTACCGTCTGCTGCACGGCCAGGTCGTCTTTACCTGGACCACCAAGGTTCAGGCCGAGCGCATCATCGTCGTCGACAACGCTGCCGCCAACGATGACATCAAGAAGGGCGCTCTTAAGCTGGCCAAGCCCCAGGGCGTGCGCCTGAACGTCTTCACCGTCGAGCGTGCCCTCGCCAAGATGGACAAGCTCAACACCCTCGGCGAGCGCGTCATGTTCGTCTTTGGCAACACTGCCGAGATGCTGCAGTTCTGCCAGGGCTACAAGCTCGATGCCATCAACCTGGGCGCCACCGCCAACCATGACGGTGCCGATCAGGTCGGCGGTAAGGACAGCTCCGTCTTCCTCGACGCCAACCAGAAGGCCGACGTCAACCAGCTGCTCGACATGGGCATCAAGCTCTACGTCCAGCAGACCCCTACGTATCAGAGCGTCGACATCGACGCCAAGCTGTAATCAACCAGGCTTTTGCCTGACTGAAAGGAGAAGGGTATGAATACGTTCATCAGTGCGGTGCTCGTCGGCCTCGTCGGCGTGTTCTGCATGTGGGACTCCCGCCTGCTCGGTCGTCTTAACTTCGAGCAGCCCCTCGTTGGCGCTACGCTCGTCGGTCTGCTGCTGGGCGATGTGCCCACCGGCCTTGCCGTCGGTGCCGCCGTCGAGCTCGTGTCCATGGGCCTGGTGCAGGTCGGCGCCGCCGTTCCGCCCGATATGGTCCTGGGCGGCATCGTGGCCGCTGCCTTTGCGTGCCTGACCGATGCTTCCGCCGAGACTGCCATGACGATCGCCATCCCGGTTGCCGTCCTGGGTCAGCTCCTCGGCATCGTGTTCCGTTCCATCATCGCCGCCCTCACCCATGTGGCAGATAACGCGATCGATAACGGAAAGTTCAAGACCGCCTACCGTATGCACATCTGCGCCGGCTCCGGTCTGTACGCTGTCATGTACTTCCTGCCGATCTTCCTCGCTGTCTTTGTTGGTACCGACCTGGTTCAGGCCATCGTCAACATGGTTCCCGAGTGGCTGTCCACTGGTCTTAACGTTTCGACCAAGATCATGACCGCCTACGGCTTGGCCCTGCTGCTCACCATGATGATCAAGAAGGGTATGACTCCGTTCCTGTTCATCGGTTTCCTGCTCGCCGCTTACCTCAACCTGTCCGTCATCGCGGTCGCTCTGATCGGTGTGTGCCTGGCTGTCGTCTTCATGGGCTTCAAGTTCAACGGTTCCCATGCAGCCGCCGGTGTCGATTCCGACTACGATCCGCTCGAAGACGACGAAGACTAAGGAGGAACACACTATGGCAACCGCAACCAAGGACGTGTCCCTGAACAAGAAGGTCAGCCAGTTCTTCTGGCGCTCCTGGGCCATCCAGGCCTCTTGGAACTACGAGCGTCAGATGAACATGGGCTTCCTCTACGGCATGGTTCCCACGCTCGATCGCCTCTATCCGGATGAGTCCGACCCCAAGCAGCTCGCTGCTAAGAAAGAGGCTTACCACCGTCACATGGCGTTCTACAACTGCACCCCGCAGACGAGCGCTTTCATCCTGGGCCTCTCCGCTTCCATGGAGGAGGAGTACGCCAAGGATCCCGAGAACTTCGATCCCGATTCGATCAACGCGGTCAAGACCTCCCTCATGGGTCCGCTTTCCGGCATCGGTGACTCCTTCTTCCAGGGCACCATCCGCGTTATCGCCTTTGGCCTGGGCGTTCAGCTGGCTCAGCAGGGCTCCATCATGGGCCCGATCCTGGCCATGCTCATCTCCATCGTCCCCTCTGTGCTGATCACTTGGTTCGCAGCCAAGATGGGCTATCAGGGCGGCCACGAGTACCTGAGCAAGCTTCAGGGCGGCGACCTCATGGAGAAGCTCATGTATGTCTGCGGCATCGTGGGTCTTATGTCCGTGGGCGGCATGATCGCTACGCTGATCGGCGCCACCACCCCGCTGCAGTTCGCTGAGGGTACCGTCGTGATCCAGGACATCCTGGACGGCATGATGCCCCAGATGATCTCCCTCGGCCTCACCGGCCTTATGTACTGGCTCATCAAGAAGAACGTCAACACCGGTTGGCTTCTCGTGATCGCCATCGTGGGCGGCATCGCCCTCTCCGCGGCCGGCATCCTGGCCTAGTCGCGACCAAGCGTCTAACCGCTTTCCCCCGGGGGCCTGCCTGGCATCCCATACCCCAGGCAGGCTTCCATCCCTATACGTGACAAAGGGCAGTCTCTTTGTCACATCCTCAACGGGCCGGCGACTCGGCCCAAACCACGGTAACCCTGCGAGCGCCCGGCAATGTGGCGCCGCAAAAATCGAAAGGAATGTGTCAGATGTACGAGATCGACCTTAACCTCCCTAAGCAGATCGTCGCTGACGTCCTGTCCAACCACGAGATCCACAGCGTCGCTTTCGTCGGCTGCGGTGCCTCCATGTCCGACCTTTACCCCGCCAAGTACTTCCTGGCCAACAACACGGACAAGCTGAACGTTCAGATCTTCACCGCTAACGAGTTCAACTACGACACGCCCTCCTGGGTCAACGAGCACACCTTCGTGATCACCTGCTCCCTCGGTGGCTCCACGCCCGAGACCGTCGAGGCCAACAAGACCGCCAAGAAGCACAACTGCCCGGTCGTCTCCCTCACCAACAAGGCTGGCTCCGCTCTGACCGTCGACGCCGACCACGTCATCGTCCACGGCTTCCACGCCAACTACGCTGCCAAGTGCGAGAAGCCTGGCTACGCCATCGCTCTTGCTCTCGAGATCCTTCAGCAGACCGAGGGCTATGACCACTACGAGGACATGATCACCGGCCTCACCAACGTCTTCGATCTCTGCGAGAACGCCGCTCAGCACTGCAAGAAGCTCGCCAAGAAGTTCGCCGAGGACTTCAAGGACGACAAGATGATCTACTTCATGGCTTCCGGTGCCTCCGAGAAGATGGCTTATTCTCACGCCGCCTTCCTGTTCACCGAGATGCAGTGGATCGACGCCGCCGCCTACAACACCGGCGAGTACTTCCACGGTCCGTTCGAGGTTTCCACCGAGGGTAAGCCCTACGTCTTCTTCATGTCCGATGGCGCCACCCGTCCGATGGACGCCCGCGCCCTCACCTTCCTTGAGCGCATGGGCGCCAAGGTCGCTCTGATCGACTCCAAGGACTACGGCCTGGCTGACGCCGTGCCCGCGAGCGTTATCACCTACTTCAACCCGCTGCTGCACCTCGCCGTTATGCGCGAGTACGGCAACCAGATCGCCGAGGCCCGTCAGCACCCGCTGACCATGCGTCGCTACATGTGGAAGCTTTCCTACTAATCACAAGTAAGTAGACCTTACGGGTTGATTAAGAGGGGATGGGGTTTGCGCCCCATCCCTTTTTTGCTTTGGGGAGGGTGCGGCTGTCGCGTCGCAAAACCCCAGATAAAACCTACCAAAATAAACCTGTCCCTTTTTGGCAGGTGGGAGGAGATGCGTATGATCAAAGCGGTGCTGTTTGACATGGACGGCGTGCTGGTCGATACCGAGTGGTTCTACAACCGTCGTCGTGTGGCGTTTATGGAGGAGAAGGGCTTTCACTTTGACGAGATCCCCGATCTTTCGGGGTCTAACGAGCCCGCCATTTGGGAGGCGCTGGTGCCCGACGATGTTGAGCTGCGCGAGCGCCTGCGCGTTGAGTACAAGCAGGTCTATAGCCCGGACCATCCCGTTCCGTATGCCGAGCTGCTCAACGAGCAGACGGAGCCGGTGATGCGCGAGCTGCACGAGCGCGGCGTGAAGTGCGCCATTGCGAGCTCGTCCTATCGCGAGTTGATTGACGAGCTGGTGGAGATCGCTGGCATTGCCGATGTGCTGGATTACACCATCAGCGGCCACGAGTGCAGTGCGTTTAAGCCCGATCCCGAGATCTACCTGCGTGCCATGGAGGCGCTGGGGGTGGAGCCCGCCGAGTGCCTGGTTATCGAGGATTCGCCTTTGGGGATCGAGGCCGGCAAGCGCTCCGGCGCCCGCGTCTTGGCACTGCGTCCGCACGAGGGCGTTAACCTGGACCAGTCCGCCGCCGACGTTGTCATCGACAACCTGTCCGACATTTTGGCCGCTTTGTAGTGTCAATCCGCCGCGAGAAGCACGGGTTCAAACGTTTTTTGCGGTGGATTGGCTCAATTTGGTTTCGATTTTGATCCGTTTGGCTTCGATTCGGGCTAAGTGAGTAGACTTTTTGGCGCAGGCCGAGCACAATGCATATCTTCCTTTGTAAAACCGCAGGTCACAGGGGTGGCGGTTTTTGGGTGTGCTCGGCAAATCGTAAAAAGTCTACTCACTTGTAATTTGGGCCTTTGGTCGTGGGGGTTGCTGGTCCCGCTTTGGTTGTCGAGGGAGGGTGAATTGAAGCGCCCCCGCACGCTCCATGCTACAATCGCGGGCATGCCCCACAACCACATCTGCCTTCGAAAGGAGCCTACGTGGCGAACGCCATCGATCAGCTCACGGACCGCGTGCTCATGCTCGGCCGCCTTACCATCGTCCGCCGCGCTATTACCGCCGTGGCGGTCACCATTTCCGCCGTTCTCCAGACATTCCTGATCCAGGCGTTCATTCAACCCGCCGACCTGCTTCCGAGCGGCCTCACCGGCGTCGCGGTCCTGCTCGATCGCGTTACCTCGCTCGGCGGCGTTCACATCGACATCTCGCTCGGTATGCTCGCGCTCAACATCCCCGTGGCGCTCCTGTGTTGGAGCGGCATTAGCAAGCGCTTCGTCATCTTCTCGATGATGCAGGTCGTGCTCTCATCGCTGTTTCTCAACGTCTTTCACTTCGCTCCGTTTTTGGGCGACAAGATCATGCTCATCATTTTTGGCGGCGTGGTCTCGGGTCTGGGCGCTGCCATCGCGCTTAAATCCGGCGCATCCACCGGCGGCACCGACTTTATCGCGCTGTGGGTTTCCAACCACACGGGCAAGACCATCTGGGGCGTCATCTTTGGTTTCAACTGCTTTATCCTGGCGATCTTTGGCTTTATGTTTGGCTGGGACAAGGTGGCGTACTCCATCGTGTTCCAGTTTATTTCGACCAAGACCATCGACAGCTTCTATCGTCGCTACGACCGCGTGACGCTGCAGATCACGACGCGCAAGGCGGACGAGGTCATGACCGCCTATGTTGACCATTTTCAGCATGGCATTAGCTGCGCCGAGGTCATTGGCGGATACAGCCGCGAGAAGATGTACTTACTGCACGCCGTTGTCTCGACCTACGAGAGTCAGGACATTATCAAGCTGGTGTGCGACATTGATCCCGGCGCTGTGATCAATGTGTTCCACACGCTCAACTTTGTGGGCGGCTGGTGGGGCGGTCATGTCGACGAGCCCATGCCCACGGCCGTTCCCGATCCCGACAAGCCCGCACGCATGGCCAGCAGGCAGGCGCGCCTCAGCGAGCAGGACAGCCTGCAGCAGGACGACGGCAGGTAGGGTTTTGGCATTTTGCCGGCCTGGCGCAATCCTGTCCGCTTGAGCCTCCCGAAAGCCTCGCTGCTTTCGGGAGGCTCTCGTTTACCCAGATAAAACCTACCAAAATGAAGCTGTCGCTTTTTGGTAGGGAGGGTGTATCGTTTTATCAATATGAGGTAACATGAAACTAGACGTTATATACGTATTAGTTATTTCGATATTCCAATAAGAGTGATTAGATATGCCTACGCCCAAAAATGCACCGCTTTACCAGCAGATTTATGACGAAATCAAGGACGCGATCGAGAAAGGTGTTTATGCACCCAAGGAGCGTATTCCGTCCGAGCTTGAGCTAGCCGAGCAGTACGACGTGAGCCGCATTACGGTGCGCCGCGCCGTCGAGGAGCTGTGCTCCGATGGCTACCTGGTTAAGCAGCAGGGCCGTGGCACCTTTGTCTCCACGCCGCACATCAACCGCCAGTTCCACGCTTCGACGCTGCAGACGTTTACCGCGCTGTGTGCCGATAATGACATGAAGGCGGGCGCGCATGTGGTCGATCGCCAGATTGTGCCGGCACGTCAAAACGAGATGGAGTTCTTTGGCCTGCAGAAGGACGCGCTGCTGCTGCACATCAAGCGCGTGCGTACGGCCGACGGCGAGCCCATTTTTGAGGAGAACATCTTTGTGCCGTTTGACGCCTACCGTGAGCTGTTGACGGCCGATCTTGAGGACAAGTCGATTTTTTCCGAGGTCGAGCGTGTTGGCGGAACGCCGATTGTCTCGGTTGGCTACCGCACGGTCGAGGCCGTTCGTGCCAATACCGAGCAGGCGGCCGAGCTGGGCATCGCTCCGCACGATCCACTACTCAACCTGCGTGCCGGCTTTATCGGCCCCAATGGCGAGCCGGTCCTGATGGGTAAGCAGTACTACGTGGGATCGCGCTACGTTATGGTCATGTAGGGTTGGTTCCGCCGTTCTGACGAACGGCGGACCGGTCGACGCTGCAAACGCCCCTAAGCGGCAATCTGACGTTCAATCGTCGGTCGCGTACCAAAGTACGCTTCCCTCCTCTTTCACGTCACCTTGCTCGCTTAGGGGCGTTTTCGCTGACTTATGCTCAACCTGCGACGTTTCCGTGCTCATTCGGAAAGTGTCCAATAATCCACGCTCATTCGCCTTGGATTGCGCCGCCCATGGCCGGCGGCCGGGCGACGCCGGTCCGCGTGGCGGCGTATAATCGGCGGCAGATGACTTGGACGTTAGGAAACCATGACCGATAGCATGCAGCAGATGGCGCTCGACACGCTCGGCGCCTATTTTGGCTACACCTCGTTTCGCCCGGGACAGGACCGCATGGTCGATGCGATCCTTGCCGGTCGCGATGCGCTGGGCGTTATGCCCACAGGCGCCGGCAAGTCTATCTGCTACCAGGTCCCCGCGCTCATGCTGCCCGGCATCACCTTTGTGGTGAGCCCGTTGCTGTCGCTTATGGAGGACCAGACCCGCGCGCTGCTCGCGGCGGGTGCGCGCCCCAGTTATCTCAACTCCAGCCTTACGCCGGCTCAGCAAAATACCGTGCTCAAGCGGGCGCGCGAGGGCCGCTATCAGCTTATGTATGTGGCACCCGAGCGTCTGCTCGAGCCGCGCTTTTTAGCCTTTGCGCAGGAAGCCGCGGCGGACGGTGGCATTGGCGTGCCGCTCGTGGCCATTGACGAGGCCCACTGCGTGAGCCAGTGGGGCCAGGATTTTCGTCCCGCCTACCTGCAGATTCGTGAGTTTATCGATTCGCTGCCGCAGCGCCCCATCGTGGCGGCCTTTACCGCTACGGCGACCGAGCGCGTGCGTGCGGACATTCAGCAGATGCTTGGCCTGCAAAACCCCGCGACGGTGGTGACGGGCTTCGATCGCAAGAACCTCTACTTTGGTTGCGAAGAGATGGGCGACAAGGCCAAGACCGCATGGGTGCGCGACTACGTGATCGCGCATTCGGGCGAGAGCGGCATCGTGTATTGCTCGACCCGCAAGACGGTCGACGCGCTGGCCGCGGAGCTTGCCGAGGCACTGGGCCCCAGCGGCATTCGTGTGGGGCGCTACCATGCCGGCATGGGCAACGACGCCCGCCGCCAGAGCCAGCGTGCCTTTATCGACGACGACATCCAGGTGATGGTTGCCACCAACGCCTTTGGCATGGGCATCGACAAGCCCAACGTGCGCTACGTGATTCACAACAACGTGCCCGAGAGCATTGAGGCGTACTACCAGGAGGCGGGCCGCGCCGGCCGCGATGGCGATCCGGCAAGCTGCCACCTGCTGTGGAACGGCAACGATTTCCGTATGCGCCGCTTTTTGATCGACCGCGGCGATGCGGCCGACGAGGCGCTTGACGACGAACAGCGCGCGTGGGCGCTCCAGAACCGTTATCGCCTGCTCAGCCAGATGGAGGGCTACTGCAATACCACCGGCTGCCTGCGCGAATACATGCTGCGCTACTTTGGCGACGAAGCCGCGGCCGAGCATGCGGTTGCGGCTGCTGCGGGCGGCACCGCAGACGACGCCGAGGGCTGCGGCAACTGCAGCAACTGCCTTACGCAGTTCGAGGTCGAGGACGTCACCGATATGGCCCGCGCCGCTGTGCGCTATGTGGCCACGCGTCCCATGCGCTTTGGTAAGTCGCTCATCGCCGATGTGCTCCACGGCGGCAATACCGAGCGCATTCGCCAGATGCATCTGGACGAGGACCGTGGCTATGGTGAGCTGTCGAGCGAATCGGTCGGACGCATTAAGGACATCATCGGGCAGCTGTGCGGCCGCGGTTATTTGGCAGCCTCGCAGGGGCAATACCCGGTCGTGGGGCTGGGCCCGCGTGCCACCGAGGTCGAGGATGAGGCGTTTGCCTTTACCGTTAGGCGTCGCGCGTCCAAGCGCAAGGCCTCGGCCCGCGCCCGCCGTGCGGTGGATCTGCTGCGCGAGGAGGCCGAGCTGGATCAACGCCCGCGCGTGGGCGATGATGCCGAGCTGTTCGAGCGCCTGCGTGCCCTCCGCAAGGAGATCTCTGCGGAGCTGGAGATGGCGCCGTATATGGTCTTTTCCGACAAGGCCCTGCGCGGCCTGTGCCGCCTGCGCCCGCAGACGCGCGACGAGCTGATCCAGGTCAACGGTATTGGCGAGAAAAAAGCCGACGCCTTTGGCGAGCAGTTTATGACGGCGATTGAAGAATTTGAGTCCGAGCATGCGCGGGATGGAGCGTAACGATGGTAGCCGATAGCAAGACCGAACGTTCCGACCGTACTGACGTGTCCGCCGTGCCGCTGTACCAGCAGGTTATGGACGACCTAAAGGGTGAGATTGCGCGCGGCGTGTACGCAGCCGGCTCGCGCATTCCTTCCGAGATGGAGCTCGCGAAGTCCTATGGCGTGGGGCGCGTCACCGTGCGCCGTGCCATCGAGGAGCTGTCGCGCGCGGGGTATCTCAACCGCCAGCAGGGGAGGGGCACCTTTGTGTGTGCGCCCAAGCTCAAGCGCAAGATTCGCCAGAAGGGTGACGTCCAGAGCTTTACTGAGGGTTGTGCTGCCAACGACATGGTGCCGGGTGCGCGTCTGGTGTCGCGCACGGTGGTCGCGGCGACGCACGAGGATGCGGCGTTCTTTGGCGTGGAGCCCGGCTGCGAGCTTATCGTGGTCGAACGCGTGCGCACAGCCGACGGCATCCCTGTCATGCTCGAGAACAACGCCTTTGTGCTCGCCGACCATCCCTATCTGCAGACGCTTGCCGACAAGGACCTCACCGATAACTCAATCTTTGCGCTCGTTGCCGAGCATTCGGGCCGTGCGCCGCTCAAGTCCGACCCCTGCACCGTGGAGATTGCGCTTGCCGATGCTCAGACGGCCCCGCTGCTGGAGGTGCCGGTCGGCGAGCCGCTTTTCTATATGGAGGCCTACTTTACCGACGCTGGCGGGCGCCCTCTACTGCTCGGCCGCCAAAAGATCGTGGGCTCGCGCTACGTCTTCGACATCTAACGTCCACAGATAGAACAACATAGAACAAATTTGCCGGGATGACTTCACGGGCGTTATTACACGTGTTATAAATAGGACAACATAGAACGACCGCAGGTACGAGCTGCCGTCGCTCAAAGCCATCCCACAAGGAGGAACATCAGGATGAACGCACATGATCTGGTTCAGGAAGTCATCGAGCGCAAGGGCAAGATCGAGAACGTCTTTTGGATCGCTTGCGGCGGTTCGATGATCGACCTGATGCCGGCCAACGAGCTGCTCAAGCGCGAGGCCATCACGTTTACCTCGGCGGTCTACACGGCACGCGAGTTTTGCCTGATGGCCCCCAAGAGCCTAGGGCCGAAGTCGCTCGTTATTGCCTGCAGCCACAGCGGCAACACGCAGGAGGTCGTCGACGGCTGCGAGATGGCGCTGGCCGCCGGTGCCGAGGTCGTTGCCCTCACCGACTGCGAGGGCTCCAAGATCGACAACGGCAAGTGGACTACCTGGGTCTATCCCTGGGGCGAGGGCGTGCCGCAGGCCGAGGTGCCGCAGGGCATCGGCGCTCTGATCGCCGCCGAGCTGCTTGACCAGCAGGAAGGCTACGAGGCACTTGCCGACATGTACGAGGGCCTCAAGCAGATGGATGCGCTGCTGCCCGCCGCCCGCGAGAAGGTCAACGCCGAGCTGGGCGCCCGCTTTGCCGAGCTCTGCCAGCAACACAAGTTCTTCTATATCCTGGGTTCCGGACCCAACTTTAGCCAGACCTACGCCATGGCAATTTGCTCGCTCATGGAGATGCAGTGGCAGCACTGCTGCTATATTCACTCCGGCGAGTACTTCCACGGCCCGTTCGAGGCCACCGAGCCCGGCGTGTTCTACTTTGTGCAGCTTGGCGCGGGCGAGTGCCGCCCTATGGAGGAGCGTGCCCTTGCGTTCCTCAACACGCACACCGATACGATTATGGTGCTCGATGCGCTTGAGTACGGCGTGGGCGAAGTGCCTGCCAGCGTGCGTTCGTTCCTGGAGCCGATCTTCTTCTACAACATGAGCTGCGAGCTGCGCGCCGCCCGCGGCAAGGTCTTCGACCACAGCCCCGAGGTTCGTCGCTATATGGGCATCGAGCAGTACTAATATACCGGGAATAACCTCTCACGACGGGGTCTGCGCTGCGCGCGGGCTCCGTTTTGCGTTGTGGCGGCCGGATTCGTGTCTGCGCGGAAAAGTATTCACCTTCGATTCGCAAGGGCATTGCGTGAGTCAAAAAAAGCGTGCCGCGCCGGGTATTTCCGGCGCGGCACGCTTAGTATCGCGCTTAGATTCGCAAGGTTGCGGCAGCCAGCGGCCTACTTTGCGTCGTAGGCCTCGGCGTCCCACCAGTCGAGCTGGGCGATGTTGTCGCGGATGTGCTGGCAGCTCTTGTGGAAGCCCTCGAGCTCATACTCGGACAGGTCGAGCGTGTAGACCTCTTCGACGCCCTCGGCGCCGATCACGCACGGCAGGGAGGTAAAGATGCCCTCCTCGTCATACTGGCCGGTCATGAGCGTGGAGGCGGAAAGCACGGCGTGCTCGTTGTGCAGCACGGCAGCGCAGACGCGCGCGGCGGAGTTGGCGACGGCGTACTCGGTGCACTGCTTGCCCTGGTAGGTCACATAGCCGCCCTTGCGCGCGAGCTCCTCGACCTCCATGTGGTCAAAGGCGTACTTGTCGGGGTTCTCGGCCTGGAGCTCGTTGAGGCTCTTACCGGCGATGGTCGCGGCCTTAAAGGCAGCCAGCTGGCTAAAGCCGTGCTCGCCAATCATGTAGGCGTCGATGGACTTGGGGCTCACGCCGACCTTCTTGGAGATCTCGGTGCGCAGGCGGGCGGAATCCAGACCGCAGCCCGAGCCGATGATCTTCTTGGGATCGTAGCCGGTCAGGTGCCACAGCTCGGTGCACACGACGTCGCAGGGGTTGGAGATGCTCACGAAGATGCCGTCGAAGCCAGCGTCGACGATGCGTTTGGCAAAGGTGCGGGCGGCGTCGGTGGTAAAGAACAGCTCGCCGTCGCGGTTGCCGGCGGCCAGCGCGACCTTGCCGGCGGCGTTGACGATGACGTCGCAGCAGGCCAGCTCCTCGTAGTGGTCGTAGCAGTTGACGATCTTGGTGTTATACGGGACAAACGAAAGGGAGTCGCGCAGGTCCTGGACCTCGGACGTCACCTTGGCCTCGTTGATATCGCACAGGTACAGCTCATCGGCAATGCCCTGCATGAGCAGGCTGTTGGCGACATGTGCTCCTACGTGGCCCTGGCCGACCACACCGATTTTACGCGTCTGGTACATATATGTATCCTTTCGGCCGAGTTTTTCGCGTCGAACCATTGTAGCGTCCAGCTGCCACTTTGCTAGACTAAAGTGCCGTAGATTTTTGGGACATGCCTTAATCTCTACTTTTGGAGTGATTTGGGCCGCTGACGGCATCGCTGGGCGATGTGCTCGCGCGGATAGGGCTGCTCGTTGTACCATAGCTGCAACTGACTCGTAAGGAGCATCCATGCCCATTCGCATTCCCGACGCCCTCCCTGCCGCCGCGCAGCTCGAGAGCGAGAACATCTTTGTCATGACCGAGTACCGCGCGCTGCACCAGGACATCCGTCCTCTGCGCGTGCTCATCCTCAACCTCATGCCCACCAAGATCGCCACCGAGACGCAGATCATGCGCAAGCTCTCCAACACGCCGCTACAGGTGGAGGTGGACCTGCTGCGCACCAAGACGCACGAGGCCACGCACGTGAGCGCCGGCCACCTGGAGACGTTCTACCGCACGTTTGACGACATCCGCGACATCCACTACGACGGCCTGATCATCACGGGCGCGCCGGTGGAGCAGATGCCGTTCGAGGAGGTCGACTACTGGCCCGAGCTCTGCCAGATCATGGATTGGTCCACCACGCACGTGCACTCTACGCTGCACATTTGTTGGGGCGCGCAGGCCGGCCTGTACCACCACTACGGTATTCAGAAGCACGATCTGCCGGCAAAGGCGAGTGGCGTATTTGAGCATTATCTGGTGAAGCCGCAAAGCCCGCTGGTCCGCGGCTTTGACGACCGTTTCTATGCCGTGCATTCGCGCAACACCGATGTGCGCCGCGAGGACGTGGAGGCCGAGCCGCAGCTTGAGGTCGTGGCCGTGTCCGACGAGGTGGGCCTGTACATCGTCAAGTCGACCGACAGCCGTCGCTTCTTTGTCTTTGGCCATCCCGAGTACGATACTGACACGCTGCGCCTGGAGTACGAGCGCGACGTGAAGCGCGGGCTCAACCCCCAGGTGCCGGCGCATTACTTCCCAGGTGACGACCCCGCTGCCGAGCCGCGCAACGTCTGGCGCAGCCAGGCTCAGCTGCTCTACACCAATTGGCTCAACTACTACGTCTACCAGACCACGCCCTACGACCTAGCCCGCGCCGGCGAGGAGCACTAGGCTGTCGGGAGGTACGCTGGCATTTAGGCGCTGACGATGTTGGGCAGCGGCAGGTCGTGGGCGTCGGTGGGAACGTGTTCGACGCGCTGTTCGTCAAAGGCGATGCCGGTGATTTGGCATGCGGGCGAGAGCATGGGCAGGTAGCGGTCGTAGCAGCCGCCGCCGTAGCCCAGGCGCGCGCCGGTGCGGTCGAAAGCTACGAGCGGCACGACAACCATGTCGAGCTCGGCGGCGGGCACGATGGGGAAGTGGTCGCTGTCGACGTCCGTGGCTGCGAAGGCCCGCGTAGGGTGGGCGATAAACGGGGCCTCGGACGCATCGCCGGCAGAGACTGCCCGCATGCACATGCACTGGCCACAAGCCATGGCGTCTGTTGCCGAGAGCATGCACGGATAGGCCACGCGCCAGCCACGCGCGACGGCCGCGGCGGCAAACGCGGCTGGGTCGACCTCGGAACCCATGGCGGCATAGACGGCAACGGTGTGCGGTGCCGCGGCACCCAAGCGATCCATCAGCTCAACAAGCCGCGCGCATACAACAGCAGACTTCGCCGCCCGCACATCCAAATCAATCGCATCGCGCCGAGCAATCACCGCCCGCCGCAACTCAGCCTTATCCATCCCAGCCTCATCTCCCAAACCTTCCAAAAAGGGACAGGTTTATTTTGGCAGGTTTTTTCTGGGCAAACGCGATATGGGCAGTAAAGCCACCGCAAATATGCCTGTGAACTGCGCCCTTTGTGGTTGTTTGGGCCTATGCGTTAATGCTATAACGCCGCAGCGATTGCTTCAGTCACAAACTTATTGAGTGACTCACCCTTCTTTGCCGCTGCCAGCGCTGCTTGCTTGTGGAGCTCAGAGCCCGTTCTTACGTTGAACGAGCCCTTAAAAGCCCGCTCGGGTTCCTTGCCCTTCTCGGCGCAAAACTCAAGGTAATCGTCGACGGCGTCGTGGAAGCATCGCTCCACCTCTTCAGCTGTGGAGCCTTCAAATACGATTGCGTCCCTAATGCCGGTGACCATACCTGTTAGCACATGCTGTTCGGCATCGAACTCGACTGGGGCGAAATAACCCTTGTATGCCAAAACGTTACTCATGACTACCTCCGACATCTTGCAGAAATCGAACGATGTTTCGAATGGTCCCCGCCGTCAATTCGTCAGATGGATGTGGCGCGTGCATTACGAACATCCTGCCATCTGATGGCTTGTAGAAGCGAATGCGCGATCCGGATGTCTTGCCTTTGTTGTCCATTTCAAAGCCATATGAAGCCATGACTTTTAAAAAATCGGTATACCGATACGTCGAAGGGCAGCTAAGCAGTTGGGCGATGAGTTTATCGGTCCGAGTCATCCCACCTCACATTTTGCAACTATATCCTAGTTGCAATTTAAGTCCGATGCAAGCACCACTACTATAGAACATGTGTACGTATAGAACAAGTGTTCGAACCACCGCAAAGGCACCTGCCACTTCGTGGGGGTTTTGCTGGTGGGGCGGGTGTCTGCGGCGGTTTGTCTCGATCTGTAACAGTAGCCCGGCAAAAATGGGCCTAGCTGTTACAGATTGAGACAAAGAGCCGGCGCCATTCGGAAACGTCTCGATCTGTAACATCTGGAGCCGATATTGCCGCCTAGATGTTACAGATGGAGACAAAACTGGTGGGACGGGCTGAGCTGCCCCGCCCAAGCGGCGGAAAAGAAAAGGCAGATTTTTAGGCATGTCCCAAAAATCTGCCTTTGTGCGTTAGGCCAGCAGGTCGATGACGGTAAAGCCGGAGTTGCTCTTGGCGATGACGTCGCGGCCGCCAAAGACACAGGTGGGCGACGCGGCTGCGATGCGCGTCACATCGGCGCCGAGCGAGCGCAGCTCACCGGGCGTGGCCGCGAGCATCTGGGCGCGGCGCTCCTCGCGTGCATGCGGATCGAGCCCGGCCAGGTAGGTCGTATTGCGGCGCTTGGTGAGCGCGTACGGCTTCACTGGCGCGTCCATGCCGCTCACACAGCTTACGATAAAGCCCTCGAATGCGGCCTCGTCGGGCTCAAAGCTGCCGAGCCATGCGCCCGCGCGTTCCACGCGCTCAATCGAAGGATCGACCGCCGGGTCGCGGTAGGTGTAGAACGCCGTCTGACGCTCACCGGCCGCGCGGAATCCGCAGCCGTACGCACCGCCCTTCACGCGGATCTCGTTCCACAGGTAGTCGTAGGAGAGCGCGTTGGCAGCTACGGCCCAAGCGCCCGTCACGTCGATGCCCAGGCGACGCGGGTCGCACGCGCTTGCCGCAAAGCAGATGTCGCTGGGGATAACGAACGCCTCGTGACGGTCGTGCGGCTCCGGCACCACGAGCGTGCCGCTGGCAGCGCCGTCGCCAGCGCCAAGCCCCAGGTTGCCCGCGGCATCCCAGTACGCGTCAAAGTCCTCGTCGCTGCCGGTAAAGCTTGCCATGCAGCCATCGGCCACAAAGATGCGGTCTGCCAGCGCGGCAAGCTTGGCGCGCAGGTCGTCCAGACGCTCGTCAAAGTGCTCGAGCAAATCGCGCAGGAACAGGTAGAAGTCCACGCCCGAAAGCTGTTCGCGCACCACGGCCGAAGGTGAGCTGTAGCTCATCGCGCGACCCAGCGCCGCCGAGTGTCCGTTGTTGATAAAGCCCTGCTCAAGCCCAATGCGAATCTGCGTGAGCACGTCGC
>CAJMLY010000015.1 GCA_905214425.1 uncultured bacterium
GCAGGCCCAGCAGGCGGTCGGCTAGTTCGTAGACGCGCTCGCCGCGACCCTTGAGTGCCAGGATTTCCAAGCAGTTGTGGTGATCCAAATGCACGTGCATCGTCGATACGATCTCGTCGGTGTAGTCGTGCTGCACCTCGTCCAGGCGGCGCGTCAGATCGCCGGTGTGATGGTCGTAGATCATGGTGAGCGACCCGATAACGTGCTCATCGGGCGTGCGCATCTGCTCTTTGGCGATCGAGGCGCGAATCAAATCGCGCACGGCCTCGGAGCGGTTGGCCACGTCGCCGCGGCGCGCGATCTGCTCGTCAAAACGGCGCAGCAGGTCGTCGGGTGCGGTAACCGAAAAACGGACCAGCTCGGAGCCGGAGCCACCACAGTGGCAGCCCGCGTCACCGTCCGCCCCGTGCGGATGCTCGTGCTCGTACTCGCAACAGTGCTCGTGTTCGGCCACCTTACACCAGCTTCACGGAGCCGACGGAGTTGTGGTCGGCCTCGATGGCTTCCTCGTAGCCCTCGAGCGCGTCATGCGCCTCGTGGAGCGCGGCCATGGCGGCCTCGAGCTTGGCGCCGATGCGCTCCATGTCAAAATTCTCGGTCGCATGCAGCAGCTGATGGCTCCACTCGTGAGCGAGCTCGATGGTGTCGTCGACCTGCTTGACGCTCATGGCAAGCTGGCTCATGTTCATTCCAACATCATGCATGGGAAATCTCCTTTTGTATGGGGCAGTTCAGTGGTTCAGATTTTACTACGCCCGCTCTGCGCGCAGCTGCATAAGAAAACGGGTACGAGTCTGTGCGACCCGCACCCGTTCACTGGGGGCTGTTTGTGACTACCATACTATCCGTGGTTGCACTCGGTGCATTCAGAAGTCCGGCGAGCGGCGTAAAAGCGCTCATGGACGGCAGGCAGACGGCAACATGTAACAAGCGTATTACAGATGCTTCTCCAGCAGCGCCTGCAGCCTCGCCTTGGGCAGAGCGCCAACCGAGCGGTCAATCTCCTCGCCGTTCTTAAACACAATCAGCGTGGGGATGCTCATGACGCCATACTTCATGGCCAGGTCCTGGTTGTCGTCGACGTTGCATTTGGCAACGGCAAGCTTGCCCGCCAGCTCATCGGCAACCTCGTCAACGATGGGCGAGAGGGATCGACAGGGCCCGCACCACGGTGCCCAAAAATCGACCAGCACGGGCAGGCTGTCGTTAACGATGGAATCGAAGTTCTCGGGGGTAATCTGATTAATGTCAGCCATGGTGACCTCCATAATGCGACGCGGCTCGGCCGCGTAAAACTCAGTACGACCGTGCTTATACCCAGCCGCCCGCAAAGCAACCACTCGCGGGCGGCTCTTTTATATAATGGTGGGCACGCAAACGATTGGAGAGCGCATGCCCACGTCACAAAGCCAGAAAAAAGAAGCCATCGCCCAGGCGACCGAGCAGGAGCTCGCATCGCTCGCGGTCCGTGGCGTGCGTATTGCGGGCAACGCGTGCTCGCCGATCGTGCTGGTCAAAGGCGATTTGGACGAGGCCGAGCGTTCGGGTGGCGAGCTTGCCGCCGGCCCGGATGGCGCGGCGTTGCGCAAGGCGCTTGGGGCCATCGGCTACGCGCCCGAGGATTTTTGCGTGCTGGCAAGCGTCGCCGGCGTGGGTGACGGGGCGGTCGCGACAGGCGAGGGCCTACCGTGCGAGCTGTTCCGCGAGGCGCTCGAGGCCTTGGACCCCGAGGCGGTCTTGCTGCTGGACGATCGCGCGGCCGATACCATGCGCGAGACCTATGCCGACATGCTTGTGGCAATCGACGACTTCGATACCGCTATGCTCAAGCCCGGCTTGGTCGCCCATGTGCAGGGCCGCCGCGTGCTCGCGCTCGACGGCTTTGAGGCGGCACTCACTGACAAAGCCGCCAAGCAGCGCATGTGGGCATACATCAAGCAGCTGACCCCGGCAGCCGCTCCGCTGTAGCGAGGCTGGCGGCAGCCCCTATATCACGGCGCGCAGCTCAAACCGATCGCCGTTAATGCGGAACTGACAGTTGCCGTTCATGCGCTCCACGGCAAGTTTGATGCTCTTGGTGCCAAAGCCGTGGCCCGCATGCCGGGTCACGGGCATGCCGTCGACCATGCGCGGCGCGCGGTCAAACGTGTTGGAAACTAACAGCAGCAGCTGGCCGTCCTCTAATCGCAGGTCAAAGTCGACGAATCGCTTTCCCTGGGGCGCGGCGCTCGCGGCGGTGATAGCGTTTTCCAAGGCATTTGAGAGCACGCTAAACAGGTCGGCGTCACCTACGTGGATGGTTTCGGGTACGGCGGCGCGCAGGTTGGCGGTAATGCCGTTTCTATTGATATCCGAGTTAAATGACGAAAGCGCGATGTTTACGGTCTCGTTGGCGCAGAAGCGGCGTACGGCGGTGCGATCGCCGGCTTCGCAGAGTTCATCGATGCGTTTGAGCGCCTCGTCGGTGTGGCCCTCCTCAATTAAAGCGGCCAGGCCGCGTAGGAAGTGGCGCATATCGTGGCGAAGAATCGACAGCTCGCGCCCAGATTGACGCCAAGCCTCGAGCTCTTTGATGGCGGCGCTGTCGCGGGTTTCGAGCATCCAGCGCTCTCGCTCGGCGGTTTCCTTTTCTTCGTATTCGCGCAGGTAAACGGCAAGAAACATAAGATAGAAGGCACAGAGCGCAAATGCCAAAAACTCAACCGTTACCACCGAGCCCGAGTGGAACAGCGTGGTGTAGACGTTGGTGGCATAGTCAAAGACGTAATAGACGAGCGGCAGGATTAAAAGGATGCCCAGCTCGGTGGTGCTTTTAATCGCCAAGCGTGGACCGATGTCGCCGGCCCAATGCAACAGGACGGCAAAGACGGCGAGTGTGGTCGCGATGCGCGCCAGATAGTACGCGATCTGCGAATCGGTTGCGGCAAAGGCGGCGATGCCCATCCAATTGCTGAACTGGCAGCTCAGATAAGCACTCGTAATGCCGAGCGCGGCAAGCAGCGGGCTCAGGCGGTAGCGCGCACACAGGTAGACGATAAGCGGCAGGTGCACGGCAAGTGGATAAACCTGTCGGGCAAATAGTTCGCCGCCAACGACATTGGCGATCGAAAAGGCAGCGCCGGTCACGATGCCGACCAACACCAGTTCAAGCGCATGACGCCGGTTGATCTCGACACCGCACAGCGCCGCCGAGGCAAAGACGCCAAAGAGCAGCGTCGTGGCGTGGTGGATTGCCCAAAGGACCATTTCGACCGAGGAGACCATCAGTGTCTCCCACCCTCAAAGCGCACCGCAAAGTAGGCGTCTTGGAATCCCTGCTTGCAACTGCGCGAAAGCGGGATGCACGCGCCCGAGCGCATGACGATGTCCGTGCGGTCAAAGTGATCGATATTGCGCAGGTTGACCTGGTAGCTGCGGTGGCATTTAAAGAAGACCGCGTTTTGCTCCAAGCGGTCCTCGACGCTGCGGAACGACTCGAGTGCCTCGATATCGCGTCCGTCGCGCAGGTGGAAGACCACGTGCTTGTTGCGCGCCTCGGCATATTCGATGTCGGACAGGCGCAGGGCGTGGTAGCCAAAGGAAGTTTTGATCACGAGCTCGTCGGTTGCCGCCGGGCGCATGCTCGAAAGCTCGTCGAGTAACTGCGCCAGGCGTTCGTAAGTCACTGGCTTGAGCAGATAGTCGAAGGCGCGGACCTCGTAGGATTCCAGCGCGAACTCGGGCGACGAGGTGAGGAACACCAGGCGCACGGCGGTGTCGGCCTGGCGCAGTTCGCGTGCGGTGTCCATGCCGTTGACGAGCGGCATGATCATGTCGAGCAGAATGATGTCGGCGCGCGATGCGGCATGGCGGGCCAGCAGGTCCTCGCCGCGTGTGACGAGCGCAACATCGACCGCCGTGCCCGTCTCGGTCGACCAACGGTCGATCATCCGGTGCAGTCTATCTAGAAAAGCGACATCATCGTCGCAGGCAATAATCTTGAGCATTCGGCCCCCTTAAGTAGTTCGATTTTGCCACATCGGGTACGCGCCGCTTGCGGGGGTGCGGACCGTTTGCGCCCCACGGCGTGCAACTCGCGCCAAGCGGTATTGCGGTGGCGAAAGATGCCTCCTGCGCCATCGAGAGCTCAGCTATCCTCAGCTTGCCAGTTCGAATATGGACCTGCCACATGATTGAATCTTTATTTCAACTTTACACCTAGGTTTACAGCTGTCTTGTCAGCTGTAAACCTAGGTGTCATACTAAAGCCCCAAGATTCGCCAAAAGAGAGGGGCCTTGATGGCACAGAGCGCGAACATGGATGCGTCGGAGCTTGCACGCGATATCGCGGCCGGCTTGGCATCGGCAACGACGGCAACGGAGCGTGCGGCACTGGTGCCCGCAGAGCTCGTCGAGGCCATTCAGCAACTAAAAACCCAACGTGACGCGGTGATCCTGGCGCACTATTACGTGGCGCCCGAGGTCCAAGCCGTTGCCGATTACGTCGGCGATAGCTTCTACCTGGCAAAGCTCGCCAAGAGCCTGCCGCAGCAGACCATCGTGTTGTGCGGCGTGGAGTTTATGGGCGAGAGCGCCAAGCTGCTCAATCCCACTAAGACCGTGCTGCTGCCCGAGCCGGGCGCGGACTGTCCCATGGCGCACATGGTCAAGCGCGAGACGGTCGACGCGGCGCGCGCCGAGTACGGCGACGACCTGGCCGTGGTGTGCTACGTCAACTCCACGGTCGAGATCAAGAGCTGGAGCGACGTGTGCGTCACCAGCTCCAACGCCGTTAAGATCGTGTCCGAGCTGCCGCAGCAGCATATCCTGTTCATTCCCGACCAAAACCTGGGACGCTTCGTAGCCGAGCAGGTGCCGCAAAAGCACGTCATCCTCAACAACGGTTACTGCCCGCGCCATCACATCATCACCGTCGAGCAGATCGTCGACGCGACGGAGGCCCACCCCGACGCGCTCGTGCTGGCGCACCCCGAGTGCAAGGCCGACGTCCTGGCCGAGGCCGACTACATCGGCTCCACCGCCGGCATCATCAAGTATGCCGAGGAGTCCGACGCGAGCGAGTTCATTATCGTGACGGTCCGCGGCGTGCTCTACGAGCTCGAGCGCCGCTGCCAGGGCACCGGCAAGAAGTTCTACTTCCCCGTGGTGCAGCCCACCTGCGTCAACATGGATCTCATCACGCTCGAAAAGCTCGTGCGCTGCCTGGAGACGGGCGAGGGCGAGGTGCAGATCGGCGTGTCGGACGAGGCTGCCGACCAGGCCAAACTCACGCTCGACCGCATGCTCGAGTACGCAGCACGCTAGAACGATGTGTCATGAGGGGCAGTCCCTTATGCCACATTACAAGGGAGAGGATTCCTGTGGAAACCAAACAATACCCCGACATGGAGTGCGACGTCGTTATTGCCGGCTGCGGCGTAGCGGGCTTGTACGCGGCTCTCAACCTGCCGACGAGCACGCGCGTGATCATGCTCTCCAAGGGCGCTGTCGACGAGTGCGATTCGATGCTCGCGCAGGGCGGCATCTGCGTGCTGCCCGAAGGCTCGGACTACGATGCCTTCTTTGAGGACACCATGCACGCCGGCCACTACGAGAACCGCCGCGAGAGCGTCGACATCATGATTCGCTCGAGCCGCTCGGTCATCAACGACCTGCTGGCGATGGGCGTGGATTTTGAGCGCAAGGCCGACGGCAGCCTCAATTTTACCCGCGAGGGCGCGCACAGCCGTCCGCGCATTGCCTTCCATGCCGACATTACGGGCAAGGAGATCACGACCAAGCTGCTCCAGGCCGTTCGCAAGCTGGACAACGTGCAGATTTTGGAGCACGTGGCCATGACCGACATCCTGACCGCCGAGCGCGATGACGCCACGGTGTGCACCGGCGTCGTCGCCGTAGCCGTGGACGAGGACAACTCGGTTCGCCCCGCCGACGAGCTGGCAAATGCCGCTGAGGGCGTGCATGCCGGTAAGCCGTTTAAGATCCATGCCCGCCACACGCTGTGGGCGACGGGCGGCATTGGCGGCGTCTACGACCACTCGACTAACTACCCGCAGCTCACGGGCGACGCCTGCTACATCGCTCAGGAGCATGGCATTAAGATGGAGCACCTGGACTACGTGCAGATCCATCCCACGGGTCTGTTCTCGCCGCAGCCGGGTCGCACGTTCCTGATCAGCGAGAGCTGCCGCGGCGAGGGCGCGATTTTGCTCAACGCCGCCGGCGAGCGTTTTACCGACGAGTTGCAGCCGCGCGACGTTGTCGCCGCCGCCATCCGCGAGCAGATGAAGCAGGATGACACCGAGCACGAGTGGCTGAGCTTTGCCCCCGTCGAGCGCGACGTGGTGACCGGGCACTTCGCCAACATCCGCGCGCGCTGCCTGGAGGACGGTCGCGACATCCTGGATGAGCCCATTCCCGTTACGCCGACGCAGCACTACTTTATGGGCGGCGTGTGGGTCGACAAGGACGGCCGCACCTCGATGCCCGAGCTCTACGCCGCGGGCGAGACGGCCTGCAACGGCGTTCACGGCAAGAACCGCCTTGCTTCAAACAGCCTGCTCGAGGCGCTGGTCTGGGGTCGTCGCGCCGCGTGGTATATGCGTACCGGCGAGTCGCTGGCCGTGGAGCAGGCGGGCGATCCCGCGCTCGATGGCCGTCATCGCGCCCTGGGCGCCGACCCTCTGGCAATCGATGATTTGGCCCGTGCCGCCGGCACGCAGGCCGTGGAGGAGTAGACCATGAATCCCATTACCATGAAGCTCGTCGTCGATGATCTGATTCTGCAAGCTCTGCGCGAGGACATTACGTTTGAGGACGTGAGCACGGCGAGCGTGTGCCCCACGGCGCGTCCCGCCACGGTGGAGCTTATCGCCAAAGCCGATGGCATCATTGCCGGCCTGGATGTGTTCGCTCGCACCTTTGAGCTGCTGGATTCGCAGAGCTCGGTGCTGTTTGATGTTGCCGACGGTGACGAGGTGCATGCCGGCGACCACGTGGGTCAGGTGCGCGGCGATGCGCGTGTGCTGCTTTCGGGCGAGCGCGTGGCGCTCAACTACCTGCAGCGCATGAGCGGCATCGCTACCTATACGCACAGCATGGCCGCGGCGCTCGAGGGAACCAAGACCGTGCTCGTCGACACGCGCAAGACCACACCGGGCATGCGCGTGTTTGAGAAGGCGGCGGTTGAGATTGGCGGCGGCAGCAACCACCGTTACAACCTGTCGACGGCCGTCATGCTCAAGGACAACCACATCGATGCCGCCGGTGGCGTGACGCGCGCGATCGAGATGGCGCGCGCCCATGCATCGTTTACCACGACGGTCGAGATCGAGTGCGAGAACCTGGACATGGTGCGCGAGGCCGTGGAGGCCGGCGCCGACATCATCATGTTCGACAACATGACCCATGACGACATGGCCGCCGCTATTGAACTTATCGCCGGCCGCGCCAAGACCGAGTGCTCGGGCAACGTGGATGCCAGCAATATCCGCGCGCTTGCCGACCTGGGCGTTGACTTTATTAGCTCGGGCGCCCTGACGCACTCCGCGCCGATCCTCGACCTCTCGCTTAAGCACCTGCGTCTGCTGGACGGTAAATAATGAACGCCCGCGAGCGTCGCCGTGCCATCATGGCCGTGCTCGAGGGGGCCAAGGGGCCCGTATCGGGCAGCGCGCTTGCCCGCGAGGTGGGTGTGAGCCGCCAGATCGTGGTGCAGGACATCGCCCTGCTGCGCGCCGATGGGCACGATATCGTGGCGACCAACCGCGGCTACGTGCTGCAGGAGGCCCCCAGCAGCCCCGCCGTGCCTACGCGCTTGGTCAAGGTTCGCCACAGCGTGGAGCAGGCAGGCGATGAGCTCACGAGTATCGTCGACGCCGGCGGCGCCGTGCTCAACGTGATTGTCAATCACCGCGTGTACGGTAAGATTACGGCCGACCTGGACATCCGCAATCGTCGCGATGTCGAGCGCTATCTGCGCGATATCGAGAGCGGCAAGAGCTTTCCGCTGCTGACGGTGACCAGCGGCTACCACTTCCATCGCATTGCGGCGGAGGACGAACAGACCCTCGACGAGATCGAGGCGATGCTCAAGGAAAAAGGCTACCTAGCAGACCTGATGCCCTACGAAGACGATTTGTCCTAGTCGACGCCGCATCTATAAGTTGCGGTGAAATAGTTCCTAAAATCGGCATCCAAGACATAAAACAGGAACTATTCCACCGCAACCGCCAAGGGTCCCGCTCCAAATTAGCTGCCCACATATGCAAAAGGAGGCCTCCGCGGCGATGCGGAAGCCTCCTTTTTTGTGCACGGTGTACTTTTGAGTGTGCAAGTGGGGGAGTTGTTACTCCTCGACGATCTCGGTGATCGCGCCAGCGGGGCAAGCGTCCTGGCAAGCGCCACAGGCGACGCAGGAGTCCTCGTCAGCGACGGTAGCGACGTCCTGGAGCTCCAGAACGCCAGCGGGGCAGGAGTCGACGCAAACGCCACAAGCGATGCACTCGTCGGCATCAATTACGGGATGAGCCATGGTAGTTTCCTCTCTGTTGACCGACGCTACAGGCGATGCGCGCCGGTTTGATTCGGGCAAAAACATACCACGGGAGCGACCGTTTGCAATACCCTCTGGCCGGCATCTTCATACCGTTCGCCGAGTATGCCAAGGTTTACTAAAAAACATGCAGGTGAGGCCGTTGAGCTGCGCAAATGTTAGCTATAGGTGACTTGAAATATGGGGCGATTGAGCGTGCTTGCGGAAACCGCATCCCGTAATCCACGTCCAAAACGGGACACGGCTTCAGACCCGCACCTCAGTCAACTCTACATAGATCTCAATAGATCTACCGAGAACTCAAACAGTGCATCTACCTGCGCATTTGAGAACCTAAACTCTCAGAGATAAGAAATCTTATATGAATTGACTTAGATTTTGTATATTCCGGCCCATAAGGGGATACACTACATCCTGAAAGACAAGCCGAAGCGCCGCGCGACAGACCGTCGAGGCGGCGCGAACGCAAAAGAGAGAGGGAATTTCTAATGAGTAAGATTCTTGGTATCGACCTTGGTACTACTAACTCCGCTATGGCCGTCCTCGAGGGCGGTTCTCCGACCATTATCGTGAACGCCGAGGGCGACCGCACCACCCCGTCCGTTGTTGGCTTCCGCGCCGACGGCGACCGCGTCGTGGGTAAGGCTGCTAAGAACCAGGCTGTCACCAACCCCAAGAACACCGTGTTCTCCATCAAGCGCTTCATGGGCCGCAAGTACTCCGAGTGCACCTCCGAGATCAAGACCGTGCCGTATGAGGTCAAGGAGGGCCAGGGTGGCCGTGCCGTCGTCGACATCGAGGGCAAGGATTACACTGCCGAGCAGGTGAGCGCCATGACGCTCGCAAAGATGAAGGCCGACGCCGAGAAGTATCTGGGCGAGACCGTCACCGACGCCGTTATCACCGTCCCGGCCTACTTCAACGACGCCCAGCGTCAGGCCACCAAGGATGCCGGTAAGATCGCTGGCCTCAACGTCAAGCGTATCGTCAACGAGCCGACCGCTGCTGCCCTGGCCTATGGCCTGGACAAGCAGGGCACCGACCAGCGCATCCTGGTCTTCGACCTGGGCGGCGGCACCTTCGACGTCTCCATCCTCGACCTCGCCGACGGCGTGTTTGAGGTTCTGTCCACCTCGGGCGACAACCACCTGGGCGGCGACGACTGGGATCAGCGCGTCATCGACTGGATGGCCGACAAGTTCCAGCAGGAGAACGGTGTCGACCTGCGTCAGGACCCCATGGCCCTGCAGCGTCTGAAGGAGGCCGCCGAGAACGCTAAGAAGGAGCTCTCCGCGGCGCAGCAGTCCACCATTAACCTGCCGTTCATTACCATGAACCAGTCCGGCCCGCTGCACCTCAACTACACGCTGACCCGTGCCGAGTTCGAGAAGATCACCCGTGACCTGCTCGAGCGCTGCAAGCAGCCTGTCACCAACGCCCTGCGCGACGCTAAGCTCAAGCTCTCCGATCTGACCGAGGTCATCCTCGTCGGCGGCTCCACCCGTATGCCCGCTGTCCAGGATCTGGTCAAGACCATGACCGGCAAGCAGCCCAACATGTCCGTGAACCCCGACGAGGTCGTTGCCGACGGCGCTGCCGTCCAGGGCGGCGTGCTCACCGGCGATGTCGAGGGCATCCTGCTGCTCGACGTAACTCCGCTGTCGCTGGGCGTTGAGACCATGGGCGGCATCATGACCAAGATGATCGACCGCAACACCACGATCCCGACCTCCAAGACCGAGGTCTACTCCACCGCAGCCGACAACCAGACCAGCGTCGAGATCAACGTGCTCCAGGGCGAGCGCGAGCTTGCCCGCGACAACAAGTCGCTCGGTAAGTTCCAGCTGACCGGTATCCCGGCTGCCCGCCGCGGCGTGCCGCAGATCGAGGTCACCTTCGACATCGACGCCAACGGCATCGTCAAGGTCTCCGCTAAGGACAAGGGCACCGGCAAGGAGCAGCAGATCACCATTTCCGGCTCCACCGCTCTGTCCGACGACGAAGTCGATCGTATGGTCAAGGACGCCGAGGCTCATGCCGAGGAGGACAAGAAGCAGAAGGAAGAGGTCGAGGTCCGCAACCAGACCGACAGCCTGTGCTACTCCACCGAGCAGACCCTCAACGAGCTAGGCGACAAGGTTTCCGCCGATGTGAAGTCCAAGGCCGAGGCCGCTATCGCCGACGCCAAGAAGGCGCTCGAGGGCTCTGACGTCGAGGCCATCAAGGCCGCCGGCGAGTCCCTGCAGTCCGTGGCCTACGAGCTGGCTCAGGTTGTCTACGCCGACGCTCAGCAGCAGACCGACGGTGCCGCCGGCGCCCAGCCTGCCGACGATGACGTCGTCGACGCCGACTACGAGGTTGTGGACGACGAGGACAAGTAATCATGTCCGCCCGTAAAGCTCGCACGGAGGCGGCCGCCGTTGGTGCCGCCCCCGTTGACTCTGAGGAGAAGGACGTGAAGATTCCCGTAGAGGCCGCAGACGATACCGAGGCCAACGAGGCCGAGGCCGCCGAGGCTGCCGAGAACCAAGTAGAGGATTCCAACAAGGAGGCGACGATGACCGAGGACGAGATGGTGGAAGCCGCTATCCGCGCCGGTGAGGAAGCCGCCGACAACGACTTTAAGCTCAAGTTCGAGCAGGCTCAGAAAGAGCTTGCCGACGTGCGCAATGAGCTCGATGCTGCGGCAGAGGCTCAGAAGGCCGCCGAGGACAAGGCAAAGGACGCCACCGAGCGTACCGCCCGTCTGCAGGCCGACTGGGAGAACTTCCGTCGCCGCACCGCCAATGAGCGTATCGCCGAGCGCGAGCGCGCGACCGAGAAGCTCGTCACCGCGCTGCTGCCGGTGATCGACGATATCGAGCGCGCGATCGACCATGCCCGCAGTCAAGAGCTTTCCGACGACTTTAAGCAGTTCGTCGATGGCGTTGACGCGGTACATGCCAAGCTGCTCGATGTGTTTGCGCACGAGGGCGTTGAGCCCATCGACCCCAAGGGCGAGGCGTTCGATCCGCTCGAGCATCAGGCCGTGGGTCGCGTCGAGGACGCATCGCAGTACGACGAGACCGTCAACGACGTGTACCAGAAGGGCTACCGCATGGCGGACCGCATCCTGCGCTCCGCGATGGTGACGGTGACCTACGGTGGCGAGAAGCGCCCCGCACCGGAGCCCGAAGCGGCGCCCGAGGATGCTGCGGCCGATACGGCCGAGAGCACCGAGGAGTAATTGAGAAGGGCCCCGGGGCAACACCCGGGGCCCTTTCTGGCCTAGTGCCATATGAAAGCATGAGCCGCCGCCCGCTGGGCGGCGGGTGAAACAGGAGAGGAGCTACGATGGCTGCAGGCAAAACCTTCTATGACATCCTGGGCGTATCCAAGAGCGCCTCCGACAAAGAGATCAAGAGCGCGTTTCGCAAGCTCGCGCAAAAATATCACCCCGATGCCGGCGGCGACGAGGCCAAGTTCAAGGAGATCAGCGAGGCCTACGAGACGCTTTCGGACGAGAAGAAGCGCAAAGAGTACGACCAGATGCTCATGTTCGGCGGCATGCCGGGCGCGGGCGGCGCGTATAGCGGTGGCTACGGCGCCGGTGCCGGCGCGAGCGGCTGGGGCGATATCTTCGACAGCATCTTTAGTGGCAACGGCGCCTGGGGCAGCGATTGGGGCTCGGGCTTTGCCGGGGCCGCGGGTGCTGCCGGTGCCGGCGCGGGCCGCAACCGCGCGCGCAAGGGCGGCGACCTGTCGCTGACCGTCGATGTGACAGCCGAGGACGCGTTCCGCGGCGTGACGCACAAGGTCACCTACCGCATTCCCTCGACGGGCGAGCAGCAGACCATCACGGTCTCGGTGCCTGCGGGTGCGGTCGACGGCGGCAAATTGCGTTACAAGCGCCGTGGCGAGTACGGCGTTGCCGGAGGCGAGCGCGGCGACCTGGTCGTGACCACACACGTGGAGGAGCATCCGCTGTTTAAGCGTAAAGGTGCCGACGTGACCATGGAGGTGCCGATCTCGGTCTATGAGGCGGCGCTCGGCTGCACGGTGGATGTGCCCACGCCCGGCGGCGCGACGGTTCGTCTGAAGGTGCCCGCTGGCACCCAGACGGGCAAGAAGTTCCGCTTTAAGGAGATGGGTGCGCCCGACGTTAAGCATCGCGGCCGCACGGGTGCGCTGCTCGTCGAGATCAAGGTACAGGTTCCCTCGAACCTGTCCGACGATGAGCGCGATGCCATGACCAAGCTGCGCGAGGCCGACACGCGCGACTACCGCGAGAAAGTCAACCGTTACAAGGCGACGTTCTAGTTTGGCTGCGTAGCCCACGGGCTGGCCGCAGGCTTATGATGGAGATGTGCGAGACGGAAAGGGGTCAGGTAGCATGGCCGAGGACAATAGGAACAAACCGCTGTACATGATCAGCGTGGCGGCCGAGCTGACCGGCATGCATCCGCAGACTCTGCGCGTCTACGAGTCCAAGGGCCTGGTGAACCCCCAGCGCTCGGGCGGTAACACGCGTCTGTATTCGCGTGCCGATATCGAGCGCCTGGAGCTCATCAACCAGCTGACCGACGAAGGCATCAACCTTGCCGGCGTGGTGCGCATCCTCGATATGAAGGAGCGTGCCGAGGAGCGTGAGCGCGAGAACGAAAAGCTCCGTGCTCGCGTGCGCCAGCTCGAGGACAAGCTGCATGAGTACAAGATGCAGAAGAAGATCACCGCCCTGGCCCCGCGCGACGGCTCGGTCAACCCTGAGCAGGTCATGCGCAAGCTTTTGGGCGCCGGCGGGGATTTGTAGTTACGCGGGTTTACCAACCCGCGTAACCAGTCGACGCTGCAAGCCCGCCAGAGCGGCAATCTGCCTTTCAACTTCGACGGCATGATCAAAAGATCAATGCCGCCTTGTTTCAAGGCACCTTGCTCGCTCTGGCGGGCTTTCGCTGTCCGCGCCAAAACATCGGCGTTGCCGGAGTAGTCATTGGACGTTCTTAAATGACTAGTTGAAAGGGACACTCTTGCATCAAATCTGCCGGCCCTCGCCGGGCTCGTCCTGTACTTTACTGAGATAAAGTGAACGCGTAGATTCGTAACCCACTCGCAACCGTTCTATGGCACGATATTGAACGAATGTATGCTATGCGCCCAAATCTTTTGGGCAGAGTGGGAGACAGTATGGTTAAGCTGTACGAGGACGGCATCTACCTGCGCGGCGGCAGCGAGGTTGTGCCTGCGGCCGAGGCTGCCGAGCGCGGTATTACGCAGACGCCCGAGGATGCCAAGCGCGGCACCATCGCGTATTCGATCCTCCAGGCACACAATACGTCCGGAGACCCCGAGGCGCTCAAGATTCGCTTCGACGCCATGGCGAGCCACGACATCACCTTTGTCGGCATCATCCAGACGGCGCGCGCCTCGGGCATGGAGCAGTTCCCGCTGCCCTACGTGCTCACCAACTGCCATAACTCGCTGTGCGCCGTGGGCGGCACCATCAACGAGGATGACCACGTCTTTGGCCTTTCCGCTGCTAAGAAGTACGGCGGCATCTTCGTCCCGCCGCATATCGCCGTCATCCACTCCTTTATGCGTGAGAACTTCGCCGGCTGCGGCAAGATGATCCTGGGCTCCGACTCGCACACCCGCTACGGCGCCCTGGGCACCATGGCCGTGGGCGAGGGCGGTGGCGAGCTGGCAAAGCAGCTGCTGCGCGACACCTACGACGTTGCCTATCCCGGCGTCGTTGCCATCTACCTCACGGGCGCCCCGCGTCCCGGCGTCGGCCCGCACGACGTGGCACTCGCCATCATCCGTGCCGTCTTTGCCAAGGGCTACGTCAAGAACAAGGTCATGGAGTTCGTGGGCCCCGGCATCGCGAGCATGACGACCGACTACCGCAACGGCGTCGATGTCATGACCACCGAGACCACCTGCCTGTCGAGCATCTGGGCCACCGACGAGGACACGCACGCGTTTTTGACCATGCACGGCCGCGGCGACGACTACCGCGAGCTCAAGCCCGCCGATGTCGCCTACTACGACGGCTGCGTCGAGGTCGATTTGTCGAGCATCAAGCCCATGATCGCGCTGCCGTTCCATCCTTCCAACGGCTTTGAGATCGACGAGCTCAACGAGAACCTCGAGGACATCCTGCACGAGGTGGAACTCGAGGCCGCCAAGATCGGCGAGGGCAAGACGCACTTTAGCCTGCTCGACAAGATCGTCGACGGCAAGCTGCACGTGCAGCAGGGCGTTATCGCCGGCTGCTCGGGCGGCAACTACGATTCCGTGGTCCAGGCTGCCCGCGTACTCAAGGGCGCCAACACCGGCTGCGGCGAGTTTTCGCTGTCGGTCTATCCCACGAGCCAGCCCGTGGCGCTCGAGCTTACACGCCGCGGCTACATCTACGACCTCATGGAGGCCGGCGCGATCGTGCGCACGGCGTTCTGCGGCCCGTGCTTCGGCGCCGGCGACACGCCCGCCAACAACGGCCTTTCGATCCGCCACACTACGCGCAACTTCCCCAACCGCGAGGGTTCCAAGCCGGGCAATGGCCAGCTGAGCGCCGTGGCCCTGATGGACGCCCGCTCCATTGCGGCGACGGCTGCCAACGGCGGCGTCCTGACGCCGGCGACCGACCTGCCCGAGGAGACTTGGGACGAGGCCTGCGAGTACACCTTTGACGACGCGCCGTACAAAAAGCGCGTGTACTGGGGCTTTGGCAAGGCGGAGCCTGCCGACGAGCTGGTCGAGGGTCCCAACATCAAGCCGTGGCCCGCGATGGAGCCGCTCGGCGACGATATCCTGCTCAAGGTGTGCTCCAAGATCATGGATCCGGTCACCACGACCGACGAGCTCATTCCTTCGGGCGAGACGAGCTCCTTCCGCTCCAACCCGCTGGGCCTGGCCGAGTTTACGCTCAGCCGTCGCGATCCGGCCTACGTGGGTCGCTCCAAGGAGGTCGACGCCGTGGAGAAGCGCCGCGTTGCCGGCGAGGCAGCAGGCGATCTGGCGGCACTCGATGCCGAGCTTGCGGGCGTGTTTGAGGCGCTGGTCGGCGCGGGTGTCGCGGCCGATGCCAAGGCGACTGAGTACGGCTCCATGCTCTATGCCAAGAAGCCCGGTGACGGTTCCGCCCGCGAGCAGGCCGCGAGCTGTCAGCGCGTGATCGGCGGTCTGGCCAACATCGTCCACGAGTACGCCACCAAGCGCTATCGCTCCAACGTGATGAACTGGGGTATGGTGCCCTTCCAGATGGAGGCCGAGCCCAGCTTTGAGGTGGGCGACTATGTCTTTGTGCCGGGTATCCGTGCCGCGCTCGACGGTGACCTAAAGGACATCGCCGCCTACGTGGTGCGCGCCGACGGTGCGGTCGAGCAGATTGAGCTCTACATTGCCGATATGACGGCAGAGGAGCGTGCCATCGTCAAGGCCGGCTGCCTGATCAACTACAACAAGTTCAAGGCCGCTGCCGAGTAACGCACTTAATTGTCCGCCCGGGGCTTACCCTTTCCCGCCCGCTCACGCGCTTCGCGAGGGTCGCGTTCGGGAAAGGGTAAGCCCCGGGCTACATTTCTGCGTTCTCGTTGGGTCTTGAGGGACGCTAATAAATAGACTTGCTTGATGCCGCCTCTGTTATCGGGGCGGCTTCTTTTGTCGAAAACCACCATGAAGGGGTAGGCGCCTTTGCGGTGGTTCCGTTTGTCTCGACCTGTAACATCTGGGCCCCTATTTGACGAGCGGTTGTTACAGATTGAGACAAACGATCGCCGCCGATCATTTCATCTCAATCTGTAACATCTAGGATCGAAAAGGGCCGCTAGATGTTACAGATCGAGACAGTGGAACATCGGAGCCGAAACCACCACAAAGGTGCCTGCCCGGCGGGTCCTTATTTCGATGGGGTCCAGGTTATTTCATCGTCAAATAGCCAAGTGCGTGCCGAGCCACTGTTGCGCGCTGTCTGCGGATCGGGCTCGCAGGTTTGTTCGTAGGCATCCTCGGTACACCGATCCATAAAATCGACGACTGCCGTCTGGTCGCCCTCCATGACGTAGATTACGTCGCCATCCGAGATATAGACCCCCGGTCCTTCATTGTCCACGCAGCCGGGGTCGTATGAGACGTTGCACAATTTGCTCCCGTTTGCCGCATCGAGCTCAAGGGTCGAATGATACCCGCCAACCATTTGGCCGTTCTTGGCTCGATATGTTGCGGCGCCGTACCACCGCTTAAACGTCTTGCCTTTGAGTAAACTGGTTGCCTTACCGATAAGCTGCTCATCTTGGGTATAGCGCGTGGCTCCAAGTTCGATTCGGGGATAGTTACTGACCCCAAGCGCTGCGGGCGTACCGTCGAAATCGACGGTGATCGAATCGGGTTTGACGATATCGGTGAGGATTTCGATGGGGTAGCTTACGGTTTCAACCGCCGCCTGCGTTGCCGAGGCAGGGAGAAATGCGAGATAGATAATTCCTACGCCGACTGCGGTAATCGCAAACGCTAAGACGAGCAGGCCGATATAGGTGGAGCGTTTCACGGCGGGTACCTCGCAAACAGTATGCATTCATTAAGATAAGTGATACCAGCTTACGACAATATTCAAAAGAAAGCGATCGGTCGAAATGACGGGGCGAAAAGGCCCTATTGGGCTTCGATTTGACCTCTAATAGGAATATTTGCCCCACTCATTCTGGGCGAGAGGTCAATAATTCAGTTCACGAGTCTTGAGCGATACTATTCTCACTAAACTCACTATTTTCACAGTAAGCACTATAAATACGATAGGGAGGACGACGAGAACGTTGTGACGTGCGATAGCTAAGCCGTTTAAGCCGGACTCTGACCTTGAATCTCCGCCTCTATCTGTGCGAACGGGCTATTGTCGGTTCTCGATTCCATCGCTGCGTTTTCGTTGGGTCTTGAGGGACGCTAATAAATAGGCTTGCTTGATGCCGCCTCTGTTATCGGGGCGGCTTCTTTTTGTCGAAAACCGCCACAAAGGGGACAGGCACCTTTGTGGCGGTGGGGACGAGCTCGATGTTGTTGTGATCGTTGAGCGGCATGTTAATGGGCACCTCTACAGAATTTCATCTGGGCTGGCGGGTTTGGTTGTTTTGGGGATGCCGAGTTTGGATGACGCGAAATCGTCAACATTGTCCTTAATTCCGTCTTTGGTGTAGACAGTGACCATATAGGTGCTGTGTCCGAATTCGCCCTTGTCGCGTGTTGCCCAGGCATCCCAGTAGGCGGCCCCGTTTCGCCCTTTGATTTTTCCGACACGGCGGAGTTCTGTTCGCTTTAATTTCCGGTTGCTATAGATGGTTCGACCGGCTTCCGCGGTGAGCCCGCACTGTCCAAGCAGCTTGTCGAGGACTTGGTTCATGTGGCGCTCATCGGTGTTTGGTGCGTAGTCGTAGGCGAGGGTGATGGAGTCGAGTGGCTGGTCGTCGATCAGATAGTTTAGCGCCTGAGGTTCAAGGCAGAAATAGGGGGAGCATCCGTCGACCTTGCCGAGCAACGGTAACTTGGACTGCCAACTTCCGGTGGGAATTGCATATTCGTAGAACACGCCACGGCAGACAAAGGAGAGCGAGGTGGCACGCGAGCCGGCGTCGATCATCCCGCAAAGATCGAAGGGCGAGGCGATACCAAAAGAAAAGGGCGTGATGACGATAAGGAAGAGCATCACGATGGGTATGGCGAGAATGGCGATGACGTTGCGACCGGTGGAATGAGACGGCTTCATATGCGCTCCTCGAGACAAAGATCTGTTGAGGATAGGCAGAAATGGATATGTTCAGAGAACAATTCAAGTTTAATCTCATGGCGCGAGATGGTCGACCGTTAGCGTCGAAAACCACCACAAAGGTGCCTGTCCCCTTTGTGGTGGTGAGGAGCGCGCGGCTTCTTTTGGTAATAGTGTTAGCTGGCGGTATCATTAGTGCAGGTGGCGAAGGTTTGCATTGTGGGGTGTTTTGCCGTGAGCCGTTCTGCCCGTATTGGATTGATTGTCTTGGCGCTTGCGATCGCTGTGGTTGGCGCGGGCGCTGTCGGTATGGCATTTCTACCTGCTGCGGTGACGGAGCCGTTGGTCAAGCCTGTGGCTCAATCTGTCGAACTTCTGACCGGCGACGACAAGCCCGAGACCATTACCGTTGATTTTGATGAGCAGCCGGCTGTGCTGGGTATTAGCAATTATCCGTGTATTCAGCTTGGGGCCATGCGCTATACCACGGATACAAGCCTGATCGATAGGGCGTCCGAGCTACTCAAGGGCAAAACATTTAAGCGTTGGTACGGATATGCGTCCTATCGGGCAAAAGCGAACGACATGGTTGGCGGATGTCACTCTTCCATCGAGCTGGACACTGCAAACGGCGCAAAGTTATGTGATGTCTCGTACGATCCGGGTTACGAGGGCAATGAGGGTCCGGGTATTTACATCATGGCCGGCGATGCAGCCTATGTCATGGAGGGCGACCAGGCCGAGCTCAACGATTTTATGGGTCAGTGTATCCAAGATGCCTATGAACAGACCTGCTTGCCCGACCCGCAGACTGCACGCGATAGTGGGTCTGCCCGTATATGGCTCTTCGAGGATGAGATGCCCTGGAGCGGCGAATCGGGAAGCACGGGTTCGGCAAGTAAATAGAGACTGCAACCACCACAAAGGTACCCGTCCCCTTTGTAGTAGTTCTCGGTTTGTCTCGATCTGTAACATCTTGGCCGCTAAAAGTGGGCCTGGTGTTACAGATTTAGATTTTCGATTCGGGTGTCTTCTGTTTGTCTCAATCTGTAACAGATAGGGCCCTATTTGCCGAGTAGTTGTTACAGATTTAGATAAACGGGCGCCGCTGAGCATTTCATCTCGATCTGTAACATCTAGGATTAAAAATGGCTGCTAGATGTTACAGATCGAGATGGTAGTGCGCCTGGGCAGCGGCAGGCTGACACCTCAGTACCCTATCCATCAATCACTCAGAAAATCTTATATATAGAGACTTAGATTTGTGTATAAGATCGCGCAAAGCTGGCAACAATACTTCTCGAACAACGTGAAGCCGCCCCGTAGGGCGGCCACCCCAAGAGAGGTGATTCCATGAGAATCGATAAGCTAGCAATGACGTCGCGCGAGGCGTTGCAGACCGCCATGAGCACGGCCGCTGACGCGCAGGCCGGCGCGGTGGAGCCGATTCACCTGCTGTCTGCCCTGCTCGGTGCCGGCGAGCGCAATATCTCCGTGATTATCGAGCGCATCGGTGCCGACCCGGCTCAGCTCGCACGCTCCACACAGGACGCCATCGACCGCGCGCCCAAGGTTTCGGGCGAGGGCCAGCAGATGGGCCTGTCCAACGAGCTCGTTCGCGTCATCGAGAAGGCCGAGAAGAAGGCCACCAAGATGGGCGACAGCTTTGTGGTGACCGAGCATCTGCTGATGGCGCTTGCCGAGGACAAGGGCGAGGCGGGCCGTGTGCTGCGCGACGCCGGCGTCACCAAGGAGCGCATCGAGCAGGTCTACGAGGAGCTGCGCGGCGATGACCGCGTGACGTCCGCCGAGGACAAGACCCAGTTTGAGGCGCTGGAACAGTACGGCCGCAATATCTGCGACCTTGCCCGCGCCGGCAAGCTCGACCCGGTCATTGGCCGTACCGACGAGATCCGTCGCACCATTCAGGTCCTGTCCCGCCGCACCAAGAACAACCCCGTGCTCATCGGCGAGCCGGGTGTCGGCAAGACGGCCATCGTCGAGGGCATCGCCCAGCGTATCGTGGCCGGCGACGTGCCGAGTACCCTGCGCGACCGCGACCTTATCGAGCTCGACATGAGCGCGCTGGTCGCCGGCGCTAAGTACCGCGGCGAGTTCGAGGACCGCTTGAAGGCTGTGCTCAAGGAGGTACAGAAGTCCGAAGGCAAGGTCATCCTGTTCATCGATGAGCTCCACACCATCGTGGGCGCTGGTGCCACCGAGGGCTCCATGGACGCCGGCAACATCCTCAAGCCGGCGCTTGCCCGTGGCGACTTGCACGCGATCGGCGCGACCACGCTCGACGAGTATCGCAAGTACATCGAGAAGGACGCGGCGCTCGCCCGTCGTTTCCAGACCGTTATGGTGAGCGAGCCTACCGTCGAGGACACCATCTCGATCCTGCGTGGCCTCAAGGAGAAGTACGAGATCTTCCACGGTGTGCACATCACCGATAGCGCGCTCGTGGCCGCTGCTGACCTCTCCGATCGCTATATCGCCGACCGCTTTCTGCCCGACAAGGCCATCGACCTGGTCGATGAGGCCGCAAGCCGCCTGCGCATGGAACTCGACAGCATGCCGGTCGAGATTGACGCCACCACGCGTCAGCTCACCCAGCTGCAGATCGAGGAGCAGGCGCTCATGAAGGAGACCGACGACGCCTCCAAGGAGCGTCTGGAGGCCCTGCGCCAAGAGATCGCCGAGGTCCAAGAAAAGCTCAACGTGCAAAAGGCCGGCTGGCTCAACCAGAAGAACGCCATCGACCACGTGCAGGAGCTTAAGGGACAGCTCGACGAGGCCAGAAGCGAAGAGGAGCGCGCGACGCGCAACGGCGACCTGGGCCGTGCGTCCGAGCTGCGCTACTCCGTGATTCCGGGTCTGCAGCAGCAGATTCAGGATTCCGAGGCTGCGCTCGAGGCACAAAAGCAGAAGGACGGCGAGGGTCTCAACGAGCAGGTGACCTCCGATGAGATCGCCGAGGTCGTGAGTGCCTGGACCGGCGTGCCCGTGTCCAAGATGATGCAGGGCGAGCTCGACAAGCTGAAGGGCCTGGAGGGTGAGCTGCATAAGCGCGTCATCGGCCAGGACGAGGCCGTCTCCGCCGTCGCCGCGGCTGTGCGCCGCAGCCGTGCGGGCCTCTCCGATCCGGACAAGCCCATCGGCAGCTTCTTCTTCCTGGGCCCCACCGGCGTGGGCAAGACCGAGCTCGCCAAGGCACTTGCCGAGTGCCTGTTCGACGACGAGCGCGCGCTCGTGCGTATCGACATGTCCGAGTACATGGAGAAGTTCAGCGTCCAGCGTCTGATCGGTGCGCCCCCAGGATACGTGGGTTACGACGAGGGCGGCCAGCTCACTGAGGCCGTGCGCCGTCGTCCGTACTCCGTGATCTTGCTCGACGAGATGGAGAAGGCTCATTCTGATGTCTTCAACGTGCTGCTGCAGGTGCTCGACGACGGCCGTCTGACCGATGGCCAGGGTCGCCAGGTGTCCTTCAAGAACACGATTATCATCATGACGTCCAACGTGGGCTCCAAGGCCATCGCCGATCTGTCCGGTAAGGACGAGGAGGAGATGCGCCATCAGGTCGACGCCGCCATGGCTCAGACCTTCCGCCCCGAGTTCCTCAACCGTATCGACGATATCGTGGTGTTCCATCCGCTCGGCATGGCGCAGATCGAGAAGATTGTCGACATCCAGCTTGCCGACGTTCGCGCACGCCTGGCCAAGGAGCGCATGACGCTTGCCATCACCCCGGCGGCCAAGCAGATGCTCGCCGTGGGTGGCCTGGACCCCGTGTTCGGTGCCCGTCCGCTCAAGCGCCTGGTTCAGCGCGAGGTCGTGGATGCCATCGCCGCCGCTATCATCGACGGCACGGTGCGCGAGGGCGATCAGGTGACGGTCGATGCCGGCAAGGACGGCGGCTTTACCGTCGTGTGCGACAACACGCCGGCGGCCACCTACGAGGTTCCCGACGCCGAGTAGATTTTGGGACATGCCTTAAAATCTACCAGCCGTCTCTAAACGCCAAGGGCGGCGGATCCAATTGGGTCCGCCGCCCTTTTTCGTGCGACAATCGATGATGTTGAACGGATGCGATGCGAGGAGCTATGCAGATGAAAGACGAGATCAAGACAAGCGCGCCGGCGCTCAAGCCCACGTCCAAACCGGCGCCCAAGCCGCGCGACCCCTATATCCGTGCCGAGAACGAGGACGATGACGGTTACGATCCCTACAGCGACCGACGCCTCGAGCGCGAGCCAATGTTCGAAGCCGACCCGTGGCGCTGAGTGCCACCCAAAAGGCCACCAATTAAGTTGCGGTGAAATAGGGACTGTTTTTGCAGTTTGACCAGCAAAAACAGTCCCTATTTCACCGCAACTGCGTTAGGGATTTTTCTACAGGGGGAGGGTAGTCAAAAAAGCCCCGTCCCAAATTGACTGCTCGGGGAGTCGCATTCGAGCTCGTGTCCTCTTGGCCACTCGATATCCTTCGGAGCAATAACAGTGAAAAAACTTGCTTAAGTGTTAATCAAGCTACACACAATCTTGCTCTCTAATTAATCAAGAATCAGTATAATTTTGATTAGCTAGAGAGCAAGATTGGAGAATCATGGCATTCAACGACTTGATCGCCCAGAAAATAAAGGACTTTGAACAGCAGGGGGTTCCGCAGGTCTTTGAGCGAGACCTTGATCTGGGAAACCCACAGGAGCCAAAGCGCGACAACATCGTAAATGTGGTTGTGGGGGCCCGCCGTTGTGGAAAGACGTATCGCCTGTATCAGGAGATGCAGCGGCTTCAGGGCCGGGGCGTCGAGCTTGACCGGATGCTTTACTTTAATTTTGAGGACGAGCGTTTGCGCCCGTATGAGTCATCGCTGCTGGCGGACGTGCTCGACACGTTCTATGCGCTGTATCCTGCTGCTCGAACCGAGGGCGCTTACATTTTCTTTGACGAGATCCAGGAAATTCCCGAATGGGGTGCGTTTCTGCGGCGTGTAGTCGATACGGAGAAAGCGACCGTCTATGTGACGGGATCTTCTTCTAAGATGCTGTCCTCAGAGCTTAAGAGCGAGTTCAGGGGTCGTTCTCTTATACGGGAGCTTTTTCCGTTGAGTTTTTCGGAATACGTTCGATATAAGACGGGGAGCGTTTTCGAGCCAGATGCGACCTTTTCCCCAAGCGATGCAGCGCTGCTTCGACATCATCTGATCGGATATCTTGAACGAGGGGGATTCATCGCGACGCTTGAGCAGACGCCCGCAGACGCGATTCAGCTGCTACAGGAATATGCTTCGCGAACGGTCGCTATGGACGTCGTTGAGCGTTACGACGTCAAGAACCCTCGCCTGGCATCGCTGTTCCTAACGCGGTGTATGGCATCTTCGGGACGAGAGCTGTCGGTGAACAAAGTGTACAACGAGTTCAAGAGCAGGCAGATACCCGTCAGTCGTAATTCGCTCAGCGACTTACTTGAGTATTATGAGGATGCCTACCTGCTGTTCTCCGTGCCGGAGTTCACGCGTTCACTGGCAAATAACATGCGGTCTGCGTCTAAGGTCTACGCTGTCGATCCTGCGATGTTTGGAGCATTCTCTCCCGCATCGGCATTGGACCAGGGTCAGAGGCTCGAGACCGCAGTGTTCAACGCGCTAAGAAGAAGGACTCCCGCGGTGAGGGTCGGATCGGTCTGCCGCCTGCTGATCAAAGAGAAGAGCAAAAGCCATGAGGTGGACTTTGTGGCTGGGGACGCACTTCTCATGCGGGCTTATAGCCTGATTCAGGTGAGTGTGGATATGGCAAGTGAGAAAACGCGCGAGCGCGAAATTGCCGCGCTTGATGCCTCGATGGCCCAGTTCGATCTTGGCGAGTCGGCAATCGTTACCATGGATGAGCAGGCCGATATTCCATGCGAGCACGGTGCGGTACACGTTGTGCCCGCATGGAAGTGGCTCCTTGCCTAATCATCTACGGATCTGTGGGGCCAGGACCTCCTGGCCCCTTCATTACGGTTGGGGAGCATCGTGATGCGCCCGGCTAGTCCTGGGCCTTGATGCTCGGCATCAGAATCTGGGCGAGGTAGTCGGTCTCGAGTTTGGTCGCGGAGTCTGCGTTGCCGTCTTTGCCGACCAGCACGTTCTTGATCTGGCTATAGGTATAGCGGTTGCCGGTCGTTAGCTCGACAAGCTCAACTGCAGTGTCCATGGGGTAGGTCGACACGGGGTCTTGCGTGCGTCCGTTGATGGTCTGGGGCACCACATACGGATAAACGGGGCCGCTGGCGTAGACGGTGTAGCCGTTGCCGAGGTTTGCCGCACCCAAAACTGCGTCGCCCTCATCGGGCGTAAAGCTCTCGCCGTCGCGCACCGTGACAAGCGTCACAAGCGGCGTGTTCGTGTCGCCGGCAAGATAGATGCACAGCGTGCTGCCATTTTGCCAGGTAGCAACCTTACCGTACCACTCGACGGGGATATCGAGCTGATACAGATCCGTCGCCTTATGCCGAGCATCGGCATCGCGCGCGGCTTGCGCTTCGCTCGCGCTCACGGCGTTGGCGGCGGCATCACGGCGAGCGGTTGCCGCCTGCTGAAGTATCTTGGCGGCCGCGGCAGAGCTACAACCGCCCTCCTCGGCATATTTGGCCGCGGCATCGATCTGGTCGTCGGTTACCGTGTCTGCCGAAGGCACCTTAAGCTTAAAGGATGCCTGAGCGCTCAGGTCCTGCCCGTCGCTCTTGACGCTGACCTGCGCCTTGGTGGTCGGGACGGTGTAAATGGTACCGTCGGCTGCGATGGGGGACCCAGCGATGGAGAGCGTATAGTCACCGGGTAGCAGCTTGATGCCGCGACCGTGCTCGTCAACGTAGAGCGTTTCGCTCACAGAAGAGCCGTCGGAGTCCTGGCCGCTCACCTGCACGGGGATCTTTGAGCCGGTGGAGCAATCGAGCCCCGCGGCATGTACGCCAATTTGCACTGACATCATGGTATGGGCGTTTGCGGCAACTACGGCGGCCTGCTCTTGCCGGTATCCGTTCCAAGCCGCATAGCCCGCGCCGCCGGCGACGAGCGCGACGGCTACGGCGCCGGCGACCATCAGGTTGCGTCGCTTGGGCGACATCTTGCGGTGACGGACCTCGGCCTCATGTGCCGAGGGAACGGACGGCAGGGGAATATCGCCCATGGCGATGGTCTCGTCCACGGCAGGCGCTGAGCCCAGGCCGGGAAGCTCGCGGGTGAGCGAGTCGTCGGCAGGCAAGCTACCAAGTAGGACGGTCTCTTCTCCCGAGTCGGATTCCGGCTGGTCGTCGCCCTTGCTATCGTCCTCTTCGGCTTCGGCTTCGGCTTCGGCTTCGGCTTCGGCTTCGGCCTCGGCCTCGTCGGGAGCGTCTTTGGCGTCGCTGTCTTCGTCCTCGGTGCCTTCGTGTGCCTCGTCTTGCGCGTCGACGGCCGAATCGCTCAACGAGAGCTCGTCTAGCGCAATCCGGTCAAGGCTCTCCAGAGCCTCGGCACATGCTTCTGCATCCTGGGCCGCATCCTCGCGGCCACGCGTATCATCGCTCATATATCCCCCAATGCAATATCGGCTCAACACTGTACCCAAAAATGGAGCCATATAAAGCGCATGCGAAATATAAGATCCGATTTAACCTGGGCGCACCGTTCGGCCGCATCCTCGCGGCAGCAAAAAGCCCCCGGAACGCGAACGAATCACATTCCGGGGGTTCTGCAATGCGTTGAGTTGCGCGGAGCCGGCTATGCTGCTTCGTGCTCAAGCGATGTTTGCGTCAGGTGCGTTACTCGGCGTGTGCGTAATCAACCTTGGCGCGGCGAGCGGTGGCCTTCTCCCAATCGCTGGTGCCCTCAAAGACATCCTGCTTGTAGGGGTTGCGGCCGAGCTTCTTGGCGCGGTAGGCGATGTAGATGATCGCGGCGATGTTGGCGACCAGCGCGGCGATCGAGACCGCGGTAGCGGCGCCGGGGTCGAGCGTGGAGTGGGTCACAAAGATGGACTCCTCCTGGAAGAACGGGAACACCTGGGCAAACATGCACCAAATGGCCAGCGTAAAGGCGCGGTTCTGAATCCAGCCGCCCTTGTTCCAGATAAAGGCGGCGACGGTGGGCGCCAGCAGCAGCGCAAAGCCGCAGAACCAGGAGTGGGTGGGCAGGCAGTTGTAGGTGTAGCAGAAGTTCCAGATATCGTAGGCGATGATGTAGACCCAGGTCATATCGGGCCACAGCATGTCGGTCTGATCCTCGGAGGCGTAGACGCTCCACCAACCGGTCATGCAGAAGATGTTGATGATACCGGCGATGCCGTTGAACACGTTGTTCCAGCCGGCCAGCTGCGTGGCACCTTCGGAGGTGACCCAGGTGGACTGGCCCAGGACAAAGAAGTGATAGGCGCTCTCAAAGTCGGACACGACAGCGATCATGATGTTGATGGCGACGATCACAAACGGCCATGCGCGGAACCAATGCGCCTTGCCGATCTTGCCCCACTGGTACTTAATGGCAATGAAGCCCCAGCAACCGGCCAGCGCCGCGTATACCTTGGCGTAGTGGAACCAGCTGTTCTGGTACACATGGGTGGGGTTGGTGAGCGCCCACTCGGCGCCTTGTGAGACGCCCACGGCGATGGCGACGCAGTAGATGGTCATGGCCAGCGGAGCCACGCCAAAGATGATGGCCGCGCCCAGCTTGGTGCGGCGGCCGACCTCGTTGAGCACGATCAGGCCAATAAAGACCATGGCCCAGCCGGCCCAGTGGATAAGGGTATCGCTACCCCAAACATCGAACAGCATGCTGCTCTCCTTTCACACGCCCGCGGCCCCTCTTCTGATCGCGGGCAGTTTGGCCAAATGTCGTCAGTCCTGGGGCTTGCGCTCCGGATACTTGGCGGTATAGCCCTCGATGTGGAGTGTCGAGGCGATGATTTCCTTGACTGTCTCGTCGGGCACATCGGGGTGCGTGCGGATATACATCAACAACCCCATGATGAGGGTGTAGAACGTCTCGTAGACATGGTCGATGCGTAGCTCATGATGGGCGACAAAATCCACCACGGTGGTGTCGCAGATATATTGCGCCACACGCTGGACCACGTTGTGCAAAAAGCCGCCGTAGAGCGCGCCGCTGCTTGAGGTGAGCGTACTCGGCAGCTCGTGGCCGCTGGCGACCAGGCGCTTAAAGAGCGGGGCGACGGTGTCGAGCGCGCCCTCGATATCACCGACGGTGCGGTCGGCGTTCCACTGCTCGAGTTCGGAGATAAAGCCGTCGATCGCCTCGTCCATAACAGAGGTGACGGCGGCGTCCATGTCGGCGAAGTAATGGTAGAACAATGAACGCGTGCAGCCGGCTCGCTTGGTCACGGCCGATACCGATAGGTGGGACACGCCCAGCTCGGAGCTTACGGTGCGCACGGCATCGAGGATCTCGCGACGGCGTTCGTCGCCCGTCAGGCGCTTTGCCGCGCTATCGGATGCGGGGACGGCATCGACTACAGAGGTACCTGCTGTGTTGTTGCCCATGTTTTGCCGCCTTTCATCCTCTTTTGCCTGACCGTTCGCCTAACAGTCTTGAATATTGTTGACGGTTCGTCAATACTATTTTTGACACAATGTCAACAATGGCGGGTGAACGGCATGGGGCATGCCCGGCCTGCAAAAAAAGAGGGGCGCTGCGGCCTCGTCGGGCTGTGGCAAGAGAAGGGACAACCATGATTCTCAACGGACCGGGGATTAGCTACACCGAGCCCGACATCGGTTCGGAGTTCGTGCCGCCGCTGCCGGAGCATCCGCGCGAGGCCATCGTCAAGCTGTGCGAGCACTGCACCAACCGTCTGCTGCATCGCGACGAGCTGTTGGGCTACGAGTACTGGTCGTTTGCCGAGGCCGCGACCGACGAGCAGGCCGAAGTGCTCTGCAAGATGAAGATGCGCCGTCCCTATACGCTGCCCGAGATGGCCAAGCTCACCGGCATGCCCGAGACCCAGATCGAGAAGATGCTCGACGACATGAGCTACACGGGTCTGCTCGAGTACAACTGGGAAAACCCCGAGCGCGCCAAGCAATGGGTGTTGCCCATGCTGGTGCCGGGTTCTGCCGAGTTCCTCAACATGCGCGTGAGCCAGCTCGAGGAGCACCCGGTCTATGCCAAGTTCTTTGAGCAGGCGTCCAAGGGACCGCTGTCCAAGGCCACGCCGATGGTGCCGCCCGGAGGCGCCGGCATCGGCATGCACGTCATTCCGGTCGAGAAGGCCATCGACGCCGCGAGTACCTCGGTGCCGATCGAGCATATCGAGCATTGGCTCGACAAATACGATGGCAAATATGCCGCCAGCACCTGCAGCTGCCGCGCGAGCCGTCACGTGATGGGTGAGGGCTGCGCCGACGACCCGGCCGATTGGTGCATCGCCGTGGGCGATATGGCCGACTACGTGGTTGAGACCGACCGCGGCCATTATGTAACGCGCGACGAGGTCTACGACATCCTGCGCCAGGCCGAGGACAACGGCTTTGTGCACCAGATCACCAATATCGACGGCGAGAACAAGATCTTCGCCATCTGCAACTGCAACGTCAACGTGTGCTATGCCCTGCGCACCTCTCAGCTGTTCAACACGCCCAACCTGTCGCGCTCGGCCTATGTCGCCAAGGTCGAGAAGGACAAGTGCGTTGCCTGCGGTCGCTGCGTTGAGGTGTGCCCCGCCGGTGCCGCCAAGCTCGGCCAGAAGCTCTGCAGCAAAAAGGCCGGCGGACAGGTGCCCGAGTATCCGCGCCAGGAGCTGCCCGATGCCACCAAGTGGGACCACACCAAGTGGTCGCCCAACTACCGCAACGATAACCGTATCGAGACGCACGAGTCCGGCACCGCGCCCTGCAAGACGGCTTGCCCCGCGCACGTTGCCGTTCAGGGCTATCTGAAGCTTGCGGCACAGGGGCGCTATGACGAGGCGCTGGCGCTCATCAAGCGCGAGAACCCGCTGCCCGCTATCTGCGGCCGCGTGTGCAACCGCCGCTGCGAGGATGCCTGCACCCGCGGCCGTGTGGACGCCGCCGTGGCTATCGACGAGGTCAAAAAGTTTATCGCCCAGCGCGATCTTGATGCCGCGACCCGCTATGTCCCGCCCGTGGTGACGCCGACGCGTGCCGGCGGCTTCGATCAGAAGATCGCCATCATCGGTGCCGGCCCGGCCGGTCTGTCCTGCGCCTTCTATCTGGCCGAGAAGGGCTACAAGCCCGTCGTGTTCGAGAAGAACGAGCGCCCGGGCGGCATGCTCACCTACGGCATTCCCAGCTTTAAGCTGGAGAAGGACGTTATCGAGGCAGAGGTCGAGATCATTCGCCTGATGGGCGCCGAGTTCCGCTATGGCGTGGAGGTCGGTCGCGATGTGACGCTCGACGAGCTGCGCGCGCAGGGCTTTAAGGCCTTTTATGTGGCCATCGGCTGCCAGGGTGGCCGCCTTGCCGGTATTCCGGGTGAGGATGCCGAGGACGTGACCGTGGCCGTCGACTTTTTGCGCGAGGTCAACAGTGGCAAGATTGACGCGCTGCCCGGCCGCACCATCGTGGTGGGCGGTGGCAACGTGGCTATCGATGTCGCGCGCAACGCCTGCCGTCTGGGTTCCGAGTACGTTGAGATGTTCTGCTTGGAGAGCGAGGCCCAGATGCCCGCCAGCGAGGAGGAGCGTCGCGAGGCCGTTGAGGACGGCGCTCACATCAGCTGCGGCTGGGGCCCCAAGGAGATTCACCTGGACGAGGCCGGTCGTGTGTGCGGTATCACCTTCAAGCGCTGCACGCGTGTCTTTGACGACGAGGGCCGTTTTGCGCCCGAGTACGACGAGAACGACCTGCGTCGTGTCGATGCCGACCGTGTCGTCATGTCGATTGGCCAGTCCATTGTGTGGGGCGACCTGCTGGCTGGCTCCAAGGTGGAGCTTGGCCGCGGCCAGGGTGCCCTTGCCGATCCCCAGACCTATCAGACCGCCGAGCCAGACATCTTTGTGGGCGGCGACGTCTATACCGGTCCGAGCTTTGCCATCGATGCCATCGCCGCCGGTCACGAGGCCGCCGTGTCCATCCATCGCTTCGTGCAGCCGGGCTCCACGCTCACCATCGGCCGCAACCAGCGCCGCTACACCGCGCTCGACCGCAACGACGTTGTGCTCGAGAGCTACGACAACGCGAGCCGCGAGGTTGCGCATGTGGACCGCGAACGCGAGAAGGCTGCGCCGTTTAGCGAGTATGTTGAGACCTTTACCGAGGAGCAGGTGCGCGCCGAGACCGCCCGCTGCCTGGGCTGCGGCGCCTCGATCGTCGACCCTAACAAGTGCATCGGCTGCGGCCTGTGCACCACCAAGTGCGCGTTTGACGCCATCCATCTTGATCGCGATCGCCCCGAGTGCTCCACGATGGTCAAATACGAGCAAAAGCTCCCAAGCCTCGGCAAGTACGCATTGAAGCGCGCTATCAAGATCAAATTTGGGAAGAAGTAGTTAGGTTCCGCCGTTCTGACGAACGGCGGCACTGCCGACGCTGCGCGGCGCCCAGGTACCCCATCTTGCCCCTCAACTTCGGCGCCGCGGGCAAAAGCCCAGCGGACGCCTTGTTTCGGGGCAACCTGGGGCACCTGGATCGCCGCTCGCTGATATTGGATTGACATCGTATCAACCGCTGCAGAAGGGTTTTCGCCTTGCATGAATTGGGAATCGTCTATCACATCATTCGCGATGTCGAGAACGTGGCGCGCGCCAATGGCGTGCGTCGCGTTTCGAGCGTCACGCTGCTGCTGGGCGAGGTCTCGGGCGTCGTTCCCGACTTGCTACTCGACGCTTGGCGCTGGGCGGCAGATAAAAAGCCCATCACCGAGGGTGCAGAGCTTATCGTGGAGCCCGTTGAGGCCGTGACACATTGCGAGGCGTGCGGCCGCGACTATTCGACAGTCGAGCACGGCAAGACCTGTCCCCATTGCGGTAGCGGCGAGACCTATTTGCTGCAGGGCCAAGAGGTCATGATCAAACAGATCGAGACCCCCGACGAGGACCCGGCAGACACTGTTCCCGATGACCCCTCCGACGCCCCCGACGCCGTCGACGCCGCCAACCCTCTCCACATCGTCTAGCCCCTAGTCGTTGAGGACGCTCTTACATGACCAGTCAATCAAGGACGTCCCCAACGACTAGTCGTTTAAGAACGTCCCCAATGACTACTTGCGCTAGTGCATAAGTCACGCTAATAGTCAAGCCATGTCTGTTTAAACAAAATAGCGGCAGTACAAGCGCGCTCGCGCTTGCCTAAAATCGATATTAATGAACAGCCTGCTTGTATCTGTAAAATGCATGGCTTGATGAGCGACGCCTTGTCGTGTAATGAGTCAAAAAGCAGTAACGTAATCAACTTGTAACAAACCTAGACGTTTAAACAAATAATCCAACCTTTTGCGGATTTAGCTATAATTCCACAAACCAAACAGCTATACTCCTTTCATGTCGTGTAGGAAATACGTAGACAAAAAGGAGGTTATGTGATGGTAAGTATTGTTCTTGCTAGCCACGGGGACTTGGCAGCTGGAATCAAGCAGACGGGCTCGATGGTCTTTGGCGATCAGCCGTCTGTTGCCGTGGTCTCGCTCGAGCCGAGCATGGGCCCCGACGATTTCCGTGCCAAGGTCGAGGAAGCAGTCGCTTCCTTCGAGGACCAGGAGCAGGTGCTCTTCCTCGTTGATCTGTGGGGCGGCACGCCGTTCAACCAGATCAGCGGACTCATCGAGGGCCACGATTCCTGGGCTATCGTCACCGGTGTCAACCTGCCTATGCTCATCGAGGCATATTCGCAGCGCTTTGACGCAAAGAACACTGCACATGCGATCGCAAAACATCTCGTGACTGAGGCTAAGGCTGGCGTGCGTGTCAAGCCCGAGTCTCTGGAGCCCGAGGAGAAGAAGCCGGCTGCGGCCGCCGCTGCTCCTGCAGGCGCCATCCCTCCGGGAACGGTCATCGGCGACGGGCACATCAAGATTGCCCACGTCCGTATCGACACCCGTCTGCTGCATGGTCAGGTGGCCACCACGTGGACCAAGCAGATCAACCCCAACCGCATCATCGTGGTTTCCGACGGCGTTGCTCACGACGAGCTCCGCAAGACCATGATCGAGCAGGCTGCCCCTCCGGGGGTCCATGCCAACGTCGTGCCCATCAAGAAGATGGCCGAGGTCGTCAAGGACACGCGCTTTGGTGACACCAAGGCCATGCTGCTCTTCGAGAACCCGCAGGATCTGCTCAGGGCCATCGAGGCCGGTGTCGACATCAAGGAAGTCAACATCGGTTCCATGGCTCACTCCAAGGGCAAGGTCGTCGTCACCAACGCCGTCGCTATGGGCGATGACGACGTTAAGACCCTCGAGGCCCTCAAGGCCAAGGGCGTCAAGTTCGAGGTCCGCAAGGTTCCTTCGGATTCCTCCGAGGATCTCGACGCCATGTTGAAGAAAGCTAAGGCCGAACTGGCCGCTCAAGCATAGTAAAGGAGGGTCCGATACATGTCTGCAATCACTATTCTGCTTGTTGCGATTGTCGCGTTGCTTGCCGGTATGGAAGGTATTCTGGATGAGTTCCAGTTCCATCAGCCGCTCGTGGCATGCACGCTTATCGGTCTCGTAACCGGTCACCTTCAGGAGGGCATCCTCCTGGGCGGTTCGCTCCAGATGATGGCCCTTGGCTGGGCTAACGTCGGCGCCGCCGTCGCGCCTGACGCCGCTCTGGCCTCGGTCGCTTCTTCGATCATCATGGTGCTCGCCCTCAATGGCGGCGCCACCGATTCGGCCAAGGCCGTTACCACCGCTATCGCCGTCGCCGTCCCGCTGTCGGTCGCTGGTCTGTTCCTGACCATGATCTGCCGTACCATTGCTACCGCTATCGCTCACGCCATGGACGGTTGCGCCGAGAAGGGCGACTTCTCCGGCATCGAGCGCTGGCAGTATGCTGCCATCCTCATGCAGGGCCTTCGTATCGCCATCCCGGCAGTGCTTCTGTGCGTCATCCCGGCCGAGGCCGTTACCAACGCGCTTAACGCTATGCCCGACTGGCTGTCCGGCGGCATGGCTGTCGGCGGCGGCATGGTCGCTTCCGTCGGTTACGCCATGGTCATCAACATGATGGCCACCAAGGAGACCTGGCCGTTCTTCGTCCTCGGCTTCGTCCTTGCTGCCATCCCTCAGCTCACGCTGATCGCCCTTGGTCTCATTGGCATCTCCCTTGCCCTCATCTACCTTGGCCTTAAGGATCTGGCCAAGCAGGGTGGCGGCATGGGCGGTGGCTCCGGCGACCCGCTCGGCGACATTCTGAACGATTACGAGTAGGAGGGGAGTGATACATATGGCAGAGAACAAGATTCAGCTCACCAAGGCTGACCGCAAGAAGGTTTGCTTCCGTCATCAGTTCCTTCAGGGCTCGTGGAACTACGAGCGTATGCAGAACGGCGGCTGGTGCTTCGCAATGATCCCTGCGATCAAGAAGCTCTACACCAGCAAGGATGACCAGATTGCCGCTCTTAAGCGCCACCTGGAGTTCTATAACACCCACCCCTATGTTTCCGCCCCCGTCATTGGCGTTACCCTCGCCCTCGAGGAGGAGCGCGCCAACGGTGCTCCGATCGATGATGTCGCCATCCAGGGCGTCAAGGTCGGTATGATGGGCCCGCTCGCCGGCGTCGGTGACCCCGTCTTCTGGTTCACCCTTCGCCCGATTCTGGGCGCTCTGGGCGCTTCCCTGGCCATGTCCGGCAGCATCGTCGGTCCGCTGCTGTTCTTCTTCGCGTGGAACATCATCCGTTACGCTTTCCTGTGGTACACGCAGGAGTTTGGCTACAAGGTCGGCTCCTCCATCGCCAAGGACCTCTCCGGTGGTCTGATGGGCAAGGTCACCGAGGGCGCTTCCATCCTGGGTATGTTCATCATCGGCGCCCTGGTCGAGCGCTGGGTGTCCATTTCCTTCACCCCGATCGTCTCCACGGTCAAGCAGTCTGCTGGCGCCTTTATCGACTGGGCTAGCCTGCCCTCCGGTTCCGAGGGTATCAAGGAAGCGCTGACGATGTACAACTCCGTCGGTGCTACCGCCCTTGATCAGATGAAGGTCACCACGCTTCAGGCCAACCTCGATCAGCTCATCCCCGGCCTTGCCGCCGTGTGCCTGACCCTGCTGGTCTGCAAGCTCCTCAAGAAGAAGGTCAGCCCGATCGTCATCATCCTGGCTCTCTTCGCCGTCGGCATCATCGGTCGCTTCTGCGGCTTCATGTAAGCACGCTTCGGCTTAAGACCGAGAGTTGCTAGGTAAGGGCTTTTGAGCCATTGAAACGGACCGCACCCGGTGGGTACACTGGATGCGGTCCGATTGTTTTTATTGGAGGGCGAGGCGCGTATGGCGCAATCTCAGAACAGCACGGTCGATCTGGCAACGCCGGCAACCTGCCTGATGGGGCTTACCAGCCACGGTAACGTGATGGTGGGCAATAAGGCGTTCGAGTATTACAACGAGCGCAATCCCGAGGATTATATTCAAATCCCGTGGGACGAGGTCGACTATATTGCCGCCGAGGTTTTACGCGGCACCAAGAAGATCACGCGTTTTGCCATCTTCACCAAGGACAACGGTCACTTTACGTTTTCGACGCGCGACGACAAAGAGACGCTTCGTGCTGTCCGCAAGTACGTCGACGAGGATAAGCTTGTGCGTTCGCCCGACTTTATCGATGTGACGGCCAAGGGCGCCAAGAGCATCCCCTCCGTTATCAAAAACCTCTTCCACAAAGGTAACTAGTCATTAAAGAGCGCCCCCCAAAGTGGGACGCAGTTTCCCATGGGGCTCGATTGGGAAAGTGCATCCCAGTTCGAGCGCCGATTCCGGGATGTAGTTTCCGGAACGGGGTCGTTTGGGAAACCGTGTCCCGTTTCGAGCCGAAATTCTGGGACACAGTTTCCAGCGAGGTCCCATTGGGAAAGTTTGACCCAGAATTTGCCTGGATAGTGGGACACACTTTCCGGAGGGCTGTTCCACCGCAACTTCGAAGAGTGGCTATACGCTGTATTACAACGGCGTAAATCTGCTACACTAGTACAACATGCCTCCGTAGCTCAGGGGATAGAGCACCGCTCTCCTAAAGCGGGTGTCGACGGTTCGAATCCGCCCGGGGGCACCAGAAGATTATGACGGCGTCGCGAGAGCGGCGCCGTTTCTGGTTTGTGGGAGCTGCCGGCGGATTCGAGCCGTCGACACCCGCGTCACCAATTTCCCTGCGGGGGAGTTTTCGAATCCGCCCGGGGGCACCAGAGGAATATCGAGCCCGGTACCGCTACGGTGCCGGGCTCTTCTGGTTTAAGGCATGTCGTAGTATTCGCTGCTTCAGATAAAGAAAGCGCCCGCTTGCTGGGGGAGCAAGCGGGCGCCTGTGAGCGAATATGTTTGCGGCGAAAGCCGTGATGAGCGGTGGGGTGGCGACTAGTTGGTCGTACCGGAATCGTCGCCCGTGCCCGAGCCAGAGCCCGAACCCGAGCCAGAAAGTGCGACTGTTAGCGTGATCGTGCTGTCGGTGGACTGCTTGCCGGTGGGGGAGACGCCCGTAACGGTGGCATCCTCGTTACCGCTCACGGGATTGCCGTTCTGGTCACAGAAGCCGATGTTATAGAAACCGGCGTTGTTGAGCGCGGTAACGGCGGCGGAAATGCTCTTGCCGTACAGGTTGCCCGGGACGGTGGCCTTGCCGGACTTCTTGGCAATGACGACGGTAATCGTGGCGCCGGGCTTCTGCTTGCCGCTGGGGTTCCAGCTGATCACGGTGCCCTCGGTAACCGAGTCGTTCTCCTGGTAGCTCACGTCGACGCCAAAGCCTGCCATATCGAGGGCGTTGCGCGCCTGGGCCTCGGTCATGTCGGTCAGGTCGGGGACGGACGTGGTATCCGGGCCGCTCGAGACCTTGTACGAGATGGTCGTGCCCTTCGCGACTTCCTTACCGGCATCGGTGCCCTGCTCAAAGACCTGGCCCTCATCGGCCTCGTTGGCCTCCTCGGAGGCGTTGCCCTTCAGGCCAACGCTTGCCAGCGCGGCCTCGGCCTGGTCCTTGGTCAGGCCGACAAGCTGGGGAACCTCAACCTTCTCGGAGGGCTTGGGGCCCTTGGAGATTACCAGGTTCACCTTAGTGCCCTTGGCCTTCTTGGTGTTGCCGTTGGGCGTCTGCTCGGCGACCTTGCCCTCGTCGACATCGTCGTTGTAGCTTTGGTCGATGGTGCCGACCTCGAGGCCGGCTTCCTTGATCAGCTCGACGGCAGTCTGCTGGTCCTTGCCCAGTACATCGGGAACGGTGACCTGCTCGCCGCCAAAGAGTCCTGTGGCAAAGGCCACCACGATGCCGATGACGGCAACGGCTGCCACCACGGCGGCGATGATCTTGTTCTTGTTGGATTTGGGCTCTTCGACCTCGTAGGAGCCGGTGGAGCCCGAAACCGAGCTACGGGTGGTATTCTGGCCGCTCACGCCCGAGACGGGACGCACCATGGCGCGCGTCTGATCGGAAAGCTCGCGAGTCATGGTGGCGCCCAGCTCACCGGGGGCACCGATGATGCGCGTGGGCTCCGAGACGTTGACGGCACGGCCCGACAGGTAGCTGTTGAGCACCTGACGCAGCTCGTCGGCGGTCTGGAAGCGGTTTGCCGGGTCTTTCTCCATGCACTTGAGGATGATGCGCTCAAGGTCGGCGTCGACACCGGAGTTGATCTGGCTCGGCGGAATAGGCAGCTCGTTGACCTGCTTGAGTGCGACCGAGATGGCGTCGTCACCGTCAAAGGGAACGCGGCCGGTGGCGCACTCGTACATCACGACGCCCAGCGAGTAGATATCCGAGGTGGGGCCGAGGTCCTGACCGCGGGTCTGCTCGGGGCTGACGTAGTGGGCGGTTCCCAGCACGTTGTTGTCTTGCGTGAGGTGGCTGTTCTTGGCACGCGCGATGCCAAAGTCCATCACCTTGATGTTGCCGTCGGGCAGCACCATGATGTTCTGCGGCTTAATGTCGCGGTGGATGATCTCGTGCTTGTGGGCGACCGAAAGCGCAGAGCTGATCTGCGAGCCGATCTGGGCGACCTTCTTGGGGTCGAGGGCGCCGTGGCTCTTGATGCCGCTCTTAAGGTCGGTGCCGCGCAGGTACTCCATGACGATGTAATAGGTGTCGCCGTCCTTGCCCCAATCGTAGACGCCCACGATATAGGGGGAGGAGAGACCGGCTGCTGCCTGGGCCTCCTGCTTAAAGCGTGCGGCGAAGGTTGCGTCGCCGGCATACTGTGGCAGCATGATCTTGACGGCGACCGTGCGGTCGAGGACCTGGTCCTGTGCACGGTAGACGGTCGCCATGCCGCCCGTTCCCACCTTATCCTTGAGGAGGTATCTTCCCCCGAGGACCCTCTGTTCCATTCCTGCTCCTAACATAACTATTCGCTCAACGATGTGTGTAGTACCTACGATGTGGCCGCTGGGGCTGTGTGGCGCGTTGCCGCTAACTCTTCGGCCGCGGCGCGCCTCGGGTGTCCGATTCGATCATGGGCATCACGCTCCCTGTGCGGCAAGCGCCGCGGTCAGGACGATACCGGCGATCTTGGCGGCCTTGACGTCATGCTTGTCGAAATCCTCCAAGGCCACCGAGATGGCGACCGTGGGTGAATCGTAAGGTGCAAAGCCAACGAACATAGAGTTGACGTTGGTGCCGCCGGTCTCGGCCGAGCCGGTCTTGCCGGCGACCTTGACGCCGGGGATCTGGGCATCGGTGCCGGTGCCGGACTGGACGACGGCAAGCATGGCCTGCTTGACCTGGTCGGCCGTGGCGGAGCTGACGGCCTGCCCCAGCGAGCGGGACTGCGTGGTCTTGACCACGGTTCCGTCCGGGGCAAGTACCTGGGCTACAAAGTACGGGTCCATGACCACGCCACTGTTGGCGATGGCGGCGGCAATCACGGCGTTTTGCATGACGGTGGTCTGCGGGCCGGGCGTGTGGTCCATGCCGACAGGCTGGCCGGCGCCGGCCCAGGCGGTCTCCCACTCGGTCATGAGCGACGGGTCGGCCATGATGGAGGCCGCGGAGGTCAGGTCCTGGCCGAGCTTTTGGCCGTAGCCAAAGGCGTTGGCAAACTGTACGAGCGTGTTTGCGCCAACTTCGTTTGCCACCTGGCCAAAGACGACGTTGGAGGACACGGCAAAGGCCTGCTGCAGGCTGATGGTGCCGTAGCTCTCGTTGGCATCGTTGGTGACCGGTGCGTTGCCGATGTCCATGGAGCCGGGCGCCTGGTAGGTGCTGGTAAGGCTGGCGGTACCGGTCTCGAGTGCCGCGGAAAGCGTAACGACCTTAAACGTTGAGCCCGGCGTGTACAGCGCGTCCATGGCGCGATTGTACATGGAGCCGTCCTCGCCGCCGCCCGTCTGCAGCAGGGCATCGATGTTGGTGTTGTCGTAGGTGGGCGAGCTGGCACATGCGAGCACCGCGCCGGTACGCGGGTCGATGACCACTACAGCGCCCTTAAAGCCCTTGAGTGCCTGCTCGGCAGCCGTCTGGATGCGCGAGTCGATGGTGAGCTTGGCGGTGTTGCCCGGCTGGGTCTGGCCCGCGAGCGACGCGATGGCGTTGTTCCAGCTGGAGTAGTCCTTAGAACCGGTGAGCGTGTCGTTCATGACGCTCTCGATGGCGGCGGTGCCATACTGCTGGCTCACGTAGCCAACCACGTGCGCTGCCAGGTTACCGTTGGGGTAGGAGCGTACGTAGGTGCCGTCCTCCTGCTGCAGCGACTCGGCCAGCGTCACGCCGTCGGACGTGATGATGGAGCCGCGCTGGATGTACTTGGAGCGGGCGATGGTGTGGTTGTTGGTCGGCATGTCCTGATAGTCCTTGGCCTTGATGACCTGGACATAGGTGAGGTTGCCGATAAGGATGGCGAACAGCGCCGTAAAGGCGAGCACCGCGCGGGTTAGACGGTTGGCAAGCGCAACGCGGCCGAGCACACCGGATTCAGGCGTGTCGAGCAGGCGACGGCGCATGCGCGAGCCGACGGAATGGCTACCGCTGCCGTAGGAAGACGAGGTGGCAAAGCGTGTGCCCGTCGGGGCGGCGGCCGATGCGACCTGATCATCGGTGATGGCGGCCATGGTGCCGGTGCCGGTAAGCTCTGCCTCGCGTCCGGTCGCCTCGTCACCGGCGCGTAGCAGGAGCGCGACGATGATAAAGCTTGCCAGCAGCGAGGAGCCGCCCTGGCTCATAAAGGGCAGGGTGACGCCGGTCAGCGGGATCAGGCGGGTGACGCCGCCCACGATCAAAAAGGCCTGGAAGCTGATGGCTGCCGTAAGACCGGTGGCGCTAAAGGCGGCGAGGTCGGATTTAGCGCGGGCGGCTGTGGTGAGGCCACGCACGGCAAAGAGCATAAACAGGATGAGCACGGCGCCGCCGCCCAAAAGGCCCATCTCCTCGCCGATAGCCGAGAAGATAAAGTCGGACTCGACGACAGGGATGTTGTTGGCCATGCCGTTGCCGATGCCAACACCGACCAGACCGCCATCGGCAAGCGAGAAGAGCGACTGGACGATCTGGTAGCCCTGGCCCTGGGCGTCCTTAAACGGATCGACCCAAACCTGGAAACGCACCTGAACGTGCGACAGGAACTTGTAGGCGCCCACGGCTCCAACGGCTAAGAGCGCAAGGCCGATAACGACATACGAAAAGCGCCCCGTGGCAACGTAGAGCATCAGCAAGAAGATGGTGTAGAACAACACGGCCGAACCCAGGTCGCGTTCGAAGACGACGACGAGCAGGCACACACCCCACACGGCAAACAGCGGCAGCAGCAGTCGCAGGCGAGGGATCTTAAAGCCCAGGATCTTGCGGTTGGAGATGGAGAGCAGCTCGCGGTTCTCGGCCAAGTAGCCGGCCAGGAACAGGACGATAAAGACCTTGGCGAACTCGCCGGGCTGGATGGTAAAGCCCGCGATGCGAATCCACAGCTTGGAGCCCGAGATCGTGGTGCCGATAAAGATGGGCAGCATCAGCAGGATGATGCCGATGATGCCAAAGGTGTACTTGTAGCGCATGACCACGTCGAGGTTCTTAACCAACGCGAGCGTTCCCACCATCAGGGCCACCGAGACAAACAGGATGATGAGCTGTGAGATGGCGAGAGCGGGGGCGAGACGCGTCACAAACGTGATGCCGATGCCCGAAAGTATAAATACGATGGGCAGGATGGCGGGGTCGGCACCGGGCGCCAAGATGCGCACGGCAATGTGGGCCGCGGCAAAGGCGGCAAAGAGGCCGATCGGTACGGCGAGCGTCTCAAAGGAGATGGCAGCGCCCGCGGTGAGGACGTACATCGCATACAGCAGGATGACGGGGAACGCCGAGGCGATGAGCAAGAGCAGCTCGGTGTTGCGGCGACTCATAAGCGGCACTCCCTTTCTAATTCTTATCGGAGGCTTCGGCCTCGGCGGACTGTTCGGCGGTTTTCTCGGAATCTGATTCGGAGGTCGATCCCTGATTGGTGTTGTCGCGAATCGTTTGCGCGTCGATCACCTGGCGGGTCTGCTCCTCGTCGATCTGGTGGCGGTACTTGGATATCGTGTCCTGCGCATCGTCGACACTTGTTTGCGGAATGCCCGCCTTGAGGCGGTTTTGCGTGTCTTCGGGCAGGTCGGACAGCTTGATGCTGGTTTCGCTTTCGAGCCAGTGGAGCTTGAGTCCGAGTGGCTTGCCGGGCAGGCCGCGCCAGACGGCGACATTGCCCTGGTAGGTACCAAGGTAGTACGAGCCGGTGACACCCGTGTAGGCCCAGATGCCAGCTGCCAGCACAAAGACGAGGGCCAGGATGGCGGCGATAGTAACGTTGCGGCGACGCACGCGTTGCGCCTCGCGCATAACGCCATCGTCAACCAGGTCAACGACTACTACGGTTACGTTGTCGTGGCCGCCGGCGGCAAGCGCCGCGTCCACTAGGTTGTCGACGCAGATTTGCGCGGTTGAGGACTGCGTGGCGATGTTCTCGATATCGCTATCGGGAATCATGCTCGAGAGGCCGTCAGAGCACAGGATCAGACGGTCGCCTTCCTCGATATGCAGAGTGAAGTGGTCGGCATACATGGCGGGGTCCGAGCCCAGCGCACGGGTGATGACCGAACGGTTGGGGTGGACGCGAGCCTCGTCTGCCGTAATCTCGCCGGCGTCCACGAGTTCTTCCACATAGGAGTGGTCGCGGGTCACGCGGATGAGCGTGCCCTCGTGGAGCAGGTAGGCGCGCGAGTCGCCCACGTGGGCGATGGCGAGCGTGTCGTTTTCGATATAGGCGCAAGTGGCTGTGCAGCCCATGCCAGGCTTGCCCAGGCCGTTCAGGGCCGCCTCGATTACGGCGGCGTTGGCTGCCTCGACGGCTGCGGCCAGGCGTGCTGCGTCGGCGGACTGTGGGGCCGTCTTGGCTATAGTCTCGACAGCGATAGAAGAGGCCACCTCGCCGGCGGCGTGACCACCCATGCCGTCGCATACGCAAAAGAGCGGCGACTGCACCAGGTAGGAATCCTCATTGTGCGGGCGCACACAGCCAACGTCGGAGCGGGCGCCCCACATGAGTTGCGTGGTGGTACCGGCATCATAGGTCGAGTCGGTCTCGATGCGCTCCTCGGTCAGGGGCTCAAAGCTCATGGTCGACCCGGGGTCTTTGAGCTTGGCCTCAACGGCGGCAACGTCGATCTCTGCTGTGTCACCGGGAGAGACGGTGTCGGTCTCGGCGTTTGATTCGGAATCGCCGGTGTCCGGGGAGCCGGGCTCCTCGGACACGCGGGCGGTCGACTCGTCGTCTTGCGGGCTGACGTCTATAGGCTCGGGCGCCGGCGTAGACGCGGGCGCAACCTCGGATGCCGGGGCTATGGGAAACGCCGGCGCGGCGGGCTCGGGTGCCGCAAACACCGCAGTGCTCTCGTTGATTGCCGCGGCGACGGGCTCTGCAAAGTGAGCCGGCGCCGGGGTTGCTTCGGGCGCTGTGGGCTGTTCCGCAGCATGTGCGCCGATGGGCGCCGCTACGGCATCCTCTTCGTCCTCGTTATCGGCGAGATCCGAAATATCATGCGTTACATGCGAAAGAGGCAGGGAGAACACGGTGTCCTCGGGCTCCACGGGTGCGGAGCCTGCCGGAGCGGCGTGGGCCGGCGCAGCTGTGGTGGCGGCCGGTGCCTCGGTCATAGTTGCGGACTTGTTCTCCTCGTCGATCATCGACGGTTCACCTTCATGACCACGTCGCCAATCTGGACTTCGTCGCCCTCGCGCAGCGTTGCGGGCTCCACGAGCTGGCGGCCGTTGACGAGCGTGCCGTTAAGCGAGTTGAGGTCCTCGATGATGAGTGCCGGGCCCTGCAGCGAAAAGCGCGCATGCGAGGCCGAGACGAACGGTTCGTTGATGCAGATGTCCGAAGATGGCGAGCGACCGACGATGACGGGGCCGAGCATGTCTACGTGGATGCCGCGGATACCGCGCGGACCCTTGTCCACATCGATCGTCCAGATAGCCGAGTCGCGGCGCTGCCCGCGCACAAGTCCCACGCCGGTCTTCATGACGGCGAACAAGAAGATATAGAGCAGGGCGACCAGGACGATGCGGCCTGCAAAAAGGACGATATCGATGTTCATAAGCGACTATCCCCTAAATTCAAAGGTACTCAGGCCAAACGTCAGCAGATCGCCGTTGCGCAGCGGGCAGCGCGTAATGCGGCGGTTGTTGACGAGCGTGCCGTTGGTGGAATTGAGGTCCTCGATCGACCAATCCGAGCCCGTAAAGGTGAGCTGGGCGTGGCGGCGCGACACGTTGGGGTCGCGCAGGGCAATGTCGGAAACTGAGCGCTCGCGACCGATGGTCACCTGTGCGGAGGTGATGCTATGGCTCTCGCCGCTCACGACGTCGACGAGCTGGGCGAGCGGGCGCTGCGGGGCGCGAGTGCTCGCCATGTTGGAGGCGATGCCGGCTGCGGCGCCTAGGCCCACGGCGGCACCGGTCGCGGCGGCTCCGCCCATGCCGGCAAGCGCGTCGCGCGAGACGGTCTGCGGCACCGGGATGGGTGCGGCGGCGGGGTCGGGGACGCTAGGCGCGAAGGGGTCTGCCACGGCAAGCGGGTCGGGAGCGGCGGCGCGAGGCGTCGGCTGCTGCTGGGGCATGGCGGCGGGGCGCTGCTGCTGCGGGGCGGCAAACTGCTGCTGGCCGGCGCGCGGGGCGCTGGCGGCACGGCTTGCCGCGGAGTTGTTCTGGCCCAGGCCGTTCTGATAGGCGCGCTCTTCTTCGTACAGGCGGCCGAGCGTGGGGGCATCGACGTTCTCGGCAAAGACCGAGAACTTGCCGGCGCGCAGCTGCGGATCGATCATAAAGCGCACGAGGGGCTCGCCGACAAAGACATAGCGGCGCTTTTCGGCCTGCGCCTTCACGAACTCGCGGACCTCGCGCGAAAGCTCGGGGTAGAACGGGGCGAGCATGGGATCGTCGTCGGCGGCGATAAGGATGGTATAGAGTGCCGGCGCCGTGTTGACGCCGTTAATCACCAGAGTCTGATCCTCCATGTCGCGAGCGGCCTGCTTGGCAAGCTTCTTAAAGGAGAACGGGGCACGGGTGGCACCGAAGATGCCGGCCACGTGGTCCTCGAAGATGTTCAGGAAGTTCACGAAAGATCACTCTCCGTATAGGTTCTTTGGTATCCGAGCAAATATAGGCATATCCCAACGATTATAGAGGATAGGATTCCCGCAACCGCCGCCTTGGCGATGACCGCGGCTGCAAGGCTGGCAATTTCCATATGGTGTGCAAGACAGGACGCCGCTGCGCAGCCGATGCCGGTGACAGCGATGGCGGCGATTGCGGCAAGGTTTGAGCCCTGATTGGCACGCTTGGCATGGACATTGAGCAGCGCAGATGACGCCGCGGCAGTTGCCGCGACCAGCACAAAGGCAGCCCAAAGGAGCGGGTCTCCCAGCGCTGCGGCAACGTTACCGAGCCCCAGCACGCCTTCGGCTGAAAGCGCGACCGTGGCCAGACGGGCAAAAAGCGCGCCCATGCCCGTTGCCGCGGCGGCGCTTGCCGGGCCGAGCCAAAATGACGCGACGCCGGCGGCGACCCCAGCTGCCAGGAAGGTATTGCCGGTCAGACAGCCAAGCGCGAGTGCACAGGTGAGCGTGGCGCTCGCGGCAGTCTCGGTGCGACCCCAGGCGATCCACCAACCGGACATGGCAGCGGCAAAGATCACCGCGACGGGCAGCATCGACAGGATGCCCTGTGCCTGCATGGTGGCGTTGGCCATGAGCACCAAAAAGCCCACAGCCGAGATGGCCGAGCCAATCTGGGGGGCCAGGCCAGCCGCCGCTCCGATCGCGATGGCCGCAATGACCAGGCCGGGAAGCGTCGCGACCCCGGCCGTTTGCATCAGCAAAAAGCTAAAGGTGCCGCACGTTAGCGCCGAGATAGTGCGCATGGTGTAGTCGCGCGCATGGCTCCAGCGCGTGCCCGCCCAGCCGAGTGCGGGGTCGACCTCAATGGCGTCGTCCTCGTAGTGCGACGGCTCGATATCGTCGAGCTCCTGCTCGTCATCCGAAAGTTCGCCAACCATTTGCTCCAGGCTGCGACGGCCCTCGCGCACGCTGCCCAGACCGGCAAGGAGCTGGTCGCAAAATGCCTCGATGCTGTTGGGGCGGTCCTGCGGCATGGGGGAGAGCGCGCTCATGAGCGCGGCCTCGGCTCCCGGGGGGAAGTGTGGTATCAGCTCGTTGGGATAGGTGGCGCCGCCGATGATGCGGTCGAGCGAGTCGGCGGGCGTGGCCGCCATAAAGGGAGCGCTGCCGCACAGACCCTCGTAGATCACACAGGCGAGGGCAAAGACATCGGCGCGCTCGTCGACCGTGCCGGTCTCGATATCGAGCTGCTCGGGCGGCATGTAGCCGATGGTGCCGCCGCGCGAGCCGCCAAAGCCACCGGCAGACGACAGTCGCGCCATGCCAAAGTCGGTGAGCTTTACATTGCCCGAGTGGTCGATGAGCACGTTGGCGGGCTTAATGTCCAGGTGGAGTACGCCATTACTATGGGCGAAGGTGAGCGCCTGGCCCAAGGCATCGGCAATGGCCGCGGCCTCGTCAAAGGTAAGGGAGTGGCCGTCTACGCGATGCAAAAACTCGGCCAGCGACATGCCATCGACATATTCCATGACCAGGTAGGCATAGGCCGTGTCGTGCGTAAAGTCGATGACCTGCACGATATTGGGATGTTGAAGCATGGCGGCAGTGTGCGCCTCGCGCAGGACATCCATGATGTCGCTGGCGGGCATGCCGGCACCGTTGATGAGGGGGATGCGTTTAATGGCGACGCGGCGGCGCAGGTGCGTGTCGCGGCAGATCTCGATGGAGCCAAAACCGCCGGTCGCAAGTGTCTCGAGCGGCTGGTACCGCTTGAGCAGCTCGCGAGAGCTGGTGCCCTCCAAAGGAACGTCCGGCGAGAACCGGGCGGTATGTTGCGAGAAAAGCGGCATGGCCAACCCTCGTACGTTTAAAGTTCGTTTGCGAGTGGCGGGCGCGGAGCCGAGCCGTTCGCGGTGGCATAGATGCTGCTAGTGTAGCACGCTCGGGTGCATGGGGAGGATAGCGGGATGCGAGGCTGCCTGCCTGGTTTGGCCTTAGCGCTTTTTCTTGTTCTTCTTCTGCTTGCCCTTGGTCTCCTGGGGCTTGTCGCCCTGCTTGGTCTCGACGGCGGCCTTTTCTGCCTTCATCTTCTTGCGTTTGGTCTCGATGCGGAGTTTTTTGTTGATGCGCGCCTTAAGGAAGGAGCCAAACTGCTCGGCATCGCCACGGACGAAGGTGTCCTTGGGGATCGTCACGCCCTGGTCGGCGAACATGGCCACAAAGATGCGCTCGCCGTCGAGCACGTGGTCGAGCTTCTCAAACGGGAAGAACTGCGACTTGCCGCTCTTGCCCCAGACCATCAGGCCGTCCTCGTTGGCGGCGACGCGGCGGTAGCGGCCGCCCATGGACTCGTCTGCCTCGACGGCTTCGATAAAGTCGCGCGCGAGCGTATGGTGCAGATTTTTGCTCCACCAGGCCAAAAAGGCGCCGAACACGATCAGCACGACGCCGAACTTGATCCAGCTGCCGCCGGCCACCAGCATGCCGATGCCGATGAGCACGGCAATCGCGGCGGCGACGTACAGGGAGCCACGGCGCCTGGGCGAGGCGACCAGGCGGGCGAAGTCGGTGACGAGGTCGTTTTCGTACTGATACTCGTTGAGGTACAGAATGCCGTCATCGGCCGCGGCCTGCGCCTCGAGCGCGACCTCGACCTGGTCGGCTGCTTCGGAGGGAATGAGGTTGCTCTCTGCGTCTGCCATGCTCTTTGGACTCCTATCGCGGCGGACTCGCCGTACGGGTTATTATGGAATGCAGTATGCCGTGCGACCGCATGGCCGCCGCGGCAACAAGACTCAGTATACCCGGGGGAGCACCCATGGAATCGTTGTACCGAAAGTATCGCCCGCTCACCTTCGACTCCGTGGTGGGCCAGCAGCATATCGTCTCGACGCTCGAGCACGCCATCACCGAGGGGCGCCTGTCCCACGCCTACCTGTTCTGCGGACCGCGCGGCACGGGCAAGACCACCATGGCGCGCATTCTGGCCAAGGCGCTGCTGTGCCGCAATGCCGAGGCGGCGCGCGCCGAGGGTGCAAGCGGCTGCATGCCCGACGGTACTTGCGAGGAGTGCGAGCTCATTGCCGAGGGCAACCACCCCGATGTCTACGAGCTCGATGCCGCAAGCCGTACCGGCGTGGACAACGTGCGCGAGGAGATCATCAACTCCGTCAACTTTGCCCCGGTGCGCGGCAAGTACAAGATCTATATCATCGACGAGGTCCACATGCTCACGACGGCGGCGTTCAACGCGCTGCTCAAGACGCTTGAGGAGCCGCCGGCACACGTGATCTTTGTGCTGTGCACCACCGACCCGCAAAAGATTCTGGAGACCATCCTCTCACGCTGCCAGCGTTTCGATTTCCATCGCATCGGCAACGAGGATATTGCGCATCGACTGTCCTACGTGTGCGAGCAGGAGGGATTCGATTACGACGACGAGGCGCTGGCCATCGTGGCGCGCCATGCAAAGGGCGGCATGCGCGACGCGTTGTCCACGCTGGAGCAGCTGAGCGTTTTTGGCAACGGCGCTGTGCATGCGGACGATGCCCGCTCGCTTTTGGGCGAGGTTTCGGACCAGATTCTGGGCGAGTTTTCCCGCGCCATTGCCGATCGTGATGTTGCCGAGCTGTATGGGCTTATTCGCGCGCAGGTCGAGGAAGGAAACGACCTGCTGGAGCTGACGCGTGACCTGGTGGCGCATGTGCGTGACGTGTACGTTGCCTGCGTTGCCGGTGCCCGTGCCGAGCTGTTTGAGGGTGGCTCCGAGCAGGCCGAGGCACTTGCTGCCGAGGCCGCTGCCTTTGGCGAGCATCCTGCCGACCGCCTGGCCCGTGTGCTGACAGTGCTCGACGATGCCGCACTGGAGATGAGGGGCGCGAGCGACGTGCGCCTGGTGCTCGAGATTGCCTGCACGCGTCTGGCACGTCCCGAGGCCGATTTGACGATTGAAGCTTTGGCTGAGCGCGTAGCTCGCTTGGAGGCCATGGTTGCCAACGCCGCCGTTCCGGCGAGCGTGGCTGCTGCTCAGGCCGCCGCGCCTGCAGCATCCGTACCCGCTGCTGCCCAGCAGCCGACGCTAATTTCGGGCGTCCGTGCTGCTGCTCCGGCGGCATCCGCTGCCCCTGCTGCTACGTCCGCGCGCCAGGGCGGTATGCCTTGGGACCGTGGTGCTGCCGCTCCGGCTGCCCAGCCTGCGCCCAAGTCCGCGGCTCCTGCGCCGGCGCCCAAACCTGTAACGCCTGCACCTCAACCCGTTGCGGCTCCGGCCCCCGCGCCTGCCACCGTTCCGGCACCTAAGCCCCAGTCCAACAATGCCGTCCAGGTTGCCGCCGCCGGTGCTGCCGAGACGCCCGCGGTCGAGGATGCCGGAGAGCTGCAGCGCAAATGGGCCGAGGTTGTCGAGCGTGTCAAGGCGCGCCAGGCTTCCTACGCAGGGCTTTTGCTCAACGCCCGCGCCACGGCCGACGACGGCTCCAAGCTCACGGTCTCGTTCCCCGCGGGTTCGACTTTTGCCATTAAGATGCTCGGTCGCGCCGATACGCAGTCGGTGGTCCTGCCGACGGTCTGCGCGGTCTTCGGTCGTCGTACCGTCGACTATGTCCTGGGTGGGGGTGGCACGCCGGCTCCTCAACATGAGGAGCATTCTCCATCTGCACGGGCTGCGGCATCTGCGGACCCGCAACCCGTGTCCTCGGCGGCCCCTGTGTCCTCGAGTGCCAGCGCGCCGCAGCAGCAAGCGGCGCCGGTAGCGGCATCGACCCCGTCGGCGCCTAAGCCCGCGGCGTCCAAACCGGCTGCTCCGGTCCCCGCGTTCAAGCCCGTCTCGCCCGCGCCCAAGTCGTCTGACCTGGGCAAAGCCCCCTGGCTACGCTCCGACAACCCCGCCGGCGCTCCTGCCACGGGTAAGCTTCCGACCGAGCCCGCACCCCGTGCGCTCGAGCGCTCGGCTGCCCCCAAGGCTCAGCCTGTCGCGCAGCCCGCGCCGTGGGAATCCGAGCAGGTGCCCTACGACGACGCTATGGTCGGCGGCTTTGCCGGCGATGCGAGCGGGGACGATCTTCCTCCGTTCGACGTGCCGGGTGCGGCGTCCGCGCCCAAGCCCGCCGCGGCGGCATCCGCGGCCCCCACAAGCGACGACGCCCCCGCGGCTCCCTGGGAGTCCAACCCCGGTGCGGGCAGCCCCTTCGGCCATCAGGGCGCAGCCCCGAACATCCCGCAGACCGAGGACGAGGCCAAAGCCCTCATCCGCAGCGTCTTCGGTCAGGCCACCATCTTCAAACCGGTGGAGTAGCCGTACGGGCGGGTATACTGCTCAAGAAGAGAACCCCTTGCCCGGGCACATCTGTATTTCGGACATGTGTAGTGTGGTGCCGCGTATATCGCATTCGAGCAAACAGGTGCGCGACGGTCGGTCTAGGATGCTGAGGTCGATACGATACGCCGCATAGCTGTCCGTGTACTCGACTTGCTCGGCGTTGAGGGTTGCTCCGATTGTCAAGAAAGAGCCCGGTTCGGCATCGACAATCTTGGAGTCCTTTATCTTGACCTTGAACTCTTGGTAGAGGGACGGGCTGTTGTAGTAAATGGTTCGGGTTCCGTCGGTGCACTCATCGGTCGCTTCCCATTTGACGACGGGCTGGTCCGAGCTGGCTATCAGCAGTTCTGCTCCAAAGGCTATGGCATGGGTGATGACAACCAGCAATGCCCAGCCGACAAAGAGGTAGAGAACCACATATGCAACGGGGTGTTTTGAGCGGATGTTTTGGAGCGCGTCGGGGGCATTCATGGGGCACCTCCAAATTGCTATCTATGGCAATTAGATTATACCCCGCCGTCATGCGCGCCACCCCGAGCAGCGGTCCGGCATTTTGCTATCTAGCTGGATGCAGAAAATGTCGGGTTCCGGCTCTACAAGATTTAGCTTTCAATAATATGCAGATGCGAATTATTCAACTTTGCATAATCTATGGGTGCGGCTTGCGCTCCAGGACATGTATATCGACTGAGGTAACACGTCCGCCCCGCTCGCTGGCCTCGCGCCGTGGTACGATTTTTGAGTTTGAAAGTCCCGCCGTGCTCCGGCTGCCCTTGCAGCTCGGCGTGCGGCCGCACGTAAAGGAGCCATCATGGCCGGTATGAACATGCAGCAGATGATGAAGCAGGCTCGCAAGATGCAGGAGCAGCTTGCCGCCGCGCAGGAGAACCTCAAGTCCCAGACCGTCGACGCCTCTGCCGGCGGCGGCATGGTCAAGGTGACCGTTAACGGCGAGATGGAGCTCGTCAACCTCACCATCGATCCCGATGCGCTCGATCCCGAGGACGTCGATATGCTGCAGGATATGATCATGGCTGCCGTCAACGAGGCCGTCCGCGGCGTCAACGAGCTCGCCAACAAGCAGATGGGCGCCATCACCGGCGGCCTCAACATCCCGGGCATGCCGTTCTAAGACACGCATATATATGAGTGCCAACCACAGTCTGCAAAAACTGCTCGATGAGCTGGGCCGTCTGCCGGGCATTGGTCCCAAGTCGGCCCAGCGCATCGCCTATTACCTGTTGGAGGCCGACGCCGAGGAGGCGCGCCGCCTGGCCGAGGCCATCCTGGAGGTCAAGCAGGAGGTCCACTTTTGCAGCCGCTGCTTTAACTACGCCACGGCCGACGAGTGCTCCATCTGCCAGGACCCGATGCGCGATACCACTCGCATTTGCGTGGTGGGCGAGCCGCGCGATGTCCAGGCGATCGAGCGCACGGGCAGCTACCACGGCCTCTACCACGTATTGGGCGGCGTGATCAGCCCCATGGACAAGATTGGCCCCGAGCAGTTGCACATTCGCGAGCTGCTGGCGCGTCTGGGCCACGAGGATATCCATGAGGTCATCATCGCCACCAACCCTAACATCGAGGGCGAGACCACGGCGAGCTACCTGGCCCGCACTATCAAGCCGCTGGGCGTCGAGGTGTCGCGTCTGGCGAGCGGCCTGCCCGTGGGCGGCGACCTGGAGTATGCCGACGAGCTTACGCTTGGCCGCGCCATCGAGGCCCGCCGCGCGATTTAGGTGGCGAGCCTGCTCCTGCCGTATGTTTTCCTCGCGACGCACGGGGTAGTCATAATTTCCCCGTGCGACTGTGAGTTTGTTGTGCAACAAAGATGCTTCATATCCGCTTATCGCATGGATGCTTCCGCTCGCATCCTTAATTTGCCCATTCGTTGCGCAACCTTTTGGGTTCGCTGATACACTCAAATATGGATTTGAATGAATGCGCCGCTTCTGAGCGGCGTGTTTTTGTTCAAGACTTTAGTCTGCTGGCCGCGCAGCGGCCAGCTTTAAACCACCCGCTAC
>CAJMLY010000016.1 GCA_905214425.1 uncultured bacterium
TCGAGCGATATCTTGGCCAAGCAGGTCGAGATTCGTCAGCAATACAATGATGAGCTGCAAAAAAGCGTCGACAAGCTGCTCTCGGAGGAGGGTATCAAGGACGCGGCATCCGAGGACTTGGGCCTGGTGATGCCCGGTGAGAAGAGAATTGAAGTGCAGGGCCTGGACGACGATTCGGATTCGTCTTCGAGCAAGAAGTCGTCGAACGCCAAGAAGGCCAGCGAAGTTGCCAAGGAAATCGAAGACGTCGGTAAGGACGCGCCGTGGTACATCCAGGCGCTCGATATGCTGTTTGGGTTTAACGGTGTCGAGGGCCAGACGGTCGTGTCCAACGGCAAATAGCGCCCGGAGGGGAGCCCGCAATGGCAGATTGCAAACGCTATAAGGTAGCCGCGATCGACCTGGGAACAGTGTCGTCGCGACTGGTGTTAGCGCAGGTCGAGGCCGGGGCGATCGTGGAATCGTCCAAGCACACCGAGATTACCGACCTGGGCGAGGGGGTGGACGCGACGGGTCGCTTTTGCGAGGCGGCCGTTGAGCGCGTGCTCGCTGCGTGTCGCATATTTGTGGATGAGGCCCGTGCCTTTGGGGCCGCGTGCATCTGCACCACGTGCACGAGTGCCGCGCGCGATGCGTCCAATGCCGCGTTGCTGCTGGACGGCCTGCGCGATCTGGGGCTTGAGCCACAGGTGATTCCGGGCGAGATCGAGGCGCGCCTGACGTTTTTTGGCGTGGCACACGACTTTGCCGGCGAGCGCATCATTGTTGCGGATTCGGGCGGCGGGTCCACGGAACTCGCGACGGGCGTCTATGCGCCGGAGCGCGGCGTCTTTGCGCTGGAAGGAACGCGCTCGCTGGACATCGGTTGTCGCCGTGTGACCGAGCGGTTTTTCTCGGCGCTGCCGCCTGCGGACGGCGAGCTTGCTGTCGCTGCCGCGTGGGCAGGTGAGCAGTTTGCCGCCTATTTCGAAGGCCTGCCCAGCAATTTTGAGCGTGCAGAGCGCCTGGTCGCCGTGGGCGGCACCGTCACCACGCTCGTGGCGCTCGTTCATAAGCTGGAACCGTACGATTCGAGCTTTGTGCACCTGCGCGAGCTTTCGCTGGATCAGGTTTCGGCCGCTATTGAGCGCATGTCTGCGCTGGATGTCGCAGGCATTGCCGCGTTGCCAGGCGTGCAGCCCAAACGCGCGGGCGTGATCTTGGCTGGCGCTGTGGTGATCCGCGAGCTCATGCGCGCTGGCGGCTACAAGACGCTCACTGTAAGCGAGAACAGCCTACTTGCCGGCATGGCCGCCACCATCAACGAGGCTCTCGACGGCGCCGCCCCCACCATCGCCTGGACCCCGAGCCTGAGCGCTCTTTAACCGTCTCCCTCTGAGTTGCGGTGAAATAGTTCCTAAATGGGCCGGTAAACGGCCAAAACAGGAACTATTCCACCGCAACTTCTAAGGGGCCGAAGCAGTCTTTAGCTCGTCCTAAATTAGCTGACTTTCTGAAGCGCGGGGCGGTGGGACGTCTGCGTATTTGCTGCGCAAATCCGCACCGGCTTCAGCCGCCTGCCGGCGCCCTCGTCGGCTCGCTGCGGACGCTGCGCGTCCGCTTGACGCTCGCCCCCTCGCGGGTTCGAGTCCCACCGGCGTCCAAAAGAAACGAGCCCGCATCCCTGGGGGACACGGGCTCGTAAACAATACGTGGTAGGGGCGGTGGGACTCGAACCCACAATCCTTGCGGCGAGAGATTTTAAGTCTCCTGCGTATGCCAATTCCGCCACGCCCCCGTGAGACTAGAAGTCTAGCACAAGCCGTCCGTTACGCGTTGACGGCCATCGAGTGTTGCCCCGACTTCTCCAGGAACTCCTGGAACTTGGCTTCGTCGCCCTTGTTCTTGTACTGCAGGGCCAGCAGGTATTCCAGGCGGCAGCTCTTGACCTTGTCGTCACCGGCCTCCTTGAGCATGCGCTCCAGCTCGGGAATGTCGTTGTGGCGCTTGAGGATCATCGTGTCGTACATCAGTTGGCATTCGTGTGCGACTGCCTCGGCCTGGCCGCCCTCAAAGCCTTTGATCTCGTGCAGCAGCTCCTTGGACTTTTTGCGGTCCTCCTGGCCAACGTAGTAGTTAAAGGCCTTAATGACCAGGTCGACGCGCTGCATTTTGGGCAGGTTGAGCCCCAGCAGCAAATCGAACATCTCGTCGGCACGCTTGTGGTCCTCGCGCAGCAGATAGGAGTTCAGGCGCAGGTAGTCGCGGTTGTAGCGCGGGTACAGCATGCTGGTGAGTTTGGCGTCGAGCAGGCGATCGAACTCGTCCCACTGCTTGGCGGCCATAAGCTGTTGCAGGCGCTTAAACGTGGTGCGTTTTTTGACGCTAAAGAATACCGACACGGCGATACAGATGATAACGACGGTGGTCCAGAGTGTGCGGGAATCGGGCATTTCAGAGTCCTTAGTCGCTCGTAAAGCGAGCGGTATGACAACACGTACTAGATGTATTATACGCAGCGTGCTAGCAAACTGGCATAAAAGTGCATCGAGGCCGAGCGCTATCGCTCGCTGCGGTACACTTACCTAAAGTAAACCATGAAGGGAGACATTACCTATGAAGAAGATTGTTTTGGCTTGCGGTGCTGGCGCTGCTACTTCCACGCTCGTTGCCCAGAAGGTCGCCACCATGCTCGACGCCAACGGTTACGCCGACAAGTACGAGATCGTGCAGTGCGCCATCTCCGAGGCCAAGGACGTTTGCGACGAGGGCGCCGACCTGCTGATCGCCACCACCGTTGCCCCCGAGGGCCTCACCTGCCCGTACGTGAGCGGCGTGCCCTTCATGACCGGCATGAACCGCGTTGCTGCTGAGAAGGCCGTCCTCGACGTTATGGCTCAGTAGGCGCTGACTGTATGAGTGAGCAGAACGCAAACCCGGTCGAGCTCTTTGGCATGCGCGTTGCCCATGTGGGCATCAACGCCACCGACCCGGCAGACGCCCTGGAGATCGCGGAGTTGTTCTCGACGATGATGGGTCTGCCCGTCATCGAGACCCCGGTTTCGTACTTCAACGATTCGCTGGTCGAGATCATGAAGCAGAACGGTCGTGGCACCAAGGGCCACATCGGCTTTGCCGTTAACGACATCGATGCAGCTGAGAAGTGGTTTGCCGAGCGCGGGCTCGAGGTCAACGAAGAGTCGCGCGCGCTGCTGCCCGACGGTGGTACCAAGCTCGTGTATTTTAAGCGCGAGTTCGCCGGTTTCGCCGTGCACCTGTGCCGCGAGTAGCGCACAAGCTGCCATAGCTGGCAAAAAGGGATAGGGCCGCGTGGCCCTATCCCTTTATTTATGCCGAGGGGCTTCCTATCGTGGCAGGCGAATCGTAAAGCGGCTGCCGACCCCTTCGACCGAGGTCACACCGATGACGCCGCCGTGGCTGTCGACGATCCACTTGGCGATCGCAAGCCCCAGACCCGAACCCTGTGCGCCGGCATCGCGCGCGTTGTCGGCACGGTAGAACCGCTCGAACGCGTGAGCTGCGGATTCCTGGTTCATGCCGATGCCCTCGTCCTCAACACTTATGTCGATCGTGCCCGCGCCCGCATCTGGCGTTATGCCAAATGTGACGGTCGTTCCCGCATCCGAGTACTTGGCGGCGTTTTGCACGATCACGCGCAGAGCCTGCTTCACGAGCGCCACGTCGACGGGCGCGTCGCAGCGCGGGTCGCTGGCAAGCGCAGCGTCAGAAGCCAGCCGATACGTGTGCTCGGTATCGATCATCTGCGATTCTTCGCATACCTCGCTGACCAGTGCAGCCAAGTTGGTATGCGCGCGCCGCAGGACCGTGCGCCCGGCATCGCCGCGCGCCAAAAACAGCAGCTGCTCCACAAGCTCTTGCATGTGCTCGCTTTCGGCTTTAAGGGACGCGATGGATTCCGCCAGCACGTCCGGGTCGTCCTTACCCCAGCGGTCGAGCATGTTCACGTAGCCCTGAATCACCGCGATGGGCGTGCGCAGCTCGTGGCTCGCGTCGTTGACAAAGCGCATCTGCTGCAGCTTGGCCTCTTGCATCTGGCGCAGCAGGCGGTTGAGTGCGACCTCGATGCTTGCCAGGTCGGCGTCGCCGGTGGTGACGCTCGGCGAGTCGACGCTTGCGCGCTCGATGGCCTGCTCCAGTGTTTCCATTTTGCCGCCGGCGAGTTGCATGCGGCCGAGTTCGTCCACGCGCAGGGCCAGATCGTTGAGCGGCGCCATGGTGCGGCGCACGCGGCGGGCGCCGCCGAGCATGTTGAGCACGCTGATGACCTGCCAACCCACAACGACAAGGTAGAGAGGCCATAGCGTGACGAGGTCCTGCGCGAGGGGGAAAGTCTTGGTGGTACGCGCAAGCTCGACGGTATAGGCGAGCGTTGTCAGGTCCCAGCCGCGCGCGGGCGTCAGCGTCATGCCGCGAACGGTGGCGTTGGGGATCCATCCTGCGGTAAACGCGCCGTTGGGCAGCGTCTGGTTGTATCCATAGACAAGGATCGCCGCCACAATCATTACTAGCAGCAGGTCGAGCCAAACGTAGCTCATCAGGCGGCGCCACATATAGCTCCAGTTGATGGCGCGGGCGATGGAGGTGACGCGCTTGGCCTCGGCGTTACGCGCGGCAGACATAGCCCACCCCGCGCACGGTTTGGATGATGCGGGCGCCGCCGGCGTCCTCGATCTTGGCGCGTAGATGCGCGATGTGCACGTCGACGTTGTTGGTGTCGCCCATGTATTCGTAGCCCAGCGCTTCGTGCGCGATGCGTTCGCGCGTGAGCACGGTCTCGGCATGCGCCATAAGCAGGGCGAGGACATCGAACTCGCGGGCCGTGAGCGCAATGGGCGAGCCGCCGACCGTGACTTCGCGGCGGTCGGGGTCGAGCGCAACCGAGCCCACGGCGAGCGTGGCGGGGGAGAGCGAGGCGGAAACCTGGGTCGAGTCACTGACCGGGGGCATCGCAGTGGCGCCGACACCCGTGCCGCCTGCCGCGCCCGTCCCGATGCCGCCAACGCCCGAAGCCGCCCGCACGGCCTCCGAGCGCTTCAACGCCACGCGGATCCGTGCGAACAGCTCCTCAATCGCAAACGGCTTGGTCAGGTAATCGTCGGCGCCGGCATCGAGCCCGGCCACCTTGTCCATCACGGCATCGCGCGCGGTGACCATAATCACCGGCACATCCTTGTGCTTGCGGACGCGTCGCAGCACCTCCATGCCGCTGAGCTGAGGCAACAGCACATCGAGCAGAATCAGATCGTAGTCGCGCTCCAGCGCCAGGTCCACGGCGGTGCGGCCGTCGGCGGCGTGCTCCACCTGGTAGCCCTCGTGCTCCAGCTCGAGCGTCACAAAGCGGGCGATTTTCTCCTCGTCCTCTACGATCAGGATTCGTGCCATACGTGCCCCCGTCTGCGATTACTTGTCGTCGTTGAGATTTTGCTTGATGTCGTCCGCGGCGTCGGCGGCGTGATTCATAAGGTTGTTGATGCTGCCGGGCACGTCGCCGTTGCTGTCGATGCGGTAGCGCATGCCAAAGAACAGGCCAATCAGCATCAGCCATATCGTGGCGCCCCAGGCAAACAGCGCGACGATGGGGATCAGGATGGGAATGTTGAGGATGATCGCATCGCGGCGCGTGGCGATAAACTTGGTGTCCAAACTCAGGCGGAAGAGCTTTTTGAGGTACTCCCACACGCTGTCCATCTTCTTGGAGAAGTCGGTCTTTTCGCTCGACTTTTCGTAGGCGGCCTGCGCGGCGACCATCTCGGCCGAGGGCTCGTCGACCGGCGCGGACTCGGTGGCGGCGTGCGCCGATGTGGTCTGCGTCTTGCCCTGCGACTCGAGCCAAATGATGGCGTCCAAAACGTTGCCGTCGGCAGCGTCGAGCGCCGCCTTGGCGTCGGTGTAGCTCACATTGCACTTGGTGCGGATGGTTTCAACTTTTTCGAGGTCGTCCATGACCTGTCCCTTCGTTCGATGGGCGCGACGCCGGGCGATCTGCCCGGGCGCGAGCGTAGCGTTCGGCGGCCTGTATGGCGCCGCCCCGCCCTTGTTCGAACTCTATAGTGCAGGTTATAGATTAAGCGATTCTTGAGCCAAGATTAATGTTGGATGATTTTTTGGGTAGCGGTGGGGAAGGGAGAGGTGTCTTTTTGGATAGCTAGCAGCGAGGCCTAATGCTTTTCCCGAGAAGTGAACGAGCTAAAACGGACCCCCGAAGCATCGACACTTTAGGAGTGCCGTTTCCTGCGGTTTCGACGCTGAAATCCTGCGATTTTGCCGCCGAAAAATGCGGATGTTTCAGGGGTTCAAAAACAGCCGTTCACTTCTCGGGAAAAGTATTAGACCTCGATAACGGGGGATGTGGTGCCGGTGCAAAACGGCGTCAAAGGTTGGTCGAGCAGGCGGTTTCTCCATTGATGTCCGCACGACATGTGACACTTACCCTGCCGCCCTGCTCTGCCGCGGTGGCATATACCCGAACAGCGACCCTCTAAGGAGTTCGATACCAATGAGCGACAACACCAAGCATCTCGCAAAGAAGTGCGTCAAGGACGCGGGGCCGTGCCTCGCGCTGTGCCTTGCCGGCGCAGCGGTCGCGCTGCTGGCTGTTCTGGGGCCGTTTGATGTGCTCCGAAGTGCCAGTTCTCTGCGCGTTTGCATGGCTCTTGCCGGCACCATGATGACCGGCGGCGTGCTCGATCTGATCTTTTGGGTGTTTGACCCGTTTGGATGGAAGAGCGAGGGGTAGGTCCCAAAGGATGGAAGGGCTGGAACGGTTGACTTAGTGATCGTGCAGAATGTGGGCTAGCGACTTACAGGGAAGTGGTGATCCGATGACGGTCTATGTGACGGGCGATATTCACGGCGGCCTCGACATGCAAAAGCTGCGCGACTGGGATCTTGGGGATGGTCTGACAAGTGACGACTATCTCATCATCGCGGGCGACTTTGGCTTTCCGTGGGATTTCTCTGCCGAGGAATGTGCCGACATCGCCTGGCTGGAGTCGCGCCCCTATACCGTGCTGTTTGTCGACGGCAACCACGAGCGTTTCGATCACTGGTCGGAGCGCCCCATGGAGTTGTGGCACGGCGGGCTGACGCAGCGCCTGTCGGATACCTCTCCCATACGGCGCCTGACGCGTGGCGAGACTTTCGAGCTCGATGACTCAATGATCTTTACCATGGGCGGCGCCACGAGCGTGGACAAGGAATATCGCATTCCGTATTCCAGCTGGTGGCCGCAAGAGCTTCCGGACGAGCGCAACTTTGAGGAGGCGCGGGCAAAGCTCGACAGCGTGGGCTGGAAGGTCGACTACGTGATCACCCACACCTGCTCCACGCGCATGCTTTCGCCCACGCTTTATCCGGCACCCGGCTGGAATTACCCCGCCGTTGATCGGCTTACGGCATTTTTCGATGAGCTGGAAGACCGCTTGGATTACAAGCGCTGGTACTACGGGCATTTTCATCGGGATGCCAACCCTGCCGAGCGCCATACCGTGCTCTACGACTGCATCGTTCGCCTGGGCGACGAACTCCAGCCCTGGGATGTCGCGTAGGGGCGGGGTGGCTGGCTACTCGACCGTTACAGTGATGTTTTCCCGATGCGTACGGATAACATCCCAGCTAAAGTGTTCAACCAGCTGCTCGGCAGAGCGCGGTGTGGCGTCCGGCGCGATGCCTGTTTGCCCGGTGAGCCAGCCCAGCAGTGCCTCGGGCGCGCCAAAGCGGGCGCGGAGCTCGCCCAGGTCCAGGTCGCGGTCGCGCTTGGAAAGGCGGCGGCCGTCCGGCGACATGAGCAGCGGAATGTGCGCGTAGTGCGGTGTGGGAAGTCCCAGCAGATGCTGCAGGTAGATTTGGCGGGGCGTGGAGCCCAGCAGATCGCATCCGCGCACGACCTCGGTGACGTCCATGGCAGCGTCGTCGACCACCACGGCTAGCTGGTAGGCAAAAACGCCGTCGCTGCGGCGCACCAAAAAGTCACCGCACTCGGTGGCGAGTGCTTCGCATTGGGCTCCGTACGTGCGGTCCACGAATTCGATCACGTCGCTGGCGAGGTCGTCGACGGTGGGCACGCGCAGGCGCGTGGCCGGAGCACGCAGGGCACTGCGGCGGGTGATTTCTTCAGCAGAAAGACCTCTGCAGGCGCCGCGGTAGATGGGCGTGCCGTCGCTGGCGTGCGGCGCGCTCGCGGCGTGGAGTTCGGCACGCGTGCAAAAACAGGGATAGGTGAGGCGGGCGTCTTGCAGCTGGCGCAGGGCGTCCTCGTACAGATCCAGGCGATCGTGCTGGTAGTAGGGGCCTTCGTCCCACTCGAGCCCCAGCCAGGTCAGATCGTCAATCAGTTGAGCGGCAAGTTCCGGGCGCTTGCAGCGATCGTCCAGGTCCTCGATGCGCAGCACGATGCTGCCGCCCTGGCTGCGGGCCGAAAGCCACGAGCACAGGCAGCTGAACACGTTGCCCAGGTGCATGCGGCCCGAGGGCGACGGGGCGAAACGGCCCACGACGGGCGCGGGGGCGGAGGCGGGTGGCGTCGCTGGCGCGTCCGCGGCGGGCGTTGCTATGTTGCGTGTTTTGATATCCATGCGGACGAGTATAGCGCGGGACGCGATGGGGAGGCGTCGCTGTGGTCCGTAAGTTGTCGGGGCCCCGCATTGCGTGTGACGGGCTGCAGACTCGGTGCTTTGATTCCCGTCCATCAACTTGGCACCTTAGACGACAGAAACCCCGGCAGCTCTTCGCAACTGCCGGGGTTTCCGCGGAAAAGGGGGACATGATCCTCGAGCGAACGGCAAAGGGGCAAACCGTTTTCGCTCAACTGCTTTATGCCCCTCGGCTGGCGGCTCAATCAGCGCGTGCCGCGCCCACACAAAGCCGCTACACCTGTGACGGAGCTATGAAGTGGTATCTATTGCTGGCGCAGGCCATGCCAAGGAGTGTCCCAGATTGCCGGCAGATAAGGAACGTCCCCAGGTGCCGGTCGCGGGCGTGACTTTCGTCCCGTTTGATACTCCGCTGGCCTAGATGTTCGTCATGTGCGCCCGTAAACGTGGGACAATGGCGTTACTGGTATCACAGACAAAGGACGTGCCCATGAACGACCCCGTTGCCAAAACCTGTCGGCAGCGCCGCCTGTTTGCGCGATTTGCTTCCGTCTGCGCACTCGTCGCGCTTGCATTGCTGCTACTGCCCGCCGCCGCGCACGCCGACGGTTATTCCATGACCCAAACCTATATCAGTGCCACGGTTGAGGCCGATGGATCGCTGACCGTTGTCGAGGGACGCCAGTTTGATTTCGACGACGACATCAACGGCGTGTTTTGGGAGATCAATACGGGCACCAACCAGCAGGGCGGCACGGCGGGCGTCGACGTGCTGAGTGTCGAGGAAGAGGACACCGCGTTTAACAAAGTCGATAGCGCGAACAAGGGCGATTCTGGCGTCTACACGGTCGAGCAGACCAGTGACGGCGTAAGGATTAAGGTGTTCAGCCCCCACGAGAGCGGCGACAGCGCGATCTATTTTGTGAGCTACACCATGACCGGTGCGGTTATGAACTGGGCCGATACCGCCGAGCTCTACTGGAAGTTCGTGGGCGACGGCTGGTCTGCGGATTCCGACGATGTCGAGATGGAAGTGCGCTTCGCAAATGCCGCTGCCGGGACGGCGGCCGTCAAGGGCGATAATTTCCGCGCATGGGGCCACGGCCCGCTGACGGGCGATGTATCGCTCGATGCGGACGAACCCATGGTCACCTATACCATTCCCTGTGTGCATCAGGGCGAATTCGCCGAGGCACGCATCGCCTTCCCTAGCGACTGGGTGCCGCAGCTTACCGCCTCGGGCGAAGAGCGCATGTCAACGATCATGAGCGAAGAGAAGGAATGGGCTGACGAGGCTAACGCCCGCCGCGCTCACGCTCGCATGATTGCCAATGCACTTGCCGTGCTAAGTGTTGTCGCGGCGTTGGCCTTTACCGGCACAATCGTTGTGCTTAAGCTGCGCCGCCGTAAGCCCAAGCCGCTTTTCCAGGACGAATATTTCCGCGATGTGCCTTCGGCCGACCATCCCGCCGTGCTTTCGGCTCTCATGAGCTGGAACGAGGTGCCCGATCAGGCATATATCGCCACGCTTATGAAGCTCACCGACGACCGTGTGATCAAGCTGGAGCAGGCGACCGTGACCAAGGCCAAGAAGGGCCTGTTGGGGCGTGAAAAAGAAGAGCAGACGTATCGCGTGACGGTGAGTGATGCGGGCTGGAAGTCGGCCAAGGGCATTGACCGCATGGTGCTCAAGGTCTTCTTTGCCGGTGCTAAGCCCGACGAGAACGGTGATCGCTCGCGCACGTTTGACGAGCTGCAGCACTACGTCAAGCAGCACGCTACGCCCGTGGGCGACAAGCTCGAGGACTATCAGAACACCGTTAAGGGCAAGTTGGCCGATAGCGAGTACGTTGCCTCGGACGGCATTGTCGCAATGGTGTTTTGCCTGGTTCTTGGTATTCTGATCGCCTTTATTCCCGTGGGATCCATCTTCTTTACCGATGGCGCACAGGCGAACATTACCGCCGCGGTTATCTCGGTGCCGATTGTGCTGGTGGGTATCGGCGTGGGCCTTACGTTCCGCCGCTTTACGCCGGAGGGCGCCGAGGTGGCGGCTCGCTGCAAGGCACTTAAGCATTGGCTCGAGGACTTCACTCGTCTAAAGGAAGCCGTCCCCGGCGATCTGGTGCTGTGGAACAAGCTGCTGGTGATGGGCGTGGCGCTGGGTGTTTCCAAGGAAGTGCTGCGTCAGCTTGCCGAGGCCGTGCCGCCCGAGGTGCGCGAGGCCGACGGCTTCTATGACAATTATCCCTGCTACTGGTGGTACTACCATCATTACGGTATCGAGTCTCCGCTCGATTCGTTCGACGACGTGTATCACGAGAGCATCCGTGAGCTGGCGTCGAGCTCCGACAGCTCGGGCGGCGGCGGAGGCGGCGGCTTCTCTGGCGGCGGAGGCGGCGGCGTCGGCGGAGGCGGCGGCGGAACGTTCTAGCGCGCTCTGATTTTTGGGATGGATCTTCTCCGGCGACTGCCGACGGATCCATCCCATTTTTATGCGCTACCTACGAAGACTGTCCCCAACGACTAGTCACTGGGAACGTTCCTAAATGACTAGGTATGGCTGCCGGGTTTAGGCTGTTAGGTCGAGTTCGTAGAGGAAGCTTTCGCGCGGCATGGCGTGGCGGCGCTCTTCGCGGTTGGCGCGGTGCGTGGCCGTGCGCTTAAAGCCGTGCAGTTCGTAGAACTGCCACGAGCAGTTGGAGTCGGTGTACAGGTGCGCCCTCGTCGCTCCAAGCGAGGACAGGTGCGAGACGGCGGCATCGAGCAGAACCGTGCCAACGCCTAGGCCATGGACATCGCGATCCACGGCAAGCAGCGTGACCTCGTTGTCGTGCGGCAACGGGCTGCTCTCGAGCAGGCGGTTGTTGGTTCGAATGGTTGCGCGCACAAACGAGAGGTACTCGGCGCAGGCATCGGGCTCTAGCTCACGCATCTGCGATAGCAGCGCGCGTTCGGTATCCATCCAATGTTCCTTAACGGTGGCGCCGGAGCTCTGTCCCGCACGCGCGAGCGAAATACCACGCGCCTGACCGTCGATTACGGCAACCTGTGAAAACGTCGACGACGAAAGGCAGTAGGCGAGGTCGCACGCGGCCTCAAGGCGGTTGTACTCATCGTTATCCGAATTGTTATGCCAAAGCTGCTGCAGAATCAGCGCGATGGCGTCGAAGTCTTCGGTATCAAACGGTCGGTAGAGAACCCGCGAGACCATGGTGCCTCTTTCTTTCGCGGATGCATATCGAGCACAGTTCTACCACGCCATTGGCATCTAATTATGGTGCCCCTGTGTTCCATGAACTCACCGTGCCCGGTGCCGTGCCCATCCCCTCTGCTCGCAAACTTTTTCTGCATATGCGCCCGTTGCGGGGTGCATCGATGCGCTCGATGCGCTACATTAAATCAGTATTTTCAATGCCGCTGCGCGAGCGCTGCAGATCGACGTATCACCGACTCACAGAGCACGGCGGCGTACCAGACAGGAGGACTGCATGGGATCTGATGTGAAGATCGCACGCGCGTTGATCTCGGTTACCGATAAGACGGGCGTCGTCGATTTCGCACGGACGCTGGTTGACGACTTTGGCGTCGAGATCATCTCTACGGGCGGCACGGCTCGTGCCATCGAGGACGCGGGCGTTCCCGTAACCCCCATCGAGGAGTTCACGGGCTATCCCGAGATGATGGACGGCCGCGTTAAGACCCTGCACCCCAAGGTTCATGGCGCGCTGCTGGCCCGCCGCGATTCCGAGCAGCACATGCAGGAGGCCGCTGAGCACGGCATTAAGCTGATCGACCTGGTCGTCGTCAACCTGTACGAGTTCGAGAAGACCGTTGCCAACCCCGAGGTCACCTTCGCGGACGCTATCGAGCACATCGACATCGGTGGCCCCTCTATGCTGCGCTCTGCTGCCAAGAACGCCGCGAGCGTTACCGTCATCTCCGACCCGGCCGACTATGATGCCGTCCTGGCCGAGATGCACGAGACCGGTGGCTGCACCACGCTTTCCACCCGTCGTCGCCTGCAGGTGAAGGTCTACCAGACCACCGCCGCCTACGACACGGCTATCTCCCGTTGGCTTGCCGCCCAGGCGAGCGACGTGGCGGACACCTCTGCCAAGCTCGAGATCTCGCTGGAGAAGGTCGACGACCTGCGCTATGGCGAGAATCCTCAGCAGAAGGCTACGGTCTACCGCTTCGCCGAGGGCTGCGAGAACACCGCGAGCTCGCAGTTCCCGCTCGTGGGCTCCGAGCAGATCCAGGGCAAGCCGCTCAGCTACAACAACTATCTGGATGCCGACGCCGCCTGGAACCTGGTCCGCGAGTTCGACGAGCCGGCCTGCGTAATCCTCAAGCACCAGAACCCCTGCGGTTCCGCCGTTGCCGAGGACATCACGGCTGCCTACGACCGCGCCTTCGCCTGCGATCCCAAGAGCGCCTTTGGCGGCATCATCGCCTGCAACCGCGAGGTTCCCTATGAGCTGGTTGAGCACTTTGCCGATCAGAACAAGCAGTTCGTCGAGGTCATCATCGCCCCGAGCTACACTGCCGAGGCGCTCGAGCGCATGGCCAAGCGCCCCAACCTGCGCGTGTTGGCGACCGGCGGCGTGGACCACGGCGCCCAGGTGGAGCTGCGCTCCGTCGACGGCGGCATGCTGGTGCAGGAGGTCGACCACGTGACCGAGGATCCCGCGACCTTTACGTTCCCCACCGACCGCAAGCCCACCGACGCCGAGATGGCCGAGCTCGAGTTTGCCTGGAAGGTCTGCAAGGGCGTTAAGTCCAACGCCATCCTGATTTCCAAGGGCAAGGCCGGCATTGGCATGGGCCCGGGTCAGCCTAACCGCGTTGACTCTGCGCTGCTTGCCTGCGAGCGCGCCGAGGACTTCTGCGAGCGCGAGGGCGTGGAGAAGGGCGGCTTTGCCTGTGCAAGCGACGCGTTTTTCCCGTTCCGCGACAATGTCGACGTGCTTGCTGCGCACGGCGTGACCTGCATCATCCAGCCCGGCGGCTCCAAGCGCGACGACGAAAGCATCCAGGCCTGCAACGAGCACAATATTGCTATGGTCTTTACCGGCGCCCGCCACTTTAGGCACTAAGTTTCGCCCCGAAACAAAATAATCTCTGCAAAAGACGGTCGCTCCGTTTGGAGGGCCGTCTTTTTGGTATAAGAGGACGGAATGACTAACACGAAAGGTATGACCATGCCCCAGATTGATGATGCCGAGCTGTTTGGCAATGCCGAGGATCAGCGTGCGTACGAGGACTTTTGCGCCAATCAGGAGGCGGTCGAGAAGTTCACGCTCGACAAGCCCGCGCTTGTCTGCCGTTGGCGCATGTCCAACAAAAAGGTGCCCATGCTCAACCGCCACATTCGCGCACTGTCCGAGCGCCTGGTGCAGGGCGAGCCGCTTACCCATAACATGCTCAGCTGGGCTAAACAGCACGTTGAGTGGTCGCTTGCCGAGGGCGATTACACTGCACACGACGGCGTACTCATGCTGGTGATCGACATCAACGGCAACGCCGCCATGACGGTGGGGGAGTACGAGCCGCTCGCCGATACGTCGGCCAAGGCGCTGCGTGCCCGTTCCGCCGAGGCCCGCTCCGAGGCCGACGAGACCGGCGTGGCGCCCGAGTTGCTCGCCGCCGTCAACAACGGCGAGCTTGCCTTTGTGGCGCCGGCGGACGAGTGCCTGTGCGGCACGGCGACGCTCATCGAGCAGCTCGCCCAGACCAAGGGCATCCCGGTCACGCGCGTAGATATTCCCGCACAGCTCAAGGGCGCCTTGTTCCTGATGAGCGACGAGCACGGCGTGGTTCCCGCAACCGAGACGGACGCTGCGGAGGCCGACGCCGCCACGGTCGCCTTCTTTGCCGACGGCTACGAAAAGCTCCGTGCCCGCCGCTCCTAACCTCAAGGCGGGGTTGGCTTACTGAAGCGAGCGAGCGCGTTCGATGGCGTAGGCGAGCGACAGCTGCTCCATCTCCGGGGCGCATTTGTAACTCAGTCCGGTGAGGGCTGTCACCTTATCGAGGCGATATCGAATCGTGTTCGGGTGCTGGCCAGTCTGCTTGGCGGTTCGCTCGATACGTCGGTCGTTCTCGATGAATGCGGCGAGCGTTGATTCCAGTTCGCTGCCATGCTCGCTGTCGTGCTCGCGTATCGGCGAGAGAATCGCCTCCGAGAACGATCGCATCTCCGGGGTTTCCGCAAAAGGCATCACGGTTTTCAGGATGCCGAGCTGCGTATAGCGGACGGGACCCTCGGCTCGTTGACAAGATAGGCGCTGTGCGTAAATCGCCTGCGAGATCGCCTGCGCCACCGCCTCGTCTCCAAACAGAATATCGCTGATGCCGAGCCCTTCCGCTCCGCCATCGATGCCGCTAGCCTCGATGAGCTCCGTGAGCGCCTGCACGATTCGCTCCACATCGAGCGTCTGCTCCGAGTCGCTTGTCGCTACGAATAACAAACCTCCGTCATAGGGTGCCAGCATATTGTGGCATCCGGCGAGGGTCGATTTTGCACAGAGACGTTCGATTTGCAAAAACGTACGCGGGTCGAGGGGATCTGCAAACGATGCGAACAGGGCGACCGCTTCGTCCAGAAATGACGGGTTGAGGCTTCGGATGCGTCGGCAGATGGACTCGGGCGATGCGTCTGTCCTCAGGGCATCGATCTCGCGCTGTGCGAAGTCGATGGACGCGAGCTGCTCGATATGCCGTTTGACCTCATAGATGACGCTGTCAAAGAACAGTGAGTCGTCGGTCGTGAGAAAGACCGGGTAGTGCCGCGCGTTGGCGTAGCGGATGGCTTGGTCGGGAATCGGGATGTGCAGGACGTTTTTGATGATGAGACCGCTCGTTCCCTTGGCGACGAGGTACTTCACGGCTTCAGTGATGAGGTACGGGTCGTCCTTCGCATAGAGGAAAGTGCTGAGGATGATCTCGTCTGAGCTGAAGTTGACGCGCTGGTACTTGTTCTTGAGGCCGGGCATAAGTTCATAATCGAGGATCCCGACGCCAGAGACGGCACGCGAGACGCCATCGCTGCCGGCGATTAGACGGACCGACCCCTCATATTCCCGTGAGAAGTCCGAGATGGTGTATAGCATTAGCATCACCTTGTAAATCATTACAATAAGTACCTGTACAAATAGGATAATCGCATATCCGTATGCCTTTGATGCGATAAATAGTTCGAATACCTGCTGATAGAACGAAAAATCAGATCGAGAATCGTTGTAGATTCCAACAAGAAATGATCCTTGGCGGCATCGTTACTAAACCGTACAGTGAAGCAACGTAAAGCTTTCGCTGAGAGGAGCGATGATGGGGCAGATGGTGGTGCTTTCGGCCGAGGAAGTTTCCAAGGTGCTGACGATCGAGGATGCAATCGCTGCCGTGGAGGAGGCATATCGCCAGAAGGCAACGGGCAAGGGTGTTGCGTGGCCGATGGTATATGAGCAGTTCGAACCCGGCGTGGCCGATATGGATATCCGCTCGGGCGAGTTGGCGGGAAGCGGCCTCTTCGGCCTCAAGCTCACTGCTTGGTTCTCTCAGAATCCCAAAAAGGGGCTGCCCGAGATCTTTGGCACCACGCTGCTGTGCGACAACGCGACGGGAGAGCCGTTGGCGCTGCTCAATGCCTCCGCCATCACTGGACTTCGCACCGGTGCCGCCGCTGCGCTCGGTGCCAAGTGGCTGGCTCGGGCGGATGCATCCAAACTGCTTGTTGCGGGTGCCGGCCATATGAGCACCTATATGGTGGCGGGCGTGCTCGCCGCCTGTCCCAAAGTGAGCGAGGTCAAGGTGTGGGAGCCGGTTTCCGATGCCGCGCCCGAGGCCCGCGTCGAGCGCATGCGAGACGAGGTCGCCCATATCTTGGGCGCCTGCGAGCATGCTCGCGAGGCATCCACCTATTCCATCGAGGCGACGGCTGACGGCCAAAGCGCTGCGGCAGAGGCCGACATCATCGTGACGATCACGCCGGCGACCAAGCCCATCATCCCCGATGCATGGGTGCGCCCCGGTACGCATATCTCCTGTGTCGGTGCCGACATGCCCGGCAAGCAGGAGCTCGCCTCGGCGCTTGTCGCCCGTGCCGCTGTTTACGTCGACGACCGCGAGCAATCGGTCACGTCCGGTGAGCTGGAGATTCCGGTTGTCGAGGGCGCCATCACGCCCGAGGACATCAAAGCGGAGCTCGGCGAAGTCATCGCCGGCACGGCTACGGGTCGCTCGGATGACGAGCAGGTGACGGTGTTCGATACGTCGGGCATCGCCGTTCAGGACCTTTCGGCATCGAAAATCGCCTACGACCGCGCCGTCGAGGCAGGGCTGGGCACCGTGGTGGAACTGTAAGAAAGTCAAGGAAAGGAAGCGACAATGCAGATCAAGGATTTCGCCGTCGAGCAGTGGATGAACGAGTGGGAGACCAAGTGCACCCACAACGTTGCGGAGACGTGCGTCTACTCCCTCACGCTCGACCAGCTGTTCGAGCTTACGAACACCGACAAGAAGGCGTGGCTCGATAGCCTGTGCTCGCGCCGATTCACCTACGGAGACATCGAGGGGCAGCCCGGCTTCCTCGAGGGGGTCGCGCGTCTCTATAAGACGGTCGAGCCCGGGCATATCGTGCCCACGCACGGCGCGACCGGTGCCAACTCCCTGGTTATTTCCACGCTCGTCGAACCGGGCGATCACGTAGTCTCCGTCAAGCCCACCTACCAGCAGCTTTACTCGATTCCCGAGATGTGCGGCGCGAAGGTCGATATCCTTCAGCTCGACCGCAAGAACGGCTACCACGTCGACGTCGATGCGCTCGATGCTCTGGTGACCGACGATACCAAGCTCATCTGCATCAATAACCCGGACAACCCCACGGGCGCCCTGCTCGACACCGATACGCTCAAGGCGATTGTTGAGGTCGCACGCAAACACGACGCGTGGGTACTCTGCGACGAGGTCTACCGTCTGCTTACTCAGACGGATGAGTACTCCGAGTCCGTGATCGACCTGTACGACAAGGCCATCGTCACCGCATCCATGTCCAAGGTCTGGTCGTTCGCCGGCCTGCGTCTGGGCTGGGCGGTCACCAAGAGCCCGGAGCTCCGTCGCGCGCTGCTCTCGCATCGTGACTACAACCTGATTTCCGCCGGCATATTCAGCGAGACGGTGGCGGAGTTGATTCTGGGCAACGCTTCCGTGATCCTTGAGCGCAGCCGTCGCATCGTCCGTCAGAACCTTGCTGTTCTGGAGAAGTGGGTCGAGAGCGAGCCGCACCTGTCGTTCGTTAAGCCCGAGGCGGGTACCACCGCGCTCGTGTATTACGACTACGACATCGACTCCAGGACGTTCTGCATCGACATGATTAAGAAGTCCGGCGCGCTCGTCACCCCGGGCGATTGCTTCGAGGAGCCCAAGAGCATGCGCATCGGCTATGCATACTCCGATAACACCGACGACCTGCAGAAGGGCCTGGATGCCATCTCTGCATACATGCGTACGCTCGAGTAGAGGCTCGAGGTCGAAGTGATGGGGCCGATCGGTTTAGGACCGGTCGGCCCCTATTTTCTCTCAAGGCTACCGAACACTATTGTCACATTAGATGCCCACGGGGTCGCATCGCTGCGACGCCGTGGGCATAATGGTGTGGAAGGTGCAAGTTACGCGAAATGGGAGGACACATGGCGCTGATCTATGTCGTTGAGGACGACGAGCCCATTCGTCGTGAGCTTATCGACATCCTTGCCCGCGCCGGGTTTGAAGTCGAGGCCTGCGAATCGTTTGAGCATGTCTCGCGCGATATTCTCGCCGCCGCGCCCGACCTGGTGCTGCTCGACCTCACGCTCCCTGTCAAAGACGGCCAGCACATCTGCCATGAGGTCCGTCGCGAATCCGAGGTTCCCATCATCGTTCTCACGTCGCGCACGACCGAGATCGACGAGGTCATGGCCATGACGCTCGGCGCGGACGACTTTGTTCCCAAGCCCTACAGCGCGCGCGTGCTCGTGGCGCGCATCAACGCACTGCTGCGTCGCACCACGGCGGCAGGCGAGCGCAGCACACTTGTCCACAAGGGGCTGGAGCTCGACCTCGCACGCTCCATGGTCACCAACACACAAACGGGCACCAGCACCGAGCTCACCAAAAACGAGCTGCGTATCCTCTCGCTGCTTCTGAGCCGCGCGGGCAAGATCGTTTCGCGCTCGGCCATCATGCAGGACCTGTGGGACTCCGACGCCTTTGTGGACGACAACACGCTTACCGTCAACATCAACCGCCTGCGCACCACGCTCGAAAAAATCGGCATCAAGGGGTATTTGACGACGCACCGCGGCCAGGGCTATTCGGTCTAGGGGCCGGCTATGTCGTTTGGCAAATTCTTTAAAGATGCGCTGCTTCCCGTCGCCGTGTGGACGTGCGGCGTGCTGCTGAGCTGCTTTGTGCTGACGGTCGCCGGCGCACCCGTTTCTATCGTGGTCGTGGCGGTCGGCGTGTCCTTTATCTTTGGTATGCTCGGCATCGTGATCGAGTACGCACGCCGTCGTCGTTTTCTGCGCCAGCTGGAGCGTGCGGCCGAGGAGCTCGAGAGTCCCGCATGGGTACAGGAGATGGTGCAATGCCCGACCTATGCCGAGGGCGAGCTCGAGTACGAGGTCTTGCGCCGGGTGGGCAAAGCCGCTTGCGACGAGGTTGCCGAAGGCCGGCGTCAGACCGATGACTATCGCGACTATATCGAGAGCTGGGTCCACGAGGCCAAGCTGCCCCTGGCGGCGGCTCACCTGATTTTGGAAAACCTGGACAGCAGCGAAGACGACCTGTCGCGCGTGGACGACCTGGCACGCGAACTTGCCCGCGTGGAGCGCTATATCGACCAGGCGCTCTACTATGCGCGCTCGGAGGTTGTGGAGCGCGATTACCTGATTCGACGTTGGAACCTCAAGGCTCTGGTGACGGGCGCAATCAAGGCCAATGCGCGTGAGCTCATCGCGGCACACGTGGCGCCGGTGTGCGAGAACCTCGACTTTGAGGTCTTTACCGACGAGAAGTGGCTCGAGTTTATTCTGGGCCAGCTCATTCAGAACAGCATTAAATATGCGCGTGAGGACGGCGCAAAGATCGTGTTTTCGGGTGCGTTGCTGGACGAGGGTCTGGCAAGCGAGCGCATCGAGCTCACCGTTGCGGACAACGGCTGTGGCGTTTGTGCGGCAGACCTGCCGCGCGTGTTCGAGAAGGGCTTTACCGGCGACAACGGCCGCACCACCAAGCGTGCAACGGGTATTGGCCTCTACCTGGTGGCGCGCCTGTGCTCCAAGATGGGCATCGACGTCACCGCGGCATCCGAGCCGGGCGAAGGCTTCGTCGTAACATTCGTCTTCTCAACCAACAAGTTCCAATACTTTGAGTAGCCAGCCCGTCTTACGGTGCGGACGGCTATGTTCCCGAACGTGAACTTAGCTAAGGCAATTGGCGCTATGTTCCCGAACGTGAATATAGCCGCAAGGATTTAAATGAATCGCCCCATAAAAAACGTGCCGCCCCAAACGGGGCGGCACGCCATCTTTTATCAGCCAACTCGTTGAAGTACGGTGACGAAGGCGCAAGGCCGGGAGGGGTTATCTAAGCCGACATCCCGCAGCCGCGAAGCGGCGAGGACGTCGGCGTGATAACCCCGCAGGCCCTGCGCCGGCGGGAAGGAACCTACTTCACGACCAAGATGTCGCAGTCGGTGTTGCGCAGCAGGAACGTCGAAATCGAACCCAGCAGCGCATACTTGATCGAGGACAGGCCGCGTGCGCCGCAGAGCACCAGGTCGGGCTTAACCACGTCGAGCATCTCGTCCTTGAGCGTCTCGCGAATACGGCCGGCGCGAATCATAACCTCGACCTCGGGAATATCGGGATTGGCCTTGGCCTCTTCGAGCTGCTTGGCGATGGAGTTCTTAAATGCCTCCTCTAGGCCGTTGACCAGATCGACCGGATAGGAACCGGCGCTCTCGAGCGCCGTGGAATCGATAACGTGGCCGATGATTAGCTTGGCGCCGTTGTTCGCGGCGACCTTGATGGCGCGTGCGAGCACAAAATCCTGCTGCTCAGTACCATCGAGTGAAACAAATACCTTGGTGTAGCCCTCGTTCATGGTTTCCTCCTTGGTCTATCGCACGGGCGCGGGGCTCGTGCCTCGGGCGGGCGCGGGCGCGTTGGCCGCCGAACACTTTATCTTGTTGCAGTTATACCCAAGGATTTCGGTTTGACCGCTCGCAATTCTGTGAACGGACGAGTTTTTTGGTAAGGGTAGGCGCAGACGCGCCCGAACGGTTGATAATGGGACATCGCCCGCACCGTCCGCAGAACAATATCGGCGGGTGTCTAACGAGGGGGTCCCTTTGGATATCATCGAGCTTCTAAAATCTGCCTTCATGGGCCTGGTCGAGGGCATCACCGAATGGCTGCCTGTTTCGTCGACCGGTCACATGATCTTGGTGGACGAGTTCGTCAAGATGAACGTGAGCGAGACGTTCTGGAACATGTTCCTGGTCGTGATTCAGCTCGGCGCCATTCTGGCCGTCTGCGTGCTGTTCTTCCATGAGCTCAATCCGTTCTCGCCCAGCAAGGGCAAGGAGGGCCGCCGCGACACCTGGGTGCTGTGGGGCAAGATTGTGCTTGGCTGCATTCCCGCCGCGGCAATCGGCCTGCCGCTCAACGACTGGATGGAGGAGCATTTCTACAATGCTCCCGTCGTGGCGCTGGCGCTCATTGTGTACGGTGTGCTGTTTATCGTGATCGAGAACTGGCGCGCGAGCAAGCGCGAGGAAATGGCTGTTGCCGGTTCGTTTGGTTCGCGTGCTGTGGTGTCGGGTGGACGTCCCGCCGGTGCGCACTTTGCGGCACCCGCCGCGGCTACCGCTGAGGATGAGGACGATGACGAGAATCTGGACTTTGGCTCCATCGCCACGCTCGAGGACCTGAGCTGGAAGACTGCGCTGGGTATCGGCTGCTTCCAGGTGCTTTCGCTGGTGCCTGGTACGTCTCGCTCCGGTTCTACCATCATCGGCGGCCTGCTTTTGGGCTGCACGCGTTCGGTGGCGTCCAAGTTTACGTTCTTCCTGGCCATCCCGGTCATGTTTGGCGCGAGTGCGCTCAAGCTGGTCAAGTACTTCATCAAGGGCGGCACGTTCGGTGCCAACGAGGTCGCTATCCTGGGCGTGGGCTGCGTTGTGGCCTTTGTGGTTTCGCTCATCGCCATCAAGTGGCTCATGGGCTTCGTCCGCCGTCACGACTTCAAGTGCTTCGGTGTCTACCGCATCATCCTGGGCATCGTAGTGCTCGCATACTTCTTCGTTCTGGAGCCGATGCTCGGCCTCTAACTTAGTCGACACTGCGCGGCGGCCAGGGCGACAACTTGTCATTCAAAGGGGGTGGCATGACCAAAAGGTCTATGCCGCCCCCTTTTCATGCCAATTTGTTCGCCCTGACCGTCGCTCGCTGCTGCTGCCATGACATCGGCGGTTTCGTGATTGTCAATAGATTGGTGCAGACTAACCTGACCCCATTGCACCAAATCCGCTGGGGCGAGCCTGACGGTGACGCACGGAGTCGTGGTGTGATTTGCGTCGGTGTCCGCGCGGCTCGGTATACTGGTACGGCTCAAACTATGGCGCTGCCCGCAGGCGCGCCGTCCGTCAGATGAGGAGTCGCCCATGACCCAGCCCTTGCCCTGGGAAAAGAATGTCGCGGTACCTGTGCCGCCCGCGCCGGAACCCGTGCCGCTCGATGCATACACCGCCCCTGCTGCGCCGGAGCCCGAGCTCGTTCCGCTCGACATCTACGACGCTCCCGCGCCGGCGCCCAAGCCCGCCAAGCCGCTCGTCGACATCGACAGCCTTAATCCCGCTCAGCGCGAGGCGGTCCTGACCACCGAGGGCCCGCTGCTGGTCCTTGCCGGCGCCGGCTCGGGCAAGACCCGCGTCTTGACCTTCCGTATCGCACATATGCTCGGCGACCTGGGCGTTAAGCCCTGGCAGATCCTTGCCATCACGTTTACCAACAAGGCCGCGGCCGAGATGCGTGAGCGTCTGGCGGCACTCATTCCCAGCGGCACCCGTGGCATGTGGGTATGCACCTTCCATGCCATGTGCGTGCGTATGCTGCGCGAGGACGCCGACCTGCTGGGATACACCGGTCAGTTCACCATCTACGATGACGATGACTCAAAGCGCATAGTGCGCGACATTATGCAGGCACTCGGCATCGAGCAAAAGCAGTTCCCCATCAACATGATCCGCAGCAAGATCAGCTCGGCCAAAAACGCCATGATCGGCCCCGAGGACATGCTCAAATCCGCCGATAGCCCCAACGACAAAAAGGCCGCGCAGGTCTACCTGGAGCTGGAACGCCGCCTGCGCGCCGCCAACGCGATGGACTTCGACGACCTGCTCGTGCGCACGCTCGAGCTGCTGCGCACCCGCCCCGAGGTGCTCGACAAGTACCAGGAGCGCTTCCGCTACATTAGCGTTGACGAGTATCAGGACACCAACCACGTCCAGTACGAGATCGCCAACCTGCTGGCCGCCAAGTACCAAAACCTCATGGTCGTGGGCGACGATGACCAGTCCATTTACAGCTGGCGTGGCGCCGACATCACTAACATCCTGGACTTTGAGCAGGACTTTAAAAACTGCAAGACCGTTAAGCTGGAGCAGAACTACCGCTCTACGGGCCATATCCTGAGCGCCGCCAACGCCGTGGTGCGCCACAACTCGCAGCGCAAGGACAAGCGTCTGTTTACGGCCGAGGGCGATGGCGAGAAGATTCAGGCCTTCCAGGCAAGCGACGAGCGCGACGAGGGCCGCTGGATTGCCGGCGAGATCGAAAAACTGCATGCCAAAGGCACGAGCTACGACGATATCGCCGTGTTCTACCGCACCAACGCCCAGTCGCGTATCCTCGAAGATATGTTCCTGCGCGCAGGCGTTCCCTACAAGATCGTGGGCGGCACGCGATTCTTCGACCGTGCCGAGATCCGCGACGTCATGGCCTACCTTAAGATGATCGTGAACCCGGCAGACGAGATGAGCGTCAAGCGCGTCATCAACACGCCGCGTCGCGGCATCGGCTCCACCTCGATCCAAAAGATCGAGCAGCTGGCGCGCGACAACCGTTGCTCGTTCTTCCAGGCCTGCGAGATCGCAACAGCCGAGACGGGCATGTTTAGCGCCAAGGTGCGCAATGGCCTGTCGAGCTTTGTCTCGCTGGTGCGCGAAGGTCGCCGCATGGACGGCGAGCTCAAGGACGTCGTCGAGATGATCGTCGATAAGACGGGCCTGCTGCAGGCTTTCCGCGCCGAGGGCACCATGGAGTCCGAGAGCCGCGCCGAGAACATCCAGGAATTCCTGGGCGTCGCCGCCGAATTTGAGGAGACGCACGAGGATATCGAAGGTACGCTCGAGAGCTTGGAAGAGCTGCGCGCTGCCGGTGTTGCCGATGTGCCTGCTAGCGCCGAGCCCGAGCCTGTCGTGGTGAGCGCGCCTGCGCCCGAACCGGGGCCATCTGCCCCGGTATCCTCGTTTGAGGCGCTCGTTGGCGCGCGTGACGCCGCGGGCTCCAATCCGCTCGATAGCTTGGCCGCTCCGGCGCTGTCTCCGCAGGATGCCCTGGCCGCCGCCATCGCGGGCAACGCGTATGCCGCGCCGACGGAGATGCCGGCGGGTGCCGTGCATGCCGACGAGATCGAGCGCACCTACGGTCCGCTCACCTGTAAGGCGCTGCCGGCGCTCATGGAGTGGCTGGCCCTGCGCTCCGACTTGGATTCCCTGGCCGGCGAGACGCATGCCATTACCATGATGACCATCCACTCCGCCAAGGGCCTGGAGTTCCCGGCGGTGTTCGTGGCCGGCATGGAGGAGGGTATCTTCCCGCACGTGCACGACTTTGGCGGTAGTGACGATCCGGGCAAGCTCGAGGAGGAGCGTCGCTTGGCCTACGTCGCCATCACGCGTGCTCGCAAGCGCCTGTTCCTGACCTATGCGGCCACGCGTCGCACCTACGGCTCGACCTCTGCCAACCCGCGCTCGCGCTTCCTCAACGAGATTCCGTTTGAGGATATCGAGTTTAGCGGCATCGGTTCTGCCGGTTTTGAGGGCACGGGCTGGGAGAAGCGCGGCGACCGTCACGGCACCTTTGGCTCGGGCATGGGCTCGGATATGTACGGCGGCAAGGTGTTTGGCTCGCATACGCGCTCGACCGGCGGTTCCGGTTCGCGCGGCGGATCGAGCTTTGACGATTTCTTTGGCGGCAGCAGTTACGGGACCGAGCGCCATCGTGGGGTTTCGCCTGACGCCGGCCGTGTTGCCTCGACTTTTGGTTCGGGCGCGTCGCGAGCCAAAAAGCCGTCTTCCAAGGTGTCCCCGACGGTGGAGCGCAAGGTCGATCGTGCCAGCGCATCGCAGGACTTTGCCGCGGGCGATACCGTGAGCCACAAGACTTTTGGCACGGGTACCGTGATCTCGGTCGCCGGAGACATGATCGAGGTTCAATTCGAAAAGACCGGCCAGACCAAAAAGCTGATGAAAGGTTTTGCGCCAATCGTCAAGCTGCAGTGATCCCGGCGGACCTGGGCGGGCGTATAGGGCAACATCGCCTGCTCGGGCAGTCCTGCGCAAGACGGAGGCCACATTAAGTGGCCTCCTTTGCGTGCGGAACTCGCGATCGATGTTGCCCTATACGCCCGCCCAGGTCCTTGGGTAACGTTGCTAGACGAGCGTTGCTTTGCTCGTTCGCTTTTTGGTCTGGAGAGCCGGGTGGGCTGATATATATGGACAAGGGGCTCCCCCGTTGGTGAACGGGGGAGCCCCTTGTTGCGTTTGGGTTGTTGGTGCGAACTAGAGGTGGCTGATGATCAGTTCCATCTTGCCTTCGAGGTCGATGGAGCTGACGGTGCTCGGGGCCAGCAGGTGGCTTCCCTTGTGGACGGGGTCGCCGCAGACGGTGCCTTCGCCGTCGATGACCGACAGGCACATGAAGGGCCAGCGCTGGTCGAGGGTCTTGCTGCCGTCGACGCGCACACGATCGACGGTGTAGCAGGGGTTGGACTCGAGCTCGGTCACGCCGTCGACCTCAGGCGCGTTCACCGTGCCGTCGGTCGGGGCCTGAACATCAAAGTCGATGCAGTCGAGGCTCTGCTTAATGTGCAGCGGGCGCAGCTTTCCGTCGGTGCCGGGGCGGTCGTAGTCGTACAGGCGATATGTCACGTCGCTCGACTGCTGAGTCTCCAGAATCAGCGTGCCGGTCTTGATGGCGTGAACGGTGCCGGAGTCGATCTGGAAAAAGTCTCCCTTGTGAATCGGCAGCACGTTGAGCATCTCGTCCCAACGGCCCCCCTCGATCATCTGCGCGGCCTCGGCGCGGTCGTGCGCGCGCTGGCCGACGATGATCGTGGCACCGGGCTCGCAGTCCAGTACATACCAGCACTCGGTTTTGCCCAGGCTGCCGTTCTCGTGCTTGGCGGCGTACTCGTCGTTGGGATGAATCTGGATCGAAAGGTCGTCCTTGGCGTCCAGAATCTTGATGAGCAGCGGGAACTCCTTGCCCTCGCAGTTGCCAAAGAGCTCGCGGTGCTCGGCCCACAGCCACGACAGCGTGTGGCCGGCGTACGGTCCCTCCGCAATCTGGCAGTCGCCGTTGGGATGGGCCGAGATGGCCCAGCACTCACCGATGGGACCCTCGGGAATGTCGTAGCCAAACACGGTCTCCAACTGGCGGCCGCCCCAGATCTTCTCGTGGAAGATCGGCGTGAGTTTAATCAAATCGGACATGTGCATACTCCCATAAGGTTGTGCGGGTGCCGCGTAAGACGGCTCAAAACGAGCGCCCGCGTGACTACAAAAACCTATGCCAACGTTACGTTGTGCAACTCAAAGCGATCGCCAACGTTGCGCGAGATCGAATACTCAAAGGCGGCGCCGCTGTCCAAAAAGCCAATCTGGGTGAGCTCGAGCAGGGGAGAGCCAAGTTTGGTGTCCAGACGCTCGGCTTCTTCCTCGGTTGCTGCCACGGCGCGAATGGTACGGTGGAAGCTCGAAATCTTCAGCCCACATTGCTCGCGGATGAAGCGGTAGACCGATCCGTACAGGTCCTTCTTTTTAAGGCCTGGAATCAGCTCGAGGGGCATGTAGGTGTACTCGATAACGATGGGCTTCTCATCGGCCTGACGCACGCGCACGACGTGATAGGCAAAGTCATCCTCGGCAATTCCCAGCTGGGCTGCGATGTCCGCTGGTGGATTAACGATCGAGAAATCGTAGACCACCGAGGTCACCTTCTCCCCGCGATGCTCATACGAAAAACCCTGGGTACGGTCGTTTTTGCCCTGGAAAAACGCCTGGCCGGGAAGCCCCGCCGTGTCCTTAACGTAGGTACCCGATCCACGCCGGCTGGTAATAAGACCTTCTTCGGTGATTTGTTCAATAGCTCGTTTGACGGTGATTTTGGAAACGTTATAGAGCTTGCAGAACTCAACGACGGTAGGAAGCTTGTCGCCCGGTTTAAGAGCGCCATCCTCGATAGTGCGACGAATATCTGCAGCTATCGCTTCGTATTTGGGAATCATGGAACCTCCTTTCAAACTTGGTTGAGTATAAAAGAAAGTATAGTCAACACCTAAGTATCTCTATTGAGTTATTGAAAAGTTCGAGAAAGATAAAATTAAAAGTCGCCCCGCTTGAAAAATTAGAGCGTTTTAAATGATAAACATCTGAGTAGTGTCGTGTTGAGAAATGATCGGTCCGAGGACGGGGCCGAACCGATATAACACCCAGCGAACCGAATCTCGTACTCTGCGCTTCCCCAGATAAAACCTGCCAAAACAAACCTGTCCTTTTTGGTAGGTTTTTGCCTTGGGAGCGGTACCATACAGGCAATGTTTAAACGAGAAAGGCGGGCTCCCATGGAACCTAAGCAGTACTACATCGGCATCGACGTCGGCGGCACTTCGGTTAAGGAGGGCCTGTTCGACGAGGACGGCAACCTGCTTGCCAAGGCCAGCGTGCCCACGCCTCCTATCGTTGACGCTGCGGGCTTTGCCGCGGTGACCGAGGCTATCGACCAGGTGGTCGCCAAGGCACAGATTCCGCGTGCCTTTGTGGCGGGCATTGGCCTGGCCGTTCCGTGTCCCATCCCGGCGTCGGGCGATGCCAAGGTCAAGGCCAACATTGCCATTAACCTGCCCGAGCTGAGGGTCGCCATTCAAGAGCACTGCCCCGATGCGGTCGTTAAGTATGAGAACGATGCCAACGCCGCTGCCATGGGCGAGGCCTGGCTCGGTTCTGCCAAGGGCGTGCAGAACGTGGTGATGGTCACCATCGGTACCGGCGTGGGCGGCGGCGTTATCGTCAACGGCGACGTGGTGTCGGGCGTTGTGGGTGCCGGCGGCGAGATCGGCCACATGTGCCTGAATCCGGCTGAGGAGCGCACCTGCGGCTGCGGCGGCCATGGCCACCTGGAGCAGTATTCCAGCGCCACCGGTGTGGTGAGCAACTACCTTGCCGAGTGCAAGAAGGCTGGCGTCGAGCCCATCGAACTCACTGGCCCCTCAGATTCCAAGGACGTGTTCCAGGCCTGCCGCGAGGGCGACAAGCTTGCGCTGGCCGCGGCCGATACCATGGCCGACTATCTCGGTCGCGCACTGGCGCTTATTGCCAACGTGGTCGATCCCGAGATGTTCCTCATCGGCGGCGGCGCCTCCGCCTCGGCCGATGTCTACCTCGACAAGGCTCGCGAGTACTTCCAGCGCTACGCGCTCTCTGCCTCGCGCGAGACGCCCATCGAGGTCGCTTCGCTCGGAAACGACGCCGGCATCATCGGTGCTGCCTACGTAGCCCTGCGCGCTGCCGGTAAATAGCTGGTGCAAGGGGGACAGGTTACATTGCACCAACATGGTGCAAAAGGGACAGCCTTGGCCCCCGTGCCTGCGCCCCAAAATATGCCGTGGCCCTTCCGTCTGCGAAGGCTCGGCATCGGCGTGCTACCATAGCTACGTCCAAGTACACATATCAAGTGGAGGATATCCATGGCAAACGTTCTTGTCTTTGGTCACCAGAACCCCGATAACGACGCCATCATGAGCGCCGTCGTCCTGTCCCAGCTGCTCAACCAGGTTGAGTATGCCGGCAACACCTACGAGGCCTGCGCCCTTGGTCAGCTTCCGGCCGAGTCCGCCAAGCTGCTCGCCGACGCCGGCATCGCCGAGCCCCGCGTGATCGAGTCCGTCGAGGCTGGTCAGCTCGTCGTCCTCACCGACCACAACGAGTCTGCCCAGTCCGTCGCCGGCCTTAAGGACGCCACGGTCTTTGGCGTTGTCGATCATCACCGCATCGGCGACTTCGAGACCGCCGGCCCGCTGCACTACATCTGCCTGCCCTGGGGCTCCAGCTGCACCATCGTCACCAAGCTCGCCGGCGTGCTCGGCGTTGAGCTTTCCGACGTCCAGGCCAAGCTGCTGCTCTCGGCCATGATGACCGACACGCTCATGCTCAAGAGCCCCACCACCACCGATGTCGACCGCGCCGTCGCCGCCAAGCTCGGCGAGCAGGTGGGCGTCGACCCGGTCAAGTTTGGCATGGAGGTCTTCCTCACCCGTCCGTCCGGCTCCTTCACCGCAGCTGAGATGGTCGGCAACGACATCAAGATGTTCGAGCCCGCCGGCAAGAAGCTGCTCATCGGCCAGTACGAGACCGTCGACAAGAGCCGCGCGCTCGGCATGATCGACGAGATTCGCGAGGCCATGCGCGCCTACGCCGCCGAGAAGGGTGCCGACGGCATCGTCCTGTGCATCACCGACATCATGGAGGAGGGCTCGCAGGTCCTGCTCGAGGGCGAGACCGAGGCCGCTCAGAAGGGCCTGGGCATTGCCGACGAGCACGACGGCGTCTGGATGCCGGGCGTCCTCTCCCGTAAGAAGCAGGTCGCTGCCCCCATCATGGCCGCCTGCTAGGTTTAGTTGACCAAACGCCACGACCGGATCGCGGACGCCCTGCGCTCCGGTCGTTTTTTGTGCACGTCGCCGCGTCGTCTCTTGGACAGGCGTGCCCGTGCCGTTGAGCAAATAATGTTCAACCTGTGGTTCCGCTTTTCGGCCACGCCTGCGTGCTTGTCGTGCAGGGTAGGCTAGATGCAAGCGTAATACGTTAGAGCGCGGCGCCGCCACTTGGGCGGGCCGTGCTTTTTTAAGACGGGAGCCATCCCGTGAAAGGAGCCGCCCATGGCAGCAACTGAGCAGCTGTTCAACGTTCGCGAGCGCAAGCGCTTTGAACGCCACGACATCTGGGAGCGCATCACCGAGAACGGCACGATTTCTGCCGCCGTCATGGTCTTCGCCGCCATCGCCGCCGTCATTTGCGCCAATACCGATGCCTACGAGGCCATCCATCACTTTTTGGAGACCCCGCTGTATGTGGGTCTGGGCAACCTTACGGCCGGTCTCACCGTTGAGCTATTCGTCAACGACTTCCTCATGGCGATTTTCTTTTTGCTGGTGGGCATTGAGCTCAAGTATGAGATGACGGTCGGCGAGCTCAAAAACCCGCGCCAGGCTATGCTTCCCATGCTGGCGGCCGTGGGCGGCGTCGTCGTTCCCGCCTGCATCTATCTGATCTTTAACCATGCCGGCGCGCACAACGGCTGGGCCATTCCCATGGCAACCGATATTGCCTTTGCGCTGGGCGTGCTGTCGCTTTTGGGCAATCGCGTGCCCAACGGCGTGCGCGTGTTCTTCTCGACGCTCGCCATCGCCGACGACCTCATTTCCATCGCCGCCATCGCCATCTTCTACGGTCAGAGCCCCAATCCGTTTTGGTTGGGCGCCGCCGCGCTTGTGACCTGCGCGCTCGTGTGGCTCAACAAGACGCAGCACTACCGTCTCGCCCCGTATTCGGTGCTGGGCCTGCTGCTGTGGTTCTGCATGTTCAAGAGCGGCGTACATGCCACGCTTGCTGGCGTCATCTTGGCCTTTACCATCCCGGCCAAGTGCGGCGTCAAGCTCGATAGCCTCACCGATTGGTTGGGCGAGTGCCTGCCGCTGCTCGACGACCGCTACGACGACGAGGCGCACATCTTGGGCCAGCATGACTTTACCGTCTCGACCACCAAGGTCGAGCGCGTCATGCACCGCGTGACCCCGCCGCTCATCCGCATGGAGCGTCTGATCTCCACGCCGGTTAACTTTGTGATCCTGCCGATCTTTGCGTTTGTCAACGCGCAGGTTCGCCTGGTGGGCGTGGACATGAGCACGCTGCTCACCGACCCGGTGACGCTCGGCGTGTACTTTGGCATGCTGCTGGGTAAGCCGATCGGTATCTTTGGCATGACGTTTGCCCTGGTTAAGCTTAGGGCCTGCGAGCTGCCGCGCAATGTCAACTGGCACATGATTGCCGGTGTGGGCATTCTGGGCGGCATCGGCTTTACCATGTCGATTCTCATCAGCGGCCTTGCCTTCCCGACGGCCCAGTTTGAGGTTCTGGCCGCCAAGGCCGCTATTCTCGCCGGCTCTGTCACCGCGGCCGTACTTGGCATGATCTACATGAGTGTGATCTGCAAGCACCCCGCGCCCAAGAACGAGTAGGCGCGTAGAAACAGACGCCAGAGTCTGCTCGAGCGCGTGTAAAACGCGGTTTTGAGTGGTACTTGCCACCTGCCGGACACCCCAGTGGCCAAAAAACGCCGTTTGTGAGTACTGTCACAAACGGCGTTTCATTTTAGGCGCGAAAAATAATGTACAAATCTATTCTGTCTGTGCATTAACGATTGCGTGGCTGGACGAAAAATGCCGATGCATCCTTCCAAAACCGGACACAAAAGGCCAAGACTGGCCTTTTTAATTCAAAATCGCTGTTACTAAAAAAGTAACAGTACTCATATTTGCTATTTTTTGACCACAGGCCCCAATGACTAGGTTTATTCCACGGTGCCGTAGATGGCGCCCCAGCCGTGGGCGGCCAAGGCGGAGTTGAGCTGGTCGCAAAGTGACTGGCGGTCGTAATAGCCGGGCGGTAGCAGGTTCACGATTTCCATGAGATCGGGCGCCAGGTCCAAGATTTCGGCCTGTACGATCAGATCCAGGCGGTCGATGGCGTGGCGGTCGTAAAACAGTCCGTCGACCAGGCGCTGAAGGTCGCCGAATTCCTCGGCCTGGAACGATCCGTACTCCATAGTGCCTCCTTGGGCGCTTCATGCCGGCATGCGCGGCGATTCGTAATTCATTGCGATGGACTTAATCTATCACGGCTTCATAACGTTGCGACGGTGGCGGTCTATACTTAGAAGAATTGCAACGTACCGCTTCGTGAAAGGTCGCACCCATGCAGACGATCTACCAGAAGATGGAAACCACCGAACTCGATGCCGCCATCGAGGCGCTCAAAGCCGAGGTCGCCGAGGTCAAGGCCAAGGGCCTGGCGCTCGACATGGCCCGCGGCAAGCCGTCGCCCTCCCAGGTGGACATCTCTCGACCCATGCTCGATATCCTCAATGCCGATGCCGATCTGCACGACGGTAACGTCGACTGCTCCAACTACGGTTGCTTTGAGGGTATTCCCTCGGCACGCAAGCTGGCGGGGGAGTTCCTGGGTTGCCCCGCCGAGCAGACGCTCGTACTGGGTTCGTCGAGCCTGCTGATCGAGCACGACATCGCCGGCATGTTCTGGCGCTGCGGCTCGTGTGGCAGCGAGCCCTGGGAGGCTTATGAGGCCGCGCACGACGGCAAGAAGGTCAAGTTCCTGTGCCCTGTTCCCGGCTACGACCGCCACTTTGGCATCACCGCCGACCTGGGTATCGAGAACGTTCCCGTCGCGATGACCGACAACGGCCCCGACATGGACGAGATCGAGCGCTTGGTTGCCGCCGACGACTCCATTAAGGGCATCTGGTGCGTGCCCAAGTATTCCAACCCCACGGGCATCACCTTTAGCGAGGACGCCGTGCGTCGCCTGGTCGAGATGCCCACGGCCGCGCCCGATTTCCGCATCTTCTGGGACAACGCCTACTGCGTGCACGACCTGTACGACGAGACCGACGAGCTCGCCAACATCTTCGATCTTGCCCGCGCGGCGGGCACCGAGGACCGCGTGGTGGCCTTTGCCTCGACGTCCAAGATCACCTTTCCGGGCGCCGGCATCGGCTTTATCGGTGCGAGCCCCGCGGTCATCGCCGAGTTCTCCAAGCGCCTGAAGGCCGGCCTCATCAGCGCCGACAAGCTCAACCAGCTGCGTCACGTGCGCTTCCTTCCCACCATCGAGGCGGTCAAGGAGCACATGAAAAAGCATGCCGAGTTCTTGCGCCCGCGCTTTGAGGCCGTCGAGCGCAAGCTCACTGAGGGCCTGGGCGATACGGGTTGCGCTACTTGGACGCATCCCCGCGGCGGCTACTTTGTGAGCTTTGATGGCCCCGAGGGCTCGGCCCAAAAGGTCGCCGCGCTTTGTGCCGACCTAGGCGTCAAGCTCACGCCGGCTGGTGCCACCTGGCCTTATGGCAAGGATCCGCGCGACACCAACATCCGCATCGCCCCGAGCTATCCTACGGTTGAGGACCTGGAGGCCGCGCTCGACGTGCTGGTGCTGGCCGTTAAGCTTGTCGCTGCCGAGCTGGCGCGTGCCGAGCGCGCCTAACGCGTGACATCCCGTACTATCCGCACGTTCGATACACAAAGGAGCGCATACATGGATTTGGGCATTTCTACCAATCCCACGCCGGAGCGCTACACCATTAAGGTGACCGGTGAAATCGATATCTCTAACGCCGATAGCCTGCGTAACGCTATCGACTTGGCGCTCGAGCAGCCCACCGAGGCCGTCGAGCTCGACTTTGCCCAGGTGAGCTATATCGACTCGACGGGCGTTGGCGTGCTTGTGGGCGCCGCACACCACGCAGCCGATCACGGTAAGCGTTTTAGCTGCGTCAACGTGCAGCCCCCGGTGATGCGCGTGGTTCAGCTGCTGGGCGTCGACCAGGAGATTTCGATTACGGCGGCATAAGCCCTGTCCCACAAGGGGTGTGCCGTTTGGCATATGTTTGTGATGCGCTCGGACGTTTTGGCGTCCGGGCGCTATACTTAACCGAATGAATAGACGAGTTCCGGCCGAATGGCGCGGTGCGGGCTCGACTCACATCGAGCCTTGGAGGTATGTGTGTTTGGTATTGGAGAGGGTGAGCTCGCGATCATCGTGGTCTTCGGCTTTTTGCTGTTTGGCCCGGATAAGCTCCCGCAGATGGGCCGCACGATCGGCCGTGCCATCCGTCAGTTCCGCGAGACGCAGGAAAAGATGACGGCCGTTGTTCAGTCCGAGATTATCGACCCGGTAAGCGAGGCCGCCTCGGCTCCGGTCAAGCCCAAGAAGGCTGCCGTCGATGACGATTCCGATGCGGACGATGATGCCGTCAAGACGGCTGCGCCCGCAAAGAAGGAGACCTTTGCCGAGCGCCGTGCCCGCCTTGCCGCCGAGAAGGCTGCGAGCGAGGGTGCCACCGAGGGCGAAGGCGCTGCCGAGGACACCAATGCCGAGGGTGCTGTCACTGCGGCTGGACCCGTTGCAGCTGCCGATGCCGCCGCCGAGTCCGAGCCTGCTGCAGAGCCGGAGCCCGAGCCCGAGCCGGCAGAACCCACGACGGCTGATCTCTACGCCCGTCGTCCCCGCAAGCGCAAGGCCGTCGTCGACCAGCTCGCTCGCGAACTCGAGGCCGAGGACGACGCCGCTGCCGCCGACGCCCCGAAGGGAGGCGATGAGTAATGCCTATCGGACCTGCGCGTATGCCGCTCTTCGATCACCTGGGAGAGCTCCGTCGCCGCCTGACCATCGTGGTCGTCTCGGTGTTTGCCGCAGCTATCGTGCTGTATTTCGCCACGCCTGTGGTGCTCGACATCCTGAAAGATCCCATCCGCTCCTTTGTGCCGGATGGTAAGTTCTACATCACCACCACGCTCGGCGGCTTTGGCTTGCGCTTCTCGCTGGCCATCAAGATGGCCATGGTCATGTGCACGCCCATGATCATCTGGCAGATTCTGGCATTTTTCCTGCCGGCGCTTCGCCCCAACGAGCGCAAGTGGGTCGTGCCCACGGTGCTCGCCTCGACGGTGTTGTTCTTCCTGGGCGCCATCTTCTGCTACTTCATCATTATCCCGGCAGGCTTTGAGTGGCTCATCGGCGAGACCTCGGCCGTCGCCACGGCGTGGCCCGATCTGGAGAACTATGTCAACATGGAGCTGCTCTTTATGATCGGCTTTGGTGTGGCGTTTGAGCTTCCGCTCATCATCTTCTACCTGTCTGTCTTTCACATTGTGTCCTATGCGGCCTTCCGCAGCGCCTGGCGCTACGTGTACGTGGGCCTGCTCGTGGGTTCGGCTGTGATTACGCCCGACGGTTCGCCCGTCACGCTGGGCCTTATGTACGGCGCCCTGCTCTCGCTCTACGAGATCTCGCTTGCCATCGCCCGCGTGGTCATTACCGCGCGCGAGGGCAAGAAGGGCCTGTTCGTGAGCCGTCTGGATCTGTTCTCGGATGACGAGGACGACGAGGAGTAAATCGGTATGCATGAGGTTGGCATTGTCAACGGCATACTCGATACAGTGATTCGCGCGGCGCGTGGGGCAGGGGCCTCGCGCGCCGTTTTGGTAACGCTGCGTATCGGGGATATGACCGAAGTTGTGCACGAGGCGCTCGACTTTGCGTGGGAGACGTTTCGCGACGAGGATCCGCTCACGCAAGGCTGCGAGCTCGCTGTAGAAGAGATTCATCCGCAAAGCGAGTGTCTGGACTGCGGCGAGGTTTTCGAGCATGATCGTTTTCACTGTCGCTGCCCCCACTGTGGAGGCGCCAACGTGCGCTTGCTGCACGGCCGCGAGCTCGACATCGCCAGCATCGAGGTCGAAACTCCCGACAATTAACCAGCCTGCCATTTGGGGACGGGGTATAAGTGGTAGAAATAGATGTGCCGGGCAGCTTGACATTTCATTTTGATGTGTGCAAGCAGGCAAAGCGGTATATGTCAACGACGAAATCTACCATTTCTACCCCGTCCCCAAATGGCAGAAGTAAGGAGTGCCGAGTATGGCCGAGAAAACGATTGATATCGCATCGCCGATTTTGTCGCGCAACGAACGCCTGGCAGATCAGCTGCGTCAGCGATTTAAAGAGACGAATACCTTTGTGATCAACGTGCTGTCGAGCCCGGGCTCGGGTAAGACCACCACGATTTTGGGCACCAATGAGCGCCTGCGTGACAAGGCGGACTTACGTTGCGCCGTCATCGAGGGCGATATCGCCTCGGACGTCGACGCCATCACCATGAAGGAAGCTGGCATGCCCGCCATTCAGATCAATACGGGCGGCCTGTGCCACCTCGAGGGCAACATGATCATGGAGGCCGTTGACGCGTTCGATCAGGCCGTCGGGCTCGAAAACATCGATGTCATCTTTATCGAAAACGTGGGCAACTTGGTCTGCCCGGTCGACTTTGACCTGGGCGAGAACCTATCCATCATGATTCTTTCGGTGCCTGAGGGTGACGACAAACCTATCAAGTACCCGGGTATTTTCCAGCACGCCGGCGCGCAGCTGCTCAACAAGGTCGATGTGGCCCCGGCTTTCGATTTTGACATGGATAGGTATACTAAGACACTCGATGACCTCAATCCGCAGGCGCCGCGGTTTGCCGTGAGTGCTCGCAAGGGCGAGGGCATGGATGCCTGGTGCGATTGGCTCATCGGGCAGATTGAGCAAGCAAGGGCGTAAGTCGGCCGCTGCAAGTGCGGGCGCAGCCGCAGAGATACGAGATAGGAGCCTCTTTTGAAGCTCATCATCGCCGAGAAAAACGACGCCGCGCGTCAGATCGCCGAGCGCCTGTCCACGGGCAAGCCCAAAAAGGACAAGGTATACAACACCGCCATCTACCGTTTTGAGTGGAAGGGCGAGGAGTGCGTGACGATCGGCCTTGCCGGTCACATCCTTGCACCCGATTTTTGCGACAGTGTACTGTTCGATAAAAAGTTGGGCTGGTATTCGGTCACCGAGGACGGCGAGATGCTGCCGGCCGACATACCCGATGGCCTGGCTCGTCCACCCTACGACACCAAACGCAAGCCGTTTCTTGCCGACGGTATCTCCATCAAGGGCTGGAAGCTCGAGAGCCTGCCATATCTCACCTGGGCGCCCGTCATTAAGCTGCCGGCCGAGAAGGAGCTCATCCGCTCGCTCAAGAACCTCGCCAAGAAGTCTGACAGCGTCATCATCGCCACGGACTTCGACCGTGAGGGCGAGCTGATCGGTTCGGACGCCCTCAATAAGGTGCGCGAGGTGGCGCCCGACTTGCCGGTCGCCCGCGCTCAGTATTCTTCGTTTACCAAGGCTGAGATCACGCAGGCCTTCGATAACCTTGTCTCGCTCGACCAGAACCTGGCCGACGCCGGCGAGAGCCGCCAGCACATCGACCTCATTTGGGGCGCGGTGCTCACGCGCTACCTGACGCTCGCCAAGTTTGGCGGCTTTGGCAACGTGCGCTCCGCCGGCCGCGTACAGACCCCGACGCTCGCCTTGGTGGTCGAGCGCGAGCGCGAACGCATGGCGTTTGTGCCCGAGGATTATTGGCAGATTCGCGGCATGGGTGCCGCGCAGGGCGCTGCCGAGGACGACCGCTTTAAGATTGCGCACAAGACGACGCGTTTTACCGACAAGGATGCTGCCGAGACGGCGTATGGTAACGTCGACGGTGTCAAGACGGCAACCGTCGCCGCGGTGACCAAGCGCTCGCGCAAACAGCAACCGCCTACGCCGTTTGCGACCACCTCGCTGCAGGCTGCCGCCGCAGCCGAGGGTATCTCGCCTGCACGTACCATGCGTATCGCCGAGTCTCTCTACATGGCGGGCCTCATCAGCTATCCGCGTGTCGACAACACCGTATACCCCGCGACGCTCGATCTGGGCGCCGTGGTAAGCGACCTGGCAAAGATTAACCCGGCGCTGGCACCCGTGTGCAAAAAGGTGCTCGCCGGTCCTATGAAGCCCACGCGCGGCAAGGTCGAGACCACCGACCACCCGCCCATCTACCCCACGGGCGAGGGCGATCCGTCCACGCTCGATGGCGGCCAGCGCAAGCTTTACGACCTCATTGCCCGCCGTTTCCTGGCGACGCTTATGGGCCCCGCGACCATCGAGAACACCAAGCTCGAGCTCGACGTCAACGGCGAGCCGTTTGTGGCTTCGGGTGACGTGCTCGTGACTCCGGGCTTCCGCGAAGCCTATCCGTATGGCCTTAAGCGTGACGAACAGATGCCGCCGCTTGAGCAGGGCGATACGGTTGACGTGTTCGACATCAAGCTCGAGGCCAAGCAGACCGAGCCGCCCGCGCGCTACAGCCAGGGCAAGCTCGTGCAAGAGATGGAAAAGCGTGGCCTGGGTACCAAGTCCACGCGCGCGAGCATCATCGAGCGTCTGTATGCCGTGCGCTATCTCAAAAACGATCCCGTTGAGCCGAGTCAGCTGGGCATCGCCATCATCGATGCGCTGTCGCAGTTTGCCCCGCGCATCACGAGCCCCGATATGACCAGCGAGCTCGATGGCGACATGACCCGCGTGGAGCGCGGCGAGGACACCGAAGAGCATGTCGTGACGCACTCGCGCGCGCTGTTGGCCGGTGTGCTCGACGAGCTGCTCAAACATACGCAGGAGCTGGGCGACGCCATCAGCGATGCCGTCACGGCCGATGCACGCGTGGGCGCCTGTCCCAAGTGCGGCAAGGACCTGGTTATGAAGACGAGCGCCAAGACCCGTGGCAGCTTTATCGGCTGCATGGGTTGGCCCGACTGCGATGTGACCTATCCGGTGCCGAGCGGCGTTAAGGTGAGCCCGCTCGAGGGCGAGGCAGCCGTGTGCCCCGAGTGCGGCGCGCCGCGCATTAAGTGCCAGCCGTTCCGTCAGAAGGCCTTTGAGATCTGCGTGAACCCCACGTGCCCCACTAACTACGAACCCGACCTTAAGGTGGGTGAGTGCAAGGTGTGTGCCGAGGCCGGACGCCATGGCGACCTGATCGCACACAAGAGCGAGAAGAGCGGCAAGCGCTTTATCCGCTGCACCAACTACGATGACTGCGGTGTGAGCTATCCGCTTCCGGCACGTGGCAAACTCGAGGCGACGGGCGAGACCTGTCCCGAGTGCGGCGCCCCCATCGTGGTGGTCAACACGGCGCGCGGCCCGTGGCGCATCTGCGTGAACATGGACTGCCCGACCAAGGAGAAGAAGCCGGCACGCGGCCGCAAGACTGCGACCAAGGCGGGCGCGGCAAAGAAGACGACGGCCGCCAAGAAGACGACGGCCAAAAAGACGACGGCCAAGAAGTCGACTACCAAAAAGACCGCCGCCGACAAGTAGCGGCGCAGTCGAAACATTGCCGAAAACAAAAACGAGCGAGGACCCCGCGATCCTCGCTCGTTTTCTAGGCAGTCATTGGGGACGTTCTTTAATGAGTAGTCGTTTGAGAACGTCGCATGCGACTAGTTCACTTCGACGGGTTTGGCGCCGGGATAGCGCTCCTCAAAGTCTAGACGGTACTTATTGTCATTGGTGCCCGCCACGTTGTCGCGCGACAGTGGCGTCACGATCTCATTCTTGTGGTCCGCAGGCTTGGCGTATTTCAGGCTGATCTCCCAGGCATCACAGATTGCGTCAATGCGGTGATCCAGGTCGTCGTACAGGGCAACGATGTCTTTCCAGGAGCTGTAGTTCTTGGAGCTCGTCGGGACGTCTAGGTCCTCGACGATGTCGTAATACTGCTCGATGGTGTCCTCCGTGCGCTCGGCGACGTCGGCGAGATTTTGACGGGTGGTTCGATCCTCTTCCAGATAGCTGCCGTTGAAGTTCTGCGCGCAGCCACGGACGTAGTTGTCGAGGTCTTCGAGCAAGTCGTAGTATTCGCTCAGTCGGCGGTAGAGATTCTGCTCGGAGAGCGTTGCTTCGCCGCCATCCTCGTCGTCGTCATCGTCATCATCGTCGTACAGGCTGTTGGGATCGCCGAGAGGCTTTAGGTCATCGTCGTCGACGTCATGGTGCAGCTTAGCTACCTCGGCAGTCGTCTGCGTGGCGGCGTTGTCGAAAGGCTTGATCACAAAGAAAACGACCAGGGCGATGATGATCGCCACCAGCACAACGATAACGGCGATAAGCGGCCCGGTGCCGCTCTTTTTGGGAGCGGGGGTCTGTGACGAAGCGGGCGCGTATGCGGGAGCCGGCTGCTGTTGGGGCGAGCCGCTCGCGACGGGTATGCGCTGCGTGGTCTCGACGGCTGCGGGGCCTGCGGCGGGGTCGGGGCGATAGGCGAGGGGGTCGTCCGCCTTGGCTTGCGGCGTATCGAGGGAACCGGTCTGCTCAAAATCGGGCTGGCTATCGCTTGCGGTTGTTTGCTCAACGGGTGCACCGCACGAGGTGCAGAACTTGGCATTATCTGCAAGAAGCTTGCCGCACGAGGCGCAATACCGAGACATTGCCACTCCTTTCGCCACATTTCAATGCAATACGACGATTATACCCAGCGTCCAAAATTCCCCATCATAAGTTGCGGTGAAATAGGGACTGTTTGGCGGTCTCAGAGCTTCAATCAGTCCCTATTTCACCGCAACTTCGGGGATGCCTCGATGGCTAGGTTGGATTTGGGACGCGCCGAGCACTGGGGTATCATGGCTTGGTTGATATATCTGCATTTACGCGCCTTGTAGGAAGGGGCTGCGCCCATGGCTTTTGAGCCCGCTCAACATAGCTTTATCACGCTCGAGGGCGTCGATGGCGCCGGCAAGTCCACGCAGGCGCGCCTGCTTGCCCGCGCGCTCGAACTCGCTGGCTACCAGGTTGTGAGCCTGCGCGAGCCGGGCGGTACCGCCATCAGCGAAAAGATCCGTGCTCTGCTGCTCGACCCCGCCAATACGGCGATGGGCGACACTTGCGAGCTGCTGCTGTATGAGGCCGCCCGTGCCCAGCTGGTGCACGAGGTCATCGCGCCCGCCCTTGCTGCCGGCAAGGTTGTCCTGTGCGACCGCTTCTACGATTCCACGACCTGCTACCAGGCGTTTGCCGATGGCCTCGATCGCCAGATAGTGCGCGACGCCAACAACCTGGCCGTCGCGGGTACGCACCCGGCGCTCACACTCGTCTATCACATCACGCCCGAGCAGGCGGCGCTGCGCATGGCCGACCGCGGTGCGGCAGATCGCATGGAGGCTAAGGGCATGGCCTTCCAAGAGCGTGTCTACCAGGGATTTTGCGCCATCGCCGCCGAGGAACCAAACCGCGTAAAGCTCATCGACGCGACCGCGTCCATCGAGGACGTCTTCGCGCGGACGGTCGAGCAGGTTCGCGTCTACGGCCTCGACATTTCCCAGGACGCCGTCACCGCCGCGCTTGCCCAGGAGGCCGAGTAACATGGCCCCCGCTCAGGCAAGCCTGCTGGCCAAGCTCGACACCCAAGAGCGCGTGCGCGACTTTTTGACCAACGCCGTCGCCAGCGGCCGCGCATCGCACGCCTACCTGTTTTTGGGCGCTCCCGGCGCCGGCAAGCTCGATGCCGCATGGGCGCTCGCCCAGGCCTTCCTGTGCGAGCAGGACGGCTGCGGCGCATGCGACAGCTGCGTGCGCGTTGCGCGGCACACGCATCCCGACGTGCACTATTACACGCCCGAGAGCGCCACGGGCTACCTCATTGCCCAGACCCGCGAGCTGCTCGACGATGTGCTTCTGGCGCCCATCCGTGCCAAGGCCAAGGTCTACATCATCGACCGTGCCGAGCAGCTGCGCGCCAACACCGCCAACGCACTGCTCAAAACACTCGAGGAGCCGCCCGAGGGCGTTATGTTCATCTTGTTGGGCACCTCGGCAGACGTGATGCTGCCCACCATCGTGAGCCGCTGCCAGTGCGTGCCGTTTCGGCTGGTGTCGCCCGCCGTCGCCGCGCAGGCCGTGAGCCGCGCCACCGGTCAGGACCCTGCGCGTTGCCGCATGGCCGTCGCAGTAGCGGGAAGCCCCGCGCGTGGCATCGAGTTCCTCAAGAGCGCCGAGCGCCAGGACGCCCGCCGTCAGATGGTTCGCGCCATCGATTCGCTCATCGTCGCCGACGAGGCCGACGTGCTCAGCCGCGCCGAGTCGCTCATCGTCGCCGTTAAGGCGCCGCTCGCCGAGGTCAAGTCCACGCAGGAAAAGGTGCTCGAGCAAAACGCCGACTACCTGTCGCGTGGAGCATTGAAGCAGCTTGAGGACCGCAACAAGCGCGAACTCAACGCGCGCGAGCGTTCGGGTATCATGGAAGCGCTGGCGAGCGCGCGGACGCTCATGCGCGACGTGCTGCTGACGCTTCAGGACGAGGCAGCCGACGTGGTGAACGAGGACGTGCGCGACACGATCGGGCGGCTTGCCGCCGCGACGAATGTTGCGGGTGCCACACGGGCGCTCGAGGCAGTCGCGACCGCCGAGCGCAACATCGCCAGAAACGTTACTCCCCAGCTGGCCATCGAGGTCATGCTGTTCGATATCAGGAAGGCACTGAAATGCCGTTAGTTGTACCCGTTAAGTTTACCTACGCCTCGCGCGACCTGTGGTTCGACCCGCAGGATCTGGATATCCTCGAGGCCGATTACGCCATTTGTTCCACCGAGCGCGGAACCGAGATCGGCCTGGTCACGGCCGATCCCTTCGAGGTGCCGCAAGACGAGATCGGTCAGCCGCTCAAGCCCGTGCTGCGCGTGGCGAGCGACATCGACCTGCAGCTTGCGGACGACCTAGCCATCCAGGGCGACGAAGCCATGGTCGACTTCCGCCGTCTGGTCAAGGAGCTCGACCTCGAGATGAAGCCGGTCGGCGTCGAGTACCTGTTTGGCGGCGAGAAGGCCGTGTTCTACTTTGCGGCCGAGGAGCGCGTCGATTTTCGTCAGCTCGTCAAGGACCTGTCCTCGACGCTGCACATTCGCGTCGATATGCGCCAGATCGGCGTGCGTGACGAGACCCGCCTGGTGGGTGGCTACGCCCAGTGCGGACAGGAGCTCTGCTGCACGCGCTTTGGCGGACAGTTTGAGCCCGTCTCGATTCGCATGGCAAAAGAGCAGGACCTGCCGCTCAACTCGTCCAAGATCAGCGGCGTTTGCGGCCGCCTGATGTGCTGCCTGCGCTACGAGTTCGAGGCCTACAAGGACTTTAAGAGCCGTGCGCCCAAAAAGAAGACGCTCATCGATACGCCGCTTGGCAAGGCGCGTATCCAGGAGTATGACACGCCGCGTGAGCAGCTGGTGCTGCGCCTGGAGAACGGCAAAGTCTTTAAGGTCAACCTGGCCGATATGACGTGCTCGGAGGGCTGCAAAAAGAAGGCCGCCGAGCAGGGCTGCAACTGCCGCCCCGACTGCGTGACGCGCGACGTGCTCGAGCGCATCGAGTCGCCCGAGATGCGTCTGGCGCTCATGGAGCTCGACCGCGAGAACGGCGTCGACGTGGGCGATGGCCTGTCGAGCGCCGACCGTCTTGCCGGCACGTCGATGCCCAAGCGCCGTCGTCGCGATGCCGATTCCGATGCCCGCGCTGCTCAGGGTCAGGGCGAGGGCCGTGGCCGCGGAAAGGGCCGCGGCAAGGCCGAGGCGCCCGAGGCCGAGGAGGCCGCCGGTGGCCGTCGCCGCCGCAAGCGTGCGGGCTCGGGCGATGCTACCGAGGCTGCAGCCGCGGGCAAGAACGCCTCTCGCGAGCGCGAGGTTCAGCAGCCCCAGCAGCAGAATCGCGGCGGTGGCATGAACCCCACACGTCGTCGCCGCCGTCATCTGTCGAGCGAGGAGCGCGAGGACGCCTTTCGCGCCGCAGCTGCTCGCGAGGCTGGTGCCGCTTCCAAGGGCCCCTCGGCTTCCGATGCGCCTGCCGACAAGGGCGGCAAGTCACGTGGCGAGGAGGAGCGCGCGCCGCGTCCGCGCCGTCGCCATTCCTCGGGCACGCAGCAGAAGCCTTCAGTGCCCTCTGTGGCCGATCAGGTCTCGGATGGCGAGGTCAAGGTCACGCGCCGTCGTCCCGGAGATGGCGGGGGAGCGGCTGCCAAGGCTTCGCGTGGCGCCGCTCGCGACGAGTGCGAGCCGCGCGAGGATCGCGGTGGCGAGGGCTCGGCCGACCAGGGTCAAAAGCGCCGTCGCCGTCGCCGTTCCCGCAAGCCACGCCAGGATGGTGGCGAGGGCTCGTCCCCGTCTTCGTCCGCACCACAACCGCCCGCCGGCGAATAACGCCCGCGAGCGGATTTAGCCCGCCTTGCCCCGAGCACATCGGGGTATCATAGCGCCGAATCAACAACCCTCCCTGCGACCGAACGTAGGGAGGGTTGTGTCTTGAAGAGCCATCTGAACATATTGAGCCGTCTGCAGGGTGCCGGTGCCCTACCGTTTGCGGACGAATTGCTACCGTTTGCCGAGCGGGTGGCACGCGAGGCGCTCGAGGCATTGTCGCCAACACGATGCGCTGGCTGCGAGCGCGCCGGTACGCTTATTTGCCAAGACTGCCTGGCTGCGCTCACGCTCATCGACCCACGTCATAGCTGCACCCGATGCGGCGCCCCGTTTGGGGATTTGCTGTGCACTGAGTGTTCGGTCGAGGGCACGTCCTCGGCAATGGCGGAGGCGCTCGACCGCTGCCTGGCGTGCGCCGTCTATGCGCATCCGCTGCCGCGCATCATTAAAGCGTACAAGGATGCGGGCGAGCGACGTCTGGCTCCGTATCTGGCGGAGCTGCTCTACGACACCGCCCTGCATGCCCAGGTCGTAGCGCCCGATCGCTACGGAGGTGTGCTGTCCGGTGCGGATGCGGTGGTGTTTGTGCCTGCGACGGCGGCAGCGTTTCGGCGGCGTGGTTTTGATCATATGGAGGCTATTGCGGGCCCATTTTGCGAGCTGTCGGGTGTTCCCCTGCTCGATGCTCTCGTCAAGTACGGGCATGGCGACCAGCGCGAACTCGGTCGTGAGGAGCGCCGCGAGCGTGCCCAAGGCATGTACGAGACGGTTGAGGACGTGCACGGCCGCCGCTTGCTGCTTATCGATGACGTTATCACCACGGGCGCGACGATGGCAGCGGCTTCGGCGGAACTCAAGCGCGCCGGCGCCGCAGCAGTCGATGGCCTCGCTATCGCACGCGTTTGGTAGGGGTGGTTTTGTGGCAGTAAAGATTGAGCGGTGCAACGAGCCGACAGGCGAACAGCTAGCGGCTTCCGTAATCCTAACAGGCGCCTCGGCGCTACGCATGATGCGCGCCGAGCGCCGGCAGATGGGCTACATAAGCTGGAGGGACCTCAATCCCGATGAAGAGCGCCGTGTGCTGCGCACGTCGTCGCCCTCGACCGAGGACATCTATCTTCCCGATTTGGTGCGGATTGGGGCCGCAAGTGGCGAGGTGCAAGAAGATCTTTGCTTACTGGTGGGATCTGCGGCGCAGCGCCGCCGCATGCCTGGCGTGGGCTGGTCCGTGTGTTCCGGGTTGCCTGTCGGCTCGATTCTAGAGGTGGAGCCGGGTGTATACAGTCTATCTCCCGAGGCCCTTTGCGTAGCCGTCGCACGCGAGGTCGGCTGCATCCAGGCATTTGCCCTGGCTCAGGAGCTGTGCTCTAAGATTTCGCTGAGTGACCGCGGGAAGTATCTGCCTCCCTACACCTCGCCTGTTACGAATAAACTTGCAAAGGACAAGGACCAGCCAGCAGATGTGGGCTACTTTGAGGTTGAGCCGGTGCTGATGCCCGATCGTCTGGCAGATTACCTCGCGGTATGCAAGGGGAACGCGGCCAAACAGCTGCAGCGTCTGTGTCCCTATCTTTCGGAAAACCTGCGCTCACCCATGGAGTGCATCATGCTCGCCCTGTTTTCGCTTCCGTTTTCCTATGGCGGGTTTGCCTGCGGACCTTTTAAGACCGACTACAAGATTGAGTTCGATGACCGTGCGCAGGCAATCTCGGGGATGCCGCATGCAGTTTGCGATGCGTATCAAGAAGCAGCTCGGTTTGACCTGGAATACAACGGTGAGCTGGGCCATTCCTCTCGGAGGGGACGTATCCATGATGAAAAGCGCAACACGGGCTTGATTACTGGTAGCGCGCAGAGATGTGGTGTAAGAGGCGGGGCATGCCCCGCCTCTTCTCTT
>CAJMLY010000017.1 GCA_905214425.1 uncultured bacterium
GGCGCGCGAGCTGAGTGCCGAGTACCGCGCCATCAACGAAGCGACTAATGGCGAAACGCAAGGGTAGCAGCACGTTGCGACCGAAACCACCGCAGCCGTCGCAGGCGCACCCGCGGTTGAGGCGCACGCTACGAAACAATACCGGTCATGGACGCCGGCAACGACATTCTAGCCGTGGCTGGCGAGCGTGACCTGACAGGCAAAAACGCGACCTTCGTCTGATGTGGGCCCATTGGCTGCCACAGAAAAGGGCCGGTTGCAGCCGGCCCTTAAGACACTTGCGTCTGCGTTGCCCGCGCTTCCGAAGTGTAACTAACTGAGGAGCGGGTTCCGCGGCATACCTTGATTTTACCCGGTGGGGCGGCTCTTTTGCAGCCGCTCCACTGTTTATTTTCATCTGGCACCCTCAAACAATCAGACGGCAGCCCGCACTCCTGAGAGCCGCCCCGCACCCCCGGCCATCACGTTACGGCAACAACCGGCGCTACTCCCCTACTTCCCAAATAGCGCACCCAGCAGACCGCGGCGTTTGGGCTTTTCTTCTCGGCAGGAACCCTCGGCAACCGCTGCAACCTGGCGCGGTTGCTCGCCGCCTCCACGGCGCACGATCTGGTATAGGAACGGAGATTTAACATATTTGACCTCGACGGGCGTGGCGTGCACGGTGCTCTCGCCGGACAGATGCAGGCTCGGGCTGAGCGACGCCACGATATGCGTTTCGCGCTTGTCGCTAAACACCACCGCGGCCGCGCGGCCCGTCTGGCCGTTTACGGCAATGCGCACCTGCTCGCCATCGCGGCCGTCTGTCGCCGGACGATCGACAAAGTAGACCGGCACCATCACCAGGCCGTCCTTATGTTTGCGGGCCTTGCGCGCCCACATGCGAATGCTCTTTTTATTGAGCCCCAGTACAGCCTCGGCGTCGTTGCCCGCAACGTCGAGCGCCAACTTATCAATGACCACCTGGTCCTTGGTAGACGCATCGACTGAGACAACGCGAAAGTCACCTTCCTGCATGGCGGGATCGAACGGACCGACCTTGGCAAAGTCCCACGGCTCCAAAATGCCCATGAGGCGAACGTCCAGGTAGTTTGCCCTGGGGTATGCCCAGTCGAGCACCTCGTAGTACACCAAGGCCTCCTTGCTCAGGCCCTTGCCCGGGAAGCTCGCCATCATGCGCAAGTCCGCCAGCGCCATGGGGAAATAGAAGAGCATCATGTCGTTTTGGATCGCGTCTTCCACGTCGTGCCCGGCAAAGGCATCCGGATACTGGCGCACCAGCTGCAGCGCGTTGGCACGTGCCTGCTGCGGCGAGATTTCGCAGGGAATACCCTGCTCGGGCACATACTCCGCACCAACGCCCATGATCAGGCGCTTGCTGAAGGTACCGGGCTTGAGCAGGTCGGCAATGCCGATCTTGTTGCCGCAGGACGGGCACTCAAACACACGCTGCGTTGACTCGCCCTCAAAGGACGCTCCGCAGAAGGGGCAAGGAATGCTCACATGCGTGGCCTCTTGGAACTCCTGCGCCGTGCCGCGATCCTCCCACAGCAGATGTTCCAGGACCGACTGATTGCGCCAGTGCGCATTGAAGAAATACCAGTCCGGGTCCTGCGGGCGCTCGAGTTGCGACACATGCGTGAGTTTGAGCAGTCCATCCACCACCGTCAACGGCGTATGGCGAATACCCAAAGCGCTCTTGGGCTCTCCGGCGTCCGCCTGCCACGGAACCACCGTGCCGCAATAGGCGCACTCAAAGCTGCGCTTAGCCTGGTGCGAGTACATAGGGCCGCCGCAGTTTTGACATTTAATGGCAAACATCTCGTCCATGGAAACGTCCTCCTTTGCACAGGGGCTGTCGACATTAAGTATGTCGAGCAAGCAGGCACATGCCCATACCCATGTGGCCCAAAATGGACCACCCAGGCAGACGAGAAGTCTCGCTCGTTAGCACCGGCAGACTATTGCTGCATTTTCTGAGCATCGGCGCACGGCGCCCCCGTGCGAGCTACACTATCCCCTTAAACATGATTGTGAGGACGACCGCTATGCTATTTGTAAATCGGCTGGTACATACGCTTGTTCCCGGCAGCGAGGGCGAGCCGGTCGATGCATCTTGCCGCACCAACGCGGGCTTTTCCGCAAGCCTCGTCTGCATTGGCCTCAACATCACCCTGTGCCTGGCCAAGGGCATCGCGGGTCTGCTCGCCGGCTCCGTCTCCCTCATCGCCGACGCTTTCAACAACCTCTCCGATGCCTCGAGCAACATCGTGAGTCTGCTCGGGTTCCGCCTTGCCAGCCGCCCGGCAGACGAGGGCCACCCTTATGGCCACGGCCGCTACGAGTACCTGGCCGGTCTGTTTGTCGCCGTCCTGGTTTGCGCCGTCGGCATCAACCTGATTCTCGAGTCGGTCACTAAGATCATCAAGCCTTCCCCCACTGCATATTCGGTGCTCTCCTTAGCCGCCCTCGTCTTGTCCATGCTCGTTAAGCTCTGGATGGCGGCATTCAACCGCACGCTGGGCAACCGCATCGATTCCGAGACGCTCATCGCCACGGCACAGGACTCCAAGAATGACGTCATCACCTCGGGCTCGGTCTTGGCGGCGGCGCTTATTTCGCAAGCGACCGGCTTTGATCTCGACGGCTGGGCAGGCCTGGGCGTGGGCATCTTCATTTGCATCAGCGGCATGGGCCTGGTGCGCGACGCCATCAGCCCGCTGTTGGGGCAAGCGCCCGACCCCAAGCTCGTCCAGGAAATCCGCGACAGGATCATGTCATACCCCCAGGTTCTAGGCACGCACGACCTCATGGTGCATGACTACGGCCCCGGCCGTCAGTTTGCCAGCGCACACGTGGAAATGCCCGGCGAGGGCGATGCCTTTGAGCACCACGAGATTCTGGACACCATCGAACACGACATCAAACGCCAGATGGGCATTGGCATTACGCTGCACTGCGACCCCATTGCAACAACCGGTGACGACCTGCGCGGCTGGGTAAAGCGCGGCGTAGCGCAGATCGACCCTGCGCTTTCCATCCACGACCTGCACGAGCACGACGGCTTTGTTTCGTTTGACCTGGTGCGTCCCGACGGCTTTGACATATCCGACGAAGAGCTACTGGAGCTCGTCACGCGCATCGTGCACGAGCGCCGGCCCGATGCATCATGCGTCGTTACGTTTGACTCGGGCTTTAGCTCGCCCGACCGTCCGGCAGAGCAGCTGTAGCCCGCTTAACAGCTAGTTACCCTGTGCGCCCGAAATGCCGTTTTGCAGAGCGTCCCAGGCATTGGTAGCCATATCGCCCAGATTCTGAGCAGTATCACCCAGGTTTTGTGCCGTATCGCCCAGCTCTTGCGCCTTATCTCCCAACTCCTGCGCCTTGTTGCTCAAGTCCTCCAGCGTATTGGAGCTCGAGCTGTCGGTACCGCTTTGGCCGCCGGACGAGTTGCCATAGCTGTTCTTGTGCGTGAGCTGAATCTCCAGGTTGCCGTTGTCGTTATAGTAGGCATTCGTAACAACCCAGTTGGAATCGATGACGGGCGTTGAGCCATCGTCGGTCAGAATCACGGCGTTCGAAAGGTCGGCTCCGCGCGACTTGAGGAGCTTCTTGGCGTTGGACCAGTACTGTCCCGGGATATCGCTCAGGTCGACGGCAGCAGACTGGGTGGTCTCGGCCTGCTCGGTCGTGGCATCGGTCGTGGCGCCCCGCTTGTTGAGCATGCCCGACACGATGGCGAACACGATCGACAAGGCAAAGAAGATCGCCAGCACAATCAGGATTTTCTTGATCACGCTCGACGAACGCGACGGTGCCTTCTCCTCGTCCTCACCATACTGCGGAATCGATTTGGGATACTCGCGATACGGCTGGCACGCATGCGGATCGCGCGACTCATAACGAGACTGGACCTGCGCCGTACGCGGCATATACGTCGTCTGCTGAGGCTGCGGAATGGGATTATGCGGCAGGTTGTTATAAGCATCTGTCGCCGCATTGCCATACGGGTCCGGCGCCGCATTGTCATACGGGTCCTGCGGTGCATAATCAAACGGATCCCGTGGTGTATCGCCGTAGCCTATAACCCGTGTGGGTTCGGCAGACGTCTGCGTCGCGGCGGGGTCGGTATAACCGGGGTTGGAAACAACGCGAGTCGCATCGGCGCTATCGCCAGCCTGCGCGGAACCGTAGCCGCCCATCACGGTCGTCTTGTCCTGGTCCATGCAACGTTTCCTTTCCGTCGCCTGCAAGCATCAAGTTATCCATGCATTCTACCCGCGCAAAAGCCTATGATGGGCAAAGCCCGCCGGTATCTACAAGACATGCGCGTGCCTAAGGATCAAAAAGCCCCGCCGAGCCTTGGTAGGCGCGACGGGGCGGGCTAGCAGCTATGGACAGCAGGCTTAGAACAGGCCGGTGATGTCGCCGTCGTTGTCGACGTCGATGTTTTCGGCCGCGGGCACCTTGGGCAGACCAGGCATGGTCAGAACACTGCCGGTCAGCGCGACCACAAAGTGGGCGCCGGCAGAAACCTTGAGCTCACGCACGGTGATGTGGAAGTTCTCGGGAGCGCCCAGGGCCTTGGCGTTGTCGCTAAAGCTGTACTGCGTCTTGGCGACGCACACCGGCAGGTTGCCAAAGCCATTCTCGCGCAGCTCGGCGAGCTGGCGCTTGGCGGCCGGCGTAAAGTCAACGCCGTCGGCGCGGTAGACCTTGGTGGCAACGGCCTCGAGGGCATCAGCGACATCAGCGCCGTCCTCATAGGCAAACTTGAGCTCGCTCGGCTGCTCAATCAGACGCATGACCTCATCGGCAAGCTCGAGCGCGCCCTCGCCGCCCTTGGCCCAGACCTCGGAAAGCTTAACGTTGACGCCGAGCTTCTGGCACTCGGACTCGATGAGAGCAAGCTCGGCCTCGGTGTCCGTCGGGAAGCGATTGATGGCGACCACGCAGGGCAGACCATATACGTTCTGGATGTTGTCGACGTGACGCAACAGGTTGGGCATGCCAGCCTTGAGTGCCTCGAGGTTCTCCTCGTTGAGATCGGCCTTGGCGACGCCACCGTTGTACTTAAGCGCACGAGCGGTAGCGACGATCACGACGGCGCTGGGGCGAACGCCCGTCATGCGGCACTTGATATCGAGGAACTTCTCGGCACCCAGGTCGGCGCCAAAGCCGGCCTCGGTAATGGCGACATCGCCAAAGCGCATCGCCATACGCGTGGCCATGATAGAGTTGCAGCCGTGAGCAATGTTGGCGAAGGGACCGCCGTGGACAAACGCGGGCGTGCCCTCGAGCGTTTGCACCAGATTGGGCTTGAGCGCGTCTTTAAGCAACGCGGCCATGGCACCCTGGGCCTTGAGGTCGCGGGCACGGACGGGCTCGCCGGCATAGCTGTAGCCGACAACGATCTCGCCCAAGCGCTCCTTAAGATCGTTGATGCTCGTGGACAGGCACAGGATTGCCATGACCTCGGAGGCGACGGTGATATCGAAGCCGTCCTCGCGCGGCACGCCCTGGGCCTTACCGCCAATGCCGTCGATGACGTGGCGCAGCTGACGGTCGTTCATATCGACGACGCGCTTCCAAGTGATGCGTTTAACGTCAATACCGAGCTGATTGCCCTGCTGGATGTGGTTATCAAGCATGGCGGCCAGCAGGTTATTGGCGGCACCGATAGCGTGGAAGTCGCCGGTAAAGTGCAGGTTGATATCCTCCATGGGGATGACCTGAGCCCAGCCGCCGCCGGCAGCACCGCCCTTAACGCCAAAGACGGGGCCGAGCGAAGGCTCGCGCAGGGCAACGGCACTCTTGACGCCGCGACGACGCAGGCCGTCGGCCAGACCGATGGTCGTGGTGGTCTTGCCCTCGCCCGCGGGCGTTGGGTTGATAGCGGTCACGAGGACGAGCTTGGCCTGGTGATCAGTCGGCTCGTTGAGCAGTGAATAGTCGACCTTAGCCTTGTCGAAGCCGTACGGAATAAGGTGCTTAACGTCGACGCCGGCGTTCTTGGCCACCTCGGTAATAGGCAGTGGCGTGACAGAACGTGCGATTTCGATGTCAGTAGGCATGGGCGGTCCTTTCGTTACCGAATGAGAAAAAGACCAATTCAGCATAGCACGGGCGCGCAATAGTAAAACGCCCATAACCGATGAACGGCGATATGTTTACCCGATGCCCAGCGATAGCCCAACAGCCCGCCAAAACAAAGCGCCCTAAACGGTAGGTTCAATCCCCAGGTGCTCAAAGGTGCGAAGGGTTGCCTGACGGCCCTGCGGCGTACGAATCATCAACCCGCACTGCAGCAAATAGGGCTCATAGACATCCTCGAGCGTGCCCGGGTCCTCGCCCACCGCACTGGCAAGGGTCGTCAGGCCTACAGCACGGCCGGAGAACGTCTTGGCAAGCGTCTCCAAGATACGAATATCCATCCAGTCCAGACCGAGCTCGTCGATCTCGAAGAACTCGAGCGCCTGGCGGCAGATATCGAGCTCGATAGGGCCGCTGCCACGCACCTGTGCGTAATCGCGCACGCGCTTGAGAAGGCGGTTGGCAAGACGTGGCGTGCCGCGCGAACGCGAGCCGATCTCGAGTGCACTGGGATGGTCGATCGTCACGCCCAGGATAGTCGCCGAGCGCGTCACAATCTGCGCGAGCTCCTCGACCGTGTAGTAATCCAGGCGATATGAAATGCCAAAGCGGTCGCGCAACGGGCCTGTCAACATGCCTGAGCGGGTCGTTGCCGCTACCAACGTAAACTTGGGAATATCCAGGCGAATCGAGCGCGCCGCCGGACCCTTGCCAATCACGATATCGAGGGCAAAGTCCTCCATCGCGGGGTACAGGACCTCCTCGACCGAACGGTTGAGGCGGTGGATCTCGTCGATAAACAGCACATCACCCGGCTGCAAGTTAGTAAGGATGGCCGCCAGGTCGCCCGTGCGCGCGATGGCAGGGCCACTCGTGGTCTTGATCTGAGCGCCCAACTCGTTGGCGATAACGGTGGCCAGCGTGGTCTTGCCCAGACCCGGAGGACCCGAGAAGATCACGTGGTCGAGCGTCTCGCCACGGCTCTGTGCCGCTTCGATCAACACGCGCAGGCTCTGCTTGATGTGCTCCTGGCCACAGTAGTCGTCCAGGCGCTGGGGGCGCAAAGTGCGGTCGACATCGAGGTCCTCGGCCGTCAGCTCCGAGCCCACCATGCGCTCGCCGTGCGCCATGGATGCCGCCGGCGAGTTGCCGGGCGTCGCCCACAGGTCCTGAGAGTCATCGGCTTCCCACATCACGCATCCATTCCGAGTCGCTTAAGCGCCGCGCCGAGCAGATCCTCGACACGCATATTCTGCCCATCATACCCGCTCAGGGCAACATCGGTCTCCTGCGGGCTAAAGCCCATGGAAAGGAGCGCCGCACGGGCATCATCGATGGCCGAGGGAGCAGCAGCGGGCACGGGCATCGCAACCTGGCCGGAAATCACGTCGACCGGCACAAAGCCCTTGTCCTTGGCAAAGGTGCTCTTGAGCTCCAGGATCAGACGCTGAGCTGTCTTTTTGCCCACACCGGGCACCTTGGCCATGCCCTTGTCGTCCTCGGCCATCACCAGCGAATACAATTGCCCCACGGTATAGGTGGAAAGCACGGCGAGCGCCAAGCGCGGACCAACGCCCGAGACAGACACGAGCCGATCGAACATCGTGCGCTCATCCTTTGAGGAAAACCCGAAAAGTGTCATGGCGTCCTCGCGCACCTGCATACGCGTGTAGAGGCGGACCTCGCCACCGGGCGTCGGCAACGTGGCCGCAGTGCTGCCCGAAATGCCGAGCTCGAAGCCAACGCCCGACACATCGACGACAGCAGAGCTCATCGTGGCCTCGACAAGCGTTCCGTGGAGCTGGGAAATCATCAGTATCCGGTTCCTCTCTGTTGATAGAACTCGCCACCGGTGAGGGCGCGGGTGCGGCTGAGGTTTACGTGGCAGATGGCGCAGGCCAGGGCATCGGCGGCATGGTCGGGATGCGGGTCGTGGTCGAGCTGTGTTAGCGTGCGTACCATGTAGGCGACCTGCCACTTGTCCGCGGCGCCGGTGCCCACCACAGCCTGTTTGATCTGCATGGGCGTGTACTCGCCAATCTCGAGCGCGCACTCCGAAAGCGCCACAAGCGCAGCACCGCGGGCATGCGCCGTGGGGATGGCCGAACGAACGTTGGCGCCAAAGTAGATGCTCTCGACAGCAGCTGTGTCGGGTCGATAACGCTCGACGACATCCTTAAGGTCACGGGCGATATGCGACAGGCGCACCGCGAGCGGGCTGCCCGCGCTGGTCTCGATGCAACCGTAGGCACGGCAGCGAACCTCGCCACGCCGCTCCTCGATAATCCCCCAACCCGTATGAGCCAAACCGGGGTCGATGCCCAAGATAACCAAGCCAACCTCCCCTCGCCACAAGCACAGCGGAGGACAAGGCCCCGCGCATCATTCACGAACGTCTGTTCTAGAATAACACAACGGGGCCAGGATGCTTAGTTAAAGTGTCGGGGTTGGGAGCGAATCCCATCCCCAGTTTAGTTCTGCGAGAAGAATGGGAACTGTCGGGGATCCACTGGCGGATGCGGCATCGGACCACCCTGGGGACTACCTTGCGGTCCGCCCTGGCCGCCCATCATCTTTTCGATGGCGTCCTGAACCTCGCCCTCGAACTTTTTCATTCCCTCGTGTAAACGACGCTGACCGTCTTCAGAGCGCAGCTCCTCCATCTGCTCGGGCGAAATACCCAGTAGCTCGCCCAGCACGCCCATCATCTCGTTTCGCACGCGCTCGCTCGTATCCTCGTCAGCAAAACGGCGCACCTCGGCGCGCGCCAGCGAATCGACCGTCATACGCTCCTTGCCGTTAAGCCCCAGGTCGGACCACGCGAGCATATACGGCCAGGCACGCTCGGCAAACGAACGGGCCGAGACGATCGGCGCCGTCGGCAGCATGCGGCGGGCGGCCTCGCCCTGACGCACGAGCATCAGCAGCAGCGAGCAGGCCTCAGGCTTGCCAGCGGCCATCGGGATGTCGTCGAAGGGTCGGCTGCGGTCCACGTGCGCCTCGAGCGCCCCATCGACCTCACCCGGCTCAAGCCGGCCGAACAGCTGCGCCGCGCGGTCGAGCATATCGACCGGACCGTCAAGCGTCGAGAGCGCCTGCGCCAGCACTCGCTCCATACAATCTTCCACCGCGTTGAGCGTCACGAGCTCTTGGGGCACCACGGCAGACGAGCGGTTGCGCACACGTGCCACAAACTCAAGCGTCGACAGGTACACATCGCCAAAGGGCGCGTAATCGCCCTGGTAGCCGCCGCAAAGCGCCGGCGCCGCCAGCGCGTATTCGGTTTTGGACAGCGGGCTCAGCGCCATCGCACCCAGCTCGAGCGCCGTGTCCTCCAGCATGAGACCCAGCGTGCGCGAGCGCAGGCGCTCGGCATCACCCGCCGACACGTCGCGATCGAGCACACGCGCCGCATCCGGTGCATCGCGCTCGACAGTGCGAATGTGTAAACGCTCGGCGATGGCGCGAACGGCGGCACAGCGAGCAGCCTCGGCCTCTTCCTGCGCCGGCGTAAAGATACGGTTGCGCCCCAGCACCAGGCCAATCACATTGCGCGGGCCCAGAGCGTCGACGGCCAGCGCCGCCAGCAGGGACGACGGCAAGTCGCCCTCGAGTGCCACCACAGCACGCGACGCACCGTGGGCTCGGGCGTTGTCGCGCACGGCGAGCACCAGCGCCTGCCACAGCCACTCCTCGGAACGGAACTCGGGCAGTTCGTGATCTTCCAGGGCATCGAGCATCACGCCGCGCTGAATCTCCTGAACCAGCAGGCTCTCCTCGAAACACGGCGCCTGGGCCACCACGCGACCGCAGTCGTCGAGCACAAACGAACCGCCGGTATACACCGACTCGTCATAGGCACCGACCGGCGCCATGCAGGCAAACCACACGCTGCGCTTGGATGCGATCTTGCGGTAGGCGCCGCTGCGAACGGCGGCAATGGCGGCAGTCTCGCGGTCGGTCATGTCAAACGCGTTGAATTGGAAATACGAAATGAGGTCAACACCGGTCGGCAACATCTCGAGTTCGCGGTCCAAGTCAAAAATCACGGCGATGCGCACGCCGTCCACGTCGAACACCGGCGGCGCCCAACGCGTGTCGCTGTTCTCGCCACGCTGCAGGGCAATGCTCGAACGCGCCGGCACCACATGACCGTCCTTGAGCATCATGTAGTCGAGCAGCGGCTGGCCCTCGAACGAAACCGCCGCGGGCACGATGCAGATCATGTCAAGCTCCTGGATACGCTCGGCGACACCAGTCAAGCCGGCAAGCATGTCGTGCTCAAAGTCGGCAGCGCCCACCAGGCCACCGGGCATGGCGCCCATAAAGAGCGGAGCCGGAACGCACAGCACGCGCGCCCCGCGCTCGCGGGCCAGACGAGCCTGGTCCTCGATGCGGCCGCAAATGCCCTCAATATCACCCAGGCGCATATCGATCTGTGCAAGCGCGAGCTTCATGGCTCAGCCCTTTCCGTCGTAAACCATCGAAATCGTAGTAAAAGCGCCGGCCGCATAACGCAGTCGGCGCTTGCATGTGCATATGCTAGCTATGATACCCCGAGCGGGGGCGCGCTCCTAGAATGTAGCGGACCACAGCCCGTGCAGGTTGCAGTAGGCATAGACGGTACCGGTCTTGGAGCCGCCCGCGAAAAACGTCGCGGGCTTCATGCCGGGCTCAAGGTAATGGACCTCCAGACGGCCCTCGGCCTCAAGCGCGATCCACTCAATGTAGTGCTCGGGCAGGCTGGGATGCTCAACCGAGCCCACGCGTGCGCGGATTACGTGACCGTCACGCTCGGTCTCGACAACAGGCACGTGCTTCTCGTGCGCCGCGTCCTCAGTGTTTGCGGTCAGTTCCGTGCAACCGGCAGGGGTCGCAACGTCGTCGCCAAGGGCAGCGATGAGCTTACCGTCGGGGTCCTTAAAGAATTTCGCCATGATGTTCTCCTTTGCTGATGTGCCAATGTTCTTGATGGTTCTTATGCCCAAAGGCAGACAAACCATCCACGGCATTGCAAATGAACACATAACGGATCAGGCAAGCGGTCGGGCCAAAATGCGTCGACCGTCCTGTCCGCTCCAGCAGTCCCACCCCGCGCGCGGCTAGCGACCGTCACCGCCGAGCAGTGCTAGAACATCCTCGCGCGTGAACAGTGCCGACGAGATGCCGTCGCCGCCGAGCACGCTGTTGACCAGATCGCGCTTGGACTCCTGCATCTGCATAATGCGCTCCTCGATCGTGTCCTTGGCGATGAGCTTGTACACGGTCACGGTATGTTGCTGGCCAATACGATGCGCGCGGTCAGTCGCTTGGTCCTGCGCCGCCACGTTCCACCACGGGTCGTAGTGGATGACCACGTCGGCCGCCGTCAGGTTAAGGCCCACGCCGCCCGCCTTGAGCGAAATCAAAAAGACCGGAACCTCGCCCGCTTGAAACTGCGCGACCATCTTGGCGCGGCTCTCCTTAGACGAAGCGCCCGTGAGCTTAAGGAAAGCGATGTCCTCCTTGGCCAAGCGCTTGCTGATGATATCGAGCATACCCGTAAACTGACTGAACAACAGGATGCGATGCCCGCCGTCGAGCGCGCCGTGCACGAGCTCCATGCAGGTATCGAGCTTGGCGCTCCCCGCTTTGTAATCCTCGTAGTGTAGACGCGGGTCGCAGCAGATCTGGCGCAGCTTGGTGAGCTCGGCGAGCACCTTGAGCTTGTCTTTCTTAAACTCCCCGGCCTCGCGGTGCTGCACCTGCTGGGCGATGCGGTCCTGATTTGCCAGGTACAGCTTGCGCTGCTCACCGGTGAGCTGCGCCACGACAGTGTCCTCGATCTTCTCGGGCAGGTCGGCCACCACGTATTCCTTTACGCGGCGCAGCACAAACGGCGACACGAGCGCTTGCAGGCGGGCGGCGCTGTCGCCCTCGGCATGCTCGGCCGGGCTTTCGAAGCGCTTTGCAAACGACTCGCGCGTACCCAGCAGGCCCGGCATCAAAAAGTCGAAGATGCTCCAGAGCTCGGACAGGCGGTTCTCGATGGGCGTGCCCGTCAGGGCAAAGCGTACACCGGCCGGCAGGCGCTTGGCGGCGCGCGCTACCTGCGTGAGCGGGTTTTTAATGTACTGGGCCTCGTCGAGCACCACACGGGCAAAGTCCTGCTCGACGTACTCGTCGATATCGCGCCGCATAAGGTCATACGACGTTACAACCACGTTATGCTCGGCCACGCCGGCGATTTGCACGCGACGCTGGGCCTTGGCGCCCACGATGGCGCACACATCGAGCGACGGGGCGAAGCGCTCCAGCTCGGCGGTCCAGTTGTACACAAGCGACGCAGGGCACACCACAAGCGTGGGCTTAGTGTCCCCCGCCTCCACGCGCGCCAGGACATGCGCAATCATCTGGAGTGTTTTGCCCAGGCCCATGTCGTCGGCCAAAATACCGCCAAGGCCCAGGTGTTCGAGCGAGCCGAGCCACTGGTAGCCGTCGACCTGGTAGCCACGCAGCGTGGCCTTGAGCGAGGCAGGTACCGTAAAGTCCATCTTGCCGAGCGTGTCCAGGCGCTCGACGGTACGGCGGAACGCAGCGTCGCGATCGGCATCGAGCGCGGGCGTGCGCGCAAGCATGCTGTCGACGAACAGGGTACTCGACGCGGGAAGCGACACGCCGTCGAGCAGGTCGACAGCATCGACCCCCAGATCCTCGGCAAGGCCAAACGCGGCGCGCGCCCCCTCGTCCAGGCGAACGATGTCGCCGGACGTCAGGCGCGCAAACGTCTGGTGACGCTTGTAGGAGTCGAGGTAGATGGCAAGGTCTGCCGCCGAAAGACCGCTTGCGCCCAGCTCGACGTCCAGCAGGCTGCTCTTGACGGTCGCACGAACCGAGAGCTTGGGCGCAGGGTGGACCGAAATCTGGCGCAGACGGTCGCTGAGCATGACCTCACCCAGCTCGGACAGGGCAGACAGACCCTCGGTCAGCAAGCGGAACAGGCTCTCGTCATCGCGCTCCTCGAACGCCAGACCGCCCTCGTAGAAATCGAAGTACAGGGCCGCCGTGTCCATAACGCGAAACTCCGCCACCTCGTCGCGGGGCGGCACGCCGGGGCGTTGCTCTTCGAAGGGACTGCCCGGAGCGCCCAGGCTAAAGAGATCCGCTGACCAATCGCCGTAGGTAACCGTAATTTTGCAGGTCACGAGCCCATCGTCGACGCCGATTGCCATAGCAAAGCTCGGCTCGGGTGCCACGGTATCGAGCGCGGCGGGCGCGGTGAGGTCGGTGTAGTCGCGCAAAATGGGCAGCGCCATACGACAGAACTCCCCCACCTGGTCGGCAGCGATATGGACTGGCGTGCGACAGGGCAGCAAGTGCGATAGGAACGGCGCCGCATGCTGGGCAAACGCTACATCGGTGCGGCGCGCACGGCGGGTGTCGACCAGATAGGCAACGTCGCCCGAAGCAAAGCAGTATGCATCGGCCGGCAGGCGCAGATCGTAGCTGCCACCAGCCGCCGGCGCAATTTTGGCGGCAAGGAGCGGTGGGCGCTTAGACAGAGCCTCGTCCTCCCCTTCCGGAGGCATCTCAACCGCCACGTCATAGGTGCGATGCGTCGTCGTCCCCCGCGACCAAGCGGGCTCAAAGGAGATGGTCTGGCCGCGCAGCAGGTCCAGCACATATACGATGCTATGCTCGGACAGCGGCAACTGACGCTCGGCGACAAAACCGCTGCGGGCAAAGTCGTACGACGCCGAACGCGAGTTTGTGATGTCATCGAGATAGGCAACTGTCGTCACAACAAGGTTGAGCAGCTTTGTCGACACGTCTTCAAAGGCTTCGGGCGTATGGACAAACGTGAGCTTCTTGCCGTACGAGAAGGTGCCGCCTCGGACATAGGCGTCGGCCATGCCATCGATGTCCTTGACCACGTAGGAGACCGATCCACAGCGAATGCGAAGCTCGAGCGCCCAGCTAAAGCGGTCGGCGAACAGCGGATTGTAGTACGGCACCAGCGAGGGCTCCAACACCGCCTTGGGGGCATCGGGATCCACACTGCCGGCGAGCTTGCGGCGCATGCTCGCCAGCTCATCCATGCGCGCGTCCGAAAGATCGGAGAGCGCCGCCATGAGGCTGGGACTCGTGGGGACAGGCGCCGGAAAGGGAAAGTTGGGGTTGACGGCCGGCGCTTTGGGCGCGGTGCGCGCGGGCTGTTTCGGCTGCGCCGTAAACGTGCGAACCGGTGTGCGCAGCCCCTCAACAGGCTCAATGCCGCTGGCGTCCAGGTATGCCAGCGCTGTGGCGATGGCGTGCTTGCACATGCCGGGGTAACGATAGGCAGCGGGACAATCGCAATCGTAGTCGATTACCTCGTGCTCGTCCATGTCGAGCGCCACGTGCGTCCTGTACAGGTCGCCGCGCGAGCCGCGCACCGAGCCCTCAACCGTCACGTTTTTGGAGAAGCGCGAGCCGCTGTCCTCGATCGACAGCACGGCGCCGTTGAGCATGAGCGAACGCCCCTTCATAAAGGTGCCGCTCATCGCCGCCTCTTTGCGAAGCGCCTGCACAAACGTCCCCTGCGCCATCACTTCCTCCAATCTCACCCGGGGTAGCTTAGATAACCGTCACGCGGCCTTGGTTGCCGACGATGGCCTTGGCCTCTGCCAGCAGCGGAATCGAGCGTGCATTGACCTTGGCCGGCACCTCGGCACGCAGCACGCGCCCGTCGACTTGCTCAATAAAGATCTCCACGCGGTCGCCGCCCGGGTTGGTGGTGAGCACCGTGGCCAGGCGCGCCATATTGCCCTGGCTAAAGCGGCTGTTGGGCACCATGACCTCAAAGACCTTGGGCTTGTTTTTCTCCTCGCTAAGCTCCAGCGGCACAATCTCCTGCGCGATGATCTGGTCGCCGCGGTCCGAGCGCTCGAGCTTGCCCTTAATGCGCACAAACGCATCGGACAGCTGCGCGCCGGTCTCGGGATCGACCTCGCCGTACAGGTACCCCTCGGCCTCCTTGTAGGTCTTGGGGAACACCACGACCGTGGCCTCGCCTTCCATGTCCTCGAGTTGCACGATACCCATGGGATCGCCGTTTTTGGTCACGCGCTTGGATACGCTCGAGACCATGCCGGCCCACCACAGCGCCTTGCCCTCGGGAATCTCCTGGTTGATGGTACCGCCCGTGGGGTTTTGCACCTCGTAGCCGGTGTCGATCTGCGAGAACGAGAAGTCGCGCGCTTTGCTAAGTGCATACTCAAACGGGCGCAGCGGGTGGTCCGAGACATAGATGCCCAGAACCTCCTTCTCCTGGCTCAGCTTAAGGTGGCGGTCCCATTCCTGGCCATCCGGATCGGGCACGCTCACCTCAAAGCCCGAGCCCTCAACGTCGCCAAACATATCGAAGAACGACGTCTGGCCGCTCGCGCGGTCCTTCTGGCGCTTTACCGCGGCATCGATGATGTTCTCGGGGTTGTTCTTGTCCACAAAGTGCATCATCTGGCGACGCGGATACCCCGTGGAGTCGAAGGCGCCTGCCTTGATCAGCGATTCGATCACGCGACGGTTGGCCTGGCTCGAGTCCACGCGCTCGACAAAGTCGTGCAGCGTCTTAAACGGACCGCCCGCCTCGCGCTCGGCGATAATCGCCTGCGCCACGCCGGTGCCCACGCCGCGGATGCCGGCCAGACCAAAGCGCACGCCCTCCTTGGTAGCCGTGAACTCGGTACCGGACTCGTTGACATCTGGCGACAGCACGGGGATGCCGTCGTGACGGCACGCCGATACGTAATGCACGATCTTGTCGGTCTTGCCCGTGTAGGACGTCAGAACGGCCGCCATGTACTCGTGCGGATAGTGCGCCTTGAGCCACGCCGTCTGCATAACCAGGATGGCGTAGCCGGCGGAGTGCGACTTGTTGAAGGCGTAGGACGCGAACTCGAGAACATCGTCCCAAATCTTCTGGGCGACCTCGCGCGTGTAGTTGTTCTTGATGGCGCCGTTCATCCAGTGATCGTAGGTGGTCTCGTCCGAGCCATCCTCCCAGTGCAGCACCGTCGACGTGAGCAGCTTAATCTTTTTCTTAGCCACGGGCTTACGGATACGCGAGTCCGATTCACCCTTGGAGAAGCCGCACATCTCGACGGAGATGAGCATAACCTGCTCCTGGTAGACCATGGTGCCGTAGGTTTCGCCCAGAATGTCGTCCAGGCGGTCGTCGTAGGAGACGGCCGGCTCCTTGCCGTTCATACGGTTGATGTAGGACGAAACCATGCCGGCGCCCAGCGGGCCCGGGCGGTACAGGGCGATCAATGCTACGACGTGCTTGTACTCGGTGGGCTTCATGTTCTTGATCGTGGCCGTCATGCCGGCGGACTCGACCTGGAAGACGCCGGCGGTGTGGCCGGAGCCCATGAGCTTAAAGATCTCGGGATCGTCAAAGGGAATCTCTTCCTCTTTGATGTCGATGCCGAAGTTCTTTTTGATGTTTGCCTTGGCCTTGGAGATAACCGTCAGCGTACGCAGACCCAGGAAGTCCATCTTGAGCAGGCCCATGTCGGCGACGGTATGGCCCTCGTACTGGGTAATCTCGACGCCGCCCTTGGTGTCGAGCTTGGTGGGCACGTGCTCGTTGACGGGGTCACGGCAGATCAGAACGGCGCACGCGTGCACGCCCTCGCCACGGGTGAGGCCCTCGATCGAGAGCGCCGTGTCGATGATGCGGCGGGCGTCGTCGTCCTTTTTATATGCCTCGGCAAAATCGGGGTTAAACAGATCCTCTTTGCCGGGTTGTTTGTCGAGCACCTGCTTGAGCTTGACCTTGGGGTCGCTCGAGACCATCTTGGACAGGCGCTGGCCCATGTAGACCGGGTAGTCCAGGACGCGCGCGGCGTCGTTGATAGCCTGCTTGGCCTTGATGGTCGAGTAGGTGATGACGTGGGTGACCTTCTCGGGACCGTAGAGCTGGCGAACGTGCTCCACGACCTCGAGGCGCCGCTCATCGTCGAAGTCCATATCGATATCGGGCATCTCGGTACGCTGCGGGGACAGGAACCTCTCGAACATCAGACCGTTCTCGAGCGGGTCGAACGCGGTGATGTTCATGGCGTAGGCGACGATAGCGCCGGCGGCAGAACCACGACCGGGGCCGACGCCGATGCCGTTGTCCTTGGCCCATTGCACGTACTCGGCAACGATCAAGAAGTAGGCGGCAAAGCCCTTGTCGCAGATGACCTTGTATTCGTACTCAAAGCGCTCTTTGATGTTGACGCCACCGATCTCGCGCGTGGCCCAGTCGTCGCCGTAGTGCTGGCGCAGGCCCTTCTCGCACTCGCGGCGGAACTGACTCTCGTGCGTCTCGCCGGGGTCGAGCAGCGGGAAGCGCGGCAGGATGATGGAGTCCCAGTCCAGCTCCACGTAGCACTTGTCGGCGATCTCGAGCGTGTTGTCGCAGGCCTCGGGGCAATACGGGAACATCGCCCGCATCTCCTCCTCGGTCTTCATGTAAAACTCCGAGCCGGTCATGCGCATGCGGTTGGGGTCGTCGACCTTGGCGTTCATGCCGATGCACATGATGACGTCCTGCACGGGCGCGTCCTCGCGGCGCAGGTAGTGGAAGTCGTTGGTGGCGATGACCTTGACGCCCACCTGCTTGGCGATATCGATGAGCGTGCGGTCCATCTGCTCGTCGGTCAGGCCGTTGTCGGTGGTGATGCCGTGTTCCTGGATCTCGATATAAAAGTCGCCGGGATCGAAGGTGTCGCGGAAGGTCTCGGCCCACTTGATGGCGCCCTCCATGTCACCGCGATCGATGTATTTGGGGATGATGCCGGCAATACAGGCGCTTGTGCAAATCATGCCCTTGGCATGGCGGCGCAGGTTGTCGAGCGTCACGCGCGGTTTGTAGTAAAAGCCCTGCACGGCGGCCTCGGAAACCGTCTGCATCAGGTTGACGTAGCCCTCCTGGTCCTTGGCCAGAAGGATCATGTGGTAGAGCTCGGGCTTGTGGTCGCGGGCAAGGGTCTCGTCCGGCGTAAAGTAGACCTCGCAGCCAAAGATGGGCTTGATGACCAGGGGCGGCTTGAGCTCGTCGATGTTGCCCTTCTCGTCCCACATGGCCATGTCCTTCACATACTGGGCATGCTCGCGCGGGTTTTCCTCGGGATCGGGCTCCACCAGCTCGTCGCGGCGGTCCTTTTCCAAGAAGGCCTTGTCGTGGCTCCAGGTTTTGTACTCGGGCGTGTTGTGGTTGACGGCGTCGCAGGCCAGCGCCAGGTCGGGCACGCCATACATGTAGCCGTGATCGGTAATGGCCACGGCGGGCATGCCAAGCTCAACGGCACGGTTGACCATATCCTGGATACGGGTTGCGCCGTCGAGCATGGAGAAAACAGTGTGATTGTGCAGATGGACGAATGCCATGTGATGAGCTCCGATGCGGGTTCGTGTTCTGACTGAACGATTTTACCCCACGGCGCGGACAGCACCCGAACCTAGCCAAACCCACACGGCTCCTCTTGCAGTTGCGGTGGAATAGTTCCCGCTTGGGCCACCTGGACCGCAATACAGGAACTATTCCACCGCAAGTTATCTGAGAGCTAAAGGTTGTAGGTGACCACTTGGGGTTCGGCGGGTTCGACGAAGATGGTTGGATCCGGCTGCTCCACGCGGACGAACTTGACGGTCACGGCCTCAAAGCCCGCCTTGTGCAGAACATCAGCGTAGACGCGCGCCTGCAGGGCATGCTTCTCCTGCAGCTGTTCCGGCGTCTCGTCCGGCGTGCCGCCCGTCTTGTAGTCGATGACCAGCGCGCATGACGAATCCGCCGGGTTCGTCGCCAAAGCGTCGATGGCGCCCTCGGCATATGCACCGTAGCGAGCGATGTCCTCGTCCTCGCAGCCCAGCGAAAAGAACGGCACCTCGGCGCGAACGCACGGCCACGCGAGCAGGTCGGCACGAACAGCCGACTTGAGCCAGCGGTCCAGGGCAACGTCGAAGCGCTCGCGCTGCTCCGGCGTCAGGCACCACAGGCGCGCCAGCGCATCGGCGCGCGCAGCGGGCAACGCGTCGGCACCCATCTCGATGAGCCACTGGCAGGCGGCGTGGAAGGCCGAACCCAAGGCCATGGGATTGCCGACAGGCTCGACAGCAGCCACGTCTGCATCCGTCATCTCGGAACCATCCGACTCCGCATCATCGCCGGACTCGTCCATGGGAACACGAGCCTCGGCGGCACGGTCTTCCGTCTCGGCATGGAGTGCCGCGGCGATTGACGAGTAGCTGTACGAATCGCGCTCCGGATACGGGCAGGTGCCCATGCGCACGCCCGCCGCCTGGGGATACACGAGCTCAAACGCATCGGGATCGGGGTCGGCAGGACCGGGGACGATTGTACTGGCCGAATCGTCGGCAGTATCTGTATCGACATCGCCGCGGACAAGTCTGCCCTCGGCATCCAGTGAAGCGTTGGCCTCAAACGCCTGCTCGCCAAAGGTAAAGTCCGCCAGCGAGATAAGCTCGTAGTCGCCCGGCTGGGAGTTGTCGAACACCAGGCGGTCACTATCGAGCTGCGGCATGTCCAGGCCGTCCGTCGGCAGAATACGACGCAGCACGTCGTAGGTCAGATCGGTCTCGACGTCGAAGGTCGGCGCGCACAGCTTGCCGCGGCTCAAGCCGGCATCCATCGCCAGAATGACCAGCTCTCGCGCACGCGTCATGGCGACATAGAGCAAACGAGCCCGCTCCTCGAGCGAGAGCTGCAGGTCGTCGTTGCGCAGGCGAACGAATGCCTCGGCGGGAGAACCCGTCTCACAGACATCCTCCATGAGCTCTGGCGGCAGCCACAGCGACGTGCCCTTGCCCTTAAACGCGTGCTCAAACTGCTTTTTGACGTCATCGCCCTTCACAAACGTGCCGTCCGCGAGTTTAACGCCGTCGAAGCGTGCCGGCAGCGCCACGACTTGCGCTCCGCCCTCGACGCGGCCCATCTGTGCCGCACCGGACGATTTGCGCACGCCAAAACACTCGGACACCGCGACGACCGGATACTCCAGACCCTTGGACGCGTGCACCGTCATGATGCGTACCGCGCCGTCACCCTCCTCGTTGAGCGCGCCCGGTGCCTCCTTGCCCGCCAGGAAGCGATCGAAGGCCAGCGCAATGGAGCGCGGCGAGTTACCGAACTCGGCCTCAGCCTCAACCACGGCATCGAGCGCCTTGAGCACGTTGGCGGCGATGGCTTTGCCCTCGGGACCACGCTGCGCCAGACGCACAAACCAGCCGGAGGCGTTGACCACGTCGCGCGCGATCGAGGCGAACGAATCGCGGCCCACACGGCGAAGCGCATAGCGCAGCACCTCGCGGGCGCGCGTCACGAGCGGCAGGTTCTGCAAACCCGGCACATCGGAATCGCTCATGATGCCCATATCGATGTTGCGGCGCGAGGTCTCCCCCGTCTGATCGTCGAGCCTGGTCGCCAGCGCCAGGAACTCCTGGGCGCCCAGCGCAAACATCGGCGATGCCAGTAGCGGCATAAGGCCCTGCGCCGTATCGGCCGGATTGGCAAGCGCGCACACCAGGGCACGTACCGTCTGCACCTCGGCAGCCTGCGCAAAGACCGAGCCGCCTGCGATGACGCAGTCGAGCCCTTGGTCGCGGAAGGCCTGCGCATAGATATCGGCGTTGGTCATGCGGCCCAGCAGCAGCACCATGCCGCCCTGGGGCTGGCCGGCATCGGCAAGCGCGCGGAATCGCTCGGCGATCGCACGGGCCTTGGCCTGCGTGCGCTCCTGCGTACTGCCGCCGGCAACAAAGAGGGCCTGACGACGCGAGACGTCTGCCACCAGCGTGTCCTTGCGGCTGTCGCTCGCCTCAAGATCCAAAAAGCCCTGCATCAGGCCACCGTCATCGCCGTCGAAGACGCGTGCCACGTAACGCAGCACCTCGTCATGGCTGCGGAAGTTGCGCACGAGTTTGACGAGCTCGCCGGCGGGGACATCCGGCGCGGCGACCGTCTCGGACGCCGCCGTCGATCCCACTTTGCGCTCCTGGCGACGGAACACCTCGACCTCCGCCCCGCGGAAGCGGTAGATCGACTGCTGTGCATCGCCTACGGTGCACAGCGCGCGCTCCCCCGCACCCGTCAGGTAACGGATCAGGTCGACCTGCATCTGGTCGGTATCCTGGAACTCGTCGATCATGACCATCTTAAAGCGGCCCTCGTATGCCGCTCGAATGGCCGGGTAGTCGCGCAGCGCCTCGTATGCCATGCGGAGCAGGTCGTTGTTGTCGAGGGCAGACTGGCCGGCCTTGAGCGCGCGGTACTCAGCCTCCACGGAACGGGCCAAGCCCACCAGTGCATCGAGCGCGGGGCCACCGCAGGCAAGCACGATATTGATAAACGCATCGGCGGCCTCGGCCTTGAGCAGCTCGACCTGCTCCTTGGGGAATGCCTTGCTCGCGCGCGGCATGGTGCACGACATCATGAGTCGCGCCGCATCGGCCATGGTCTTGCCGCTCGCCTCGAACGCGTCGATGGCATCGAGTGCCACCTGCGCCTTCTCGGTCGCGGCCTTGCTTGCGCCCAGCGCCGCGCGATAGGCATCGGCGAGTGCCGAGGTATCGGCCTGGCCGCGCGCCACGCGCACATCGTCCATACCGCCCGGCAACTGACTCGACAGCTCCAGCAGGTCGCGCACCAGACCCTTGATGGTCGTGCCGGCGCCAAAGGGACCGCCCTCGCCCGCCATGGGATACCAGGCGTAGAGGGCCTTGAGCGATGCCGCGAGCTCGGGGGCGGCATCGGGTGCCGTCGCGCGACCCAGCACATGCTCAACAGCCTGGTCCATAAGCTCGTCGGTATCGGTGAGCACCGTGAACTCGGGATCGATGCCCAGCTCCAACGCGTGTGCGCGCAGGATGCGCGAGCACATGCCGTGAATGGTCGAAATCCACGCATCGTCGACGGTCAGGGCCTCCTCGTCCATGCCCTCGTCGATGAGCGCGCGGCGCACGCGGTCACGGATCTCGGCCGCGGCATCTTTGGTAAAGGTGATGGCGAGCACCTGGTCAAGATGCTCAACGAACGGACCGGATTCGGGCGAGAGCGCGTAGACGATGCGGCGCGTAAGGGTAAAGGTCTTGCCCGAACCGGCGCCCGCCGAGACAAACAGCGGACGGTCGAGCGTTTTGACGATCTGCAGCTGCTGCGGCATCAAAGTCGAAAGATCCATGGTCTACACGTCCCTCCTTACAAACGTTCCTTCGTGGTTATACGGGCAGTGCGCATGCGCGGCCTGAGCCGACGTCGGGTCGACGGCGGCAACGTTGCCTGCCTCGAGCTCGCGCAGGCGCTCGGCGATGCCGGCCTCCACGCGATCGAGCAGGGCATCGAAGTCCATGCTGCCACCCTCGCCGGGGAAACCTTTCTTAAGGCCCGGGATGTGACCGTCGCCGCGCTCTTCCTCGAGCAGCTCGGCGCTCGCGGCACCGCGCAACGCCGGCTTGCCGCCCTTGGTCGAAAAATAGAGCGCCGCGCGGGTGTCCAAATCCAGCGCCCGGCGCATGGCCTGGGCGTAGATGAGCGTTTGGGTATGTGGCGGCAACCAGCGCGGATCGTCAATGGGCGCCGTCCCCGATTCCTCGTCGCGCACCGTAGGGTCGGCGAGCTTAAACTCCTCAACGCCCGTGCGGTGCTTGTAGTCGATCACCACGGCACGATTCTCGGCGTCCACGTCCACGCGGTCGATGCGCCCGCCAAGCGGCCAACCGGCATACTCGACCTTGAGCTCGTTGAAGGCAAACTCCAGGTAGCGCGGGGCAAAGGGGGCAAGCGCCTCGGACTCGTAGGCAAGCACGCCCTCCAGCTGCGGCAAGATCTCTGCCACCTGGCGCTCCTCCACCGCAGAGAGCGGCACGAGCGGCCCCTCCGTGCCTCGCTTGCCGGCGTGCTCGGCCAACGTCTCGTCAAAGACCTCGCGCAGCAACTCCTGAGCGCGCGGCAAATTCTCGGGCGTCACGCGTTCCATACCCTCCTGTGGCAGGCGGGCATGCAGGTGCTCCAGCACATCGTGGACAAAGTTGCCCTTCTCCATATTGCCAAAGCCCGCGTCGATGGACTGAGGTTTGACGCGATACGACACGAACCAGCACAGCGGGCACGTCGAGTACGCCTCAATCTGCGAGGCGGACGTCAGGCGCGGCACAAGCGGCGCGTTCTCGCCCGCGCCATCGCGACGACGCAGGACCAAGTACGGCACAGCCGCCTCACTCAAATGCTGAGGAGCCTCGCACGCGACGCGCTTACACTCGATGCCCTCACCGGCCGCTGGATCAAAATCGGCGACGATACCGCCCTCGCCCACGCACGAAACCCTGGCGGCGCCAGTGGCCTCGGCGTGCGCTCGAAGCTCGGTCCACGCAGCCGCCGGATAGCACTCGCGCGCCTGGCGATCGTGCGTCACGCGGGCAAGCGCAACCGGGCCGCGCGCGGCCTGCATCGCGCGGCCAAAGCGCACGCGCAACAAGGCGGCAGGTTCAAGCGTCACACCGCTGCGATCTAACTCTGCCGTCAGCGTGGCCAGCGGGCCCTCCTCATGTGAGAGCGGATAACTGTCCAGGTCGACGTCGGCAAACAGCACGGCATCGTAGCTGTCGGGGCGCAGGGCTGCCGCATCGGCAAGCGACGCAAAGCGCAGCTGGGCGCGCGGTGCGCGGTCGACCTCGTAGGTCTCGTAATCGTATGCGGTGCTGCGCTTGTCCACCTTGGTACGAACGTCGTCGAGCACGGGCACGGTCGCGGCCTGCGACACGTCGAGCGCGCGGGCGTCGTTCATAAGGATGTCGATGGCATGGCGCAGCAGAGCCGTCTCCGCCTGGCGACGAGCCTGACCGTCAAGGCCTCCAAGGGCGCGATCGGGCAGCGCCTTGGCGACGGCGAGCATGGCCTTGAGCGCCGTCACGGGTTTGTCGCGCCACAGCGCCTGAAACACGTCCGAGACCACGCACGGCACGTTCTTAAACCAGTTCTCATCACCGGCAGCCTTGCGCGTGCCCCTGACCTGGCCCTGCACGCTCTGCAGCAGGCTCTTGACGGCCGTGGTGGTCTTGCCGCGCGACAGGCGCATGTTCTTGTCGAAGGTGCGCGCGCTGGCGGCATCGGCACCCGAAAGCGGACTGTAAATCCAGTCGGTAAGCTCCGGTGCGGGCCACCACTCGGTCTTGGAGGCGACACCCTCGTCGGCGGCCTTCATGCGCTCGATCAGATTGGCGAGCGCCGAGAACTGCCTGCCCGCGATGGATTGGGAAAACGCCGTGAACTCGGCTGTCTCAGCAGCAATATGACGCGCCGCCAAACGGGCAGCGAGTTCACCGAACAGTTGGGGCGCCCGGGCAGACACCACGAGCACGCGCACGGGGTCCGCGGACGCCGCGACACCGCCGTCGACTGCGGCGTCCTCACACGTTTTTACCAGCTCATCGACTGCATCCACATAGGCGTGGGCGCGGGCGTGAGGTCCGGCAACCTCTACAAAGGTAGGCTGAGCGGCGGACTTGGAGGCAGTCTGGGGCGCGGCGGCACCCTCCCCCAGCGGCGCGGCCTCAAACAGCACGCCGCGGGCATCAAGGGCCGTGGCCAGCTCCTCACGCATCGCCGCCTGCTCGCGAGCGAGCAGCACAACGACCTCTCCCCCGTTGTTTGCCACGGCGGACAGCAGCTCGAGCAGGCCATGCGTAAACGATGTGATGTCGCGCACACATACCGCGCGGGCGCACGCCGGAAGGTTGTCGGCCAGCACCTCGGCCATAAGGTCAGCCGCCTCGCAGGGCTCGACCATGTCTCGACGGTCCAAGCCGCTCGCATAGGCACTCAACAGCTCGAACACGCGAGCCTCGGCGTCGCTCTTGGGATCGGGCCGGCAAACGTCGCCGCAGCGGCGCTCGGCACCCGTTCCCGCTACGCCCGGCAGCACATCGCGGGCCATGCGCGCGAGCATGCGCACCGTGCCCTGACTGCGCGAAAGCGGCTGCAGGTCGGCATCGCCGCGACGGGCGACCATGTCCGAGAACAGCATCTGGCGTTGCATGTTGTCGACGAAGCCGCGGCCATCGCCCATAAGCTCCCACAGCGAACGAAGCCACGACGCGGGGGTTTTGTAGTCAACGCCCAGCGAGGCGCCAGCAACCGCAGCATCGTGGCGGCACAGGTCGAGCTCGGCAAACGAGGGCGCCAGCAAAACGGCACGCCCGTGGCGGGCAACCAAGTCGGCGAGCAACGACGCCTCGGAATCGTTCAAGTTCGTACCGGTATTGGTGGTATAGATTCGAACAGGCATGGTCCTCCACTCAAACCGTTCGCAATAATCAATGTATTCATCCTACCCGCCCACGCGGACAGATTTGCCCCACGCCAACAGATTTGATTCCTCCGCCCCCAAGGGATCAAAAAAACCGCCCCCGAAGGGACGGTTCTGCGCAATTCGATTTTGCCGCTGGCCTACTCGCCATCCTCCAGTTTGATGAGGATTTTGCGATAGCCACCGTACTCGCCATTAAGCGCCTTGGACACGCGGCTCACCGTGGTGGACGAAGCGCCGGTGCGGGCCTGAACCTCAACATAGGGCTCGCCCTCATCCAGATAACGCGCGACCTGCAGGCGCTGAGAAAGATCGCAGATCTCGCGCGGTGTGCAGATATCGGTTAAAAACGCCTGAATATCGTTCTCGTCGTCCAAAAGACTAAATGCGTGGACCAGCTGCTTGACATCAGGCTTGTCAAACATGTTCTCGATATTCATCGATCACCGCCAAACCCGCCAAAAGGCATCGAAGTTGATACTGACATCGGGCATCGTTCGCCCGTTCTATGCAATAAAACAATGCATGGGGCATTTGCCCGTAGCAGTGTAGCACACCACTAAACTAAAGCGACAAGACTCTCTGTCAGCGGCACGTTTTTCAGGACGAACGCCGTTTAGAAACCGAATGCGCACGTAAGCTCCACGAATATTTGAGACAATGGGCGCCCAAACACCGCGGCGCGCCCGCGCAACCATCCAAGTCGCCGCCGCAAGCCGCTTCACGCGACGCCAGCAACCCCGGAGCAAGAAAGGATTCACGCCATGCGCTTTATGCTTAACTGGTTCTTCACCTCGATCGCCATCGCGATCGCCACGTTCCTCGTCCCCGGTATCCAACCCTTCGGCTTTGCCGAGGCCTGGGTCTGCTTTGCCTTTGTGGGACTGTTCCTCAACATCGTCGATTCGTTCGTCAAACCGTTCCTCACGGTCATCTCGCTGCCGCTCACGATCATTACGCTCGGCATTTTCCAGCTCGTGCTCAACAGCTTTATGCTGGAGCTCGCCAGCTACCTGTCGGTCAACCTGTTGGGCGTCGGCATCTCCATCGCCGGCTTTGGCTCGGCCTTTATGGGCAGCATCCTAGTGTCCATCATGCGCAGCATCCTCGATAGTATTGCCGAAGAGTAGAACGCCCCCGACACAGACGCATCGGACCAAATCAAAGGCCGCCCATCGCAAAAATGGGCGGCCTTCTTATTTGCCAAGTCTCAGAGGGCAAGAAAATCTACCATTTCCACCCTGCCCCCACATGGCAAGTGGGGTTAGATGACGTAGTCGTAGCCTTCGTTGGGGGCGACGAGCTGGTCGAGCGTCACGCCGTCGAGGTAATCGTTGATGAGCTTGTCCAGGTTCTTCCACACGTCGAGCGTGGGACACTTATCAGATCGCGAGCAGCCCTTGCAGTCGCCATCCAGGCAGGCGACCGGCGCCAGACTACCCTCGGTCAGGCGCAAGATCTCGCCCACCGTGTACTGCTCGGGCGGGCGCGTGAGCACATAGCCGCCGCCCTTGCCGCGCATGCCCGAGAGCATGTTGGCGCGCACGAGCGTAGCCAAGATGTTCTCGAGATATTTCTCGGAAATCCCCTGTCGCGCCGCAATCTCTTTGAGCGGGATGCGACCGGCCGCCTGGTGCTCGGCCAGGTCAACCATAACGCGCAGGGCGTACCTGCCCTTAGTAGAAACCAACATATATAGTGCTGCCTTTCGGTCTTTTAGTCCGTTGAAATTCTAGCCGAAAAATTGGCTTTGAAAATACCCGTTCCGGTCAAGATGGTTAATCAACTTGCAATAATCTCCTATTTCCTATTGCATTACTAGGCTTTGGTGTCTACTATGCTTCCCAACAGCTAAACGAACAACCTATAAGGTTTATGGGTTTAGCTGCTAGACGCACCGTAAAACCACACGGTATCCAGTCATTTGAACACTTTGGAGGTTCATCATGAGCAAGGTTTACACGTCCATCGATCAGCTTATCGGCCACACCCCGCTCCTGGAGCTCACCCACTTTGAGGCCGATGAGGACCTCAAGGCCCGCGTGCTCGTCAAGCTGGAATACTTCAACCCCGCCGGGTCCGTTAAAGACCGCATCGCCAAGAACATGATTGACGAGGCCGAGAAGGCAGGCAAGCTCGTGCGCGGCGGTGACTACACCATCATCGAGCCCACGAGCGGCAACACCGGCGTCGGCATCGCCTCGGTGGCGGCGGCTCGCGGCTACAAGGTGATCATCACCATGCCCGAGACCATGTCCGTCGAGCGCCGCAAGCTGATGCAGGCATACGGTGCGCAACTCGTGCTCACCGACGGCTCCAAGGGCATGAAGGGCGCTATCGCCAAGGCCGAGGAGCTGCAGAAGGAGACGCCCAACAGCATTATCGCCGGCCAGTTTGTGAACCCCGCCAACCCCGCCATCCACAAGGCCACGACCGGCCCCGAGATCTGGGATGACACCGACGGCAAGGTCGACATCTTCGTCGCCGGCGTCGGCACCGGCGGTACTGTGACCGGCGTGGGCGAGTTCCTCAAGGAGCAGAACCCCGAGATTCAGGTCGTCGCCGTCGAGCCCGCCACCTCCCCGGTGCTCTCCAAGGGCCAGGCCGGCCCGCACAAGATCCAGGGTATTGGTGCCGGCTTTGTGCCCGACGTACTCGACACCCAGATCTATGACGAGATCATCCCCGTCGAGAACGACGACGCCTTTGCCACCGGCCGCGCCGTGGGCCACAAGGAGGGCGTGCTCGTGGGCATTTCGTCCGGCGCCGCCGTGTGGGCCGCGCTGCAGCTGGCCAAGCGCCCCGAGAACGAGGGCAAGACCATCGTGGCGCTGCTCGCCGATACCGGTGAGCGCTACCTGTCCACGGCGCTCTTCCAGGACTAGGGCCTGTCGCCCATAGGTTGAGCCCAGGACAAACCGGTCTCCTCTCTCCTGGCAGCCTGAGCCCATCCCATCAGGGTGTCCCACGAGACGTCCGAACTTGCTACAATGTCTGCGGCGCGGAACCAGCCTCCCGCGCCGCTTTTCTTTTTTGGCCACATGCCACCAAGGAGAACCTCCCCATGCACAACAAGCGCGTGCTCGTCGCCATGAGCGGCGGCGTCGATTCCAGCGTGACCGCCTATCTGCTCAAGCGCCAGGGCTACGAATGCGTTGGTGCCACCATGCGCCTCACCTGCCCCGCGCCCGATCCTGCAACGGGTATGAGCAAAGTCGATCGCGACATCGCCGATGCAAAGGCGGTCGCCGAGCGCCTGGGGATGCCCCACCATGTGCTCGACCTGCAGCAGACCTTCGACCGCAATGTTATCGAGCGCTTCGTGACCGCCTATCAGGAGGGGCTGACGCCCAACCCATGCATCATCTGCAACCGCCATATTAAGTTTGGCGCGCTGCTCGATGCGGCGCTGGATATGGGCTGCGACTACATCGCCACAGGTCACTACGCCAAAACGAGCCAGGCGTCCGACGGAACCTGGCAACTGCATCGCGGCGAGGACCCTAAAAAGGACCAGAGCTACTTTTTGTATTCACTCACGCAAGAGCGTCTGGCACGCACGATCTTTCCGCTGGCCGGGCTGGACAAAGAGCGCGACGTGCGCCGCATTGCCGCCGAGCAGGGCTTCATAAACGCCAAGAAGGCCGAGAGCGAGGATATCTGCTTTATCGCGGACGGCGACTACGCGGGCTATATCGAGCGCCGCTGCGGACATGCCGCCGAGCCGGGCGATATTGTATGGCGCGACGGCAGCGTGGTCGGACGCCATAACGGCGCGTTGCGCTATACCATCGGCCAGCGCAAGGGCTTGGGCGTCGCGATGGCGCATCCCGTGTACGTAACGGGCGTCGACACCGCCGACAACATTGTGCATCTGGGCGAGGCCGAGGACCTGACGGCCACAGCGCTCACGGCCAACGACTGGATCTGGAGCGCCCCTGCCGACCGCATGGAGGCGGAGCTCGACGCCGGCGGCATTCGCGTAGGTGCCAAGTACCGCTACCGTCAGAAAGACCAGGCAGCGACCCTTACGCATGACGAAGGCGGTCAAATGCTGCTAACTTTTGACGAGCCGCAGCGAGCCATCGCCCCCGGCCAAGCCGTTGTAATCTACCGCGGCGACATCGTCCTCGGCGGTGGCACCGTTACGGCAGCCATCAGGTAGCCGCGGGATTATCGCCGCACGTGTCGAAGTACCTCAACAGCGGCACTAACCTCGATTACGCGACGCTCGAGGCCGCGGCGAATGGCCTCGAGTCGACCCTCCGCCGTCGCCCATTCGCTCTGCGAAAGAATCTCGATCGCCTCATCAACAAATCCGTTGAGCCGCGATGAATCGAACCAATCGAGCGAGTCGGCAAGCGACAGCTGGACGAAAGGGTCGGGCCCAAACGGCTTAGCGGAAAACCCAAACTCCCCAGCTGCGAGCACGGCAGTTGGCACGTTGTACCACAGGCAGTTGCCGCTATCGAACAGCGGAGCAGGTTTTATCTCCAGGGTGTCGACATTGCGGATGATGCCGAAGTTTCGCCAATGGCGGTCGCTGTTGGCCAAAAGGGCATCGCAGACAATCATCTGCGACATAGACCTTCTCACAGCGGCCTCATCGACACCATGCTTGCCGAGGTAGCAACAGTATCGATCGTATGTCGAGTTTCCCCGCTGGCTACCAAGTGCGCCCTTAACGTAAACAGCCGGAACATATTCCTCGCGGCCGTCAAGAAAATCCTCGCACAGGCACACGGGGCCATCGAACATGCGCTCAACCGTGTAAGGAACAAACTCGCCCTCCGACAGCAAGCGACGATGTAGAGCCGTTGCAACCGCCTCGTTAAAGGGACGCTGATCGTCCACGCCGCATCCCTTGACCAGAACGCGAATGCCGTTTCGGATCATCCACGATTTAGGGAGCTCGCCCTCGGACGTGTTATCCGGATTTTTAAGACCGATGCCTTCCAGCCAACCCGAACGCTCTTCGGGCGCCGATCGCTCAAAATCATTCTCGAAGTAATTGAGGTTTCGCCATTCGAGCCCGTCGCATTCTGCCGGCCGCAGCCAATAGCAATCCGAAAGCGAGAGGCCCAGGCACTGAACCGGCACCTCAACGCCGTTGACAATCCCCAGCTCGCGGTAGCGCGAGACAAGCCCAGGGCGAACATCGGGCACCAACCGATGCCCCCACCACGCGTTGAGCTCCCGCTTATTCACCGTTGGAGAAGAGCTCGAGCATGTGCCAAACGGCATTCGTTGTGCATCGAGGACCTCGGCGATTTCGAAGGGAAACTCGCGCGTCGGATCAAACGAAACACGCGCAACCTCGTAATCGGCGGACATCAGCGTAAACTTGCGTCCCACATCGGCTGCAGGACGGCGCCCTCGTTTGCGGACCTTTTGATAGGCGATCGCAGAATTGTACTCGACCATCTTCCGACCGCCCACAATATCGCACACAAGTGTCCCCGATGCGGCAAGTTGCGATATGCGAGCTTTCGTAACGCCCAACAGACGGGCGGCATCACCCATAGATAAGTACTCAGATGTATTCATATGCTGCAGTACCTCGTTAAGTAATTTACGCGTTTAGTTAATAGATTACATACATCATAATACTAAACATCCTAAAGCGAAAAAAGGCCCGAGAAATCGGGCCTTAGCGATTGGTCAGCCAAGTCGCAAGCTGCTCCCCTAGCGCTGAACGTAGGCGCGAACCAGTTCAAAGGTGTTGCGCACGCCGTCGATGTGGCTGCGCTCGTAGTTGTGGCTCGCGTACACGCCGGGGCCGATCAGACCGTGACGGATGTCGTAGCCGGCAGAAAGCGTGGCCTCGACGTCCGAGCCGTAATGCGGGTACACGTCGATGGCGTAATCGAGCTCGAGCTCGCGCGCGATGTTGGACAGCGTGGTCACCAGGTCGTAGTTGTAGGGGCCACCCGAATCCTTGGCGCAAATCGAAACCATGCGCTCGGTGCAGCCCAGGTCGTCACCCACGCAGCCCATGTCCACGCTGATCATCTCGCGCGTGTCAGCCGGCACAAAGGCACCGCCGTGGCCGACCTCCTCGTACACCGTAAAGAGCAGCGAAACCTTGCGCGAAAGGGTCACCTCGCCGTCGGCGACGGCGCGGGCCAAACCCAGCAGAATCGACGCCGACAGCTTGTCATCCAGGAAGCGGCTCTTAATGTAGCCGCTCTCCGTCACCGTGGTACGCGGATCCATAGCGATGATGTCGCCGGTCTGAATGCCCAGTTCAAGCACATCGTCCTTGCTGTCGACATTCTCATCGAGCAGGATTTCCATATTCTTCTCGATGGTCTTGACCGGCTCGTCGGCCACGTGCGCCGAAGGCTCGGTATTGAGGACCACGCCCGTGTACACATTGCCGTCACGCGTGTAGACGGTGCAGTTCTCGCCATCGGCCGTAGACCACTGGTGCCCACCGAGCGTCGTGGGACGCAGGCGGCCATTGTCCTTAATGGAGCGCACCATGGCGCCCAGGGTGTCGACATGGCTCGCCAACACAAGCGGCTCGCCCTCGCCGCCAAGCTCGACCAGCATGTTGCCCTTATTGGAACGCTCGGGGCCAAAGCCCATATCGCGCAACGTTTCCATCAGATAATCAGTCGCCGCACGGGTATAGCCGGTAGGCGAAGCAATAGAAGTCAGCGTCTTAAGCTGTCCCGCGATATAGGAGAGCGTCTCCTCTAGAGAAGCATCGATATTGGAACCCATATGCATCCTTCCAAATAAAACTAAGACCGAATCCCGATTTTAACCGTTCTACACGTGCAATGCCCTAGAAGCCGAGCCACCTCCAGACGTCCTCGCGCCGATTTTGCGCACGCGCACGGTTTAAAATCCGAATTGTGCATAAAGCTTTTCGATTTCTGCATAAATATAGGGCATCTTTTTGCTTCGTCTCAGGGTACCCTACCTTGGACCGTGCAAAAAACGGAGTATTCTGCACCGCGGCCCCCAACGGCCCCATCACAAACGACAAAACGACGCGGCTACAGCAAGGTTGCAGGTCGTCGCAAAGCAGAAACTGCAGCGACAACCCCTCCAGTCATCGATAGTCCGTCCGCAATGGCTGTCGATGGGCGCCTGCGGACCACTACGGCCCATTCACAACGCTATGCATTTTTCAGAGTCTGCTGAATACTCCCAAAAATGCACGCTGGGAAGTGCACCACCTATCCGCAGCGGGCGGTATGCCTTGGCTTTACCCATCTCGGGGCATCGACGCGGCACAAAAAGCCCCGCCGCGCGTAGCGCGGCGGGGCCAGCGGCAAGTCAAAAGACTATATGCCTACGGGCGAAGGACCACCAAACGAGACTAGGCAGCCGGGCAGATCTTCTTGAAGAGCTCGATGACGTCGTCGAGCGTCGCCTCGCGCGGGTTGCCCGGGAAGCAGGCGTCGGCCATGGCGTCCTTGGCCAGGACCTCGATCTCGTCGGCCTTCATGGCCTCGCAGACGTGCGGGATGTTCACGTCGGCGGAGAGCTGCTTAACGGCGGCAATGGCAGCATCGGCAGCCTCGTCGGTGCTCATACCCGTGGTGTCAACGCCCATGGCGACGGCAACCTTGGCCAGGCGCTCGGCGCAAACCGGCTTGTTGAACTCCATGGCGATCGGCAGCAGCATGGCGCAAGCGACACCGTGCGGGGTGTCGTAGTGAGCGGACAGGGTGTGAGCCATGGCGTGGTCGATGCCCAGGCCAACGTTGGAGAAGCCCATGCCAGCGACATACTGACCAAGAGCCATGCCCTCACGGCCGGAGCCGGGCTTGCCGGACTTGGCCTCGGCGACAGAGTCGCGCAGGTTCTCGCTGATCAGCTTAATGGCCTCAAAGTGGAACATGTCGGAGAGCTCCCAAGCACCCTTGGTGGTGTAGCCCTCGATGGCGTGGGTCAGAGCGTCCATGCCAGTGGAGGCGGTCAGGCCGGCGGGCATGGAGGCCATCATGTCGGGGTCGACGACGGCGACCTCGGGGGCGTCGTTGGTGTCAACGCACACGAACTTGCGGACCTTCTCGGGGTCGGTGATGACGTAGTTGATGGTCACCTCGGCGGCGGTACCGGCGGTCGTCGGCACGGCGATGGTGAACACGGCGTGGTTCTTAGTCGGAGCAACGCCCTCGAGGCTGCGGACATCAGCGAACTCGGGGTTGTTGATGATGATGCCGATAGCCTTGGCGGTGTCCATGGAGGAGCCGCCACCAATGGTCACGATAGCGTCAGCCTCGGCGGCCTTGAAGGCCTCGACGCCGTCCTTGACGTTCTGGATAGTGGGGTTGGGCTTGATCTCGGAGTAGAGGCTCCAAGCGATGCCGGCGGCGTCGAGCTCGTCGGTCACCTTAGCGGTAACGCCAAACTTGACCAGATCGGGGTCGGAGCAGACGAAGATCTTCTTGTAGCCGCGACGCTGGAGCTCGCCGGGGATCTCCTTGATGGCGCCGGAACCATGGTAAGAAATGGTGTTGAGAACGAAACGATTAGCCATTGATAGCCTCCTATCGTGCGCGGGGCACCCGTTACGCCCCGCACTATAAGTCCCATCCTAACGCTTTTGAAACAAAAAACACGTGAGAACGTCAAATAGTTTAAAGCGCTTCAACATACTAACGGGGCCTTAGCCCTTCCCTACCGACAGCAGCGAAGGCTAGATTCTAGGAGCAATCGCCCAAAGAATACAACCGACTCAGTCTATAAATTGTTTCTGTTTTAGCAATATATGTTTGACAATACGTTTATAAAAAGATACTTTGTAATGAATAACATGCATGCAGCAAATAACGTCATTCATTTTGTTAGAAATTGCCCATGCGGTTATTGCAGCTGCATCTACTGCAACGTACAGCGTAATTCTCCGCACGAAGCAGAAGACGGTTCCAATTCGATCGAGGCGATGACACATGGTGGCTAGTGGTCCTAAATCGAGCAAGACAGCTCCAAACGAATATCAAATCTCAATTGAAGGTAACCCTTATCCGCATACTCTGGCTCTCATCAACCCAGCGGGAGACAACCTCAACATCAAAAAACATGGGTTCACGGGTCCACTAGGACAGCTATTGAGTCTTAAATATACCGTTTATGACGATGCAAATGAAAAACTCTTCACTGTCGTCGACGGTGGTTTTAGCAACATGCCCAGGGTTGCGCTCATCATCGAACACGAGGAAGTTGCGGTGTTTGATTATGGCCTAAACAGACTTGAGATGAAGTGCGTAACGAACATACCGAATTACACAATTAAAGGTAACTTCCTATTTGGAGATTACGATATATTCAGCCAACGGGAAGTGAAACTATCTTCAGTTATCGTCCTTCAATGTGATAAACAATCGTGCTTTAGCATACAGGTTTTGGATAAAGCCGAATTAGCCGCTGCAATTGGAATACCTACAGCCATTGCCCTTCTTAGGGCTCGGATTGAAGAGCATCTCGAATAAATCGCAAAAAGCAGTTCGTAACAACATTCAGGAGCTAGATAGTTTTTCTGGCTCCTGAATGTTGTTACGAAAATGCACCTTAGCGCTTAAGACTCGCGGTCTGCCAGTCAGCTATGATGCGGGCCCATTTCCTGTGCAAGTCGCGCTCGCGGTCGATAAACATGATGGCAAACGCGATAAACAGCAGCACGCTCGCCACCGCAATGGAGTGCAGCCCCATGCGCTCAATACACCAGTTGCCCAGCACGGCGCCAAACACAAAGGTAAAGATCACGCCAAAGTACAGCGCGCCGTTTTCCAAAAAGCCGCGCTTGTGGGTGATGATGTAGTCGTCCACGTTTTGCAGCGCGTTGCGCAAGTTGCCGATGCACATGGTCGTGGCAATGCCGTGTCCATGAATCTTGCGGAAGCTCTCGACTTGCATACCGCAGGCAAACGAAGTGAGGCAGTTGGCGAGCAGGTTGTAACCGCCACCGGGGATAAAGCTCACGCCCAGCAAGATGACGGCTTCAAAGAACACCGTCACCTGGCGCCAGTGAATCACGCTGCCAAACCGCTCGTGTACCAGGTCGGCAAGCATAATGCCCACGGCAAACGACACCACAGGGAAGAAGTAGCGCCCCGCAAGCGCCCAATTGCCCTCCGAGATGCTCACGCCCACCAGCAAGATGTTGCCCGTCTGCGCGTTTGCGAAAACATGGTCGCGCCCAATGTACGAATACACATCCATAAAGCCACCGGCGAGCGCCAAGATGATGCCCAGCTCAATGGACTCCGATATCTGTTTGGCACGCTGCATCGTCGTGCATCCTCCTTGTTGACGACTCTCTCGTGCGTTGGCGGAAACATAGCCGCCGTTCATACTGTAACCCATTGACAACATGGCGTGCGCGCGAGACGGCTTCCCCAACGCGCAGATACACAGTCTGGAAACAAACGGCGGATACAGCACCCGCATCGACGCGCCGATCCGCCAGCCCATGTACTCCACCAGTCTTTTTAGCCCCGTCCCAAAAAGACTGGTTACAATTACGTGCAGTATACAAACACCGGGAGGGATCGTGGCAAAAAAGCCTCAGCACGCTCAGAACAACCAGCGCAGTCAGCAGGGCAAACAGGGCCAGCAGCAAAAGCGCGGCGGCAAGGCCCAGGGCGGCCACGCCACTCATACCCCGGCTGCGCCCGCCCGTCCCTGGCGTCCGGGCCGCGATAAGTTCCTCCCCGTCAGCCGCGCCGACATGGATGCGCGCGGTTGGGACCAGTGCGACTTTGTCTACATCTGCGGCGACGCCTACGTGGACCACCCCAGCTTTGGTATGGCCATCGTCAGCCGCGTGCTCGACGCGCACGGCTACAAAGTGGGCATTATCTGTCAGCCCGACTGGACCGACCCCGCCAGCATCACGGTGCTCGGCGAGCCTCGCCTGGGCTTTCTCGTCAGTGCCGGTAACATGGACTCCATGGTCAACCACTATTCGGTGACCAAGCACCGCCGCCACACCGACGCCTATACCCCCGGTGGCGAGGAGGGGCACCGCCCCAATCGTGCCGTCACGGTCTACGGCAACCTCATCCGCCAGACGTTCAAGGACGCCCCCATCATTATCGGCGGCATCGAGGCGAGCCTGCGCCGCCTAGCCCACTACGACTACTGGCAAGACAAGCTCAAGCGCTCGGTGCTGCTCGACTCGGGCGCCGACATCCTCATCTACGGCATGGGCGAGCACGCGATCGTCGAGATCGCCGACGCGCTCGACGCCGGACTGCCCGTCGATCAGATCACCTATATCAACGGCACCGTCTACCGCACCAGCTCGCTCGACGAGGTCTATGACTACGACCTGCTGCCCAGCTGGGACGACCTTACCGCCGACAAGCTCAACTACGCGCGCAGCTTTAACGTGCAGCAGCAGAATATGGACCCCATCACCGGGCATCGCCTGGTAGAGCCCTACCCCAACAGCGTCTATGTGGTGCAGAACCCGCCGTCGGCGACGCTTACCACCGACGAGATGGACGAGGTGGCCGAACTCCCCTACGCACGCGATTGGCACCCCGATTACGACGCAGCGGGCGGCGTGCCGGCCTTTGCCGAGATCAAGTTTTCCATTAGCTCCAACCGCGGTTGTTTTGGCGAGTGCTCGTTTTGCGCCCTCACCTTCCACCAGGGCCGCGTGCTGCAGATGCGCAGCCACGACTCGATCATGCGCGAGGCCGAGCTACTCACGCACGACCCCGAGTTTAAGGGATACATCAACGACGTGGGCGGACCGACGGCCAACTTTAGCCGCCCTGCCTGCGACAAGCAGCTCAAGCACGGCGTGTGCAAGAACAAGCGCTGCCTGTGGCCGAGCGTATGCAAGAACATGGTGGTCGACGAGAGCGGCTACACGCAGCTGCTGCGCGACCTGCGTCAGCTGCCGGGCGTCAAGAAGGTCTTCGTCCGCAGCGGTATCCGTTTTGACTACACCATGGCCGATGCCTCGGACGAATTTTTGCGCGAGCTGCTGGAACACCATGTCTCGGGCCAGCTGCGCGTAGCGCCCGAGCACGTGAGCGACGCAGTGCTGTCCGTGATGGGCAAGCCGAGCCGCGCCGTCTACGATGCGTTCTGCCGTAAATTTGAACGTTTGAACCGCGAATACGGACTCAAGCAGTACGTGGTGCCGTACCTGATCTCGAGCCACCCCGGTTCAACCATGAAGGAAGCCGTGGACCTTGCCGAAGCCGTGCGTGACATGGGTTACATGCCCGAACAGGTGCAGGACTTCTACCCCACACCGTCCACCATGTCGACCTGCATGTACTACACCGGCGTGGACCCGCGCACCATGAAGCCGATCTATGTAGCGCGCGACCCGCACGAGAAGGCCATGCAGCGTGCGCTCATCCAGTATCGCAAGCCCGAGAACTACAAGCTGGTGCGCGAGGCGCTGGAAAAAGCCGGCCGCCGCGATCTGATCGGCTACACCAAGCACTGTCTAATCCGCCCCGTGCCGCCGCGCCCGGGCGAGACGTCTGCTGGCGGTGGGCATGGGACCGGTAAGAAGGGCGGCAAACCGCACGTTGGCGCTGGCGCCGCCGGCAAGGGGCCCAAGGGCAGCAAGGGCCACGGCGGTATGTCGCGCGCGCAGAACACCGCCGGCCGTAACCGCGCGGCCCAGGGGCGTCAGGGCGCCAACGGCGGCGGTCGCCGCAACTAGCGTGGCGAGGGCCGGCCGGCGTCTCTTGGCCAGCCGGCGTCTCTTGGCCAGCCGGCGTCTCCTCATCGCCCAAGCGTGTTTTCCCTAGGGGAAACACGCTTGGGCTGTCTCCAGTCGTGATTTCCCTAGGGGAAACACGCTCAGACGCACCTAACCGTGTTTTCCTTAAGGGAATCACATTTACTGACGGGAGCGAGCCAGCTGGCACGTCAGTTTGAGCGACCGCATCGCCTCTACCAGTACAAAGCCGGCGATGGCAACCGTGACCGCCACGTCGAACGGCGTGTTCACAAACCAGAGCAACGTCATGAGATACGACCCGGCGTTAAAGGCAAAATGCAGCAGGATCGTGTAGCGGAGCTTTCCGGTCGTCACGAGCACCCAACCAAAGATGAGGCCGGCGGCACCCGCGTAGCAACCCTGCACCCAATTCATGTGCATAAAACCGAAGATCACCGCCTGCAGCACGACCGCCGCGGCGATACCCCACGCGCTTGGGGCCGCCCAGGGCACCATGGCTCCGTCCTGCGCGCTCGCACGACGCCGGCGCTTCCAAAGTGGGCGGCACTGCGGATTAAACGCGCGCAGCGAAAACTCAAAGATGATGCCGCGCACCAGGAGCTCTTCGCAAAACGGCGCGCCGAGCACCGTGGTCAGGACGGCCAGATAGCTCGTGTCGCCCATGCCCGTCTCCTCGACAAGTTCGCTGTAATCGGCCGCCGCCTCGGGCAACAGCGACAGCACGGCGTCGGTCGCGTAGCCAACGACCACCTGCAGGGCAAGGCCGATCACGATAACGCAGGCGATGCGCCTCCATGCTTTGCCTGCTCCCCCGCCGAGCGGGCGCTCGCCCTGCCAGCGCACCATAAACGAACGCGGCAACAGATAACGCCACCAAAGCAGCGCCATCAAAAACGACGCCGTCTGAGCGGCGGCCTGGAACCATTGGATATCGAGATTGTCGATCGGATAGCCCGTCAGCACCGATACGGCATCGAGAACTGAAAACAGAACTACGCTCAGGGCTATATCGGCAGCGACAACGCCAAAACAGGCAAGCGCCCATGCCATCGCATTGAGCATGCCAACCTCCTCAAAACCATTCCCTAGTTCTACCACAACTCGGCAGAGAGCTGATCCCATGGGGACGGAGGAAAACGGATCACTTATTGATGAGAATCGGGCGCAGTGCCAAAGGCCCCACTGGGCGAAATGTCGAACGGAAAGGTGCCGCAGCGATTAAACGCGGCGATAAACATGCGGATGGCGTTGGACGGCGTGGTGCCCACGAGCTGGGTTGCCGCCGCGAAGGCCGCCTTTTCCTCGGGCAAGACCTTCGCGACAACCGGGGTCATGTGTTCTGCCATGGCGCTTCCTTTTTGAAACGACGGTGGTGCGGATAGATGCGGGCCACGCGGCTGGGCGACGGGCTGTGAAGGCAACCCGATTGGCCCGCATCTGGAGTTTGTTTCTACGGCGTTGGTATTACTTCGTATTCCTAAGTATTACCCCGCAGATAGAATACCACACCCGACCCCATAGGAACGGAGGAAAACGAATCAATTTGTTGCTGAGCTAGTATTTAGAGCGTGATGATGTCCGAGATATCGAGGGCCTGAGCATCGGCGACATCGTGCGTGGCAAGCAGGAGCATGCGGCCGTCGAGCGCCGGCGCCCAGGGCGCGCGATCGACCACGGCAAGCGCAAGCTCCGCCGCAGCCCCGCCATCAGCAGGGCCGCCCGCACGCCCATAACTGCCCTCGCCTTTTGATTCGCGCACGGCGCGGAAGAAACGCAGCGAACGTCAGCGTACAGCACGCCCAATCTGGGCATCCGGTGCATGGCGCCCTATGTCTTGCATAATTTCGCTTGCGCCATGCATAAAATGACGGGGGTGACCCTTCCCGTCCCAACGTACCCCCGCTTGGACCGTGCAAAAACCGGAGTTTTCAGCATCGCGGCCCCCGCCGGCGGCGCCGCGAACCGGGAACGCCGCGCGATCGGCATCGTTTTGGGGGCACGGCGCGGCGCGAAACGCGCGTTATCGCCACGCCGTACGCCGTCTGCCAACCCAAATCGCCCGTCGAGGGATCTCGCGAGATCAAATAGACGCTTCCGGCGCGTATGCAGCCACCCCGGCTTGCTGAAAACTCCCGAAAATGCACGGCGCGCCCCGGGGGACCCGTGCGTGCCGTGAAAAAACACGCCCGCATCCAGAAGAATGCGAGCGTGGAAGCCGGGTGGCGGCAAGGGCGCCAGGCAGCGGGCGGAATCCCCGGCGTGTCCGCCCGGGCACCGCAGCCGCCGCGCGTCAGCAGAAAGCCTCTGCCCGCACCGATGTCAGAGAGCCCATCCCCCATATCAATCCTTTGCGCAAAACGGAAATGCCCCGTCCGCGCAAGCACGCGAACGAGGCATTAATCAAGTTTTGCGGTCAGCGACTCTTTTGCGCCAGCGTCTTCCGCCTTTAGCTAAGCTCAGGCCAGTAACCCTTGTTGGCCTCGATCATGTCGTCGAGAACCTCCTTGGCAACCTTCATCGAAGGCACGGTCTTGTTGAGCGTGAAGGCCTTGAGTGCCTTCTCGTACGAACCCTCGATCGTGGCCTCGACCACGAGCTTCTCGGAGTTCAGCTGCTGCATCATGAGGCCCTGCTGGAACAGCGGAATGTTGTCGCGGCTGATGACCTCGGGGCCGTTCTTACCAATGTAGGCAGGCAGCTCGACCATGGCGTCGTAGGGCATGTTGGGGATAGCGCCCTTGTTCTCGCAAATGACCAGGAAGCGCTGCTTGGTGTCGTTCTTCAGAGCGATAGCCAGGTCGGCAATCCAGTCGCCGTGGCTGCCCGCATAGAACGTGCTCTCGTCGATCTCGCCCGTCTTCTCGTAGTGATCGATACCATCAAAGAGGTTCTTCTCGCGCGTCTCCTCAACCTCGTTAGCACGGGTGCGCTCGGGGTTGGAATGCTCGACGAACTCCTTCTGCTGCAGGTAGTAGTTCAGATACGTGTTGGGCAGGTACTCCGGGAAGCACTCCATGATCTCGTACTCGCCCTTCCAGACGTAGTACCAGCTGCCCTTGGTGTGACGGTTCTGCTCGGGGTGCTCGTCGGCGGTCTCCTCGGGCTTCTTTGCCATGAGCGAGCCCATGCCCTTGAGGTAGGAGTCGGGCAGCAGGATCTGGTGCTCCTTGATGTACTCGCGCAGCTGCGGGAGCACCTCCTCGCCCTTGTGGCGGATCGAGGTGAACCAGCCAAAGTGGTTGAGGCCAAAGTAATCGTACTCGACATCCTTCTTGTCGATATCGAGCGCGGCGCAAACCACGTCGATGATCGCGATCGGCATGTCGCAGATGTTGATGATGCGAGCGTTGGGACGCAGCACGCGGCAGCCCTCGGAGACGATGGCGGCAGGGTTGGAGTAGTTGAGAATCCAGTAGTCCTTCTTGGCGTACTTCTCAACGTCATCGATCAGCTCGACCATGGGGAAGATGGTGCGCATGCCGTAGGCAAGGCCGCCGCAACCGCAGGTCTCCTGACCAACGCAGCCGTGACGCAGCGGAATCTTCTCGTCCTGCTCGCGCATGGCGTAGCCGCCCACGCGCATCTGGGCAAACACGAAGCTCGCGTCGGTAAAAGCCGTCTCTTTGTCGGTGGTCACCGTGAGCTTGATGTCCAGGCCGAGGTCCTCGTGCAAAATCCAGTCCACGAGCACGCCGATCTTGCGCTGGCGCTCCTCGTTGATGTCGTACAGACGAATCTCGTCAACGTCGAGCTCGTCCTTGCGCAGGGCGATGGACTTGACGATGCCGGGGGTAAAGGTGGATCCGCCACCACACAGAGTAATGATCATTGTTTACTGCTCCTTCTCAATTGCGTTTTCGACCTTGTCGCGCATCTCGGCGACCTTCATGCCAAAGATAATCTGGATATTGTTGCCGTTGCGGTTGATGCCGCTGTTGGGCACGTGGTTGATGAGGTTCTCATCGATGAGGTCCGGGTTCTTAACGTTCACACGAAGACGCGTAAAGCAGTTCTCGAGCTCCTCGATGTTGTCCTTGCCACCAAGACCCGCGACCAGGTCGGCAATACCTGCATCGACGCCCTCTGCGGGAGCTGCGGCAACAGCGCCCTGCTTCACCGCGACAGACGCGGCGGCCTCGCCCTCGGCAACGGACTCAGCAAGCTCGGACTCTTCCTCGCGACCAGGGGTGTGAAGGTTGAGCTTCTTAATAAGGAAGGTGAAGAGGAAGAAGTACAGCGCGGCGTTGACGACTCCGAGCACCAGCATCATCGGCCAGTTGGTCTTATCGACACCGAGGACCAGGTTGGAGACCACGATGTTGATGATGCCGCCTGCAGTCGAAGCGGGCACGGAGAGGACCTTGAGCAGGACCAGGAAGATGCCGGAAAGAACCGAGTGAACGACAAAGAGCACGGGAGCGGCAAAGACAAAGAGGAAGTCCATGGGCTCGGTCACGCAGGAGAGCACGGCGGTGATGATTAGCGGGATGATAACGGCCTTGGTCTTATCCTTGTTCCCCTTGTAAGCGGTGAAGATAAAGGCGAGACCGATACCGATGTAGGGCCACAGGTTGTTGAAGGTGTAGCTGTTGAAATACGTGCTATCGGAGAAGGGCTGGCCCGTCATTGCCATCTCGGCGACACGGATGGGGTAGGCGCCGGCGATAACCTGATCGCCCAGCGTAAGGGTGCCGCCCACATCGGAGAACTGGAACGGGGTGTAGATGAGGTGGTGCAGACCGGTGGGAACGAGCAGCTTGTTGAGCATGCCGTAGATAAACAGACCGATGTTGCCGGATTCCTTAATAATGCCGGCAACGGAGGAGATGGCACCCTGAACCGGAGGCCAAACGATGCAGAAGCCCGCGCCCATGATCCAGGAGATGATGATCATGATCAGGAACGGAAAGCGAACGCCCGAGAACATCGAAAGGGCAATGGGGAACTGCTTGTTCGAGTACTTGTTGAACACGGCACCGGTGATGCAGCCCAGGATGATGCCGCCAAACACGCCGGTATCGAGCACCTGGATGCCCATAACGGTGGCCTGGCCGGTTCCGGTAAGGCCGAGCATGCCGTTCGCATCGGCAAGAGAGCCGGTGGCGTTGAGCACGATGTTGTTAGCCTGCAGGAACAGGAAGAACGACATCAGGGCGATCAGCGAAGCGTGGCCCTTGTTCTTCTTTGCCATGGCGCCGGCGATGCCCACGCAGAACAGAATCGAGAGGTTGTTGATGATAAACATCAGCGACTGATAGACAACGGCGCCCACAAGCTGGAACGGACCGGAGCCCAGTACGGGGACCAAAGCGCAGATGGTCTTGTTGGTCAGAATGATGCCCACGATGAGCAGGATGCCGGCAACCGAGAGATACATCATCGGCTGGACGATCGACTTCGCGAACACCTCCAACGGCGCTTTGAAATTGAACTTCTTTTTTGCGGTCATAGCGGTACTCCCCTTCCTTTTCCGCAAATTAAGACAGATGTGCCCTGGGCAAGACCGTAAGCCCTGCCTTATATCAATCGATGTGTGGGCACGTTATGCCTAGAGACCAGGTTCTCCAAGCAGGTTAACAATGTGATATGCGAGATAACTCTTCTCGGCATCGGTAACGACAACGTTATAGGTAGACGACAAGTGGGCGGCTATGGCATCCGCGCACGAGAATGCGCACGGATACGCCGTTTCATCGATTCGGAACAGCGCGTCTCCGTTGATTTGCCCGGCCGTAGGATCGAGCGCTCGCTGTGCGAAAAACTGCAGGTGACGAACGAAGCGTTCGTAAGGCAGCGAGGTGTCATCAAGGGTCGTGGCATAGCGCTCGGAAACAATCGCGAGCACGTCGCGAACAAGCTGGACCGAAACAATCAGACGGTCAGAGCGCTGCGGCATGGTGGCGTTGACGATATGCAAGGTAATGAAACCCTGCTCCTCCTCGCTCATCTCAATGCCCAGATAGTCCTTGATGATCTGAAGGGCACGGCCCGCAAGCGCGTACTCCTTGCGATAGAACTGCTGAATTTCGAGGAGCAGCGGGTTTTCGCAGGGAACGCCTTTGCGCTCACGCTCCAAAGCAAGGCTGATATGGTCTGCGAGAGCGATGAGGATCTTGTCATTGATATCGACATTGAGCTCTCGACGAAGCATCTGAACGATGTCCTCGGAAATCACGAGGTTGACGGTGGGGATGGACTCCAAAAGATGTGCCAAGCGGTCAATCGTACGCGAATCCTGAGAAGTTCCCTCCTGCAACGCGTAGGTCTTTTCGACTGATGCCTCGTCGATGGCATCGCCGGCATGACGGCCAAAGCAGAGGCCTCGACCGATGACGATGAGCTCGGAGCCATCGCCCGAAGTGACCATTGCGACGTTGTTGTTGAAAACTCGCTTGATAACCACGGTACCCACCACAAGAATTTACTCGGAAAGCCAGATGACAGGCTCTTTAACAGCGACAGGGCCGGAAGCATGCTCACGAAGAGTCGAGTTCTCCGAACGCTCGCACACGATAACGAAGACTGTGGGATCGAAGCCGGCAGCGCGAACCGCGTCGAAATCGACCTCGACGAGGGGCTGGCCCGCGTCAACGTGATCACCCTGGGCAACAAGCGCATGGAAGCCCTTGCCCTCAAGCTTAACAGTGTCGATTCCGATATGCAGCATCACCTGAGCAGAGCTGTCGTCGGACATGATGCCCAGCGCGTGCTCAGTCGGGAACAGCGCCGCGACGGTACCGGAAACAGGAGCGCACACCGTTCCCTCTTGGGGAACCACGGCAACGCCATCGCCCACGGCACGGCTGCTAAAAGCGGGGTCATTGGTATTTTCTAGATGAACAAGCTCGCCGGAAACGGGAGCGAGGATTTCGAACTCGGAAGCTGCAGTCTTCTGCTCATCCGAACCGCCCATCAGGCGAGAAAAGAAACCCATGATGGTATGTCCCTTCATAAATATAGCCCAACCAAAATCAATCGAATGCGCCCATTGAGACGCGCGCGATCAAAGACTTTGGTTAGGCCCACGTCCGAGGGGACTCGGTAACCTTCCGCATTTCTTTTTACGGGGGTTATTGTAGACAACAGCAAAGCCCGAGTAATCATTATGACCGGCGAACGGTATTTTTTCTCCGATAAACGGTATTTATGCGGTACTTAGGGACGTTCCTTTTAATATGAGCAGGACATTGTCAAGAGGCAAAATCGGGCCT
>CAJMLY010000018.1 GCA_905214425.1 uncultured bacterium
GGACTTGCGGCGACGGACCTCAGGACGCTCTTACACCACGTCTGCGCGCGCGACCCGTTCTATAGCGATTCTGCTTCTTACTTGAATCAACTTGTGGGTGTTGGAAGGCCGACCCTGCTGAATACTCGCAATTTTGCACGTCGCTAGGGTACCTACCTTGTTAGTCGGCCTAGTTTCCGGCCCCGAAGACCCTGCCCTCGGGCGTGAAGCTGCTTGTTTGGTTGAGTGATGGGCTGTCGGGTTCGACGGTTTGCATGTCATCGATTGCCGGAGCCTCGTTAATCGTCGGATCGTCCAATGTGATGCTTTCGAGCATTGCTTTTTCGAGGTCAATTCGTTGACGCTCTTCGGAATCCTGGCGAAGCTCCTCCTGGATTCGTTTCTTCTCCTCAATAAACCTTCTGAGCACAAACAGTCTCAGGTCCTCTTGCATGATTTGAAAGTCTTTTGGCAGACGCGAGGGGCGTATACCTTCTTTTCGTTGGATTGCCTCCATGACCCTAACGAAAGAGCTGGCATGCATAAAGGAATAACGGCTGACGGTGATGATTCCGTACCCCATGGACGCAAGCGCATTCTTGCGCTCCTCGTCGATAGCGCGGTCCTCTTCGGCGTCGTGATAAAACCCGTTGTATTCAATATCTGTTCGAGATTTCTTCAGATATGCATCCATAAAGAACTTTTTGCGTCTCGTGAGATTTTTTGCGGCGGCGGTGACCTGCACCTCGTAATCGGTCTCAATTCCCTTAATACCAAGTCCACCTTCGCTTTTGGGCAGCGTAAGCATCATGACAAAGGCCGTTTCCATGGGAGAGCGGCATCCATCGCGTACACATTGAATAGCCTTTCGGGCAAGGGCCAAACCATCGCATCTGGTAATGGAATTAAAGAACTGCTTTAACCTCTCGGTTGAGGTAAGTGGGAAACGCTCGGCATAAGAGGTAGAAGAACCGGTTCCAAGGGAATAGGCGCCGCACAGCTCAAAGTAGTACTCCACCAGTTCGCGAAAAGAAAGATAGGTGGCGGCCTGAAGTGCACAAAGCTCAACGCCAACAATGTAGATGTCATCTTCTAGCTCTATAAAACGCGAGCATGAGAATCGCTTTGACGAAACGTGGCATCGGCAGTCCATCGCGTAGCGCGCGTTCCTGCGATCAAACACCATTACCTCGAGGGGATGGTTTGCGTCGCGGGCAACATCATGTCTGGCAAGCCATTCTGTGGCCGCGTCGAGGAGCGTTCCGGTGGGACACGATCCGTAAATTGCGACAGGGCTGCAGGACTCGATGTCTTTCGCAGACACCGAATGCGCGGCCTGGTAGACCGCTTTTGCCGTGGTATGTGACAATACGATACTCATGGTATATATCGTGTCAGCTAATGTCGTGTTGATGGCGCTGAGTGGAAAAGTCGTTTTAGAGGTCTAACCAAATGCTGTCCAAAAGCTTGACGCAATTATGGGCACGTTCACCCTAAATCAATGTTTTCGCTGCTCAGCTATAGCATAGAAATACTCAATTGCTGCACATTTGGTATCGATGCATCGCCATCTGAACACAAATCACGTGTCGGGAAAGTGCCGAAATAGTTAAAAAATAGGGTTCAGAATTTGTGAAGCGCGGGCCTGCTTATGGAACGTAGGGCGGCCCCGCCGCGGGGGTTCCCGCTGCGAGGCCGCTCGTGATCTACGCCGTGGTTTGTCGCAGACGTTTCTACTTGGCAAACAGGTTCTTGAGGTTGAACTCGGCCTGGACGGTACGGAGCATGAGGTCGGTGTCGTCGAGGCCCAGGTGCTGCTCGTTGGCGTCGGCGGCGAGGGTGCCACGGCGGCGGGCCCAGTTCTCGAGCGCGGCGGGTGCGGACTCGCGGGGGAGCGAGCGCACGTCGGCGTCCAGGCTGCGGCAGATCTGGCGCGAGTCGATGACGATGATCTTGCCTGCGCGGCGCGCCTCGGCGTAGCCGTCCAGGTGAATCTTGAACCAGCTGTCCTCAAAGGCGGCGTTGTGCGCCATATAGGGGTACTTCTTCATGAGCTTGAGCAGTTGCTTCTGCAGCTCCTTGTTCTCGCGGAACGGCTTTTTGCCGTCGATGTCGTCCCAGGTGATGTGATGGATGTTCGATAGCGGCACATCCTCGCCGCGGTAGATGTCGGGCAGGCCGCAGTAGTGTGCCTCGGCGTCATGCGGCACGGCGTCGCTGGTGAGATCCATGATCTCCCAGCCCACGTTGATGATGTAGCCGCGCTCGGGTGCGCGACCGGTGGTCTCGATGTCGATACCCAGCACCGTGCCTTGAATGGGCTTGCGGGCATAGGCCACGCCGAGAGCGTCGCGGTCACCGCGGATCTCGCGCATGACCGATGCGGCGGTACGCTTTTGCATCTTGCCGATGGCGGCGCAGGTGTCGGCGTCGGACAGGCCGCGCGAGAGCGTCGCGGGCGTCACGTTGCGCAGACGCGCCTCGCCAATCTGGTCGCACAGGTCGCGGTTGCGGTCGGCCAGATCGCGCACGGTAGCAAAGTCGAAGCCGGGGTCGCCCTCGGCGGTAAAGTACTCGGTCTCGAGCACCTTGAGGGCCTCCTCGCCCTTCTGGCGCTCGGACTCCATGGCGCCGTGGTCGCCGTAGATAAACATGGGGATAAACGGCTGGCGTTCGTATTCGAGTGCTTGCGATACGTTCATATGCTGCTCCTTGGACGGGCCGCGCTGCGCGGCTCGGGGTTACTGAGTTGTGGCGAGATGATAGTTTACCATGGGCAACTATTGGCACCGCGCCCGGGACAACTACAATACCCTAGTTGACCGCTAGGACTTTTACAATGCTGCCGAAAGACACGAAAGGTTCCATCCGTCATGGATTTACTGATTGATATTCTGCTCGACGCCGGTAAGGACACGCTGTCGTTGGTGCCGTTTTTGTTGGTGACGTATTTGGCTCTTGAAACCCTTGAGCACGTTGCGGGCGATCGCGTCAACGGCGCTATCAAGCGCGCCGGCGCCGCGGGCCCCGTGGTTGGCTCGCTGCTGGGCATGGTGCCGCAGTGCGGCTTTTCGGCCATGGCAGCAACGCTGTACGCTGGCCGCGTCGTGACGCTGGGCACGCTGGTTGCCGTGTTCCTCTCGACCTCCGACGAGATGTTGCCGCTGTTACTCGCCGAGCAAGTTCCCGTGCAGACCATGGCGATGCTGCTCGCCTCGAAGGCGCTGATCGCTCTGGTCACGGGCTTTATCGTGGATGCGGCTATCCGCGGCCTTCGTCGTAATGCCCGCGCGCATGCGGCGATTCGTCGCACCGTGCTGGGGACCGCGGTCAATCCGGCACACGTGAACTGTGCGCACGATGACCACGGCGGTGGCGACATCATTGACGAGGTGGCCGAGGCGGGTGTGAGCGCCGATCACATCCACGAGCTGTGCGAGCGCGACCATTGCGGCTGTGATGAAGACGAGGACGAGCACGGGCACGACCACGGCAACGACCATGGTCACGCGGACGAGCACGAGCACCACCACGGTCACAGCCACGACCACTCCCACGAAGGGGCGCCTGTCCTGTCGATCATCCGCAGCGCGATCTCGCACACCGTGCAGGTATCGGTATTCATTTTCCTGGTGACGCTGATTCTGGTCGCCGTCCTCGAGACCTTTGGTGAGTCCGCAATCGAGCAGTTCCTGCGCGGCAATGAGACGCTCGCCGTCCTGGGCTCGGCGCTTGTCGGTCTGATCCCCAACTGCTCTGCTAGCGTCGTTATTACGCAGTTGTACCTCGAAGGTGCGCTGCAGCTGGCGCCGATGCTCGCCGGCACGCTCATCTCTGCCGGCGTGGGCTACCTGGTGCTGTTCCGTACCAACCGCAGCGCTCGCGAAAATGCCGTGTTCCTGGTCATGATGTACGTCATCGGCGCCGGTTGGGGACTCGTTCTTTCCGCCTTCGGCCTCTAAGTAGGCCTAGCAAAACGGGCTTCAAAATAGCCATGCTCGGCGCCGGCGCAATGCGGCGATGCATGGCATTTTGAAGCCCGTTTTTTGTTGAGCCATGGATCCTGAGCGCTCACACCGCTCTAAACAAAAAGGCAGATTTCCGGGCATGTCCCGAAAATCTGCCTTGGTTAGCGCAGCAGATTGGTGAGGTTGCGTTTAAAGCGGGCGCGGTCTTCGCTGGTAAATGCCGCCGGTCCGCGAGTGCGTCCGCCGGCGCGGCGCACCTTCTTTTCCTCGTGGCGAATAAACAGTTGCATGTCGATGGTCGCCTTATCGTAGACGCGCCCGCGCACGCCGATGGCGGCGGCATCGCGTCCGAGCACCATGCTCGCCAGGCCAATGTCCTGCGTCACGACCACATCGCCTGCCTGCAGGCGCTCGACAATGGCAAAGTCGGCGCTATCGGCTCCCACACTCACATCGAGCGTCGTGACCCAAAAGCCCCGACGTGCGTGCTCGGCGTCGCGCGGATCGTCGCGGCGAATGTGGCGTTCCAGGTTCTGCGTGCTGTTGCCGGCGATAACGACGGCGACGCCTGCCCTCCGTGCGCAGTCAATCGACTCGCGCGTGACCGGGCAGGCGTCGGCATCAATAAAAAGCGTCTTTGGCATCTAGTGCACCAGTTTGCCAAACTGAATGGCGCGAACAATGAGCGTCACGCCAAACACCAGCAGCGCGGCACCGCTAAAGATGACGAGCATCTTGGCCGACCACAGCGGATAGATAAACACGAACATGCCCGCGATGATGGAGAGTGCGCCGCTCAGGATGGCGAGGGCGCGGTTGGCGGAAAGCTCGGATTCCAGAATCGACATGACGCCCTCGACGATCCAGCCAAAGCCGGCGACGACCACTACAAGCGTGGTGAGCGTCGCGGTCGAGAAGGCCTGGTTGCGCAGGATTATGACGCCGCCCAGAATGATGAGCAGGTTGGAGATGATGCTCGTAACGCGCCAGCCGGTGGGCAGCAGCGGCTCGAAAACAGCGGTAAACAGCCTGATTGCGGCCGTGATCACAAAGTAGAAGCCCAAGACGGTCGTCAGGAAGACGAGGGACTTGGCGGGCGCAAACAGCAGTGCGATGCCGGCGACGAGCGCCAAGACGCCCGTGATGGCGTAAATCCAGCGCACGGCCTTGACGGCCTTGCCTGCCATGCTTTTCTCGTCAAATCCAAACGCGCTCGATTGCTTGTCATCGTTCTTAAAGATGCCCATGATGTCTCCTTTCCGTGCGGCGTAAGCCGTAGCTTTTGCAACCAGTATCGCCCAAGGGCGCCGTCGCGTGGGGCGGAAAGGGCGAATGGGAGCCTCACCTTCCCGAATTGTTATCTTTGTTCCCGTTTGGATGCGGGATATTCAACAGGTGTAGAACATTGCAGCTCTGTTCGTTATTGCCTACGTTTTAGGTTAGATTTTCTTAAGAACAATTGGCTTTTATTGGGGGGTCCTATGAACGAAACAGTTCCCGCGGCGCCGGTAAGCGCCGAGTCGATGGCGAAGCAGGGTTGCGAAAAGCTTGGCCTGGACACGTTTGACGCGCTGGTTCGCCGCGCCCGCACGTGCCGTCGATTTGACGAGTCCATGCGCGTGCCGCGCGAGTTTTTGCTCGAGCTGGCGGAGCTTGCGCATCTGGCTCCCTGTGGCGCCAATGCTCAGCGCCTGCGCTTTCATGTGGTGAGCGGTGCCGAGGATTGCGCGCGCGTGTTTGACGAGCTCGCGTGGGCCGGTGCGCTCAAGGATTGGCCGGGCCCTGCCGAGGGCGAGCGCCCGACCGGCTACATCGCGATTCTTGCCGAGCGCGCTGTTTCGGGTAAGCCCGCCGCGCCCATCACCGAGGTCGACACCGGCATTGCCGCCCAGACGATGATGCTCGCGGCTCGCAGTGCCACGCCCGAGGTGGCGGCATGCATGTTCAAGGCCTTTACGCCCCGCGCAATCGACGCCATGGGGCTCGATAACGACAAATACGAGCTCAAGCTGATCATGGCTTTTGGCGTGCCAACCGAGACTCAGTTGATCGATGCGATCGACTCCAACCCGGATGGCTCTATCAATTACTGGCGCGATGAGGCGCAGGTGCATCACGTGCCCAAGCGTCCGCTTGCCGACGTGCTGCTGTAGTTGCGCGTCGTTGTGGCGCGATCCGGCGGTAAAACCACCGCAAAGGTGCCTGTCACCTTTACGGTGGTGCGAGGGGAGGGCGTGTGGCCGATCTGTATTTGGTGCGGCATGGGCAGACCGAGCTCAATGTGAAGAACATTTTGCAGGGTGGGCACGATTCGCCGCTTACGGCGCGCGGGCGCGAGCAGGCGCTGGCGACGCGCGCGGCGTTTGAGGCGCGTGGCGTGACCTTTGACCGTGTGTATTCCTCCCCGTTGGGCCGGGCGCGGCGTACGGCTGAGCTAATTGCTGGCGAGGGCTGCTCGATAGAGCTGGTCGATGACCTACGCGAGTGGCATTTGGGCTCGCTGGAGGGCACATCAAATCGCGATATGCCGCCGCAGCCCTGGGGTGATTATCCGGTGGCCTTTGGTGGCGAGTCTGAAGTGCAGCTCCAGTCGCGTATGGTCGCGGTGCTGTCGCGCATCATGGCCAGGCCGCAGCACGACTGCGTGCTGGCGGTTTCCCACGGCTCAGCCTGCCAGGAGTTTCTTGAGTATGTGACTGGCAGGGGAGAGCTACCCGACAACGGAGTCGTGCTTCATTTTGGCTATTGCGACGGGGCGTTTTCGCTCCTTGATTGGTAACGAACGAAAGGACCCCTATGAATAAAGATCTGTATCTGGTCCGTCATGGACAGACGATATTCAACCTCAAGCGTATCATTCAGGGGTGGAGTGACTCGCCGCTTACGCAGTTGGGTTGCGACCAGGCGGCGCGCGCCGGCATGTTTTTACGTGCGCGCGGCATTGAGCCCGATCATGCCTACACCTCCACGCTTCATCGCACCGAGCAGACTATCGCCAACTTGTGGCCGGGCTTGGCGTACGAGCGCCTGGACGGCCTGCGTGAGTGGTTCTTTGGCGACTTTGAGGCCGAGCGCGTGATGCTCATGCCCGAGCGCCCGTGGCGCGACTTCTATCGCCAGTTTGGCGGCGAGGGCCAGATGCAGGTGCGCGAGCGCATGGTGGCGACGTTGACCGATCTTATGCGTCGCCCGGACCACGAGTGCGTGCTCGCGGTGAGCCACGGCTCGGCCATCAAGGAGTTCATGGACCACGTGAAGGGTGCGGCGGCTGATGAGCGCGATCGCGTGCCGGGCAACTGCTCGGTGCTGCATTTCGTGTTTGACGACGAGGCCGGTACGTTTGAGCTGGTCGAAGTCTTTACGCAGGAAGATTATGCGCGCGAGCTGGGGCTTGAACCGCTCGTGGCTACTGCGGGTCCGCAGCGCGGATAACGCGAGCGCGGCGGCACGGGTCGCCGGCATAACTTCTCGACGCGAAAGGGGCGGAGATGCATGTACCTGCTGCATCTCCGCCCCCTGTTTGTTGAGCTGCCGATTATTGTGCTGGGCGGTCTGGTCTTGCTAGAACCGCGCGACCTGGTGCGTGAGCAGACCTGTCGGAACTTGCGGCGCGGCGCCGCTGACCTGCGCGGCGGGGAAGAGCACGGCAACGGTAAAGTTGAACGGCTCCTTGCCGGTGTACGTTCCGGCGGCACGGGCCTCATCGGCCAGCAGCTGCGACGCCCCGGTCAGAGCGGCGGCGTAGGCGGGGTCGTCGGTCAGTGCCGGCTCCGGTGCTTGGTCGAGCATAGCGCGGATGGCCCCGACGGCGTCCTCGCGCTTGACCTCCCACGCGCGGTGCGTAATGCCCGCGGGGTCGGTAACGGCGTAGAGCGACGCGCCCTCTTTGGCGGCGCCCAGGATGATATCCATGACGGGCGAGGCCTCGTAGGCGAGCGACACGGGGCGCGGCTGCACCTTGAGCTCGGCGATCGCGCGCGCAGCAGCGGCCACGTCAGCGCTGGCATCGCTCTTGTCGCCCGCAAGTACACTCGTCGGGCAAATCGCCACGACACCCGTCACGCGTCCCGGCTCGCCCGAGCATTCGTACACGTAATACGCCGCACCCGGGTCCTTGAGCATCAGGCCATCGGCAAGGGCTTCGCGCAGAGCATCGTTGCCGCTCAGGATACTGCCCATTGCAGGCAGCGCCTCGAGCACACGGTCCTGAGCCGGGCGGATGCAGGGAAACGGAAGTGCTTTCATGGGCGGTCCTAACGCACGAGTCGGTTTGTTCGCGGCTTATTATGCCCCAACTTGGCCGCTCGCGTCCCAGAGCACGTTATCGGCGAGCGCGATTAGCACCTGCTGACAACGAACGATATCGACGTGGGGCACATATTCGTTGGGCTTGTGCGCGAGCGCGAGCGACCCGGGACCGTAGCTCATGCAATTGCGGTTACCTGTCTTGCCGGCAATGACGGCGGTGTCGGTGTAGCCGGTAAAGAAGCCGACGGTCGTATTCGCGTCCGTCACGTCATCGGCGGCACGCTTGAGCGCTGCTAGAAGGGGAGAGTTCGGGTCGCGCTCGATGGCGGGGCGGTCGCCCGTCGCGGTGTAGCTGCCATGGCAACCGGGAACGGCGGCTTCGGCGACGGCGATGGCCTGCTCTACCATGCGCGTCGCGGCGGCCGTATCAGTCGGCGGGGTCAGGCGCATATCGACCCAGACCTTGGCGTGGTCGGGCACGACATAGGGACGATAGCCGCCCTCAATCTGACCAAATGTGACAGTCGAAGGCCCCAGCTCATCATGCGGGGGCAACGCCGAAAACGCGCGACGAAGCGAACACACGACCTCGGACATGGCGGCGACGGCGTCGGCGCCCTTCCAGGGCTGGCTCGCGTGCGCCGTGACGCCGGTCATCTCAATCTCGAACCATGTGCGTCCCTTGTGCGCCACCTGAATCTGTCCATCGGTAGGCTCGGTGTCCAGTACCCATTCGCGCGAGCCGACCCAGCCGGCGTCGATGGCCGCCTCGGAGCCGCGCATAAAGTCTTCCTCGTCGACCGAGCAGATGAGCGAAAAGCCGCGGCGGGGCAGCGCGCCATCCGCCGCCACGCGCTCGAGCGTATGGACCAGTGCAGCAATGGCGCAGGCCAGGCCACCCTTCATATCGCAGGCACCGCGGCCATAGAGTTTATCGTCACGCACGATTGCTCCGAGCGGCGGAATGCCTGCGTCCCAGCCGTCTCCCAAGGTGACGGTATCCATGTGGCAGATGTAGACGAGCCGTGGCTCGTCGCTCAAACCGGGCACGGTGACCATAAGGTTGCGGCGTCCGGGGAGCACCTCGAGCTCCTCAATCTGCACGGCATCGAGTACCGGATGGCTCAGCTGCGCCATCCGTTCCTCAACCAGCGCTTTGATATAGCGTTCAATCTCGCCCTCATACGCACCTGGGTCGGAACTGTCGATCCGCACGAGCCCTTGCGTAAGCCGCCAGGCAAAGTCCTCATCAACCATATGCAACCTCACAATCAGTCTGCTTTCCAAACCGATTGTAAGCCTCCTGAGAGATCCGCGACGTGCGCACAGCAGCATTTACCGTTCGCAGGCCGAGCCAGCGCGTTTGCCGTCCGTGCGGGTTCACAAACGGCGCAGTGGGTACGTAGCCTTTATGGACGACATGCTGTGCGACATATCTGCCTTTCGGTATCACCGGATACCTCCACAGGTCTTGGCGATAATGCCGGACCTGCCCGATTCTGTGGACGATCCGCGCAGGGAGCGCCTTTGTGAGCATCCGCTCGTCAAGCATTTCCTGGGCACCCCGTTGCACGTGTTGGCGCAGGGCAGCTGCGGACGTAAGGGTGATCGCATTGTCAGGCATGTTTGGAACGGGGAGAGGCCGTTTGGCTCCGTGCGGCAGACGGAGTTTGGCTTCGATGTCGCGTCCCCACTCTTTACCCTGCTGACCCTGGCTTCCTCGGTCTCAAACGAGCGTCTAATCATGTGCATGTATGAGATGTGCGGCACCTTTGCCGTGTGCAAGATTGCGTCTCAGGTAAAGTCGGCGCTTGTGCAGGCATATGGGGGCCAGTGGGGTGACGCACAGTTGGGCTGGGAAAACGTAAAGGATGTCTCGGGGAATCCAACGGACTTGTGGAAACGACCGCCCTTGATCGAGATCTCTGAACTAACGGAGTTCGCCAATAAGATCCGGGGGCTCCGCGGCGCTAAATCGTTCATACGAGCCGCGAAATGCATTACGGGGGTGGCGGCATCGCCGCTCGAGGTTCAGGCTTCGATGCTGTTTGGTCTTTCGAGGTTGCGTGGCGGCGAAGGTCTTCGCCTTACCAATAACGTTGAGATTCGTATGACGCGAAGCGCCCGCCTGATTTCGGGGCTTGATAGGCGCTATGCCGATATCCTGCTGGCAAATAAGGACGGCAGCCGAGAGTGCCTTGTTGAATGCCAGGGTAAAGCCATACACGGATCCATAGAATCCAAGATCTCTGACTCCGACCGAACGACGGCCTTGCAAGCGATGGGATATCCCGTCGTTTTGGTGACCTATGGCCAGCTGGCCGACTCCGATGCCTTCCGCGTGGTGATGGAACTCATCATGTCCTATCTCGATGCGCCGTTGAAAGACAAGACACCGCGGCAGCAGGAGCTCGAACGGCGGCTTCGTGAGGAGATTTTTATCGATTGGGCGGGAATGTAGTCGTGCAGGTGGAAAGCGGTCGCGCGAACTAGAGTTTTGGGCGCGAAAAAGGCTTCAGTTTCGCCTTGAAAGGGCTATAAAATTGCTATCCGGAACTAGTTGTTTCGGAAAATCGACAGTCAATTTGGATGTGGTATATAGAGATCGATTTTTACCTACTAAAGCCCCTGATAAAGCTGTTTATCAAAGCAGGTGTGCTCAGTGATTTGGGTATGAGTGTCTATTATCCGAAAAAACTTGTTCTGGATAGCATTTTCAAAACCAGCCGGAGCAACGAAATCGGCCCCCGTTTCGTGAAGACGGGGGCCGAATAGGCTTTGTGGCCTGTCTGGCATGCTTGGCGCCGGCGCTATTTGATCACGCGCACGCGATACATCGACGGAATCTGCTTGAGCGCCTCGATGGTGCTGCTGTCCAGGTGCTCGTCCGTGTCGAACATGGTGTAGGCGTTCTCGCCAGCGGACTCGTTGGTCATACGCTGCACGTTGGCGTTGTCCTTGGCGAGAATGGCCGTGATCTGGCCGATCATGTTGGGCACGTTGGCGTGCAGGCAGGCGATGCGGCTCGCGGCGCGCGCCTTGCCCATGCTGCAGGCGGGGTAGTTGACGCTGTGTGCGATGTTACCGTTCTCCAGGTAATCCTTGAGCTCGCTGATGGCCATGTCGGCGCAGTTGGCCTCGGCCTCGCCAGTGCCGGCGCCCGAGTGCGTGGTGATAAACGTATTGGGCATCTTGACGGTCTTGGGTGTGGCGAAGTCGCAGCTAAACCAGCTGAGCTTGCCCTCGCGCAGGGCGGCGTCGACGGCGTCCTCGTCAATGATGGTTTCGCGCGCGTAGTTGATGAGCACGGCGTCGGGTGCCAGCAGGTTAATCTGCTCGGTGCTGATCATGCCGATGGTGTCTGCCTTGCTGGGCACGTGCACGGTGAGGTAGTCGCAGCCGCGGCAGAGGTCCTCGAGCGTGCCCACACGCTGCACCTCGCGGCTCAGCACCCACGCGTGCTCAACGGAAATGAACGGATCGTAGCCGTAAACGTCCATGCCCAGATCGACGCAGGCGTTGGCGACCTTGGAGCCCACGTTGCCCAGGCCGATGACGCCGATGCGCTTGCCCTTGAGCTCGCGGCCCACAAAGGCCTTCTTGGCCTTCTCGGCATCGACCTGGATCTCGGGGTCGTCGGCGTTGTCGCGCACCCAGTTCATCGACTGCACTACGCCGCGGCTCGAAAGCACCAGCATGCCCAGGACGAGCTCCTTGACGGCGTTGCTGTTGGCGCCGGGGGAGTTAAAGACGACGACGCCCTTCTTGGCGTACTCCTCGACGGGGATGTTGTTGACGCCGGCACCGCAGCGGGCGATGGCGCGGATGCCCTCGGGCAGCTCGTAGCCGTGCAGGTCGGTCGAGCGCATCAGGATCGCATCGGCCTCCTCGGCGGTGCCCACAAACTCGTAGCCCTCGCCAAACTCGACTTTGCCGTCTTTAGTGATGTCGTCGATGGTCTTAATTTTACGCATGGAAAAACTCCTTAGCAGGTTTTGATCTAAACAGGGTGGTCTGAGGTGGCTGGTCGGCCCGCGTGTTGCGGGCTAGTTAGATCGCGGACTCAAACTATGCTGCGCTTCGAAGTCCTTCATGTACGTGGCCAGCGCCTGCACGTCCTCCATGGTGACGGCGTTGTACACGCTGGCGCGCATGCCGCCGACGAGGCGATGGCCCTTGACGTTTTGAATCTGGTGCTCTGCCGCGCCCGCAACAAAGGCGGCGTCGAGGTCGGCATCGCCGGTGCGAAAGGTGACGTTGGCGATGGAGCGACTGTCTGTCTGCGTGGTGCCGTGGAATAGTTTGCTGTTCTCGAGCAGGTCGTAGAGCAGGTTGGCCTTGGCCCAGTTGCGCTCGGCCATGGCGGCAAGTCCGCCGGTCTGCTCGACCCAACGGAACACCTTGCCGCACACGTAGATGCCAAAGGTGTTGGGCGTGTTGAGCATGGAGCCCTTGGCGGCCTGGGTCTTAAGGTCCATGTACTGCGGCGTCTGCGCAAAGGCGGGGCCTTCGGCGATCAGGTCGTCGCGTACGATAACCACGGTGACGCCCGCGGCGCCGGCGTTTTTCTGAGCGCCGGCGTAGATGAGTCCGTAGCGCTCGACGTCGAGCGGCTGCGACAGAAAGCAGCTCGAGACATCGGCGACCAGCGGCACATCACCGCAGTTGGGCAGCTCGTGGAACATGGTGCCAAAGATGGTGTTGTTCTGGCAGATGTAGACGTAGTCGAGCCCGTCGCCCGCGGCCTCGGCGGCAATGCACGCGTTGATGTCGGCCATGTCGGGGATGCGGTCGAAGTTGGTGTCCTCGGAGCTCGCGAGCAGCACGGCCTCGCCGTACTTGGCGGCCTCTTTGTACGCCTTGTTGGCAAAGTTGCCGGTCACGACGTAGCCGGCGCGGCCGCGGCGCATGAGGTTCATCGGGATGCCCGCAAACTGTAGCGTGGCGCCGCCCTGCAAAAACAGGACACGGTAGTTGTCGGGGATGCTCAGCAGGCGGCGCAGGGTTGCCTCGGCGTCGTCGATGATCTGCTGGTACATGCTAGATCGATGGCTCATCTCGAGCACGGACATGCCGCAACCGCGGTAGTCCATCATCTCGTCGGCGATCTCGGCGAGCACGCTTGTAGGCAGCGCGGCCGGGCCAGCTGAGAAGTTGTGCACACGTGCCATCTTCTAGTTCCCCCTCGTAGTCGTTTGAACGTTCGGGATACTTTAGCACAGTGGAGCGCCAGGCGCGACCGCATCACGGTAAAACTCGACTGCGCCGCTATGATTTACAGGATGGTTACATGGGGGAGGGGCCTTATCTGATGGCTCGTATCCGATCTGCCTCGGCTTTTGCTTGCTTCCAAGGACGCACTCGGTCGTTTACGAGGTCATCGTAGCCGCGGGCGATGGATTGCTGGACTCGTGCCCGCTCGTCGCTTGAGTTGCTCTTTTCTGGGCGGCGCCTTGATTTGTCGGGGAATGCGGGCGGTTCGTTCATGAAACAGCCTTTCAAAAAAGAAAATGCCGGGGGGGGATCCCCCGGCCCTTGACTGCCCTCCATAACGGAACGCAGCTCTTTTATACCATGCTGTGGTTGTCTAGCTCAAGTATAAAACACGAAAATATGTTCGTGTGTTTAACGTTTGAGCAATGCCTTCGATTTGCGACGTTTGTCCTGCGTCTAAATCACCGGGATATACCGTGACAAATACTCCTTTAGAGCGGGGTCGCACACATAGAGATACGTTCCCAGCATACCGCGCGTCATGAGAACGTAGTAGGCGTTGACGATGATCTTTCGCAGGTCATCGTCGCTCGCCTTTTTCTTTGCGACGGCATCTTTGAAGTTCGCTTTGTTAACGCAGACGGCTCCTATATCGGTGTCGTAATAAATGTCTGGTCCCAGAATTACGAAGCCGTAGTTGAGGTCGTAGCCCTGCACCGTGTGGATACATCCGACTTCGTTTACGGCGTTGGCGGAGTTAACCCAATCCTTTTGGCTCGAGTTCCAACGTTTAGGGATGTCCTCGATGATGATATCGAACGCGTCTTTGTATTTCTTCGTTTGCCACTTCCACGCAAAGCCTGCCGTCATACGGGATAGGCCAACTTCTTCTTCCTTGGCTTGCTGCAGAGAACAGAAATCCTCAAATCGGTTGACGATTCCAAACTGGTATCTGGGGATATCGCTGTCCGGATCCCCGGCCCGCGAATCGTAAGGCTCCGATGAAAAGAGTTCTTTGAACTTCATGCCGGTGTGCATGTACGCCTTGTTGTCGAGTAAGTCGTAGACAAAATCGAGGTATTCGTCACCACCGCGCACGCGCATTTGTGTGCTTAGGCCGAACTCTTCAGTTTCAATGCCCGCTTCTTCGAGCTGATTGAGTCGCTGCTCAAGGTCGTCCCGATTAAGTCCGGATGCACGAACCTGCTGTTTGGGGTCGTAGAACAGGTACGCCTTGTCACAGCATGTGAATATCCAGTCAACCTGGTTGCTCGAGCGCGGAAGGCCGAGGCGATCGCAGGTATTGTAAAAAGCCCCGATGCCGGCGCCGACGGTCAAGCAGTTTCCCAGTCGGTGTGCCTCGTCGACAAGCAAAATGTCATATCGATCATTCTTGGTTACATCGCTGGGGCTCAAAATGTCGCCGGGCTTTAACCCGGGAAGGAAGTGCGTGAGCTTTTTGAGCGTCTTGCCCAGAGACTCCATGGGGGTCACGAAACCGACCCGCAAACCGGATAGTTTGGGTTCGTTTTTGATTTTGAACATGAGGCTGATGGCGAGGATTGTTTTGCCTGTTCCCGGCGCGCCGTTTACGACGGTTACGCGTTCCTTCTTGGGGCCGCCGTGCTCAACGTCTTTCTGTTCCTGCTCGAGACGCTTGTAAATCGTCTCAATCGTTTCGTATTGATCGGGTGTGAGCGTTTTGAAGGGCGAGAATTTAAACAGGTCAGTGTTCTCGAGTTCTTCGATGGGGTGAATCGCATAGTTTTCTTCGCGCAGTTTTGTCCACAGCGTTCGGAACTTCTGACGATATTGAGGCCGCTCAAAGTAATCGAATTGGGCATAGCCGTTGTTGCCATTGGTTACCTGGTATTTTTCGTCGGCGCAGAACAGTTCGATGAGTCTGTTTTCAAACTCAAATGTCGCTGACTGATTGAAAGTTGGGTTGTCGATCAGTAGTGTTCGATCGAAATCCTTGTCCGCGTTTGCGGCGTGTTGCTTCATGCGACGTTGATAGTTGGTTGTTTGGCCAATGTATGCTGTCTTCTTTTGACTGTTGGTCAGGATGTAGAGAACAGGCCAGCTTTCGTCATGATGAGCGCCGGGCTCTGGCGTGCCAAAGTCTTGCAGTGATTCGCTTGCCTCGAATGGCTTGGGTAGGGGAAGTGTGTATTGCCGAAGGGCGAACTCATTACTCACGGTGGCCCGCCTTTCTGTATTCGTCTGATGATGCGTTGATGGGGTAGCGCTCGCCATTGCGTATGAGTTTGGACGATAGTGCAGCTGGGAGATCGATTCCGTTGAGGTCGACAAAACGCAGGAGGAAAAGAAGTGTGTCAGCAATTTCGTCTTCGATGACTTGGCGTTGCTCGGTGTCTTCGAACATTTCTGCAATGCGATCGTTGCTCATAAAACGAAAGAGCTGAAGGAGCTCGGAGGACTCAGTTGCCATGCCGATGGCAAGCTCTTTTGGTGTGTGATATTTGCGCCAGTCGCGTGCATCACAAAAGTCCCTGACTTGTTTCGTCATGGCATCGAGCTTATCCATCGTCCGCAACCTCCCTGATGTTCTTTGTTTTATTATGGCCGTATCTGGGATTTATTGCACATCATTTGGGCGTGCGACTCATGCGGTCGCGATTGTCCAGTAGGAGTTTCACCATGAAGATCGATGTTGATGTAGACCAGCTGCGCGAGAGTCTGCTCGATCGCGCGGGGAGTGCGGCGGGCGTGGGCTTTCCGACCGCCATGCTCGACGTGATGGATATCGAGGATGAGTCCCCTCAAGAGCTCCTAGCCCGAGCCGAACGCGAAGGCCTCGACCTCCGCGACTTTGCCGTCGACGATGACTAGGGTGGCTAATTTGGGATGGGACGTCTGCACCCGCAGCTGCGCGAAAATGCACGATAAGCCGTCCCAATGGAGCCTAATGAGCTCGCGACCGTTCTATTTTGACTGCACGCTGGCTAAGTGAGTAGACTTATTTGGAAATCCTGAGCACCCGACAAATTTGCTTCAACAAACCCGCAGGTCACAGACTTGTGCTTTGGTGACGTGGTCGGCGATTCGACAAAAGTCTACTCACTTAGTTTTGAGAGACGCTAATTGTCCGCAACGAGACCCCTGTCGGGGCGATTGATGCTCAAATGTAGCCAATTCGGGACGGCTGTCCCTTGCCGCTACGACGCGAGCGTGGCAATGACGGCTTCGTCGCCGGCGTATATGAGGGTGTTGCCGTCGGGGATGATCGTTTGGCCGTCGCGCTTGAGCATCACGACGATAAAGGGGTGCTTGCCCTGCGGCACGTCGCGCAGGCGCTGACCGGCCAGACGTCCATGGGGCGTTACGGTGACCTCGCGTAGCGTAACCTCGGCACGCTCTTCAAACGTCGGCGCGGCCATCACTAACAGGTTACCTTCCTCAATTACGGTATCGCCGTTGGGTAGCACCGGGTGCGCACCGTCACGAAGCACCAGGACCACGAGCATGTCCGTTGCACTGCCAATATCCGCGAGCGAGCGTCCGGCAAACGGATGTCCAGCTCCCACCTTGAGCTTGACGAACGACATACCTTCTTCGTCGCGGTAATCGTTAAAGGTGCGGCGTACGTCGCCTTCTGCATCGATCATATCGAGTTTCTTCGCCACTGCTGGCAGCAGCGAGCCCTGCACCACAATGCTCGACACGGCAATCACAAAGACCAGGTCAAACAGGTTATGTCCACCGGGAACGCCGGCCACCACGGCAAAGAGGCTAAAGACGACCGATGCTGCTCCGCGCAGGCCCGCCCAGCTTACGAGCGCCACCTGGCGAGGGTTTGTCTTAAAGGGCGCCAGCAGCAGACCGACGGCGATGGGGCGGCTCACGAAGAGCATAAACGCCATGAGTGCCAGGCCCGGCAGCAGCATTTGCGGCAGGCGGGCGGGCGTCACGAGCAGGCCGAGCAAAAAGAAGATGGTCATCTCGGCCATCTCGGTGAGGGTGTCGAAGAAGTGCGCCAGCTCGACCTTACCGGTGATGTCGCTCGCGCCTAGCACGATGCCGGCAAGGTACACGGCTAAAAAGCCGTTGCCGCCCAGGTAGCTCGGCAGCGCGTAGGCGACGATGGCCACGGCGAACAAGAAGATGGTCTGCGCGCCCTCGGCTGTCGCATGCGCGCGCTCGATCAGGCGGCCCGATGCCCAGCCGATGACAAGGCCCAGGCCCACGCCTAGGATGATCTGCTTGGCCAGCAGCACGGGGATGTTAATGTCGCCGCCGGCCGCGAGTGTGGCGAGCACGGCGGTGAGCATGTAGGCGACGGGATCGTTGGAGCCCGATTCGACCTCGAGCAGCGAGTCGGTGCCACCTCTCAGCGACAGACTGTGCTCGCGCAGCACGCTAAAGACGCTCGCCGCATCGGTAGACGCCACGACCGATCCCAGCAGCAGGCCGCCGATCCAGTCGAAGCCCAGCACGAAGTGCGCAAAGGCGCCCGTGATGCCGGCGGTGGCGACAACGCCGAGTGTGCTCAGCAGCACCGCCGGCGCGGTGACGGGCTTGGCGCGGTCGATATTGGTGTTAAAGCCGCCGTAGAACATGATGAACAGCAGCGCCGTGCTGCAGACGGTTTCGGTGAGCGCATAGTCGCTAAAGTCGATATGCGCCGGGCCGTTGACGCCCAGCAGCATGCCCAGCGCGATAAAGATGAGCAGGGTGGGGAAGGGGAGCTTTTTTCCGACGGGTTTGATGGTCAGGCACAAAATGATGACGAGGCCGATAAAGAGAAGTATCTGGTTCATGGATGGTGTCCGCTCCTGGGTGGTTGGCGTGGCACGGTCAGTTATCTGCGTTTATTTGTACCCAAAGATGGTGGGTTTATGGGCCTGGATTGCGGGCGTGCGCATTTTCGACACGAGGCTGCGACGGGAGCGTCGCTGGTCGGGGCGCTGGGCCAGGCGGCGTGGCGTGAGCGGTGCGGGTGGGCAGGCGTGCGCTGGCGGCCGTTGACGGTATGCAACCCTTTCCAGCTTTATTGCAACGGAGTACAATGGGTAACGTTTAAGTTCAACTTGAAGTTTTAGTTGCGGCTCCGGGCTTCGGCCGCAATGTAAAGAGAGGCGTTCCATGGCGATCTATGTGACATCCGATGCTCACGGGCACGTGCGCGCGCTTGACGAGGCCCTGTCCAAGATCTCGCTGGCGTCCGAAGATACGCTGTACGTGCTGGGCGACATGATCGATCGCGGGCCCGATCCGGTCGGCGTTATTAAGCTCGTGCGCTCGCTACCCAACGCTCGCGTGCTCAAGGGCAATCACGAGCAGATCATGCTCGATGCCATCATTGGCCAGGATCCGCTCGATGCCGAGACCTGGGATATCAACGGCGGTTGGACTACCCGTCAGCAGCTCAACGATATGGAATTTGAGGCGTACGAGGAGCTCGTGCGTTGGATGGCAACGCTGCCGCTCTACGCCGTGGTCGAGACTGACGAGCGTCCGTATCTGCTGGTGCACGCCGGTATCCAGACCGAGGCAGCGCGGGCGTTTTTGCTTGAACATGGGGTTGATTGTGCCGATGGTGCGGGGGCGGTGGATGCCGATCGCGAACTGCTGAAGCAGATGCTTGCGGTGCAGTCGTCCGATGACTTGCTGTGGATTCGTCACGGCTACTGGGATGCGCCGACGGGGCTGCTCTCTGCCGAGGGCAAGGGCCCGGTCGTGGTGAGCGGCCACACGCCCACGGTGTCGCTTGGACGTTATTGCGAGGTCGGCGGCCTGGCGGGGCTCGATGAGGAGTCGGGGCGCGGGCAGATCGTGCGCCTGGGCGGCGAGGATACCGCCGGCGTGCCCGATCGCATCGACATCGATTGCGCCGCCGCCACCGGCTCCGAGTTCGGCCGCGTGGGCATCCTGCGTCTGGACGATGGTGCGGAATTCTACGCGAACATTCTTCCTGGCGAATGATTGCACAAGGGGTAGCTAATTTGGGACGGGGCTTTTTTGACTACTTTTGCCCTTCTGCCCACCAAATGATTTTTCTGGGACGGGGATTTAAAAATCATTTGGCTGCCCGCTGGCTAAGTGAGTAGACTTTTTTAGAAATGCCGAGCACCCAACATATTTACCTCAATAAAAACCGCAGGTCACAGATTTGTGCTTTGTTGGCGTGGTCGGGGATTCGGAAAAAGTCTACTCACTTAGTTTTGCGTGATGCATATTGTCCGCAACGAGACCCCAGTCGGGGAGATTCCATCGCAAACTAGCTGCCTCCATTGCTCCATTTAGGCGCCGTATGGGTTACGGTCGCGTTCGATGCGTTGGCGGATGTGGGCGTACTCGATAATCAGCAGCACCAGGAGTAGGGCCATGATGGCTAGGTAGCTCACCACAGCGCCCATCAGACCCAGGAGCTTAATCAGGATTACCGGCAGCACCACGCTTACGGCGAAGCAGATCAGGTAGATCTTGGTGACGTCGCCGGCGTGGCGCAACACCGTGATGATGGCGTAGATAAAGTCGATTGCCGCGGTGACGCCGCCGGCGACGACCATTAGCAGCGCCAGCGTGCGGTAACGCTCAAAGTTAAGGCCGTACATAAAGCTCATGATGGGGATGCCGGGGCCTGCCATAAATGCGGCGCACGTTCCGGTAATGACCACGATTAGTGCCATAACGGCAACAATAATCAGGTCAAAGCGGCGACGCTTACGCGGATTCGCCCAAATGCTCGACAGACGCAGGAGCTGCGGTTTATAGATAAATCCAATGCTCAACAAAATGGCCTGCGCCGGAAAGAACAGTGCATTAAAGTACAGCTGATACTTGTAGGCCAGCGTGCCCTCCATCACGAACTTGGGCATGCTCTCGATAAGGTTGAACAGGAACAGCGCACCAAAGAGCGGGGCGCACTGGATAAACAGGTGGCCAGCTTCGCGTAGACTCATGCGGCGCGATTTTTCGGTTTCGAGCAGGGCGAGCGGGGCGGTGACCAGCACGAGCGAGGCGATGGCGGCGACACCCATGGCCATGGCCGCGATGGGCATGCTGCGTGTGAGGAACAGTGCCACGCTAAAGACCGCGATGACGCCGGCGGAACGCAGCGTCTGGCTCATGCCGGCCAAATAGAGCTTGTCGGCCTGCTGCAGGCGGCCCTCGTACACGTCGGCGATGCCGTCGATCACCTTATACAGGTAGACGCCCAGGCCGATCGTGGCCATCTGCGCATCGTAGCCGCGGGCGCTGCTGTATACCAGGCCGCATGCCAGCGCGAGCACTCCGCAGAGCCAGCGGTTGAGCTGGTAGGAGGCAAAGGACGTCTTTTCGTCGATGTCCGAGACCTGAAAGTTGCGCACGCCGTAGTTGCACGCGATCATGATGAGCGTGCCGGTGACAAAGGCGATGGAGAACTTGCCGGCTTCCTCGGCGCCAACGAGCTGCGTCGACACAATGGTGAGCAGCGGAAACGCCATGCCCCATACGGCGGTGCCTAGGGTATTCCAAAGGTAGTCGCGACGGGTGGCGTGATCTTCGTACTCGGCTTCTTGCGTGGAGAAGCCGCCGCCGTAGACGGCTCCGAGCAGGCGGTTCCACCAGGCATTGGCCATGCGGTGGATGGGGCCGGGTTGGCGATCGCGCTCGCGGCGACGGCGTGTGGCCTGGCTGCTGTCGGGACCGCCGGCGTTACGCTGGCTTAGCTCTTGGATGCGCGCGAGCTCCTCGGCGGTGTGCGATGCGGGGAACAGGCCGTTCTCGATGCGCCCGCCCTGTCCGTGCGTCTCGCCCGATACGGTGGGGTCGGCGACGCCATTGCGGCGGGCGATGGCGCGGCGGATGCTATCGAGGGGCGTGATACTCAAGGCTGAGTCCTTTCTATTGCTGTGCTCTAGTATAGACGCGACGGCGTTTGCTCGTGTTTTTGAACAGGTTGTTCAATATTTTCGGCGACGCCGTTCAGTAGTCGGCACTTAGGGACGTTCCTTATGTGCCGGCATCTGGGGACACTCCTTGGCTGCTGCCTGTTCAAGAGTGTCCCCAGCGACTAGTCGTTTAAGAACGTCCCCAATGACTAGGCCGCTTGCGTGCGATTTTTGACCGTTGAGCGGGCGCTTCGCCGTTGCCGCAAAAACGATTTTGCATATCGGGTACAACGGGCTTTACGTGAGTAAAGTGCGCGCCGCGTCCGCGTGTCGCGCTTTTAAAGGAGGCCCCATGCCTGGTGTTACCCCTGCAGAAGTTCTGTCCAACTTTGGTCTTACGCTGGTCGAAGATCCCGCCGAGAACCAACCCCGCCTGCTGGTGGACCTGCCGGCGGCAGAGCTCGTCGAGTATGCCATCCGTCGCGAAGAAGGCCGCATGGCCTCCAACGGCGCACTGGTGATCGAGACGGGGGAGCGTACCGGACGTTCACCCAACGACCGCTTTATCGTCGATACGCCCGACGTGCACGACAAGATTGCCTGGGGCGCTGTCAACCGCCCGCTTTCGATTGAGAGCTACGAAGCCATCAAGGCCGGCATCGTCGACTATCTCAACGAGCGCGACGTGTTCGTCACCCGCGGTATGGCCGGTGCCGACCGCAACCATACACGTCGCCTGCTTGTCGCCTGCGAGCGTGCCAGCCAGGCGCTCTTTATTAAGCAAATGCTCGCCCGCCCGCTTGCCCGCGAAATCGCACGCACCGGCGAGCCGGACTTCTGCGTCCTTGCCGCACCTGGCTATCAGTGCGACCCTGCCATCAAGGGCCTCAACTCCAGCGCCGCCGTGGTCATCAACTTCCAGGAGCGCGTGATTCTGGTCGCTGGTACCGGCTACTCCGGCGAGATTAAAAAGTCCATCTTCAGCGTCATGAACTACCTGCTGCCCGTCGAGGACGACGTACTGCCCATGCATTGCTCGGCCAGCATGGATCCCGTCACGCACGAGACCGCGGTGTTCTTTGGCCTGTCGGGCACCGGCAAGACCACGCTTTCGGCCAACCCCACGCGTCTGCTGATCGGCGATGACGAGCACGGCTGGTCCGATATGGGCATCTTTAACGTCGAGGGCGGCTGCTACGCCAAGTGCGAGGGCTTGGACGCGTTCCACGAGCCCGAGATCTTCAACGCCGTTCGCTTTGGCGCCATCTGCGAAAACGTGGTACTCGATGAGAATCGCAAGCCCAACTACGACGACGTCTCGATCACGCACAACACGCGCGTGGCATACCCCGTCGAGCATATCCCCAACGCGTGGACCAAGGGCATGGGCACCACTCCGAGCGTCGTGCTGTTTTTGACCTGCGACGCCTTTGGCGTGCTGCCGCCCATCTCGCGCCTGACGGCCGATGCCGCCATGTACCACTTTGTGACGGGCTTTACGGCCAAGATCCCCGGCACCGAGGTCGGCGTCACCGAGCCCACGCCCACGTTCTCCTCGCTGTTTGGCGAGCCGTTTATGCCGCTCGACCCCATGGTCTACGCTAAGATGCTCGGCGAGCGCATCGCCGACGGCCGCACGCGCGTCTATCTGGTCAACACCGGCTGGATTGGCGGCGGCTACGGCGTGGGTCATCGCATCGAGCTTGCCTATACGCGCTCACTGGTCGCTCGCGCCCTCGACGGCACCATCGAGGACAGCGAGTTTGTGCACGACGACATCTATAATGTCGACATTCCCACTACGTGCCACGGTGTGCCCGACGGTATCCTGGTGCCGCGCCAGTACTGGCAGAGCACTGCGCGCTACGACGAGGCCGCGCACAACCTGGCGGTGATGTTCGAGGAGAACTTCGAGAAGAAGTACTCGCACCTGCCCGAGTCCGTCAAAGCCGCCGGCCCGCACGCCCAGGTGCCCGTCGAGGCCCGCCATCGCGGCCGCGGCCTGCTGGGACTCCGCCACTAGCGTCGCCTCAGACCCAAAACCACCACAAAGGGGACAGGCACCTTTGTGGTGGTTTTGCTTGGGCGGATGACTCGGGTTACAATACGCCAGACATATCGTCCCCTTCTCCGGATGGGGACAGCGTAAGCGCTCTTGTGACGGCACCGTAGGACTTTGAAGGTGGCCGTCGTGAGGGCGCTTTTTGTTTAGGTGCCCGGGCTCGGGCGCACGCTATGAAGGGAGAGCATATGAAGAGTTTCGTTGCTGAGGATTCGTTTTGGGAGCTGTTTCCGCAGGCGGCGGTCGGCGTCGTGGTCGTAAAGGGCATGAAGCCCGCGGCGCAGATTCCTCAGGAGGACGTGGATGCGATCGCCGCGTTGCTCGACCGCGCCAATATCGATGCGGAACGTTACCTGACGAGTGATACCATCAGCGAGAATGCGCCGGTTAAGGCATGGCGCGAGGCGTATCGCCTGTTCAAGACCAAGAAGGGCGCGCGTTGCTCAGTTGAGAACCTGCTCAAGCGCGTGCTCAAAGGCAAGCCGGTCGGCCACATCACACCGGCGGTGGATATCTACAATACGATTTCGTTGACTTATGCGTTGCCCGTTGGCGGTGAAGATTTGCATACTATTGAGGGCATTCTGCGCCTGGCGGTGACCGACGGCGGCGACGCGTTCTTGCCACTTGGCGAGGAGGCGGATGATCCGACACTGCCCGGTGAGCTTGCCTATATCGATGATGCGGGCGCCGTGTGCCGTTGCTGGAACTGGCGCGATGGCGTTCGCACGGCGCTGTCCGACGATTCGGCCGACGCATTTCTGGCGATTGAGTGCGTGGAGCCCGAGCGGATGGGGGATTGCCAGGCTGCGATCGATCGCCTCGCTGAGTTGCTCGAGCGCTATCTGGGAGCGACGGTCGTCGTTAAGACGCTTGTAACCCGCGACAATCCCTGCGTGGAGCTGTAGCGGCGCCTAGAACCTATTGATGCCCCAAACCACCACAAAGGTGCCTGTCCCCTTTGTGGTGGTTTTTATGTTGATGGGTTAACAAATGGGATATTTGGGTATGGGGGTTCGGACATGCGGCTAAGATGTTTACCCGTTAGCATCATGCAAGCGAAAGGCGGTCGTCTCCCATGCAGCAGAACGACGAGACACGTTTTGAGGATTTTGTCGGACTGATCAGCGGCCTCTACAAGGAGATTCAGCGCATCAAGACGTCCGAGGGCGCAAGGCTCGGCCTTAAGGGCTCCGACGTCATGTGCCTGTACTATCTTGAGCGCAGCAAGGACGGCCTGACTGGCGCCGACCTCGCCCGCATGGCCGGCGTTACCCGTGCCGCCGTTTCGCGCACACTGGCACATCTGGAGGAGGGTGGCTACGTCGAGGTCGACGACTCGGGCGATGCTGCCGTCAAGTACCGCGCTCCGGTTCGCCTGACTGCCCTGGGCGGCGAGAGCATGAGCGAGGCCGATCGCATCATTCGCGAAGTGCTCGACACCACCGGCAAGGCCATGGGCGTGGAGCAGCGCGAGCAGATGTATGCGTCGCTGCGTACGATTCTCAACACCTTGCGCGAGATCTAAGGCCGCCAAGGCATCTGCTTCCAATTAATAACTGCATAGTCCCGTTTGAGCGCGTATACCGTGCCGGGGCATTGCTGTCAAAATTCCCCGCGCGAGGTCCGCGCAAGAAAGGATTCGCTATGTCCATTCGTATTATTACCGATTCCGCGAGCGATATGACGCCGGCCGAGCACCCCGCTCTGTGTGTTCTGCCGCTGTCCGTCACCTTTGGCACCGATGTGTACATGGATGGTGTCGACATCGATCACCAGCGCTTTTACGAGATGCTCGTGGAGCGCGACGAGTTGCCCAAGACCGGCCAGGTCAACCCGTACGCGTTTTCGCAGGCGATTGCCGAGGCACGTGAGGCCGGCGACGAGGCCGTGATCATTACCGTGGGCGCCAAGCTTTCGGGCACCAACCAGAGCGCTTGTACGGCACTTGCCGAGGCGCCGGGCGGCGACGTGTTCGTCGTGGACAGCAATAACGTGACCTTGGGCGAGCGCGTGCTGGTCGAGTATGCGCTGCGCCTGGTGGACGAGGGCCGTAGTGCGGCTCAGATTGCGGCGGCGGTCGAGGCCGTGCGCGACCGTGTGGTGGTTATCGGCCTGCTCGAGACGCTGGAGTACCTGGTGCGCGGCGGCCGCCTGTCTGCTGCGGCGGGCGCTGTGGGCACGCTGCTCAACGTGAAGCCGGTCGTGGCCGCCGAGGACGGCCTCATCGTGCAGTTGGGCAAGGCGCGCGGTTCCAAGAACGGTCGAAACCTGTTGAACCAGAAGGTCGAGCAGGCGGGCGGCGTCGACTTTTCCATGCCGCTGGCGCTCGGCTATACGGGCCTTTCGGATGCCGTGCTCAAGAAGTATATCGAGGACAGTGCGGCGCTGTGGGCCGGCCATGCCGAAAGCGAGCTTCCCATCCACACCATTGGCGCCACTATCGGCACCCATGTGGGTCCCGGCGCCGTAGCCGTAGCCTTCTTCCGCCCCGCCAACTAGCTTTCCGGTCAAAACCACCACAAAGGGGACAGGCACCTTTGTGGTGGTTTATGCTGGTTTCGGTTGAAAGGAGCGCATGTTGGCGTCTGAGGGCTTTTTTGAGCGGGTGTACGAGGTGGTCGAGCAGATTCCCGAGGGGATGGTCGCCACGTACGGACAGGTGGCGCTGCTCGCCGGTCGTCCACGAAGTGCGCGGTACGTGGGGTATGCCCTGCATGGCAATCCGCGCCCCGGCGAGATTCCCTGTCACCGCGTGGTGTTTGCCGACGGGCGCATATGCGAGGGTTTTGCTTTTGGCGGTCCCGATGCTCAGCGTGAGCTCTTAACGGGGGAGGGCGTGACGTTTACCGATCCCATGCACGTCGACTTGGCAGCCTGTCGCTGGCCAGCAGGGCTCTAGCGGCTCCACCGTGGCCAAAACCACCACAAAGGTGCCTGTCCCCTTTGTGGTGGTTTTCCGTTGCAGGTTTACCGGAGCTAACTTATGGAGAAGGTATGGCGGTGCATATTGACGCTAGAAAGTAAACCACGGTGAACTATATTGGTTTCAGCAACGGAGCAGGCAATAGGCGATGAAAAAGCCTGCCCTGTTGAGTTTGATTCGCATTCCTCCCCTCTGTGCGATTCAACGGTGTACTTCGGGAACAGGCCCGCTGGCAACTAACTGCCAGCGGGCCTGTTCCTGTTTGTCGGGGGAGTGCAGCGGGCAGAGTCGAACCGGTCGGGCACCAAAAAAGGCGGACGCCGTAGCGCCCGCCCTAAAACAATCTAAAGCTCAAGCCAGCAGATCGGCCTAGTACACCATGCCCATGGCGTCCCGAACCTCAGCCAGGGTTTGCTCGGCGATCTCGTTGGCGCGACGGTTACCCTCGTGCAGTACGTCCTTGACGTAATCCAGGTCGTTCTCGTAGCGTTGGCGACGCTCACGGATCGGGGCGAAGTACTCGTTGACGGCCTCGGTCACGTACTTCTTGAGCTGGCCGGAGCCGCCCATGCCGATCTCCTCGGCAATCTCGACCTCGGAACGACCGGTGCAGATGGCAGCCGTCGAAAGCAGGCCGGATACGCCGGGGCGGTTCTCGGGATCAAACGTGATCATGCGCTCGGAGTCGGTCTGGCTCTTCTTGATGCGCTTGGCCGTCTCCTCGGCGGTCATCGAAATATTGATGGCGTTGCCGTAGCTCTTGCTCATCTTGCGACCGTCAAGGCCGGGCAGCAGCGGGGTCTCGGACAGCAGCGCCTCGACCTCGGGAAATACCTTGCCGTAGCGGTTGTTAAAGCGGCGTGCGATGGTGCGGGTGAGCTCGATGTGCGGCAGCTGGTCGCGACCGACCGGCACGACGTTGCCCTTGCAGAACAGGATGTCGCAGGCCTGATGCACCGGGTAGGTGAGCAGAAGGCCGGTGAGCTCGTGGCCCGAGGCCTCCATCTCGGCCTTGACCGTGGGGTTGCGCGCCAGCTCGGCCTCGGACACCAGCGACAGGAACGGCAGCATGAGCTGGTTTGCGGCGGGCACGGCGGAGTGCGCGTAGATCATGGTCTTGTCGGGGTCGATGCCGCAGGCAAGGTAGTCCATGACCATGTTGTACACGTTGTCCTGGATATGCTCGGTGGTGTCGCGGTCGGTGATGACCTGGTAGTCGGCGATGAGCACGTTGGTCTTGGCGCCCATGTTCTGCAGTTCAACACGGCCCTTGAGGGTGCCAAAGTAGTGGCCCAGGTGCAGACGTCCGGTCGGGCGGTCGCCGGTGAGCATGGTGAACTTCTCGGGCGTCTTTGCCAGGCCCTCGCGAATGGCGTTGCTCTTTTGCAGCGCGACTTCGTAGCTGTTCTCGTTTGGCATGATTGCTCCTAACGTATGTTCATGGGTCAAGATGATAACGCGTTTATTGAAAGGGGTAAGGCGTAAGTGGGTGAGGCACCGGTAGGGCGAGGGCTATGCGGCGATCGCGGCACGGTCGCGAGCGGCCAGCAGCAATGAGTCACTTCCTCGGCAATAAAACCTAGCGCCTGTGGTGGTGCTCTTCCTTGCGCTCCTCGGCTGCTTGCTCCTCCTGCTTAAAAGCGGGGTCGTCGGGGGTTACCAGCTCGTCCTCGTGTGTGCGCTTGTTGTAATGGTGGCGCAGGACGGGCTCAAACAGGTGCAGGTGCTTGGCGAAGGCAGCCGAGCCAATGGCGAGCACGACAAAGATGAGCACGCGCGCGGGCACCTCGACCTGATTGATCGCAGCGGCGCCGGCCGAAAGCATAATGCACCAGGCGTAGATGAGCAGTACGGCTTGCTTTTGGTTGTAGCCCTCTTGGATCAGGCGGTGGTGGATGTGGCCCTTGTCGGCCTGTCCGATGCTAATGTGGGCGCGCTTGCGGCGCACGATGGCGCTGAACGTGTCGATGATGGGCACGCCTGCCACGATGAGCGGGATGATGAGCGAGGTGAGCGCGGCGGTGCGGCTCACGTTGAGCAGCGAGATGGAGCCCAAAGCGAAGCCCAGCAGCAGCGACCCCGAGTCGCCCAAGAAGATGCTCGCGGGGTTGAAGTTGTAATGCAGAAAAGCCACGCACGAGCCAAAGAGCGCGATAGAGAGCGCGGCGGCGTCGATACGGCCCGAAAGCATGGCCATCGTGAACATGGTGAACGATGCGATGCCGCAAATGCCCGTGGCCAGGCCGTCGAGGCCGTCGATGAGGTTGATGATGTTGGTGAACGCCACTAGGTAGATCACGGTGATGGGGTAGGCGAGCCAGCCAAGCATGATCTCGCCGGGGGCAAACGGGTTGATGATGACGCCGATTTTTAAGCCGCCGATGCAGGCGATGAGCGCGGCGAGCACCTGGCCGGCCAGCTTTTGCTTGGGCTTGAGCTGGAAGACATCATCGATCGCGCCGGTCGCAAAGATCACGGTAAAGGAGAGTGCCAACACGGGGTAGCTGATGTGAAGGCGCGGGTGCGGTACCAAAACGGGCGGCCAGCCCAGGTACCAGGTGCCCAGGATCTGCACAATACAGGCGACGACGAGGCCCAAAAAGACCGCGGTGCCGCCCATGCGTGGGATGGGCTTAGTGTTGATACGGCGCTTGGAGGGATAGTCGACGGCGTCGAGCTTGATTGCCAGGCGCTTGACCAGGGGTACCGTGAGAAAGGTCGTGATAAAGGCAGCGGCCGCCACGCATAAGTACGGTATGAAGCTCGTGGATGAAGCCATGAATCAAAAAACCGCCAAGCGTCGAAGGAAAAGGTCAAAGGGCGCTACGCGCAAAAGGGCATAGCTGACCCATGATACTCGACCGAGAGGGTGCGGGGGTTTACGCCGTGCGATTATCACGCGCTTACCAGATATTGGGATGTTGGCGGGGGTTCTGCCGAGTGCCGTTGGGTGTCATACGGGATCTGTGATGGCAATTGTTGACAATATCGGCAAAAGAAAACCACCCCCCACGTTACGAAAATGAACCCACCTAAAACAGGTGGGTGCCCTCATCGACTGTTCCAGCGTCCTTAACAACGAAGGATACCTGTACTAAGTACGACTGTGTGGGCTCCCTAAATAAACGCGACGGTTCACCCAGTTGCTCCGCGGGGGGCGGAATACCTACATCATAAAGCGGCACTTTGTTGATTCCAGTCTTGACATTACAAAATTCGTGTCGGACGATTACGGCGCCTTGGGCTTGGAGCCGTCTGTGCGGTCCGGGCCTTTACGTTTGAGCTGCTGAATCGTTATTTTGGAGCATGTTTTTTTATGCCGACGTCGTTGACCGAACTTTTTTCGCCCGCCTGTCATTTGTGTCCGCGCCGTTGCGGTGCGGCGCGCGATGAGGGTGCGCACGGCATATGCGGCGCCGACGACACGCTTAAGGTCGCCCGCGCGGCGCTCCATATGTGGGAGGAGCCGCCCATCTCGGGTGAGGCCGGCTCGGGCACGATTTTCTTTAGCGGCTGTTCGCTCAAATGCGTCTACTGCCAAAACCACGAGATTTCGACGGGAAATTTCGGTCTTGAGATTACGCCCCAGCGTTTGGTCGAGATTATGCTGGAGCTGCAGGACCAGGGCGCCAACAACATCAACCTGGTGACTGCGACGCATTATGCTCACCTGCTGCCGGCCGCTATTGCCGCAGCGCGGGAGCGCGGGCTGGACATTCCGATCGTCTACAACACGAGCGGCTATGAGCGGGCGAGTGCCGTGGCTGCCCTGGGTGACCTGGTCGATGTGTGGCTCACCGACTTTAAATATGCCGATGCCGGGCTTGCGCAGTCGCTTTCTCATATTAAGGACTATCCGCGTGTGGCCGTGTCGGGCCTGGCTCAGATGGCACGCGAGATCGAGCGCCGCGGGGGAGAGCTGGTGGACGAGGACGGGCTCATGAAGCGCGGCATGATCGTGCGTCATCTGGTGCTGCCGGGTCATGCGGACGATTCTTGCCGCGTACTGGACCTGGTGTGGCAGACGGTGGGTGACGTGCCGATTTCGGTCATGAACCAGTACACGCCCAATGCGCTCATGCGTGAGCAAGGCGGCGAGTTGGCGCGCGCCGTGACGCGCGAGGAGTACGAGCAGGTGCTCGATCATGCCGACGACTTGGGCTTTACGACGATGTTCTGGCAAGAGGGCGGCGCAGTGGACGAGAGCTTTACCCCGGCGTTCGACACCACCGGCGTCCTCACCAGCGCAAAGTAGTGCGTTAACCGATGATTTTTCTGGGACGGGGATTAAATAATCATCGGATGGCTCGGGCGTTCGAAAGGTAGTCAAAAAAGCCCCGTCCCAAAAAGACTGGGCATTGGGCGTTGACAGTTGGCGAGCCGTAGGTAAAATATCAACTTGTCCTGGGGACGTAGCTCAGTTGGGAGAGCGCTGCCGTCGCATGGCAGAGGCCGAGGGTTCGACTCCCTTCGTCTCCACCTTTGGATTTGATAAGCCGCTGACATTGTGTCGGCGGCTTTTTTTAAAAAGAAAGGGCTGCACCATGGCCGAGCTTGAGTCCCAACCACTGTCTGCCGAGGAGCGCGCCGAGTTGGAAGAGCTCCGCGCCGAGAAGGCTCGTCGCGAGGCCCAGGAAGAGGCACGCCGCGAGCGTGAGGAGCTGGCCGCCCTGCGTGCCGAGCGCGAGAAGGCCGAGGAGGCCGCTGCGAAGGTTGCATCCGAGCCTGCGCCCAAGCCCGCGCCTGCGCCCAAGCCCGCCGCCGCGAAGCCCGCGCCCACCGCACCCAAACCTCAGCCTAAAAAGGCCGCTCACCCCAAGCCCGTCGAGCCCAAACCGAGCCGTGACGAGATGACCTTTGCCCAGCGCATGGTCACCTCCAAGGAGCCTACGGGCGAGAATGAGATCCCCGGCATGGCTCCGGCTCAAAAAATCATCATCGTGCTCGCCCTCATCGCGTTTATCGTCTTTATGGTCTACACGATCACGGGCAGCATGGGCCTGCACTAACCTGTTCGCGCCGGGCTCCATGCCCGCACGTCCGCCTCGCCCAACCCTCAACCTCTGCACAACACATCCGAAAGGTCGCCCCATGGCTTTGACCGACATCTCGCATCCCACCGACATTGCAATGCTCACCGATCTGTACGAACTCACTATGGCCCAGGGCCTGTGGGAGAGCGGCAAGGCCAATGAGCAGGGTTGTTTTACGGCGTTTTACCGTGACCATCCCTTTGGCAGCGCGTATGCCGTCATGTGCGGCACTGCCGAGCTGCCCGAGCTTGTCGAGAACCTGCGCTTTACGCCCGAGGACATCGACTATCTAGCTTCGCTCCAGGCTCCGGCCGGCGGCGCGATGTTTAAGCCTGCATTCCTCGACTACCTGCGCAACTTTCGTGCACACGTGAACATTGACGCCGTGCCCGAGGGCGAGCTCGTCTTTCCGCGCGAGCCCATGGTGCGCGTCACCGGCCCGTCGCTGGAGTGCCAGCTGCTCGAGACCGCGCTGCTCAACATCGTCGGCTTCCAGACGCTTGTCGCCACCAAGACGGCGCGCGTGGTGTTGGCGGCCGACGGTCGTCCCGTGGCCGAGTTTGGCCTGCGCCGTGCCCAGGGTCCCGATGGCGGCCTGGCCGTCGCGCGCGCGAGCTACGTTGCCGGCTGTTCCTCTACGTCTAATGTGCTCGCCGGTCGCCGCTACGGTATTCCCGTCTTTGGCACGCATGCGCACAGCTGGGTGATGAGCTTCGATTCCGAGCTCGAGGCCTTCCGCGCATTTGCCAAGTCGAGCCCCAAGAACTGCACGCTGCTCATTGACACCTACGATGTACGCGAGGGCTGCGAGCATGCCATTACGGTTGCCAAGGAGATGGAGGCGGCGGGCGAGCGCCTGTCGGCTATTCGCATCGACTCGGGCGACCTCGCCAAGCTGTCCAAGTATGTGCGCGGCCGTTTTGATGCCGAGGGCTTGCCCTATGTGGGGATCTCGGTCTCCAACGATCTGGATGAGTACACGATTCAGTCGCTGCTCGACCAGGGCGCGCCCATCGATAGCTTTGGCGTGGGCACCAAGCTCGCGACCTGCTACGACCAGCCGGCGCTGGGCGGCGTGTACAAGCTTTCCGCCCGCCGTGCGAGCGAGGCCGACCCGTGGACGCCGGTGGTCAAGCTCTCCGAGCAGCCCTACAAGCGCACGATCCCGGGCGTGCAGCGCGTGCGCCGTTATTACGACGGCTTTGGCGGCCCGGTCTGCGACATGATCTACGACGAGGACCATCTGGTGGGGGAGGGCGCCGCGCGCGGCAATACCCTCGTGGCCGTGAATGATGCCGCCCTGGTGACCGACGTGTCGGAGCTTGAGTATCGCGAGCTGCTGGTGCCGATCGTGCGCGATGGCAGTGCAGTGGCTCCGCGTGAGAGCATCCAGGACGCGCGCGAGCGCTGTGTTTGGGCGCTCGATCATCTGGACGCAGCTTTCAAGCGCTTCCTGTACCCGCAGACCTATGTGGTGGGCATGGAGCAGGGCCTGGCTCAGGTGCGCGACGAGCTCGTGCGCAAGAACATGGCCGCGGCCTCGGCTTTCCCCTGGGCAAAATGATTCCTTGGGCGGTAGGGGCGAGTCACGCTCCCTTGGCCGCCAGCTCGGCCGTTCGCTGAACAGTTGATTGGTTTGACGTATGACGACTTCTCATAAAACGATGGTGGTAAAGATCGGCTCGTCCACGGTGGTGGGTGCCGACGGTAAGGTCAACCGCGCGTTTATCGGTGGCCTGGCAGATCAGGCCGCGGCCCTGCGCAAGCTCGGCTGGCGTCTGGTCGTGGTGAGCTCGGGCGCTATCGCCTGCGGCTATTCCGTGCTGGGCTTCGACCGCAAGCCGGTCGGCGACCTGCCGAGCCTGCAGGCCTGCGCCTCGGCTGGTCAGTGCATCATCTCGTCGGCCTACGACGAGGAGTTTCATGCGCGCGACCTGCTCACCTCGCTCGTGCTGCTCACGCGCCACGATACGGCCCGCCGCACGTCTTACCTGCACGCGCGCGACGCTCTGCTGTGCCTGGTGGAGCTTGGCGTGGTACCGGTCGTCAACGAGAACGATACCGTTACCGTCGATGAGATTAAGTTTGGCGACAACGACACACTGGCGGCGCTTGTGAGCTGCCTGGTTTCTGCCGATCTGTGCGTGACGCTCTCGGACATCGATGGCCTCTATACTGCCAATCCGCATGAGGACCCCACGGCCGAGTTTGTTCCTGTCGTGCATAAGATCGATGCCAAGATTATTGCCTCGGCGGGCGATTCTTCCACATCGGTGGGCACGGGCGGCATGATTACCAAGATTCGCGCGAGCCGCATCCTGATGACGGCGGGCATTCAGAGCGTGATTTGCTCGGGCGAGGAGCCTCATGCGCTCGTGCGCCTCGCCCGCGGCGAGAGCGTGGGCACGCTGTTTGATCCGCCGGCGGAGCGTCTGGACATCGCACCCCGCAAGCTGTGGATCGCACTGGGCGACAAGGCGCATGGCTCGGTGACGGTCGATGATGGTGCTGCGAAGGCGCTGGTCAGCCGTGGCTCTTCCTTGCTTGCGGTGGGTATTCGCGAGGTCGATGGCCAGTTTGCCGAGGGCGATGTGCTCGATGTGTGCGATCCGAGCGGTATGGTCGTCGCCCGCGGTATCGCTGAGGCCGATTCGGACGTGCTGGAGCTTGCTGCCGGTCGCCGCCAGGACCAGATCGCCGGCAACCGCCTGCTGGCAGACCTGGCCGAGAAGCCCGCGATACACAGGGATAATTTGATCGTCTTCGCCTAACGGGTCGACGCTGCGCGCCGCCCAGAGCGACAATTTGTCATTCAAAAGGCGAGGCATGACCATCAGGTCTATTCCTCGCCTTTTTCATGCCAACTTGTTCGCTCTGGGCGGCGCTCGCTTCTTTTGTTCGACCTACGATTTAAAGCCACTCGCTTAGGGGCGTTTTCGCTTTCCGTTCTCTACCTGCGGCATTGTCGTTGCTGGCACTTGTTCGGCACTTGGGGACGTTCCCTTTGTGCCGGCAGGTGGGGACACTCCTTTGCTAGAAGATCCGGCGCAGGTCTCCGCGGTTGAGGGCTTCGTCGAAGAGGCGCTTGAACACCACGCTGCCGTGCAAGCCGTCGTGCTCGAACTCGTTGGTCACCCAGGCATGCGAGTTGCCCACGCGGCTGAGCGTATCAAGCTGCAGGCCCGAATCCACGTACATGTCGTCGAAATACACCGCGGCCTGCAGGGGCACCTCGTTGCACGCCAGTCGCTGCGGGTCGTAGATCTTGTCCCAGCTGGTGTCTTCCATCAGCAGGTCCATGGCGGGCTTGAAGGGCTTGAGCTCGGGCATCTGCTCGAACATCCACGGGAACATGGCCTCGCCGGTAAACATGAGCGGGCGCGCGAGGGTGTCGAACTCGGCGCGGTGAGCCTTCTCTTCAGCCGCGGCCCAGCCAATGGGCATAGTGTCACCGTCGGCGTATATGAACTCCTGCAGCGTCCAATACAGCGGATTCGTGCGCGTGTTGGTGCGCTCGAAGGCGCGCATCAAAAAGCTGTCAGATACCGAGGCGTCGCAGGTCAGCGTGCCGTCGCCATCGACAAAAGCGTGATCGATAATCCAATGTATGCGTTCAAAGCTCGGCTTCATGCCAAAGTCGCTGCCCATGAGCTGTAGGCGCTCGACCGTCATCGGCGAGCCGTCGGGCAGCACGGGCTTCTGGGCCTCGAGCGCATCGGCCAGGGCTGCCACGCGCTCGACGTCAGCGGGGTAGCGGTTGTAATACTGCTGCGTCTTGGCGGCCATGCGCGGGAAGGTGTGCGCGTAGACTTCGCTTGCGCTCGCCGGCACGTGGGGGATTCCGCCGCAGGTAAAGCTCGCCGCTACGCCCTCGGGGAAGAGCGACAGGTAGCTCAGCGTCAAAAAACCGCCGTAGCTTTGGCCGAGCGTGACCCACGGCTTGCCTCCAAAGCCCACGAGGCGCAGGTACTCAAAATCGCGCACGATGGAGCTGGCGAGGTGGCGCTTGAGGAAGTCCGCCTGCGAGCGTGCTGTATCGGCGCCGGCGGCCGTTGCGCGGTCACCCAGTGCCTTGATCGTGTGTCCGTCCACGCAGCTACTGCGTCCGGTGCCGCGCTGGTCGGGAAGGACCACGCGGAAGTGCTTGACGGCCTCCTCGATCCAGCCGTCGCTTGTGGGCGACAGCGGACGCGGGCTTTCGCCGCCGGGGCCACCCTGCAAAAACAGGAGCAGCGGCAGATCGTCGTTGATGCGGTCGGGCGCGCAAACCACGCGGTAGAAGAGCTTGATGCTCTCGGGCGCGCCGGCGATTGGTGCCGGCATAGCGCCGCGGCGCATGGTGCTGCCGACGGCCAGGAGCATCGGCTCCAGGCCGCGCCAGTCAAGGGGGATGTCGATGCTGTGGTCCTCGACGTAAAGGCCGGGGACGTGGTACGAAGTGATGAGGGCCATGTGAGTCTTCCGTTCGTTGCGGTGTTTCGGGTTGACCAATTCTACCGCCGCGGGCGAGGCCATGCGCAAATCGGCTACCATGGTTGCAAACTTCTAGGAGAAAGGGCCGCCCATGTCGGTCGATATAGCCACGTATGTCCACGATCTTGCCGTTGCCGCCAAGGCAGCGTCGGCCTCGCTTGCCACGGCGAGCGATGAGCAGCGCCAGGAGGCCGTGCGCGCCATGGCCGCAGCACTGCGCAACGGTGTCGACTCCATCGTCGCCGCCAACGAGCTCGATATGTCCGCCGCGCGCGATGCGGGTACCTCGGCCGGACTGCTCGATCGCCTGCTGCTGACGCCCGAGCGCGTCGAGGGCATGGCCGCCGGCCTGGAAAAGCTCGCCGAGCTGCCCGATCCCGTGGGCCGCGTGCTCGACCACCGCGTGCTTGCAAGTGGCGTGGACCTGACCCGTGTGAGTGTGCCGCTGGGCCTGGTCGCTATGGTCTACGAGGCGCGTCCCAACGTGACGGCCGACGCCGCGGGCATCTGCATCCGCACCGGCAACGCCTGCATTCTGCGCGGCGGCTCGCTGGCCTATCACTCGTGTGCCATGATCGCCGAGCTGCTGGCCGATGCGCTCGAGGCCAAGGGCTTCCCGCGCGAGGCCGTGTCGATGATCGAGTCCACCGACCGCGAGGCCACTGGCGAGCTCATGAAGCTCCGCGGCGTTGTCGACGTACTCATTCCGCGCGGCGGTGCAGGCCTGATCCAGCGCTGCGTGCGCGAGTCGCTCGTACCGGTGATCGAGACGGGTACGGGTAACTGCCACATCTACGTGCATGAATCCGCCGACTTCGATAAAGCGCTCAACATTATCGTTAATGCCAAGACCCAGCGCGTAGGCGTGTGCAATGCCGCCGAGTCGCTGCTGGTCGACCGTGCTGTGGCCGATGCGTTTTTGCCTGCGGTCGTTGCCGTGCTGCACGACCGCGGCGTGCTCATTCACGGTGACGAGGACACGTGCGCTGCGTGCGCCGACGCCGGCTTTGTGGAGGGCGATGACTACGTCGCCGCGACTGAGGAGGACTGGGGTCGCGAGTACTTGGCTCTCGAGATGAGCGTGAAGGTCGTGGCAAACGAGGACGAGGCCATCGCACACATCAATCGCTACGGCACGATGCACTCCGAGGCCGTCGTTGCCGAGGACACGGATGCTTGCGAGCGCTTCCTGGATGCGGTCGATGCCTCGGCCGTGTACGCCAACGCCAGCACGCGCTTCACTGACGGCGGCGAGTTTGGCCTGGGCGCCGAGATCGGCATCTCGACCCAAAAGCTCCACGCCCGCGGCCCCTTCGCCGCCGAGGCCCTCACCACTTACAAATACAAGCTCCGAGGCACCGGCCAGGTCCGCCCCTAAACCTACCAAAAAGGGACAGGTTTATTTTGGCAGGTTTTATCTGCGGTTTTGCCGGGCGACGCGTTCGCCCGGCTTTTTTCTCCGTATGCCTTTTCTGCCTTTCGGCTTGAGCCGCGGCGATATACGATAGTGACACCGTGTCCTAGCACCGACTCACCTGGAGGTATTGCCATGTCTCAGACGCTTTCCGCCGGAATCACCCGTGACCGTGCGTTCGAACTGCTCAACGAGCACAACAAAGATCCGTTCCACATCACCCACGGCGAGACGGTCGAAGGCACCATGCGCTACTTTGCACGCGAGTTCGACCCCGAGAACGAGGAGTTTTGGGGTATCGTCGGCCTGCTGCACGACTTGGATTGGGAGGAGCATGAGGACGACCCCGTGAACCACACCATCTATGCTGCCAAGATTCTGGAGGGCGAGGGCGCATCGCCCGAGCTCATCCGCGCCATCCAGACGCACACGTCCGATTTCAACGCCTCGCTGCCCAAGCCCGAGTCGCAGATGGAGAAGATCCTATTTGCGTGCGACGAACTTACCGGCCTGATCGGGGCCGCCGTTATCATGCGTCCGAGCAAAAGCGTCATGGACTTTACGACCAAGTCGCTCAAGAAGAAGTTCAAGGACAAGCGCTTTGCCGCCGGCTGCTCGCGCGACGTGATTACGCAGGGCGCCGAGATGCTGGGCTGGGAGCTCCCCGAGCTTTTCGACCGCACCATCGCGGCCATGCAGTCCTTCGCGCCCGACCGCGACACCTTCCAGGCCTAACCTGCCAAAAAGGGACAGGTTTTTTTGGTAGGTTTTATCTGGGAAAACGCTTCCGTTGGACGTTATTCAGCGGAAGCGTTTTCTGTTTGACATGGTGACGTTGGCGAATGGCGGCGCCTCGCGGCAGGCAGCTGCGCTTCGCCGTACTCGTAACTCGGCAAGCGCGACGCTAGGACGCGTTCTTGATAATCCATGTCCCCAGTCCGGTCAACAGCTGAACCTGCCTAACCGTTAACCCTTCTTTTCGAAGCGCGAGAATCGCCTCATTGCGAAGTGGCTTGGAGACGGATTTGAGTTCCGTCGGAGCACATCCTGCGACACTCTGCACGATTGCCGTGCCAAATTCGCATAGATCTTCCTCGCGAACCTTGGCTGTTGCGCTGGGGCGATAGGGAAGCGACGGCGCACTTTCCATGAGCTGAAGGTATGAGCGAGGTGTTGGGAATAAAACACCGACAACGCTGCCGGTGACATGCGGCCGTGACCTGGCACTCATTAGATACTCGCGATGGCTGCTCCAGGGATATTCGTCGTATGCCGCCAGTCCTGCTTTTTGTTGATTCAGATGAATGTATCGAATTGCCTCGAGTAAATATACTTCCGACTTAATGGGCGAATCCCAAAACCGCTCCTGAAACACGTGGCCGATATGTCCCGTCCGCGCATTGTACCTGCCCGCATACGATACGGCTACCGCGTGCATCGCGTCGCTCTTGCGGTCGTCCGGATCGTCGATGAGCAGATGAATGTGGTTTCCCATAAGGCACCAAGCGATAAGCTCGATATTGTGTTTGGGGAGAATCGCATCGAGGATCTGAAGCATGGCGATTCGGTCCTCGGCATCGTCAAACAGCAATTGCCCTCCGTTTCCACGCAACGTGACGTGGAAATAACCGGTTGGTGACTTTGAACGAGGTTTTCTCGGCATGGCCCCTCCTTTAGCTTGGATGGGCTGAAGATACCTCATTCGGAGGCTTCGGTTGTCGAGATTCAGTTCACCGACCATAGCTGCTACCTGCCGAAATGTTATTGCGTTTTCAAATTGATGCTTTTTAATGGTAATTGAACAAGACGGGCGCGCTTGTTGTGGATGCGGGCGTTAGTTGCGTCGATCTGGACGGTCCCCCTCGCATGATGTCATCGCAAATGGGCTTCACGCATTTCTACGGCGATAGAAAAATGGCCGGGCGCTCACAAACAAAACGGAGAACTCGGCCATTTACTGATTGTTTGTTGACGTTTGGCCAGATAAAACCTGCCAAAATAAACCTGTCCCTTTTTGGCAGGTTAGTTGAGGGCGGCTTGGGCTAGGCGGGCTTCGGCGGCCTCCTCGGTGACGCCCAAGGCCACGGCGAACTCCTCGATGGAGCGGCGCTTGGCCTCCTTGAGTACGCGCATGTAGTAGGAGCTGGGTTTTTTATCAGCTTCCTCGGCCTGGCGAATGCGGTGCATCATGGTCTTTGCCACGCGGACCGTCTCGGGCGCGCCCAGCTTGAGCTGCTGCTTAAAGTGTGTCTCCTCAAGCGAGCTGTTGCGCTCGGTAAAGGTGTCGCACTCCAGCTCGTCATAGTGGCTCAGCAGGTGCTCGGCATCTTGCTGAGAGATGGCGGCGTGCAGACGGTCGGCCTGCGCCACGGGGTACATGAGGATCGTCTGCGCATGTCCCTGCTTGGTCTCGAGCAACAGCATGGGCTGCGGTGTGTCGTCCCTAAAACCGACGACGGTGCAGACTCCCTGGCCCGGATGAATGACGTGTTGACCGATTGAGAACATGCTACCTCCAACTTATACGAATTTACGTATGTCTAGAATAACACGCTGACGTGCGCAAACCCGTACTTTATGCAGGAAAAGCACACAACTCTGATAGGTAAGAGTATTCGATAACAGACGCAGCTCATTCACACCTTTATGCATTTTCAACGCCTGCATAATCTGCAGGCAGACCGGCATCTTTGAGTGACTCCATACAAGCTGTAGTCATTTTTGTGCATATGCAATATCTATTAGCTTTACCCTGCGACAGTGCCCGTCGCTTGTGATAGAGTGCTACAAACTCTGGCTTTTGCCCTACGAGTGACCAAGAGCTCGGGGGCTTTAACACAAGGAGGATCTATGCCCGAGAAGATTGAAGAGCTGGTACGCGCTGCGCTTGCTGCGGCCCAGGAGGCCGGCGACCTTTCCGCATTTGAACTTGACGATTGCGCTATCGAGCGACCGGCTGACACTTCTCATGGCGAGTGGACCTCTACCATGGCCCTGAAGTCCGCCAAGCTGGCCCACTGCGCCCCGCGCAAGATCGCCGAGGCCATCGTTGCCCATATGCCCGAGGACCCCGCGATCGAGAAGGTCGAGATCGCAGGCCCCGGCTTCATCAACTTCTACCTCTCCGTTGCCGTCAAGAATGCCATCTTTGGCGAGGCTCGCGAGAAGGGTATGGACTTCGCTAAGTCCAACGTCGGTGGTGGCCTGAAGACCCAGGTCGAGTTCGTTTCCGCCAACCCCGTCGGCCCCATGCACATCGGCCACGGCCGCTGGGCCGCGCTGGGCGACTCGCTCTGCCGCGTTATGGATCACGCCGGTTACGACATCCAGCGTGAGTTCTACATCAACGACCACGGCTCTCAGATGAACACCTTCGGCAACTCCATCAGCACGCGCTATATGCAGCTTGCCGACATCATCGCCAAGCAGGGCGTGGATATCGACGAGGCTCACAAGCTGCTGATCGCCGACCGCGACGCCTTTGTTGCCGACGAGAACGACGAGCATCCCGAGACCCATCCGTATCAGGACAACTTTGCCGAGACCCTGGGCAAGGACTCCTACGGCGGCGACTACATCATCGACGAGGCCGCCGAGTTCTGGCGCACCGACGGCGATAAGTGGGTCGAGGCTGATCCGCAGGAGCGCATGGAGAGCTTCCGTGAGCGCGGCTACGTGAAGATGGTCGACAACATGCGCAACCTCTGCCACGCCGTCAACTGCGACTTCGACCGCTGGTACTCCGAGCGCTCGCTGTACGTGAAGGACACCGAGGGCGAGACCGCCGGCACTTCCGCCGTCGACCGCGCTTTTGAGAAGCTCGACAAGATGGGCTATCTCTACACCAAGGACGGCGCTCTGTGGTTCCGTTCCACCGATCTGGGCGACGACAAGGACCGTGTCCTGATCAAGTCCGACGGCGAGTACACCTACTTCGCTTCCGACGTTGCCTATCACTGGGATAAGTTCCAGCGCGTTGACCACGTCATCGACATCTGGGGCGCCGACCACCACGGCTACATCGAGCGCGTCCGCTGCGTCTGCGATGCCTTGGGTTACCCCGGCAAGTTCGAGGTTCTGCTGGGCCAGCTCGTCAACCTGCTGCGTAACGGCAAGCCCGTCCGTATGTCCAAGCGCAAGGGTACCATGGTGACCCTGCAGGAGCTCGTCGACGAGGTCGGCTCCGACGCCGCTCGCTACACGCTCATCTCCAAGAGCTCCAACCAGATGGTCGACTTCGATATCGAGGCCGTTAAGAAGCGCGACAACTCCAACCCGGTGTACTACGTGCAGTACGCTCACGCTCGCGTGTGCTCCATTCTGCGCCGTGCCGCCGACGTTACGCCCGAGCAGGCTGACGAGATGGGCATGAAGGCCGTCGCCGCCAAGGCCATCGGTGAGAACGTCGATTATTCGCTGCTGACCGATCCGACCGAGCTCGCCCTTTCGCGTAAGCTCAACGAGCTCACCGACCTCATCGCCAGCTGCGCTCGCGACCGCGCTCCGTTCCGTCTGACGCACTTTGCCGAGGAGCTCGCCGGCGACTTCCACAGCTTCTACGCTGCCTGCCAGGTTCTGCCGAGCGAGGGCCGTCCCGTCGACCCCGAGCTTTCGCGCGCCCGTCTGGCCGCTTGCGACGCCGTCCGCGTAACGCTCGCCCTGGTGCTCACCCTCGTTGGTGTCTCCGCTCCCGAGCAGATGTAAGCGCTGGTCGTTTGACTGCGCAGGTTTGGTTTAACTGAGCCCCGAAAGCCCGATCTCCATCTGAACTGCCTCCCATTTCTTGGACATGAGAAATGGGAGGCTTT
>CAJMLY010000019.1 GCA_905214425.1 uncultured bacterium
TGGACACCGTGCCGCCGGGAGCGAAGTAGAGCGAAGCCCCGATTGCCACGACGAGTACCATGCCGATGGCGAGCACGGCCCACCAGATACGACGGCGCTTGGTGTAGTCCTCGTCCTGCTTGAGGAGGATATTCGACACCGTGTAGATACGATCCTCGTGAGCACGCTGTTTGGCCTTGCGGGCGCGCTTCTCCTCCTTGGAAAGGCCTTCCAGGTTTTCACCCTTCTCGAGCTCTTTGCGGCGAGCTTTAGACGAAGCCGGCACGACGCGAACGGAGCTCGCTGCCTGGCGGGCGGGTTTAGCAGATGCGGCGGACTTGCGCGCAACCCCGGTAACCTCGTGGGATTGCGTGCGCTTGTTCGTGGCGCTACGGGTACTCACTTATGCGTTCTCCTTCATGCTTGTGAACTGGGAGCCCGTGATGATCTGGAAGGCCTCGCGATAGCGCTCGGACGTGCCATCGATGACCTCGGCGGGCAGGTGCGGGGTCTCCCCCGTCATATCCCAGTTGGCCTTGAGCCAATTGCGGACGAATTGCTTGTCGTAGCTAGGCTGGATCTTGCCCTCCTCGTAGCTGGCAGCAGGCCAGAAACGGCTGGAGTCGGGCGTGAGGCACTCGTCGATCAGCGTGACCTTGCCATCAATAACACCAAACTCGAACTTGGTGTCGGCAATGATGATGCCACGGGTCGCGGCGTACTCGGCGGCAGCCTTGTAGATCTTGAGGGAAAGGTCGCGAATCTGCGTGGCGATGTCCTCGCCCACGATCTCGCAGCAACGCTCGAACGAGATGTTCTCGTCGTGGTCACCGATCTCGGCCTTCGTGGACGGCGTGAACAGCGGCTCAGGAAGCTTGGAAGCCTCGGTCAGGCCCTCAGGCAGCTGGATGCCGCAGACGGTGCCGTTCTCGTCGTAGGTCTTCTTGCCCGAACCGGTCAGATAGCCGCGGACGATGCACTCGATAGGAATCGTCTGGGCCTTCTTAACCAGCATGGCGCGGCCAGCGAGGTAGTCACGATACTCAGCAAACTCCTCGGGGAAATCCGCCGGGTCGATGGAAACGAGATGGTTGGGGACGATGTCGGCAAACTTATCGAACCAGAATGCCGAGATGCGATTGAGTACCTCTCCCTTAAACGGAATCTCGTCGGGAAGAATGAAGTCGAACGCAGAAATGCGGTCGGTGGCGACCATCAGCAGGTTTTCACCGGCATCGTAAATATCACGAACCTTGCCACGGGAATCCGGACGACGCTCCATCGTTGTCACGTGAGTCACTCCTTACCTAAATACGACAGAAATGCGGGTTCTTTCCCGCATGTTTTCGCAAACTCGGAGCGGCAGGGACGCGGCCCCTCCTTCACCGAATAGCGAAAAGCTAGTGCTCCATTGTAGTAGATGCCGCGTCTGCCGTGTGCTCGCGGGGCAGATGAATTGTAAAAGTCGTACCCTTTCCAAGCTCCGACTCCACGGATATGTAGCCATGGTGACGCTCGACGATCTGCTTGGTCACGGCGAGGCCAACGCCCAGGCCGCCAGCTTCGCGGGCGCGGCTGGCATCGGCGCGCCAAAATCGTCCGAAGATACGCGACAGATCGTCCTTGGCAATACCGATACCGGTATCAGAAACGGCAATGCTGACGTGCTTGCGGTCACTGAGCACCGACACCACGACCCAACCGCCCTCGGGGGTGTAGCGCATGGCGTTGCTCATGAGGTTGATAACACATTGCGTGATCATGTCGGGATCGGCCTCGACGACATCGTCGTGACCCTGGGTCTCGTCCGCAAAACGCAGGCGCAGATCGCGGTCGACAAACAGGCGCTCCTGGGCATTGACGATGGAACGCACGAAAGGAACCATGTCCACCGGCTCAAGGTTGAGCGGAGCCGCGCTGTTTTCCATGCGCGACAGGTCGAGCATCTGCTGCACCAGACGAGCCAAGCGACGCGTCTCGGAAGCAACGGTCTCCAAATGCTCATCGTCGGTGGGATACACGCCATCCTGCATGGCCTCGACCGTTGCGAGCATGGCCATAAGCGGCGTGCGAAGCTCGTGTGCAACGTCTGAGGTCAGGCGCTTCTCGTGTTTCATATCCTTCTCGAGCGAAGTGGCCATCTCATCGAAGGTCTCACCCAGCTGATCGATCTCGTCATCACCGCGCAGTCCCGTGCGAGCCGACAGGTCGCCGTCACGGATTTGCTTTGCGGTACTGGTGATGCGATGAATCGGCTTGGTGAGCATGCGCGACACGAGCGATCCGATAACGACCGAAATGCAGATTGCAACAACCGCGGCGAGGGCCATGGCGTTAAAGGTCTTCTCCCTAAACGCAGAGTCCGCCTTGGTGAGCAGAGCGTCGGAGCCGATGGCCCACAGCTTTACCTGACCGACATGCTCGCCGGAAGACGTTACAATCTCGACGTCAGCAACGCTATCGGAGTCGGTTGGAGCAGACGAAACCGGGCTATGCGATGCCCTCTTGCCGCTCGTGTCGTCGGTCGTAGCCTGGTTTTCGCGTACATCGGCGGTGGCGCTTGCCGAGGGCCAGGAATCGTCATAAACGATCACGCCCTTTTTATTGACGACCTGCATGCCCAGATCGTCGGAAACCAAACTCGACGTTGCGACCGTGCGCAGTTCTCCCGCGGTCCAAGAGCCGTTTTCCTCATATGAGGTTGCCAACTTCTCGGCAGCGGAATTTGCGATTTCGACGATATTGGAGCGTGTGTAATCCGAAAAGACCGTGCCCCACACAACAGAGACAACGCCCACCAGCACCAATACCGTCATGAGCGATGTCAGAGCAAAAGCAAGTGCCATGCGCGAGGGATAGCTCATCGTTGGCCGTGAATCGGAACGAGGCGTGTTCCAACTAGCCTTGGAACCCGCCTCGCTCTCCTGCTTGTGCTTTTGTCCGATTTCAAAGCGCGCAGGTGTCATATGTGATTTCCCTATTTCTCGTCCGACTTATCGGTCTTGGCCGGAGCCTCGAAGCGATAGCCGACACCATGGACGGTGTAGAGCCACTTGGGCTTCTTGGGATCATCGCCCAGCTTGGCGCGAAGATTCTTCACGTGGCTATCGATGGTGCGCTCATAGCCCTCAAAGTCATACCCGAGCACTTTCTCGACCAGCTCCATGCGGTTATACACACGGCCGGGATGGCGGGCAAGCGTGGTGAGCAGCTTGAACTCGGAAGCCGTCAGGTCGACTTCCTTGCCCTCGACCAAGATCTTGTGGCCCGAGATATCGATGACCAGATCGCCGAAGTCGAGTACCTCGACGGCGGGCTCGTCGGCCTGATGGGCACGGCGGAACAGAGCGCGAACGCGGGCGACGAGCTCGCGCGGCGAGAACGGCTTAATCAGATAGTCGTCGGCGCCGAGCTCAAGACCGATAATACGGTCCTCGATCTCACCCTTGGCAGTCAGCATGATGATGGGAACATCCGAGGTATCGCGAATGGTGCGGCAAACGCGCTCGCCGGGGATCTTGGGGAGCATAAGGTCGAGCACGACCAGGTCGAACTGATGCTTCTCGAACTCCTCGATCGCGGACTGGCCGTCGCCGACGCCCACAACCCAGTAGCCTTCGCGCTCGAGATAGGCAGCGACGGCGTCACGGATTGCCTTCTCATCCTCGACCAGCAGAATCTTTTTTGCATCTGAAGCCATAACACGGCCCCCCTGTCTCAATTAGCTAAGAACAAGCCCATTTTAACGCACCTGAGCCCGCCGGATGCCGCTATGACGCGGCAGCTCGGCGGGCGGTACTCACAATTACAACGCGTTTATTCCCCTGTTGGCGCCTTTTTAACCCCTCTAAGCTTAAAGAGAGAATAGGCGTGCAGTGACCGTCTCGGGTATACCCTGGCTGTTGCGTACCGTGGCGTACGTAAGAAATGAGTCCGACTTTCCCGCCGTAGCTGGATAATCGCCATACTCTAAAGCGCGGTCGGGCGACAGCAGCGAGCCATAGGTCTTGGCAGAGGTGTCGATCAGGAAATGCGACGCCTGTACCTTAACAAGGTATTTATTCTTCTTGCCAGCCGCACATGCGAGCGGCTCGCGGGACAGGAAGAGATACGGCCCTCCCTCATTACCGATATACGTGCCCATGTTGCCCAGGCTGCCCACGCCACTATAGGTCGCCTCGATAGAAAACACGAAGGTATCGCCCATGTATACGGCCTCGAAAGGCGAGACTGACGAGGGAAGAACTAGCTGGGCACGTTTGGTGTTGTTGCCGTCGGTCAGATCGATTGCCGTTATGCCGTAGTAGACGCCTTCGTCGTTGCGGACACGCGGCGAGATGGTCAAAATGCCGTCGCACGCGCGCGGGGCCGATGCAAAGCGGCCCGTCGATTTCCAAATTACCCCGGCCTTGGATTCATCAAGCGAGCGACGATAGCAAAACGAATCGCTACTCGTTTTATTGCCGCCTGCCGAAGGCATTTTATACCAGATGACCGATGACCCGAACGCCGTAAACAGGGGCGGATCATAGTCCTTGCCACCTCGATCGAGCTCAACCACGTCGCCAGAGAGCGAAGCGCCCGACAGATTTTGAGCGTAGAGCTTCCACGATGAATTGGCAAAGTTCATCTCAACCCACGCGAATACGCCGTCACCGGCACGGACATCGTAGAATGCATATCCCGTGCCCTCGATAGGATCCTCGATTAATGTGGTAAGCGAGCCATCGCCCAGGTTGAGCACACCGAGTGTGTTGGCGTGCAGTGCCGATGCGGGCGCCATCATCGCCGCGGCGTAATCGCCGTCGCAGTAGTACAGCAGCGTACCCAGAGGCAGCGTCCATGACGCCGCCGGCTCAAGATCGATGTCGACTGCCTCGTACTCATCCGTAATCGAGATGATTTTGGAATCATCCTTGATAACCTGCGGCTCGCCGGCGGCATCATCGCTGGTGCCCGTTTTTTTCGAGCATCCGGCAAGCACCGTGGCAGCGCCCGCGGCAGCCCCACCGAGTACAAAGCCGCGACGCGATATTCCGTTCTTGATGTGATCGGCGATACCCATTAGGCGATCTCGGTGCGAGCGGCCTCGATAGCGCGTGTAAGCTGGTCGGCGCAGGAGGTCTTTTTCATACCGCAGGTATTACCGGCGAGAACCTCGATTACGCGATCGGCAGGAGCGCCCTCGACCAGCTTGGAGATAGCCTTGAGATTGCCGTCGCAGCCGCCGGTAAACTCAACGCCCATCACCTTGTTGCCGTCATCGGAAAGATCAAGGTGAATATTGCGAGCACACACGCCCTGAGGCTTGTAATCAAACGAAATCATGCGATCCCCTCTCAGAATGTTATTCGAGACGACCATTATCCCCGTCTTTCCCTAAATGCAACGAGGCGCTTTGCCGGCAACACACATTACCAGCAAAGCGCCCTAAAAAGCTAACGTTATGCCCGAACCTACTCGAAGCTCAGCTGCTCCAGGCGATCGAAGACCGTGTCGATACGGGTGAGGAAGTCCCACGGATCAAAGATCTCGTCGAGTTTCTCCTGGCTGACGGTGCAGCGCGGATCGGCCTCGAGACGCTCCTTAAAGGTAGGGCCGGAGACACAATCCTGTACCTCGTGCCAGGTTGCCATGGCGTTCTCCTGCACAATGGCGTACGCGTCCTCGCGGGTGATGCCCGTGTCGACGAGGGCGAGCAGGACCTTGGAGGAGAAGATGAGGCCGCGTGTCTTGTTGAGGTTGGCCATCATGCGAGCGGGATACAGCTGCAGGCCGTCGATAACGCGGATGAGGCACTGGAACATGTGGTCGAGGGCGATGAAGCTGTCGGCCTGGGCGACGCGCTCGGCAGAGGAGTGCGAAATGTCACGCTCGTGCCACAGGGCGACGTTGTCGAAGGCAACCTGCGCGTTGGCCTTCACGACGCGCGACAGGCCGCAGACCTTCTCCATGGTGATGGGGTTGCGCTTGTGCGGCATGGCGGAGCTGCCCTTTTGACCCTTACGGAACGGTTCCTCGGCCTCGAGTGTATCGGTCTTCTGCAGATTGCGAACCTCGGTAGCGATGCGCTCACAGGTGGCCGCGGTGGTGGCAAGAACGCCGGCGAGGTAGGCGTGATGATCGCGGCTAATAACCTGCGTGGACAGCGGGTCGTGAACCAGGCCCAGGTGCTCGCAGACATATTCCTCGACAAACGGCTCGATGGAGCTGTACGTGCCGACAGCGCCCGAGATGGCACCAAAGGCAACGTTCTTGCGGGCATCCTCAAGACGGTCCAGATCGCGCTTGAGCTCCCAGGCCCAAGAGCCAAACTTCATGCCGAAGGTCATCGGCTCGGCATGGATGCCATGAGTACGGCCGGCGCAGAGCGTGTTGCGCTCCTCAAAGGCGCGACGCTTGCAGATCTCGCCGAGTTTTTTGACGTCCTCGATGATCAGGTCGCAGGCCTGGGTGAGCTGGTAGCACAGGGCCGTGTCGCCCAGATCGGAGCTGGTCATGCCATAGTGAACCCAGCGGCTGGGCTTGGGGTCGCCCTCGGGAACATCGGCATCGATGTACTCCTTCATGTTGGTCAGGAAGGCAATGACGTCGTGGCGCGTGACTTCCTCGATCTCATCGACCTTCGCCTTCTCAAAGTTGGCATGGTCGCGGATCCACTGGGCCTCGTCTTTGGAAATACCGATCTTGCCGAGCTCCGCCTGGGCCTCGCAGGCCAGAACCTCGATCTCCTGCCAAATGGCGTACTTGTTCTCGAGGGAGAAGATGTGTCCCATCTCCGGGCGGGTATAGCGATCGATCATAGCGGCTCCTTTTTGGTTATTGGCACGTTGGTCGTAACCCAACCATTGTACCGTGCGCAGGTGCAAGTATGGGCAGCAGGCATTAACCTAACATTTTGGAATTGGAGCGAGCAACGGGACGTCCGCGCATTTGCTTCGCAAATCCGCACCGGCTTCAGGCGAGCCCCTCAGCCTCACGAAGCCGCGGGGGAAGACTTTGTTGAATTGGCCGTCCCCATGTCTCCCGCACTCGATGGAGCGGGCAGCGGGACATCCGCGTATTTGCTTCGCAAATCCGCACCGGCTTCAGGCGCCTGTCGGCGCCTTCGCCTGCTCGCTACAAACGCTTCGCGTTTGCTTTACGCTCGCACCCTGTCGGGTTCGAGTCCCGGCGCTTTATTGAAAAAAGCACGGCACCGTAATGGTGCCGTGCTTGTGCTTCTAGCTGGAGCGGGCAACGGGACTCGAACCCGCGAGTGTCAGCTTGGGAAGCTGATGCCTTACCACTTGGCGATGCCCGCTTGTGTGTTGGCTAGTATAACGCGGTTGTCTTGTTCGATACAAGGGTGGCGATGCTTGTTTTAGCTGTGGAGATTCGTTTGAAAATCGCGTCAATTGTGGAGACGAGGACCTTTGTCTTTCTTTTCTTACCATCTTCTACCTGCACTTTTATCTGATTGTTGTATTTGAGCTCGATTTGTCAGAAATCGGGCAAGCTTTTGGTCAGGCTCCGGTACTTACCCGCATGAGCCTCGGGGGTAGCCTCATCCTACGCGTCGCAACCTCCCCATGCGGCGCACGAGGGATAAGGAGCAGCCATGTCCAACGCACCCACGCACTCTGTCCACAGCGCAATCGCAACAGGTCCGCTGCTCCTGCTCCTCTTCCTGCTTTTCGGCTGCCTGACACCGGGAGCCGCATTTGCCGTCGATGGCTACGATCAGCTCGGCTTCCGCACTATTAGCGATGATTGTGGGCCCTTCTTCATCGGCAAGTATGAAGCTCAAGACGCCTCGGTTGCCTACTGCATGAACCAGGAGCGCCCCGGCCCCACCAAGCCGGGCGGCCCATGGCTCAACTTTGATCAAGGCTGGGTGTGGCTCGACGACGAGTTCGCGGCAATCGTTTGTCACGGATATCCTACCGCCACGTCGTTTGGCGGTTACCATCTTTCACCCGATCGCGCCCGCGCCGCGACCCAGCTTGCCGTATGGATGCTCAACGGCACTACCCATGTCGACGGCACCTACTCCTACACGACCGCTCAGGGCAAAACCAAGAGTGGGCACTTTACCACTGACAATGAAGTCGTGGCGGCGGCGCGGTGGCTCCACGGCAGCGCAAAATCAGGAAGCATCAAAGCCGCTCCGCACCGCGCGCGACGCTATCTAGGAGCCGTATCGGGCGGCAGCAAACGTCAGGACATGCTCTATGTACTGCCGGCGGTCTCTGCTTCCTTCAAAAAACAGTCTGCAAACGCCGCCATTACCAGCGGAAACAATACTTATCAGTTTGACGGGGCAACATTCGATATTTTTGAGAGCGCCAGCGGCGCGCATGTCGGCACCATCAAGATGGACAGCAACGGTCGAGCGCAAGCAACACTTCTGCCCAACACGGCATACTACCTAGTTGAAACGAAGGCACCGGCCGGCTATGTCCCCCGTCGTGATCACATCGCCTTTACCACGGGGAATGACGGTGGACAGGTCGCCATTGATGAACAGCCCGGCACCATCAACCTGCGTATCGTAAAACTCGATGCCGCGACGAATGCCGGCCCCCAGGTGGGATCTTCACTCGCAGGAGCAGAGTTCACGTGTGTGTCGCAATCAACCCCTGGATGGGCGCAAATCCTCACGACCGACGAAAGCGGTCGGGCTACCCTCGTCGATGTCCCCTTAGGAACCTTTACCATCTACGAATCAAAAGCCCCCGAGGGCTACCTGCCATCCAACGACAGCTGGACCTATACCGTTGGAGCCGACCAGCTCGGCGATTCAGGCGTAGTCGAGATCGAATCTCGCATTTCCGATATCCCCATTGCGTTTGACCTTGAGATTTCCAAATTCAAGGATTACGGCAATAGCGACCAATCCGGCCTGGAGCAACCGGCGGGTGGTGTTGTCTTTGAGGTTGTCAGCAACAGCTCTCAGCAGGTTGTTGGCACACTGACCACAAACATCTATGGCTTTGCCTCCACCAAAGATCAGCCCGAAGCATGGTTCGGCACAGGCAAGCGACCCGCCGGTGTCCACGGAGCTGTCCCATACGACCGTGCCGGCTACACGATTCGCGAGGTTCCGGAAACCGTCCCCGAGGGTTTTAAGCGTGCAGGGGAATGGACCGTCGGGGCCAATCAGATTTCCAACGGCGCCGAGCTTCAATATATCGTGGACAACCACGCGCTGTCGACGCATCTCCAGATTGTAAAACGCGATGCCCAAACAGGCGCTTCTGTTCCACTAGCCGGATTCACCTTCCAACTCCTAGACAGCAATCACGAACCTGTCTCACAAACTTGCTGGTATCCAGCACATAACGTAATGGACACCTTTACGACTGACGCGACCGGGACCGTCACACTGCCCGAATCGCTCGTGCCGGGCACCTATTATGCACGCGAGACCTCGGCCAAAGAGCCCTATCTTGTCGGCAAAGAGATCGAGGTAAACATACCCGCCGACATGAACCTAACGCCCGTTGCAATCGCCTCGTATTATGACCACGCCGCGACGGGAAGCATCAGGATCGTTAAAACCGATGCCGTAGACGGCAGCAGCCTCGCGGGCGCCGTCTTTGAGATCCGTGCCTCGGGTGATATCGTGCGCCCCGACGGTAGCATTGCCGCGCTCGACGGTGAGACTGTCGCTGCCGTCACGACGGATGAAACTGGAGAAGCACGCGCGGACGACCTCCCGCTGGGATCTGGCACCGCACGCTACGAGGTTGTCGAGACTCAAGCGCCGGCAGGCTTCTTACTCGATCGGACATCCCATATTGTCGACCTTACTTATGCCGACCAGAAAACACCCGTTGTAGAAGCACGGCTTAACGTATCCGACGATTACACCAAGGTAGATATCTCCAAGGTCGATGCAAGCGGCGAGCAGGAAGTGGAAGGCGCACAGCTCACCTTATATGGTCCCGATAAAACCGAAATAGACTCCTGGACCTCATCCGACAAGCCGCACCGCGTCGAACATCTTGTACCCGGCACCTACTCGTTGCGCGAAATGATGTCTCCGCGGACCTATGACCTTGCCGAGGAGATAACGTTTGAAATAAAGGATACGGGAGAAGTGCAACCCGTCGCGATGAAGGATGCGCCCATCGAGATCAAGGGACAGGTCGACAAGTGTCAGGAACTTGTCCAACCTATCGAAAAGGGCCTGTTGGCTAACGGCGATGGTAAAAACCGCGCCACGACGCAAACCAATAGTGATGGGCTTTTCTCCTATACCATCGATGCTCGAAACGATTCCGCTACTTGGGTTGATGAGTTTACGATTACCGATGATCTTGAGTGCGCCAAAGACGGCACAGCGAGATTCATCTCAATCGAAACCCCCGTCGCCATCGGCGACCTCAATGGTCTGTGCAACGTATGGTATCGCACGACGCCGTTGGACTCGACAGACGTCGATGAGCCGGCAAACGCGACACTTGACGATGGGCACGAAAACCCTTGGCTTGAGTCCGACGAAGTAAGGGAGAGTCTGGGTGAGGATTGCCGCCTCGTCGATTACGACGGCTGGCACCTCTGGAAGGCGGATGTCTCGACCACGGAATCCACCACACTCGAGGCGAAAGAACTCGACCTTGCGTCCAATACCGTCGTAACGGGCATTCGAATTGAATACGGTGCGGTAGCCGCCAACTTTACGACTCGAAGCGATGCGGATTCTTGGACCCGCGATGATCTCAAAGATGAGCACGACGACCTTGACGATGCCAAAGCAATCCTTGGTGCAGACGCTCGGGGCGCAGTCGTACATATGCAGGCAACGTCGGCTTATACGCCCCAAACCGCACTCACCAACAGCGCGCGCGTCGATCTTTGCCGCAACGGTGGCGGCGATAAACTTGAGTCACATGACGAGGACAGCGTCATTCAACGCTGTACCCTACCGCAGGACCTACCGGCAACAGGATCAGTTCCCATCGCCGCTTGCATCACCGCGCTCCTGACCTCGGGTGCCGCAGCCCTATGGTTCGCTCGCCTTAGGTCGATCCCAAAGAACCGCTAGCACGATGAAAAAGCGGGCGAGCCAGTCCCCCGGCTCGCCCGCTTTCAATCATTTAAATCGCCGTATCTACTCTGCAGACGAAGATCCACCATCAACGATTGCCTGCTCGGACTCAGGAATCCCATCGGCACCCGTGCTCTGTTCTTGCTCCACCTCTTCGCTGATTGCGGAGGCGGGGGTCGAGCCCTTCGCACCCACGATGTAGGCAGCCCCAAATCCTAACGCAATGGCAATCAAGGTCAAAATCACGTAGACAGGCCAATGGCGCTTAATATACGAAAACACGTTGACTCCTTAGAGCTCCGTCTACGAACGGCGGATAACCTCGGTCACGACCTCGGATACCGTAGCAATGTTCGTCGGGTTGACATTGTGGGGCAGGTCGTCCTCGGTACGAGCGCAAGCCAGACGCGTGCCGTCCACGCCGGCGATGGTGAGGGCTCGGCGGCTCGCCTCGAGCGCGGCATAGGCATCGGTCTTGGCATAGGGCATCTCGAGCGCGCCACAATCGACATGGAACGACTTGCAGACCTTGCTGACCAGGTTCATGATGCGGCGATCGCCCTTGAGCAGTTGTTGTTCGCCCTCGACCGTCACAACCGAAAGCCTACCGGCGCCGACGGATTCAAGATTGATAAAGAATACGCCGCGGAGCTTATCGCGATGCGAAGCCAAGAAGGCCTTCATGCCGGCGCCATCACAATCCGAGGCGCCCGTTGCCACAAACCAGATATCGTGACCGAGTAGCTCATCATCGCCCATAGAGGCGACAGCCGCGAGCATATCTTCGGAAGAAGCGCCATCGGAAGACGTAGCGCCACCCTTCCAGCCATCGTTATCGTCCTCGAAGTTATCCCACGAACCGATACCGCGACCGGACTTCTTGGCATCGTAATCGTCTTCGACGCCCAGCCAGTCACTCATGCTGTCCTGCTCGTTTTTCTTTTTACGGCCGAACAGGCCACCCAGGCCGCGCTTACGAGACTTGGGTGCCGCCGGGGCGGGAGCCGAAATGGTCTCAATCGGCTGCGCGGCCGACGCAACGGGCATAGGAGGCGCAACGGGTGCCAATGTGGGTTCGGGACCTTGGGCGGTAGCAAAGGGGTCGTTGACCTGGGCAGAGGGATCGGGAAGGTCGAACAGCGACGTGCGAGACGCAACGTTTGCCTGCTTCATAGACGGCAGCGACGGATCGGGGACCGAAGCCAGCGGAGACGAGGAAGGTGCAGGCGACGGTGCCGACGCCGGATCGGGAACATTCATCTGCGGACGCGGCGATGCCTGGGAGGAAATCTGGGCCATAAGGGAATCGACCGTTTCGTCCTGGGTGGGAGCGACATCGGCAACCGTGGCACCGGAACCACTCGGGGTCGGCATGGTGAAAATCTGCGTGGAGTAAGGCCTCGACTCATCCGTTTCGAGAGTCTCAGAAACCACAGACACTTCCTCCTGCTCGGCCTCGGTCGAATCACCTTGATCGGCTGCCGCGTATTGCTCTTCGCCAGAGTTGGCCTCGACGGGCTCGTCCTCGGCAGCATCAATGGGCTCGTCATCGTCCACCGCGTCGCCCTGTTCATCGGAAACAGGAAGGGACTCGGCAATCGCGGTGCCCTGCTTTTCAAACGTTATCGTGGAATCGAACTTCGCGGCATCAAACGACATGGTGCTATCGACGTGCTGCTGAGCCTCGAAAGACGTCGTCGCCTCAACAACATCCGCGGACGTCGGTTGCTGGGACTCAAAGGACGTTGTAGCTTCGGCGGCGTCGACGGGCACGGACTGCACAGCCTCGTTCTGCTCGAACTCTTGCGCCGCGAGCTCACGTGCCGCCTCGGCTGCCTGCTGCTGAGCGATAGCCTCCTGCTCGGCAGCCTCGCGTGCGGCAGCGCGCTTCTCCTCGAAATCGTCGACAAATTTCTTGCCCTTTGCAAGCGCACCCTTAAAGAAGTTGGAAGCGCTGGCGCCAATCGAAGAGAACGCGGATGCAATATCGGCATGGGGCGTTGCCGCGGGAATCTCGGCCGAGAAATCAGTATCGCTCTCGTAAGACACGCGCCTCGGCTGTTCAACGTAATCGTCGTCAGACTCGTCCGCAACGTCTTGTGCCGGCGCGGCGGGAGCCAAAATGTCCAGTCCTGCCGCGGGATCGATCGCGGACACCGCCTCGGGCTCGGCAACGGCAGCGGTAACCGCGGCAGACTCATCATCCACAGTGACAACGGGCGCAGGCTCGGGCTCAAACGTCGGCTCCTCGCCCTCCTCGTAATCGAGCGTGCAGGACTCGGGAAGCATTCCGAGCGCACGGATGGCATCCGAACCAAAGCGGATGTTGCCGGCGGCGTTGCGATAGAGCTTGGGCTCGGGCTCGACCGCGGCAGGTTCCTCCGCCGACTCGGCAGCGGGAACCTCGTCATTGAACTCTTCGGCCTGGACAGCCTGATTCTGATCCTCGGGCACGATAGCGCCGATCAGCGTCTCGTCGGCAGATGCACCCTCAAAGCCCTCGATCTGCTCGTCGAAAGCCTCACCCTGTTCGGGCTCGGTCTGAGCGTCGGGAGCAATCGGCTGACCGAATTCGTCCTCGGCGTAGGTAGGCTCTTCATACTCGATGGTGTTGCCGTAGTCGTTTTGCTGCTGGGCCGCGGCATATTCCGCCGCCGCGCGCGCCATTTCCTCGGCACGACGCTTCTGCTCCCCAAAATAGGTATCGAACGGAACATCGTCGGGAAACTCGTTTTCGCCCTGGAAGGGAGCAACGTTGTCCATAACGCCGAGCATAGCGGCGACAGAAGACTTGTTGCACACCGCGCCGGACGTATAGGGAAGAATGTGGCGGTTAGAGATGATGTTTGCCGCGTTGGCAAGCGCAACGAGGGAAGCGAGGATCGCGACAATCCACAGCAGAACCTTGAGCGCGCCGGGGAGCGGCAGGATGCGCAGGATGGCAACGGCAGCGGGGGCAACCGTGGCAACGGGCAACAGCTTGGCGATGAGCGCACGATACGAAGCATAGGGCTCGCGGGCGAGCAGCTCAGCACGGGGAGAGTCGTAGTGTGCGACAACGACCACCGGGCGGTTGCGCGGAGACGCGAGCGGGCCCGAGGCCTTGTGGTAGGCGATGACATTTTGGCTCACGCCCGTCTTGCCCAGGCGCGAAACCACGGGATGCCCTGTGCGCTCGAGCACGTAGAGCACGGCACCGACAACGGCCAGCAAGGTGCCGACCAAGCCGATACCGCCGCCGATGCCCATCAGCAGGGCGCCGGCAAACGCAAGAATACCGGTAACGGCAAATGCCAACCTACTGGGCGCCGGGGCATTGAACTCCTGAACCTCGGGGTCAAAGCCGTGGTTGCGGAAGATCTGAGCGATATCTTCGGCAGCCAAGCGCTCTTCTTCGCTGCATGCCGGCGTAATGCCGGTGTTCTGCAGCAGGTGGTTAATATAGTTCTGGGTGTTCGCCATGTGCGCTCCACATCCATAATCCGACAAATAGGCCCAATGCATGCACATTAGAACCGTATATAGTCGAAAGTATACCCCGAGCGAGCGCAAACGACCGAATTCGGGCTATCTTAACGCCCCGAGCGGACAAGGATATAGCCTAATCTCCATATCGGACTAAAATCATGGCAGCAAACCACCTTCTCATGCGAGGACTCTATGACGGCAAGCGACACGACCGAGACAATTAAAAAGGGAAAGTCGGAGCCCAGTTTCGATAAAACGGCTCAGCGCATCCTCAATCTTTTCTTTGTGCTCAATAGCTCCCCCGAACCGCTGACGACCGAGCAGATCGTCTTGGATTCTGACCTGGGATATGGCTCGGGCAATATCGACTCGGATAAGCGCAAGTTTCGACGCGATCGTGACAAGCTGCTCGAACGCGGCATCTTAATCAAGGAGGTTCGCCCCACCGGCGCGCAGGAGACCGAGGAAAGCTCGTGGACAATCGACCGCGAGCACACGTTTGCGGCAGGCGGCCTCATCACCGCAGACGACGCCGATATCCTGCTCAACGCCATCGACCAGACACTAGCGGCCGGCTCATCCACTTTTGCCGCACCGCTTGCCGATATTCGCTCCAAGATTGCCTATCTCACCGGCAGGACGACGGTAGACGAGGCGCCGATCAGCCGCTCTCCCACCGTCGATGCGGTTTGGAGCGCCTTTGCCGAGCGTTGTGCGCTGCGATTTTTATATCAGAACGGACGCGGCGAGCAGAAAGAGCGTACCGTCCGCGTCTACGGCATGTTCGAGCGCGAGGGCGTGGCGTATTTCTGCGGCCTCGACAACGTCACCGGCGACATCAGGACATTCCGCTGCGACCGTATCGTTCGCGCTTGGCGTCCTTCGAAGGCCTACGTCATCCCCGCGGACTTCAATCTCAACGACTATCTGTTCTTTGAATTCGATTTCGCCGACCGACCGCCCGTTGCAGCCACGTTCTCGTTCGCCCCTCAGACACAGATCGATATGATCAACGGCCTCACGCGCGGGCGAGGTGAGCTCGCACACACCGATGTGGGATGGGCCTGGACCGTTGACGTGCGCGATCTTGAAGCCGCCGCCTCATTTTGCATGGCCCACGCCATGGACGGCATGAGGCCCATGGCCCCCAAATCGCTCAAGCAGGCGTGGAACCACCTCATCGAAAGGACGGTGCACGAGTATGCCCGTGCGTAAACTCACCAGCGAGCAGAGACTCTCGCGCGCCATCGACATCATGGAGGCCCTCTACGCCGCCGGCGAGAGCGGCATGACACGAACCGAGATTTGCAGTCGCTTTGACATCACAGGGGTATCGCTCGACGAGATTCTCGAGATCGTCTCGACGCTCGCGGACCGAGAATCGGGCGCGCGCATCATCTGCGAATGCCGCGGCGAGCGTGTGGTCCTCACCGGTGACGCCGGGCGTGTGCTACCGTTGCGCCTGAGTGCCGCCGAGGGCGCTGTGCTCAACCATGAACTTGAATCGTTGGGGATCGAGCCGCAGACGGCAGCTCGGATTCGACATGCCCTTCTACCCGAAGAGCTTGGCTATAACCAGCGCGTCTTTGACACCGTCAACCACGGATCGCACTGGCAGCAGCTGAGCTGCGCCATTCAGGACGGCGTTCGCTGCCGCATCTCGTATCGCTCGATGGACGATGCACGGCCACGCGAGCGTCTGGTCGACCCCTTGCGCATTACGGCAAACGGCGACCAAACATACCTGATTGCCTGGGACATCGCAGTCGATGAGCAGCGCACCTATCGCATGGATAAAATCGAGGGACTCGCCTTGACGGAAGACTCCGTCGTGCCTCACGCACCGGACGTCGCATCCCTCCACGATTCCCTTGCCCGGACGCAGCGTAGTGCAAAACTCTTGATGCCATTCGATATGGCGGAGCATCTGGACTGGGCCGGCATCACCCTAATCGAGCGCAGCGGAGCAGACATGGCAACGGTAACCGTGCATTACGGCTCCGAGCGTTGGCTACTGAGCCAGATAATCGCAGCGGGCGGAGCCATCCACATCTTGGATGACCCCGCCCTGTCAAAGCGTCTGTGCGATATGGCAAAAACCCTCGTCTGTCCGCTTTAACGCCGCCGCTCGTGGCGTGCGCGCCACAGTTGCAGATAGTGCCCGATCTGCGCCGATTCGATGCGCTGGTAGGAGCTCGTGGGTAGCGACGTTAAGAACTTCTTTCCGTAGCCCTTCGTCACCAGGCGCGGGTCGGCCAGAATCAGCACGCCGCAATCGGTCGACGAGCGGATAAGGCGGCCGGCCGCCTGCTTGACCTCGAGCACCGCCTCGGGCAGCGAATAGCGCGCCCAAGCGCGGTCTTCGCGCAGGTTGCGCTCGCACGAGAGCGGGTCCGTGGGGCTCGAGAACGGCAGCTTGGGAATGATGACGCAGCGCAGCGTCTCGCCGCTGGCGTCGAATCCCTCCCAAAAGGCCTTAAGAGCAAAAAGCGACGAGGTCGGCTCGTTGATAAACCGGTCGCGCAGGCGACGAGGAGATGAGTTGCGCTGCTGGCAGTTGAGCTCCAGACCCGCACGGGCCATCTTGGGCTCAACGCGGGCGTACAGGTCTTCCATGTCGCGCCGATTGGTGAACAGCGTGAGCACCGATCCGCCCATGGCAAGATGGGCGTCGACCAGCACGCGCTCGAGCGCCGTAAGATAGCTCTCACGATCGCGCGGATCGGGGATATCGCCCGCAACGACTACAGCCATGTTCGAATCGAAGTCGTAGCTCGAGTCCAAGTGCAGCGACGAGGATGTTGAAGCACCGATGCGATCGAGACCGACCGCGTGGTTAAAGTGTTCAAAGCTTTTGGACACCGTCATGGTCGCCGAGGCAAAGATAGCCGTGTGAACCTCGGGCAGCCACTCGGTTGCCAAGGCCTCGCCAATGTCGATGCGCTCTGCGGTCATTGACTCTCCGCCGGCACGCAGCCTGCGATTGACCTGCAGCGAATACACGTAGTGTTCATCGGTGCCGTCAATGATGAGTTTGAGGTTCTCGGCCAGCTCGTGCAGGCGGCGCGAAATATCACCCAGGTCGACAACAACCTCGGGCTTGTCGGCGGCGACGGCTTGCACCAGCGCGTCGACGCTCTTGTCAGCTTGTTCCAATGCGTCGATGGCAGTGTAGGCCGACGGTAAGAAATCATGCCAGTCGTCAGATTCGCGCAGCTCGGGGCCAATCCATAGATTGGCATTGTCATAACCCCCACGGGCACGGCGGCCGAGCTCGCGAACGCCATCGAACACGTCGGCGATTGCCATGCTCGCGCGCGCAACCGTCGACGTCGCCTTGGCAGTAAGGCCCAAATAGAGCGTAGAGCCCTCGGAGGTTGCCAAATCACGGGAGACCTGGCTTAGCGCACCGGTGCTCGAGCCACCCAGGCGCTCAAACAGAACGCGTGATTCGTCCGCCGACACCACGCGCGCCCACTGACGGCGCGCCTCGCGCTCGATAGAATGAGCCTCGTCGATTACCCAATGACGAATCGGAGGCAAAATCCTGCCCTCGGCCGCAACATTGCGGAACAGCAGGGAATGGTTGGTGACCACCACATCGGCATGCGCCGCACGACGGCGAGCGCCGTGGACCAAACATTTATCAGGGAAAAACGGGCAGAGGCGGCGAGCACACTCGCGCGAGGCCGTCGTAAAGTCGGGGCGGTTGACGCTGCGCCACCGAATGCCAAGCGAGTCGAGGTCGCCATCGGCTGATTGGCAGACGTACGCCATAATGACCGCGACCGCCGTGAGCGTGTCCGCCGGATCGCGCTTGGTGGTAATCTCGACCTGGCCTCGGCTCATGCGCTCAAGCTTGCGCAGGCACGGATAGTGGTCATAGCCCTTGAGAGCGCAAAATGACAGACCACCGTCCAGTTGCTCGGCAAGTTTTGGCAGCTCATGGTACATGAGCTGGTCTGCAAGATTGTTCGATTTGGTCGCAATACCAACCGTGATGTTGTTACGGCGTGCCGCCTCGGCAAAAGGCACCAGATAGGCCATCGATTTGCCGACGCCCGTACCCGCCTCAATTACACGATGAGTGCCCGTGACCAGCGCATCGCGGACCTCGAGCGCCATCGCGATCTGCTCATCACGCGGCTCGTAAGTGGGATACATGCGATTGACCAGGCCACCTGGCGCATAGTCTGCCTCAATCTCCTCACGACTCGGCATCTTGAGGACCGGCAGTTCGTCGGCGTCCACCCGATCGTCGGCGCGATCGGCCTTGAGAACGTCAGCACGAGCGGCGCTGAGAGAGAAGATAGAACCAGGGTTCTGCCCTGCCAAGAATGAGAAGATAGGACGATAGGACCAAGGCACATCCGGATGCATGTCGGCTAGGCGCGCCATGAGGCCCTGGGGCAAGTCGGTGAGTGCCACAAGCAACACGCGCCATACGCCACACAGGGCGTCGACGTCGGCATTGGCACGGTGTGATACCGAGTCACAGCCAAACAGATCGGCCATAAAAGACAGCTTGTGCGAGGCCAGGCGCGGAAGCGCGATTCGCGACAGCGCCAGCGAATCGATCCAAATATCGCTCACATTGACGCCGCCTTTGACCGACTCGATAAACGAGCGGTCGAACGTGGCGTTATGTGCAATCACCGGGCAACCACCGACAAAATCGGCGAGGGCGGCGACGGCCTCAACGGCCGACGGGGCATCTGCCACATCGGCATTTGTAATGCTCGTGAGCTCGGTAATCTCGGCAGGAATCAGCTGCTTGGGATGCACGAAGGTATCGAAGCGGTCGATAACCTCGCGGCCCGAAAGACGGGCCGCCGAGATCTCGATCAGCTCGTTGTCCTGCACCGAAAGACCCGTGGTCTCGGTATCGAGGACAATCACATCTTCCTCGATGAGGCCGAAGGACTGCGTTTTGGCGCGTTCGGCTAGCGTGGCATAGGAGTCGATGACAAACTGCGGCGTTCCTGACGAAACCGCGTCCTCGATTAGCATGCAATGCCCGCTCGACGAAGACCCATACGGATCAGACTGTCACAGACCTGCGGGAACGTCATGTCGTCGGTGTGGCGGATCTCATCCGGATACAGCGACGTATCGGTCATGCCGGGAATGGTATTGGTCTCGAGGATAACGGGGCCGTCCTCGCTCACGATAAAGTCGCTGCGCGAGATACCCAGGCACCCGAGGGCCTTGTGAGCGGCACAGGCAAGCTCCTGGGCACGAGCGTAGTTCTCGGGTGAAATCTGCGCCGGAATGCGATGGATGTCCGTAGGGTCGACATATTTCACGTCCAGATCGTAGAACTCGCAGTCCTCGGGCTTACGAATCTCGACAATCGGCAGAGCGCGCACGTCATCTTCGCCGTATACGCCGACGGTGATCTCGGTACCCTCGATGCACTTCTCGACCAGCACTTTGTCGCCGTACTCAAACGCCTTGGCGATTGCCGCGGGCAGCTCGGAGGGCTCATGGACCAGGGAAATGCCATAGCTGGAACCGTTGACGGCCGGCTTCACAAAGCAGCGCTCGCCACAGACCTCGACGATATGATCGATATCGACTTCATCGCCCACCTCGAGCGCAAGGCCGGGGGCAATGGGAATGCCCGCCTTGGCGTACAGGAGCTTAGAGACTTCCTTGTCGGCACCGCAGGCGCTGGCAAGCACGCCCGAGGCCGTGTAGGGGATACCCAGGGTCTCCATGGCACCCTGCATGGCGCCATCCTCGCCGCCGGCACCGTGCATGGCGATAAACGCCACATCAAAGCCGCCGGTCGCCATGGTTACCATAAAATCATCAGCGGCCGTGTCGAGCAGATCCACCGAGGTGTAGCCGGCTTCCTTCAGTGCCACCACAACGTTCTTTCCCGAATTGAGCGAGATCTCGCGCTCGGCGGAATGACCGCCCGCCAAGACCGCTACGTGCATGTTCTCTAGGCTTTTACCCGGCATGGGCAGACTCCTCCTCTATAATTTCTGCAGCTGATACCATATTGTAGCGATACCCTCTACGTTTCCCCAAAATCGAAAGGCTTCCATGAATCCCAGGACTAAATCTCAGGACATTCGCGACTTGAGCCAAAACGATATTCGCGAGCTCGTGGCCGAACTTGGCCAGCCCGCCTTCCGCGCGAAGCAGCTCATCGAATGGGTCTTCGAGAAGAACGTTTGTTCGTTTGACGATATGACCAACCTTCCCAAGGCTTTCCGCGAGCAGCTTAAAGAGGCTTTTGCCTTTGACACGCCGACTGAACTAACCAAGCAGGTTTCCAAAGATGGCTCTCGTAAGTATCTGCTCGAGTACCACGACGGCGTTTCCGTCGAGACTGTCGGTATGCCCCGTCGTAACAAGCTTTCCGTCTGCGTTTCCACCCAGGCAGGCTGCGGCATGGGCTGCGCCTTTTGCGCTACCGGTCTCAACGGCCTCAAGCGCTCGCTGACCGCTCAAGAGATCGTCGACCAGGCACTTCATGTATCCAACGACTTTGGCGAGCGCGCCACGAGCGTTGTCTTCATGGGCCAGGGTGAGCCGTTTGCCAACTACGACGAGGTTCTCAAGGCGCTGCGAATCCTCAACGACCCCGATGGCATCGGTATCGGCGCTCGTCATCTCACCGTCTCTACCAGCGGCGTTATTCCCGGTATTCGCAAATTTGCCGACATCCCCGAGCAGTTCACGCTTGCCGCTTCCCTGCATTCCGCCATCCAGTCGACGCGCAACAAGCTCATGCCCGGCGTTAAGAAGTACACGCTGCTTCGCCTTCACGAGGCGCTTCAGCTCTACACCGAGAAGACTGGCCGCCGCCCGACCTATGAGTATGCCATGATCGAAGGCGTCAACGATACGAATCCCGAGATGCAGGCGCTCTGCGACTTCTGCGAAGGAACGTTGTGCCACGTTAACCTGATCCAGCTTAACGACATCGAGGGCAGCCCGCTCAAGCCATCGCCGATTCATAAGGTTGAGGATCTTCAGCGTCGCCTTGAGTCTCGTGGCATCGAGACCACGATTCGTAACTCCCGTGGTAACGATATTGACGCCGCTTGCGGACAGCTGAAGCAGCGCTTCAAAGTTCAGAAGCACGCATAGGGGAGTCGCACCCCAAAACGTTTCATGTGAAACATCGAACGGCCCCGGTTGCAAGATATGCAACCGGGGCCGTTTCATTTATTGGCCTTAATTTTGAATCAGCTGCTACCTGTCCCATTTTTTACGGCCAAAATAAGGGGTCCTTGCCTCGTGAATCAGACAAGAACCCCTCAAAATATGCTAAGTAATTGTTAGGTACCTAATAGCCTACATTTTCCCATTGGTTGCTAACCCAACCTTGATTAATCTTGGGATTCTTCGTTACCTGAGCAGTGCGCATGGTAACATCTTCTGTCATAACATCCATTTTCTTCTTGGATGTATCGACAATATCTTGCGCGCTACGAAGCAAACGACCTCGAAGCTCATCGTCTGTCGCGATCTTATAGCCAGCAAAGGCACCAACCGCGACAGTCGTCGCCAATGCAATCGCAGTTAAAATCCTATTCCTCATCTTGGCCTCCTTGATCAAACTGAATCATTTCGCCAAGAATACGAGAGAGCTCTTCCTCGTCTTTAAACTCAATCTCAATCTTATTCTTTCCTCGCGAGCTCTTCACACGCACGTTGGTATTAAAAACCTGACGAAGCACGCGGGCAGCCTTTTTAAAAGACTGAGGCGTTGCAGGCCTCGGAGTCTTAGGTGTCTCTCCGGCAGAAAACAACGGAGCAAGATTTTCTGTCGCTCTTACGGAAAGGCCCTCTGCAACAACCTTCTCAGCAAGTCGAATTCGAGCATCCTCATAGGGAACTGCAAGAATCGCACGTGCATGACCAGCAGTAAGTTTGCCCTCAAATATCATCTGCTGAACAACTTCGGGAAGATCAAGAAGGCGTAGCGAGTTTGTAATTGCAGAGCGTGACTTGCTTACAGCCTTTGACAATGCCTCCTGGGTCATACCGCTGGCATCTATGAGCTGGCGATAGCCCTTAGCCTCTTCGACAGGATTCAGATCAGAACGCTGAAGGTTTTCGATAAGTGCAAGAGCAAGCATCTCTTCATCATTAACATCTTTAATGATGACAGGCAGCTCCTCAAGACCTGCAAGCTTTGACGCTTGGTAACGACGCTCACCAGCGATGATCTCATAGCCGTTTCCATGTTTGCGAACCAAAAGTGGCTGCAAAACGCCATGTTCTTGGATTGACTCGCTCAACTCGCGAAGTTCAGTTTCGTTAAAGTGAATTCTCGGCTGATTAGGGTTGGGAACGATATCCTCAATAGGTAGCTTTGTTTCAGATGCGGCATTTGAAGCCGACACAGCCGAACCACCGGTCTCATACTCGGCCTCTGAGACCAAAGCATTGAGTCCACGTCCCAATCCGCCACGTTTCTTTACACTAGGCACGCTTGATCACCTCTTTTGCAAGGTTCATATATGCTTTTGCACCCTTATTTTGAGGTGCATAGGTAATTACCGGCTCTCCAAAAGACGGAGCTTCGGAGATTTTGACCGTACGGGGGATCAGCGTCTTAAACGCCTTGTCACCAAAGTACGATTGAACCTCCTCAACAACCTGATTCGACAGAGAAGTACGCGAGTCATACATGGTCATAAGCACACCATAGGTGTCTAAACCCTTGTTCAGACGTGATTTGACCATCTTCATTGACTCAAGCAGCTTCGTAACGCCCTCGAGTGCGTAATACTCGCACTGGATCGGAATCAAAACGCTGTCTGCTGCGGTCAAGGCGTTGATGGTAAGCAAGCCGAGCGAAGGAGGACAGTCAATGAAAATAAAATCGAACTCGTCCTGAATCGGCTCAAGCAAATCTTTGAGGCGGGTTTCACGAGCAATTGCGCTTACAAGCTCAATTTCGGCGCCTGCAAGCTGAATTGTTGCCGGAATTACGAATACCTTTTTGCAATTTGTATCAAGGATAAGCGATTCTGCCGGCACATCATTCAGCAATGCATCATAGATGCAGTGATCAAGGTCTTCTTTTTCAATTCCGAATCCACTGGTGCTGTTTCCCTGCGGATCAAAATCGACAATCAGCGTCTTACGACCCTGCTCACCCAGTGCTGCTGCAAGGTTTACAGCCGTCGTTGACTTGCCGACGCCGCCTTTTTGATTGATGATTGCAATGATACGCGTGTCTTTTGCGCTCTTAGAACGCTTAACGTCGCGAAATCCCACGGTCCCTCCTGGTGTGTATTAAAGCTGTCAAACGGAGGATGTTTCACGTGAAACATTCCGATTCGATATCAACCGCCATGTTTCACGTGAAACACTGCAAGTTGTTAGTATCCATTATGTTTCACGTGAAACATCTAGGCAAGCGGATTCTTCTTTGCCATGCCATTTGCACGAGGCAATGAAACGGATGCTGGATGACTCTTCTTAAGAACAATAAACTCCCTGTGGCCCAGGCCCTCAGGCAAATCGATAGCGTCATTCAGAAGCAAAGTGAAGCCGCAAATCTTTGCGGCTGACATGCCAGAAGCAAGCTCCTCATCCGAAGGATTGCCCTTGGTGATAACAAATAGCCCTCCATCCTTGAGGTACGGAGCCGCATACTCAACAAGTATCGGTAGAGGGGCCAGTGCGCGGGCGGTTACAACAGAGAACTGCTTCTTATGGCTTCGAGCATATTCTTCAAGACGATCATGAACCGCATGAGCACGTTTCAATCCAAGAGCATGAACAAAAGAATTAACAGCACCAACCTTCTTGCCAACAGAGTCAATATAAGTAGCTTTACGATGCGCGGTTATGGTTAACGGAATACCAGGGAAGCCCGCACCTGTTCCCATATCGAGCAAAGCTCCCTCAGGAGCCTTATTGATATAGGGGAGCAAAACAAGTGAGTCGAGGATATGAAGTACCGCAGCATCTTCTACGTTAAGGATACGGGTAAGATTCGTTGTCTTATTTGTTTCCAGAACCAAATCCAAATGCTGGATACATTTCCTCAGCTCAACATCAGTTACGCTCAAGGAATACTCTTTGCAATAGGAAATTAGACGACTCAACATCTCGTCAGCTTGCTGATCAGTAAGTACTAACAACGAAAGCTCCTTTCTGACAAAAATTAGTGTATCGAGAACTTTTGACAAAAAAAGGGGACGTGGAAACCACGTCCCCTTAGCATAAGCTCGAGTAGATTATCGAGCAACAATCACCACATGGCGATCAGGGTCAGAACCCTCAGAATGAGTATCGACGGCATCATTGCCACGAAGTGCAATGTGAACCAGTCGGCGCTCGTAGGCATTCATGGGCGGAAGCGAAACACTCTTATGAGTGCGGATGGCACGCTCGGCAGCAGACTGAGCCATGGAGGCGACCTTGTCCTGGCGGCGGCTCTTGTATCCCTCGACGTCCACTACAACCGGATACCTAAAGCCAAGCTTGCGACTCACCAGCAAAGAGAACATTACCTGAAGAGCATCAAGAGTGCGACCATGACGGCCAATGAGAACAGCAAGGTCGGGAGCCGTTACATCCAGAATCAGCTCACCCTCGTCGCCCTCATACTCATCAATAGGAGAGTTGGCGGCATCGAAGTGCGAAAGGATGGAACGCAGGATGGAAATCGCAACATCGGCAATGGTGTCGAGCTCCTCATCGGTCAGCTCTTCACCAGCCTTGTAGCGCTGTGCAATCTCGGGATAATCGCCCGCGACCTGCGGGGCAACCTCCTCAAGCATATCCTCGATGATCTCTTCAGACATAACGTACTCCAAAAGTTAGGTACCTAAATAAGATTGATATCCCACTACTTCTTCTTGTGCGGGCGCGGCTTCTTCTCGCGACGAGTGACCTCAACCTGCAGCGGCGCGTTCTTAAGACGCTCCTCCTCATCGGCCTTGGCCTTCTCGATAACCTTCTGCGTCACAAAAATCTGCTGGATAACCTGCCAAGCAGACGAGACGTCGTAGTACAGCAGAACACCAACGGGAAGGCTCCAGCCCATCCAAAGCATCATGACCGTCATGACAACAGCCATCATACGCATGCTCTGAGCCTGCTGGCCGGTCTGGTTGCGCGACATATAGAGCTGCGGAATCAGGGTCAGGACGGCGAACAGAATCAGGCAGACCAGCGCAGGCAGCGCAACCATAAAGCCATCGGCAAAGGAAGCGCTCGGCGTGGTGGTCAGGTCGGGCAGGATGTTGAAGAACGAGAACGTGCCGTCGTTAAAGTACTGCGGCAGGTTACGCAGCAGCGTAAACAGGGCAAACAGGACAGGCATCTGGATCAACAGCGGCAGACAACCAGCCATGGGGTTGAACTTGTTCTCGCTGTAGAACTTCTGCATCTCCTCGGCCTGACGCTGAGGATCGTCGGCATAGCGCTCCTGGATCTCGAGCATCTTGGGCTGCAGCACCTGCATGCGAGCCGTCGACTTGGTCGACTTGAGCATAAGCGGCGTCAGCAGCAGACGGATGATGACCACCAGGATGATGATGGACAGGCCCCAGTCGACCGCAAAGGTCTGGATGAGCTTGAGCAGCTCGAAAAGGATGTTAACGATCCAATCCCACATGTAAGTTTTCCTCCGATAGCGAGTGCCCGCTAGGGCACAGGGTCATAACCGCCGACGTGCAGGGGATTGCAGCGAGCGATGCGCCTCACGGCAAGCCAGCAGCCTCTCAAAACACCGTACTTCTCAATCGCCTGGACGGCGTATTGCGAGCACGTTGGGTAATAAATGCAGGCGTCAGGCAATAAGGGCGAAATAACCTGTTGATATATGCGAATAGGAGCGATGGCAACACGTCGCAAAACGTGATTGCTCATCGCTCCTCCCCGGCAACGCCGGCGCGCTTCATAAGCGAACGCAACGCCTTGTCCATCTCCTGCGGCGAGGAAACCCTCGTCTTGGGAGTTGCGAACAAGATGATGTCATAACCCGCAACGGGAAATCCGCAGCTGCGGGCGGCCTCGCGCATCACACGCTTAGAACGGTTGCGCACAACTGCACAACCGAGCCGTTTAGCACCAACGAAGGCGACCCTTCCGGAGTCGCCTTCGCCAACCGATTCACATATGGTCATTCGAATCAGAGGGTGATTGAAACGACGCCCCTGACTGAACACATGCTCGAAATCTTGCCGAGACTTAATAGTCTTCATGCGAGATGTGTGTATCGCTGCTAGACAGTGAGACGCTTGCGGCCCTTGGCGCGGCGACGGGCGAGCACGGCACGACCACCCTTGGTGGCCATACGGGCACGGAAGCCATGGGTCTTGGCACGCTTACGCTTATTAGGCTGATACGTACGCTTCATCTTAAGTTCCTCCTGCTGCATTTCGAGTGTCCGCGGGAGCGCGGACGCAGATATAGACACGTGAGCTTGAAGATTGTAGGGAAATCAATGTTCAAATGTCAAGAAATCAAAGGTAAAAGGTCGCGCAGTTCACACGGTTCCCCCATAAGCCGAGTTCGATTTAGCGGTGCATGGCAACTTTTCACGATATTTCATCGAGTTTTCAACAGGTCATGTTGGCAATGTTGAGAACTTTTCGTCCGTTTTCCAAAGTTTTCAACAGGTTTTGAAAGTTTGTCGAAAGATAAGAAACATTGCACGGTGAGCTACTATTTGTTCGAAACCTTTTGGAAGATTGCGAGCGGCATGTCTGACGACTTTTACACCATGGTCGATTCCGGAGACCCGGCACCCGACAACGAGCACATCACCGGCGTGCGCGAAGAGCGTGACGAAGGTGAACAGACGACAACGCAGGCGCCAAAAGCCATGTACGCCGCGCGCATCGCCGTCTATGACGACATGCTGTCGACACCGCGTGTGATCGTCATTGATCCGCAAGATGTCCGCACGTATTTGGAAGAGACGACCAACACCGTCTACCAGTGCATGAAAGAACAAGGTGGCCATATCTCGCTCATGGTCATCCGCGAGATTGTCGAAAACTTTATCCACGCACACTTTGCAGAGCCCATCATCTCGATTCTGGACGGCGGAGACACCATCCGCTTTGCTGACCAAGGACCCGGCATCGACGACAAGGAACGCGCTTTCGACTTTGGCGTTACCAGTGCAAACAGCAAGATGAAGCGCTATATCCGTGGAACCGGAGCAGGGTTTCCCATGGTGCAGGAGTATTTGGAAAACGCCGGCGGTGCCGTATCCATCGAGGACAACATGGGTAGCGGTACCGTGGTTACGGTAAGCCTGGACCCTAAACGCGTGCAGGAAATCGAGCGCGCCGGTGGACGCGGCGCTGCCGTGCGGCCCGAGACGGAGCAGCCCACATATCCCCTGCCGGGAGCTTTTGCGCAGCAGCCCATGGCAACGCAGCAGATGCAGCCCCCCGTGAGGCAGATGCAGCAGCCCGGAATGCTTCCCACACAAGAGCCCCAGGCGACATCGATGTCGATGCCGCCAAACATGCCAGAGGCCGTGCCGCTGGCGGATCAGGATGCAGCAGCAATGCAGCAGGCGACGGGCGCACCGGGTGGCCAGCAAATGGGCTATCAGCCGTACCAACAAGGATATCCATATCAGCAGATGCCGCCACTGGGGTACGGCCAGCAGTTCCCGCAGCAGTACCAGCAAGGATATCAGCAGCCGTACCAGCAGATGCCGCAGCAGCAGTACAACCCCTGGGCCCAACAGATGCCTCCGCAGCCTTACCAACAGTGGCCTCAAAGTTTTCAACAGCAAATGCCACCGATGCAGAGTTCTCAACAACCAGCAGCTCAAATGATGTATCCTAATGCAGCAAATCAGCATGCGCAGCCACAACCGGACGTGTTCGTAAGCGATCGCGGCAACGCCGCGCTGGGCTATCTGGCGCAAAATCAAGCGTGCGGTGCAACCGATCTGGCGAGGGCGTTTGGAAACTCGGCCCCCACTTGGTCACGCACGCTCAATGACTTGGCGCAGGCCGGCTTGGTCATCAAGCATGGCCAGAAATACCATCTGACCGAACTCGGCGCCGCTCGCGTGCGAGCTCAGAGCTAAAGAACGGGAGAGACAGTGGACGAGGAAGCAAGCATCATCCTGGGGGATGCCATCGCCTTTTGCCAGCGCGACGGCCAAGATGCACGCCTCATCAACATGCTGGGGCAATCGCGGGCCATAAGCCTGACCGAAGATACGCTCACGATCGAGGCCCCCTCGCGCTTTGCCATCGCGCAGCTCAAAAAGCATCAGCCGACCATTGAGGCCTATCTGGAAGAAATCGCCTTTGCACCGATCGCGCTCGACATCGTGGCACCGCAAGGCGCCGTGACGGAATCCGCTGCCGCGACGGCGCCCGCCACGGCCCCCGCTGCTTCCCCGACGGTACCAGCCTCCGCAAGCGACGTGCCGACAATCGAGCACCAGCACAGCAATGTTTCCCGTGAAACCATGGCGCCGTTGCCGACCGCGGCGGCGACGTCAACGAACGCACCCGTCACGCACATGCCCATCGCTCACGACGCAGCGGCGGGCGCGGATTCGGGCATTGCAATCAAGAACACGCTCTCGGCCGATGATTTTCGTCGCATGATGAACCAGATGAAGGGCGGAGCGCCGACTAAATCCACGCAAGCTGCGACCCCCGCTTCAACCATGCCAGCACCGACCGTGCCGGCCGAGCAGAATACGGATGGAGCCCCGCTCGCCGCGAACTCAAAATTTACCTTTGAGAACTTTGTCTACGGCCCCGAGAACAGCCATGCCTATCGCTCGGCACTCAAGTTTGCCGCCCTCGCGGACGAGCGCGGCACATGCACATCACTTTTCATCTACGGCAAATCGGGCCTGGGCAAGACGCACCTGCTGCTTGCCATCAAAAACGAGCTCGCCGAGAAGTCGCCCGAGATCAAGGTCAAGTATGCCAACTCCCAGGCATATCTGGACGACCTGATGACCGAGTTCGACCGTCAAAAGAAGAGCAACGCCCCCATCATGCAGGCGTACCACGGCGTGGACGTGCTCATCATCGATGACATCCAAAACATCATCGGCAAGCGCGCGAGCGTGGACTACTTTTTCCAGCTCATGGACGAGTTCATCCGCAATAACAAGAAGGTCGTCATCGCGGCAGACCGCGCCCCCAAGGACCTGAGCATGGACGAGCGTCTGACCAGCCGCTTCAACGCCGGAATGCTCTGCCTGGTCGCAGAGCCCAGCTACGAGATGAAATACAAGATCTTGCAGCGCTATTACGAGAACACCATCGTCGCCGCTCCCGAGGCAGGCGACGACTCGCTGCTGGCGGCCTATGGGGGCGACGGCGGGCACCTGACCGACGAGCACTTTAAACACATGGCCGAGGTCTCGGGCACCAACATCCGCGAACTCGAGAGCTTTTGCGAGCGCTGCGCCGGCGAGGCGGGCGACCGCGAGCGCGAGGGCGGGGAGCTCACCTTTGACGATATCGACGCCATCGCCAACCAGTACTTCGACACATCGGCCAAAAAGATCAACGTCCAGACGGTTCAGTCCGTCATCGAAGAGCAGTACGGCGTGACGCACGAGGAGCTCATCGGCCCGCGTCGCAACGCCAATATCGCCAAAGCACGCCATATTGCCATCTATCTGGCCATCGAGATGTGCGAGATGACGACCACGGCGGTGGGCGCCGAATTTGGCAACCGCAACCACTCGACCGTCAGTACGAGCTACAAAAAGGTCCAGAAGATGATCCAGGAAGACCGCACCGTCACCGAAGACCTCAAGTCGCTGCGCGATAAAATTACACTGCGCTCGTAGGGAAATAGAGACACCTGTTGAAAACTTGTCGAAACCACGGGCATAAGGTGTCTAAAACCCAACCCGCGGTGATGAAAAGTTTTGCGCAGGTTTTGAACGTGGAAAACCACCCCTGTTGCACACAGGTTGCTGTCGATTCTCTTTCTGGGTCTGACCTGCGTCTTTGGGAGTAATCAACAGTTTCGTCAGTGCTATTACTATTATTAAGATATTTATATCTATAGAAAGGTATTAAAAGATGAAGTTCACCGTCAGCCAGAGCTCGCTTACACAAGCCATCGGCGTCGTTATGAAGGGTGTCGCTTCGGCATCCACCCTCCCCATCCTGTCGGGCGTGCTCGTTAAGGCCCAAGACGGCATCTTGGAATTCCAGACCTCTAACTACACCATCTCAATCCGTCATCGCATCGCGGCGCATGTCGAAGAAGAGGGCGAGATGGTTATTCCCTGTAAGATGCTCTCCAATATCACCAAGACCCTCCCCGATGCCCCGGTCACCTTTGAGCTGTCCGAGCGCCAGGTGCTGATTGGTTGCGAGAAGAGCTCTTTTAGGCTGAACACGCTCGATGCCAATGACTTCCCCGAGTTTCCGGCCTATGCCATCGAGAGTGCCGTGGAGCTGCCGACCGATGTCTTGTCCGAAATGGTCGGCCGCGTGTGGCGCGTCACCTCGACCGACAAGGCTCGCCCCATCCTGGGCGGCGTGCACATGAAGGTCGAGAACAACACCGTACGCCTGGTAGCGACCGATTCCTTCCGCTTGGCCGTGTGCGATACGCAGGTCGAGACCTCGACCCTCGAGGGCTCCTTTGAGCTCAACGTTCCGGCTGACGCCTTTAACGACGCGCTGAACATCATGGCCAGCCAAGCGACCATCATGATCGGGGCTACCGACACCCAGGTCGTCTTCGAGGCCGGCAACACCACCTACGTGTCGCGTCGCATCGAGGGCGTGTACCCCAACTACAAGCAGCTCATCCCCGATTCGTGCGTGACGAGCGTCAAGATCGACGTCGCCGCCTTTAACGCCGCCCTCAAGCGCGTGGCCGTTATCGCGAGCGCCAACCCCGCCGTCAAGTTCGAGATCGATGTCGAGAACGGGCAGATGGGCCTGTCCTCCATTTCCAATGACCAGGACCTTGCGCAGGAGACGATCGATGTCGAGGCCGAGGGCGAGTCGGGTACCATCGCCTTCAACTACCATTACATCTTCGGCTGCCTCAATGCCCTGTCCAAGGAGAAGGAGATCACGCTGGAGCTCAAGAGCTACTCGCAGGCGGGCATCTTCAAGTCCTACGACAAGATCAACTACCTGTACCTGGTCATGCCGGTCCGCATCTAGCGCTGCGCCATGACCATGTTCGCCCGCGATCTTTCCGTCGCGCACTACCGCAGCTTCGATAGCTATCGCCTTGCCCTGGACGAGGGCGTGACGATACTTGCGGGACCCAACGCGGCAGGAAAGACCAATCTCATAGAGGCGCTGCAGCTTCTGACGAGCGGCGCCTCGTTTAGGCATCCGACCGCAGCCGAGCTCGTCCATGACGGCGTGGGCTCGTGCAAGATCGAGCTGAGGCTCGAGGGCGACGGCCGCGTGCTTGATATGGGATTGAGCGCGGAGGACGGTAAGCGCTCGTTTAGCCGCAACGGCAAGAGATGCTCTGCCGCCGGTGTGCGCGGGGTTCTGCCGAGCGTGCTGTTTTGCCCCGACCATCTGGACATGGTTAAGCGCGGCGCCAGTGTGCGCCGCGCCGCCCTCGATGACTTTGGCATGCAGCTGAGCGCACGCTATGCCGATCTTGCGAACACCTATGGGCGCTGCGTGACCCAGCGCAACGCCTTGCTCAAGGAGGCCTGGTGCTGCCGCGAGATGCTCGGCGCGTGGAACGATTCGATTGCCCGCGCGGGCTCGGCCCTGCTTGTGCACCGGTTGGCCCTGCTCGACCGGCTGGCGGGCCATGTGCACACTGCCTACGGGCAAGTGGCGTCAGGTGAGACCGCCAACGTGACCTATGCGTCCACGCTGGGCGATTTGCCCCAGGTCGAGGATCGCGAAGAGCTGAAGGGCTGGGCGTACGAGCGCATGCTGGCTGCCCTTGATGAGCGTGCCGACGAGGAAATTCGCCGCGGCGTGACGTTGGTGGGACCGCATCGCGACGAGATCGAGTTTACCGTGGCGGGTCGCTCCGCCCGTTCATTTGCCAGCCAAGGACAGCAGCGTACGCTGGTGCTGTCCTGGAAGGTGGCCGAGGTCGCCGTGGCTCGCGATGTCCTGGGCACCGCCCCGCTGCTGCTTCTGGACGACGTGATGAGCGAGCTCGACGGCGAGCGTCGCGGCGCTTTCCTGCGGCTGATCGGCGATGATATCCAGACGGTCATAACCACGACCAACCTGGGGTACTTTACCGATGACCTGCTTGATCGAGCCAAGGTGGTGAGCATGGGTGAGACGTGCTAATTACGAGCGTGAGAGCGAAACGGTCGCCTTCAGCGGGTTTTTGAATGCAGAGCGCCAGCGCATCCTGGCGGCTGCGACCCCTGAGCGCCGCGCGCAGATGGAGGCCGCCGAGGAGTCGCACACGGTCTATCGCGCATGGAACGCTGTGTGCTCGGGCACGCGCGAGGGACGGCATGTGACGGGACTGCGCTACCTGCCCGAGTCCAATGAGCTGCTGGTGTATCTCGACTCGCCCTCGTGGACGCAGGAAATGACGCTGTTGCGCGAGATCATCCGCGCGCGCATGGAGCGCGCCGGTGCGCATGTGGACGGCCTGGTGTTCAAAACCACCGCGCCCGGCCATACGCCGCCCGCCGCCAAGGAACGCCTGCGCCCGGCGCCGACCGAGCGACCGCCGGCCCCGCACGCCGACCTAAGTGAGGCCGAGCGTACCGAGATCGAGCGCCAAGTGGCGCCCATCGAAGACCAAAAACTGCGCGAGGCCCTCGAGAATGCCATGAGAGCCAGTGCCGAGTGGGCCAAGGGCGTGCAAAGCAAAAAAGAGCCTTAAATCGCATCTGGTGGCCTTGTAGAGCCAAATACCCTCGTTCCCGAGGGTATTTTTTTACGATAAACTAGTAAGGCTGTACACATTTTCTTGACTGAAGGAGGACGTGTGGCAAACGAAAACGATTACGACGGCGGCGAGATTAAGATTCTCGAAGGTCTCGAGGCCGTTCGTAAGCGCCCGGGCATGTATATCGGCTCGACGAGCGCCAGCGGTCTGCATCACCTGGTGTGGGAGATCGTTGACAACTCCGTCGACGAGGCCATGGCCGGTTTCTGCACCGAGATCCAGGTGACGGTCCACGCCGACAACTCCATCACGGTCGTCGACAACGGGCGCGGCATCCCCGTCGACGAGCACCCTGTTAAAAAGATCCCGACGCTCGAGGTCGTCATGACGATCCTGCACGCCGGCGGTAAGTTCGATAACTCGGCCTATAAGGTCTCGGGCGGCCTGCACGGCGTAGGCATCTCCGTCGTCAACGCACTGTCCAAGCGCGTGGTCGTTCAGGTTCGTCGCGATGGCAACACCTACGAGATGGAGTTCTCGCGCGGCAAGACCGTCAAGAAGATGGAGGTCGTGGGCACCTCGGATTCGACGGGTACCACCGTCACCTTCTGGCCCGACGACGAGATCTTCGAGACCTGCATCTACGATTTCGATACGCTGCACAACCGTCTGCAGGAGACGGCGTTCCTCAATAAGAACCTCAAGATCGTGCTGACCGACGAGCGCGAGGCGACTCCCCACGTGGAGGAGTTTTGCTACGAGGGCGGCATCATCGACTTCGTCAAGTTCCTCAACGAGGGCAAGGACGTCCCCGAGGCCTTTAAGGAGCCCATCTACATCGAGGGCAAATCGGACCCGGACGCTCCCGTGGCCAAGATGGGCGAGGTCGAGGTTTCCCTGCAGTGGAATAGCGGCTACGGCGAGAACGTCATGTCGTTTGCCAACGACATCTACACTCCCGAGGGCGGCATGCACCTTGAGGGCTTCCGCACCGCGCTCACCCGCGTGATCAACGACTACGCGCGCAAACAGAACCTGCTCAAGGAAAAAGACGCCAACCTGACCGGCGACGATGTGCGCGAGGGCCTTTCGGCCGTTATCTCGGTCAAGCTGCCCGATCCGCAGTTTGAGGGGCAGACCAAGGCCAAGCTCGGTAGCTCCTATATGCGCGCGCTCACGCTCAAGATCGTGACCGACGGCCTCGCCGATTACTTGGAGGAGCATCCCAAGCCCGCCCGCGAGATCGTCAAGAAGGCGCAACAGGCCTGCAAGGCGCGCAACGCCGCCCGCAAGGCGCGCGAGGCGACCCGCCGCAAGAGCCTGCTCGAGACGGCGTCCCTGCCCGGTAAGCTCGCTGACTGCTCGGTGCGCGATGCCGAGCTGACCGAGCTCTTCATCGTAGAGGGCGACTCGGCAGGCGGTTCGGCCAAGGACGGCCGTCGCCGAGACATCCAGGCGATTCTGCCCCTGCGCGGCAAGATTCTGAACGTCGAACGCGTGGGCGACCACCGCGCGTTCTCGAGTGACACCATCCAGTCGCTGATTACCGCAATCGGCTGCGGCGTTACGACGAGCGCCGGCGACGGCGGCGACTTCGATATCACCAAGGCGCGCTACCACAAGATCATCATCATGACCGATGCAGACGTTGACGGTGCGCATATCCGCATCCTGCTGCTGACGTTCTTCTACAAGTACATGCGTCCGCTGATCGATGCCGGCTACGTCTATGTTGCCTGCCCGCCCATCTTTGGCATTAAGGTGCGCAACAAGATCCACTACGTGTATCCCAACGGCCGCCAGCCCGAAGACGAGATCCTGCGCGACACCATTCAGAGCCTGGGCCTGAACCCCGACGACAACGACGAGGACGGCAAGGCCAAGGATGGCAAGATTACCAAGAAGCGCAAGGGCTATACCGTCCAGCGCTACAAGGGTCTGGGCGAGATGGACCCCAAGCAGCTTGCCTCGACGACGATGGACCCCAAGACCCGCATCCTGCAGCGCGTGTCGATCGAGGACGCCGTGGTGGCGGACCGCGCCGTGCGTGAGCTGATGGGTTCCGAGGTCGGCTATCGCCGCGAGTACATTGAGAAGCATGCACATGATGCACGCTTCTTAGACGCCTAACCTGTTCGGCTTTCCCAGCCACCGCACCTTCGCCCTCGATCGTCGGTCGCGTACCCAAGTACGCTTCCCTCCTCTTTCGAGCGAATCTGCGGCACCTGGAAAAGCCGTCTCCGTGGCAGGGAACTAATGGACCACGCAAACCATGAGGAGGTAACGTGGCAGACGATATCAACAATAACGAGGGTATGGACGAGGCCGGCGATGCTGGTATGCCCGACGATCTGAAGCGCCTGCTTGCCCGTGCTGAGCAGGGCGAGGACGGCGATCCGGACGCCTATAACCCCGATGCCGATGATGATGAGGAAGAAGACGACGACGCCGAGCTCGAGGAGAGCTTTGGCGAAGTCGACCGTGGCGCCTCGGCCGGCGAGGATATCAACGGCGGTCAGCTCCAGATTTCGGAGTTCGGTCGCGAGATGAAGCAGTCGTTCATCGAGTATTCGATGTCGGTCATTACGGCGCGCGCCCTGCCGGACGTGCGCGACGGCTTAAAGCCGGTGCACCGCCGCATCCTGTACGCGATGAACGAGAGCGGCATCTACCCCAACCGCCCGCATAAGAAGTCGGCGTGGACGGTCGGCGAAGTTATCGGTAAGTACCACCCGCACGGCGATTTCGCGGTCTATGAGGCCATGGTTCGCCTGGCGCAGTGGTTCTCCATGCGCACGCCGCTCATCGACGGTCACGGCAACTTCGGTAACATCGACGGCGACGGTGCGGCGGCCATGCGTTACACCGAAAGCCGCCTGGCCAAGCCCGCCATGGAACTGCTGCGTGACTTGCAGAAGGATACCGTCGACTGGCAGCCCAACTACGACGAATCGCTCGCCGAGCCCGTGGCACTTCCTGCGCGCTTCCCCAACCTGCTGGTCAACGGCAGCCAGGGTATCGCCGTCGGCATGGCCACCAACATCGCCCCGCATAACCTCACCGAGGCGATCGAGGCCACCTGCTACCTGATCGACAACCCCGACGCCACCGTCGACGAGCTCATGCAGATCATGCCCGGTCCGGACTTCCCCACCGGCGCCATCATCATGGGCAGCGCCGGCATTAAGCAGAGCTACGAGACCGGCCGCGGCTCCATTACCGTGCGTGCCAAGGCTCATGTGGAGTCCACCAAGACCGGCCGCAGCCGCTTGGTCTTTACCGAGATTCCCTACATGGTCAACAAGGGCACCCTGCAGGAGAAGATCGCCCAGCTCGTCAACGACAAGCGCATCGAGGGCATCTCGGATATGCGCGATGAGTCCAACCAGAAGGGCATCCGTCTGGTTATCGAGCTCAAGAAGGGCGTCATTCCGCAGGTCGTGCTCAACAACCTGTATAAGTACACCTCGCTGCAGACGACCTTTGGCGCCAACAACCTGGCGCTTGTCAACGGCGTGCCCAAATGCCTGAGCCTGCGCGAGATGCTGCAGCACTATATCGACCACCAGGTCGACGTCGTCACCCGCCGCACTCGTTTTGACCTCAAGAAGGCCCAGGCGCGTGCGCATATCCTCGAGGGCTACCTGATGGCTCTCGACCATATCGACGAGGTCATTAGCATCATCCGCTCCTCGCAGACCGACTCCGAGGCCAGCAGTCGCCTGATCGAGCGCTTTGGCTTTACGCCCGAGCAGACCACGGCCATCCTCGAGATGAAGTTGCGCCGCCTGACCGGCCTGGAGCGCGACAAGATTCAGGAAGAGTTGGACGGCCTGCGCCGCGCCATCGCCTACTACGAGGACCTGCTGGCGCATGAGGAGAAAATCCTGGGCGTCATCAAGGAAGAGATGCGCGAGATCTCCAAGAAGTTTGGCGACAAGCGCCGCACCGAGATCAGCCAGGTTGAGAAGGACCTGGATGTCGAGGACCTCATCGCCGACGAGGATATGGTCGTGACCATCACCCACACCGGCTACGTTAAGCGTATCCCGGTTGCCGCCTACCGCGCCCAAAAGCGCGGCGGCAAGGGCGTGTCGGGCGTCAACCTCAAAGAGGACGATGTCATCGATGAGATGTTTATCGCGTCCACGCACGAGTACGTGCTGTTCTTCTCGAGCAAGGGCAAGGTCTATCGCCTGAAGGTGCACGAGCTGCCGGTAGGTACGCGCCAGGCACGCGGTACCGCGATCGTCAACTTGCTGCCTTTCGAGGAGGGCGAGAAGATCGCGAGCGTCATCAGCTGCCGCGAGTTCCCGGCCGACGAGTACCTGATGTTTGCCACCAAGAGCGGCATGGTCAAGAAGACCGTGATGAGCGCATATGACCGCAGCCGCCGTGATGGCCTGATCGCTATCAACTTGCGTGACGACGACGCGCTGCTGAACGTGCGCCGCGTGCGCGAGGGCGACAAGATTATCCTGGCCACCACCGCCGGCAAGGCGATCATGTTCTCCGAGGAACAGGTGCGCGCCACCGGCCGCGATACCAGCGGCGTTCGCGGTATCGGCATGAAGGACGGCGTGAGCGTTCTGGGCATGGAAGTCACTAACGGCAACGGCGATCTGTTCGTCATCACCGAGCGTGGCTACGGTAAGCGCACGCCGGTCGCGGACTACCCGGAGCAGAATCGCGGCGGTCAGGGTGTCTATACCATTCAGATGACCGAGCGTAAGGGCAACCTCGCGGCTATGAAGACGGTGGGCCCGCAGCACGAGCTGTTCATAGTGACTGAAGGCGCGACGGTCATTCGCGTCAAGACCGACGAGATCAGCCAGACCGGCCGCGCCACCCAGGGCGTCAAGATGATGACCGTCGACGACAACGACCGCATCTGCGCCGTAGCTCGCATGACGGCCGCCAAAGAGAAGCCCGAGGGCGAAGCCACAGAAGACGGCTCTGCCCCCGAAGAAACCCCTGTCGATCTAGGCGACGGCAACGATATGCCAGAAGATCTCCTAGACGAGTAAGAGGCCCTAGCTGGTAAAAATTATCAGACCCCATATATCGGCGGTCGGCGCACCTGCGCGCCGACCGCTTTTTTTGAAAACCTTGGGACCCCATGGTCGCTGGGCTGGCGGGATGGTTTTGGTTTGTCGCGAGTTCCGCACGCAAAGAAGGCCACTTAATGTGGCCTTCGTCTTGCGCAGGACTGTCCGAGCAGCAAACCAAAACCATCCCGCCAGCCCAGCGACCACCCCTCCCAAAGATTTTCAAAAAAGTTGTTGACGCGCGCGTAACGACTCGTCTAATATATCCCTTGCGCGATGGACCTGTAGCTCAGTTGGTTAGAGCGTCCGGCTGATAACCGGGAGGTCACAAGTTCGAATCTTGTCAGGTCCACCACTTTCTTTCGCAATAAACACCCCAGCGAGAGCCGAGTCGCCGCTGGGGTGTTTATTACTGTCTCCGTGGGGGTTTAGCTCAGCTGGGAGAGCGCGGGCTTTGCAAGCCTGAGGTCAGGGGTTCGATCCCCCTAACCTCCACCATGATGGACCTGTAGCTCAGTTGGTTAGAGCGTCCGGCTGATAACCGGGAGGTCACA
>CAJMLY010000020.1 GCA_905214425.1 uncultured bacterium
GGACTTGCGGCGACGGACCTCAGGACGCTCTTACACCACGTCTGCGCGCGCGACCTGATTACTATGGGAATCGAGGTCGCGACGGTCAACAACGAAATGCTCTGTGACATGGAAGCGATGGAAGCACTCGCATGGCGCATGCACCAGCGTATGCGAAAGCGGTACCGGAATCGTGTCGATGCCCGCAGGAAGAAGCAAGAGGCGTTGCTTAACACGCTGCGGGCGTGTTTTGGGCTTAAGCCGGTCTAATTCGCGTCGAAAATAGAGGGTTAATCATATGCCCTGGCCAAAATATGGCAAATATGAGTACTGTCACTAAATCAGTAACAGCAAAATCAAGGAATTTAGAACTCGGAGGCGGCGTAAAGTGAGAAGATAATAAACAAATGTAGAATAACTAAGCATCAGGTTGGCGACATTGAGCGCAAAATCTGTCCGAGAGGCCAAAAGTGCCTGTTACTAAATTGGTAGCAGTACTCATATTTGCCATATTTTGACCGGGGCACCCTAAGAAGGGCGCCCCGGAGCTCCCCGTAGGGGAGCTCCGGGCTTCATAGGGGCACGAATAGCCCACTCCGACCCGCAAAATCTGTGCGCACGATGCGAATGACGCCCTTAACCTTAAACTTTAGCTTGAACTTAGCTATAATGCGCTACGTTCCTACCAGGCTGTGGTTGCGGACGGACGAAATGCCCGTCCTAGTCCAAGACAGACGCGGTCAAAGGGATCCACGTAAGCGACCGCGTGCGCGCGGCGCGATCATGGCGCGTCCTAGATGTAAGCCGCACCGTCCGTTCTACTTTCTTTGGGGCAATACCGCCTCGCGGGCGAGCGGGTCAGTCGTGAAGGTGGCTGCGGCCTCCCGAGCAAACACCCCGGTGCGCAAGTGTGGGGTCAAATACCAGGTCAGCTGGTGGGAACAACCTGATATTCCGCGCAACGCACGGATTGTATACGACACAGAAGGCAGGGTAGTGGACATGGTGAGGGGCAGCTTGATGCACGCGGCTCGGTTAGGTGCTGGGACCGCAGCGGTCATCGCCGTTTTGGGCCTGAGCGGATGCGCGTTCAACCCGCTGTCTACGTTCACGACTCCCACGATCGACCAGATCGAGTACGAGACGGTCACGCCGGCGGTGTCGGACGATGCCCTGGTCACTCCCGGAACCCTGACGGTCGCCCTCGATACTTCCGATGCGCCGCAGGCAATGCAGGGCGCCGACGGCGAGCTTACGGGGTATGCAGTCGATGCTGCCCACGCCCTCGCAAGTCACATGGGCCTTAAGGTCGCCTTTGTCGATGCGTCCTCGGCAGGTTCCGCGCTCGGCGACAAAAAGGCTGATATCTTTATCGGCGAGATCAACTCCACAGACGGGGACGTTAGCTCGCTCGGCACCTGCCTGTACGATGCCGCTTCTGTGTTCGGTAAAACCAGCGATGGTGGGTCGCTAAGCGTTTCCACCGATACCCTTAACACGTCTACCCTGGGTGTCCAGATGTCCTCGGCCTCGCAGGAGGCGCTTGCTAAGCAGAGCATCACCGCCAACCAAAAGACCTACTCCAACATCAACGAGTGCTTTGAGGCGCTCGAGTCCGGCGAGGTCGACTATGTGATCTGCGACTCCACAGCCGGCGGCTATCTTGCACGCCTGATGAGCGAGGTCTCCTATGTCGGTGCGCTCGAGGCGCCCTCGACGCTTGGTGTTGCGGGCCTCTCGTCCAATGACGAACTGTGCCGTGCCGTGAGTGATGCCCTCGACGACATCACGGTCGACGGCACGCTCGAGGCGGTTCACTGCGTCTGGTACGGCCAGATTCCCTACGACCTCACCACTAAGACGGTTTCGGGCGCTAACGTGCAACCGGGCGACTCTGAGTCCAGTGAGACCACGTCCTCCGGCAGCGAGTCTTCCGATTCCAACAATGAGACCGCATCCTCCGAGGATAAATCGTCCAGCCAGGAAGGCACCATCACTGACGACGACATTAACAAACTCAATAGCTAGTTATTGCTAGGGGTGGTGTCTCCTATACGTTGGAAAGGACACCTCTTCACGGTTTCAACACGCACTGCCGGGCTTCCCCAATAGGGGAGCCCGGCTTTTTCATCCCTATAAAACCAGCAGGTCAAAGCCAATTTTCGGGACCAAATACAAATCTGTCGGCTCCCTCCTATAGCGCACTTTGCCATGGAAAAGTACGAGACTTCGGTATGCGGTATCAAGCAATCGTTATTCGGGTCTTTAGGAATCCGCGTGATTAAATGCACGGCAATGGGTACATAGCCAGTACAGTAAGTCCCCGAGGCAGATTGGAGCCACGTATGGATATCAAGGTTTCTGGACGCAAGACGACGGTAACCGATGCTCTGCGTGCGCATGTGGATGAGAAGATCGGCGAGGCGCTCAAGGTTTTCGATATCGAGCCCATGACGGTCGACGTTGTACTTCGCTATGAGAAGAACCCCTCGAACCCCAACCCGGCAATCGTCGAGGTTACGGTTCGTGCCCGCGGTTCGGTGATTCGCGTTGCCGAGCACGGTGCAGATATGTACGCCGCCATCGACCTCTCCGCCGATAAGGTCACCCGCCAGCTGCGCAAGTTCAAGACCAAGGTCGTGGACAACCGCCAGGGCGGTGCCAGCGCCGCGGATGTCGCGCCGGTCGAGCGCGTCGAGGATCTGGCCGACCTGCTGCTGCCCGAGGAGGAGGACGACCTGCTCGTCCGCGAGAAGGTTATCGACGTCACCCCGATGACTGAGGAGCAGGCGCTGGTGCAGACCGATCTGCTCGGTCACGACTTCTACGTGTTCGAGAACGCGACGACCGGCCTCATCAATGTGGTGTATCACCGTAAGAATGGTGGATATGGCATCATCAAGCCCCGCATCGAAACACTTGACGAGTAAAATACGTTAACTTGCATGAGTTAACGGTTGGCGGCCATCCCATGCGGGTGGCCGCCTTTTTACGTAAGGAGTCGCTTTGATGGACAAGGCCGCATCCGCCGGTCATTCGGACCGTTGCCGCATCGTCGTCGATACCTGCTGCGACTTTAGCCCCGAGGTCGCTGCGAACCTCGATGTCGATATCCTGGGTTTCCCCTTCATTATCGATGGCGAAGAGCGCACGGACGACATCTGGTCGAGCATCACACCCAAGGAGTTCTACGACCGGATGCGCGCCGGTGCCCGCGTGTCCACCTCGGCTGTGTCGCTCGGTCGCTATATCGAGTTCTTTACCGAGTGCGCCAAAGAGGGCACGCCCACGGTCTACCTGTGCTTTACCTCGGCGCTGTCGTCGAGCTACAACTCCGCGTGCCAGGCGGCAGATGCCGTGCGCGCCGAGTATCCCGATTTTGAGCTTTACGTGGTCGACAACGCTCTGCCCTGTGCGACCGGCGCGCTCTTGGCGCTCGAGGCTGTCCGTCAACGCTCGGCGGGACTCACCGCCAAGCAGCTGGTCGACTGGGCAAACGAGGCAAAGACCTACGTCCACGGCTACTTTACGCTCGAGAGCTTCGACGCACTGGCTGCCGGCGGCCGCATTCCGCCCGCGGCGGCGCAGCTCACGGCAAAGCTCGATGTCAAGCCCGAGCTCTCCTACGACCTTGCCGGCTCGCTGTCGCTGATCGGCGTCAACCGCGGCCGCAAGAAGGCGCTCAAGTCCATCCTCAAGTCGTTCCGCGAGAACTACGTGCCCGACCGCACCATGCCCATCGCCATCATGACGGCCGATGCCGAAAAGGACGGCGACTGGCTCGAGGCCGCCATCCGCAAGGAGGAGGGCTGCGCCGACGTCACGATCATTCGCAGCTCCGTGGGTCCCACCATTGGCTCGCACGTGGGCCCCGGCATGGTGGCCTGCGCGTTTTGGGGCAAGAATCGTGCCGAGAAAGCCTCGCTTTCCGACCGCATCGCGCGCCGCGTGCGTGGCGAGTAGACAGGTGCTGCGGCTGCAAGCGCCCTCAAGTCACGGCCGAAACGCTGGCACCGAGTATTCAACCTGGTAACAACACCCAACCCAAAAGGAAAGGTTTCATGGCAAACAAGCTCTCCGTCGCATTCATCGGCACCGGAATCATGGGTGCCCCCATCGCCGGCCACATCCTGGACGCCGGCTATCCCGTCACGGTCAACAACCGCACCAAGTCCAAGGCTGCAGCGCTCGTTGAGCGCGGTGCCGTCTGGGCCGATACGCCGGCAGATGCCGCGGCGAACGCCGACGTCGTCTTTACCATGGTGGGTTATCCCTCCGAGGTCGAGGAGCTCTACCTGGCGGGCGACGGTCTGCTAGCGTGCACTAAGCCCGGCGCGGTCATGATCGACCTCACCACGAGCTCGCCCGAGCTGGCGCGCGACATTGCCGAGGCTGCCCAGGTTTCCGGCCGCATGGCGTTTGACTGCCCCGTCACCGGCGGCGAGTCGGGAGCTATCGCCGGCACGCTCACGGCTATCGTGGGCGCCACCGAGAACGACATTGCTCCGGTCCGTGATATCCTTTCCACCTTTGCGGCAACCATCTGCTGCTTCGACGGCGCCGGCAAGGGACAGGCTGCCAAGCTCGCCAACCAGGTGTCGCTGGGCGCCTGCATGGTCGGCATGGCAGACGCCATGGCGTTTGCCGAGCTGAGCGGCCTTGATCTGGAGAAGACACGCCAGATGATTCTGGGCGGTACCGGCAAGTCCGGCGCTATGGAGAGCCTGGCCCCCAAGGCGCTCGACGGCGACTACAAGCCCGGCTTTATGGTTGAGCACTTCATTAAGGACCTGCGCCTGGCGCTCGCCTATGCCGACGACCGCGAGCTCGCGCTGCCCGGCGCCGACGTGGCCTTTACGCTCTACGATATGCTCGACGCCATCGGTGGTGCCAAGCTGGGCACCCAGGCCATCACGGTCCTCTACAAGGAGGAGGCCGACGCCATCGCCGCCGGTCTGGACTGGTCGCAGTATCGTCCCGAAGAGCACGGTGCTCACGAGGACGGCTGCGGTTGCGGCGAGCACGGCGACGACCATGAGTGCGGTTGCGGTCACCATCACGGCGAGGACCACGAGTGCTGCGGCGGCCACGGCCATGACGACGGCCACGAGTGCTGCTGCGGCCACCATCACGGGGAGTAGCGCCCATGAGCTGGACGTTCGTGGTACTAGCGCTGGTGCTCTTTCTCTTTGCGATCTACATTGGCTTTTTGTGCGGCCAGTGGGCCTGCGAAAAGCGCGTGATCACCAAGCGCGACTACTGGATCGCCAATTTTGCAGGCGCGGCGGCAGTCGTTCTGCTGACCTGGGTGTTCTCGCTGTTCCCGCTGGTGCAGTTTGCGCCGATTGGCTGGCTCGGCGGCTTTATCGCCGGTCTTAAGATGAGCTTTGGCGAGTCCGTCGGTCCGTGGCGCAAGCACGACGAGGTCTTTAACGTCAACAAGGCTCATCGCGCCGCCGCCGACGCGGGCGACGCTGAGGAACGCCGCCGTGCGCGTCGCAATGGCGCGGCCGACCGACAGCTCATCTCGGTCACCGATGACAGCAAGGGTGCTGGCAAGCACGCTAAGAAATAGTAAGAAGAGGTAACTATGGCAGAAAACAAAGACGAACAGCTCACCGACGAGGAGCTGGCACAGCTTCAGCTGGCAGAGGAGAACGAGAACGCCGTCGACCGTCTGGTCAAGGAGCTCGGCTGCCCCACGCGCCGCATCCGCCAGTTTGCCGCCCGCGTGCTGCACCTGCTTGCCGAGCGCGATCCGCAGCGCGTCGTGCCCTGCGTGCCCGCGCTGATCGAGGCGCTCGACCGCCCCGAGGCGCAGACCCGCTGGGAGGCCCTCGATGCCCTGACGGCGCTCGCTACCACCTGCCCCGAGCAGCTGGGCGATGCCTTTGAGGGTGCCGAGACTGCGCTGTTCGACGAGATCTCCTCCACGCTGCGCTATGCCGCCTTCCGCCTGCTGTGCGTGTGGGGTGCCACGAGCGTCGAGCGTTCGCGCGAGGCTTGGCCCATTCTGGACGAGGCCATCCAGTGCTACCACGGCGACCTCGAGTATCGCGACATGCTCGGTTGCCTGTACGAGTTTGGCCAGGGCGAGATCGACGCCGAGGTCGCCGAGAAGCTTGCGCTGCGCCTTAAGTTCGATGCCGAGAACGGCAAGGGCAGCTATCTCAAGGCCCGTTCGAGCGAGATTTGCGAAATGCTTGTTAAACGTTTTGGCCTGGATCTTTCCAAAAAGAAGAAGCGTGCTAGCGTTAAAAAATCTGACGACGCCGAAGACGAGGAGTAACAGATTATGGCGCACGATGTAGTCCTGATTCCCGGTGACGGTATCGGTCCCGAGATTACGCAGGCCATGCGCCGCGTGGTCGAGGCCACCGGTGTCCAGATCAATTGGAATGTCCAGGAGGCCGGCGCCGGTGTCATGGATGAGTTTGGCACGCCGCTGCCCCAACATGTGCTCGATGCGGTCGCCGAGACCAAGGTTGCTATCAAGGGCCCCATCACCACGCCGGTCGGCACGGGTTTCCGCAGCGTTAACGTCGCCCTGCGCAAGCATTTTGACCTGTACGCCTGCGTGCGACCCTGCCTGTCGCAGCCGGGCGACGGCTCGCGCTTCCGCGACGTCGACCTGGTCATCGTGCGCGAGAACACCGAGGACCTCTACGCCGGCATCGAGTTCGATGAGGGCGCTGCCGAGGTCGAGGAGCTCTCGCAGCTCGTCGAGCGCTCGGGCCAGAAGACCTTCGCCGCGGATTCCGCCATCTCAATTAAGCCGATTTCCATCGCCAAGAGCCGCCGCATTGTGGAGTACGCCTTTGAGTACGCCCGCCGCTGCGGCCGCAAAAAGGTGACGGCCGTGCATAAGGCCAACATCATGAAGGCGACCGATGGCCTGTTCCTGCGCGTTGCGCGCGAGGTGGCCGCCAACTATCCCGATATCGAGTTCAACGATAAGATCGTCGACGCCACCTGCATGGGCCTGGTCCAGAACCCCAACGACTTCGATGTCCTGGTGCTGCCCAACCTGTACGGCGACATCGTGAGCGACCTGTGCGCCGGCCTGGTGGGTGGCCTAGGGATGGCCCCCGGCTCCAACATCGGTGCTGACTGCGCCATTTTCGAGGCAACGCACGGCTCCGCGCCCGATATCGCTGGCCAGGATATCGCCAACCCCACGGCCGAGATTCTGTCTGCGGCTATGATGCTCGATCACCTGGGCGAGAACGACGCGGCCAATCGCATTCGCGCCGCCGTTTCTGCTACGCTCGACGAGGGTGAGCAGGTTACCGGCGACGTTCGTCGTGCCCAGACCGGCTCCGTTGAGGGCGCTGTGGGCACGCAGGCCTTTGCCGATGCCGTTATCGCGCACCTGGCCTAAGGCATGCAGACTGCAAACGCCTAAATAGTACTTAAGTGTTTGCGTATAACCTAAGAATCAATACGCCCGGCGCTCTGTCGGGCGTATTCTATTGCGGACTATGTTTCCTAACAAGGAGTAACTGATATGGGTCTGATTCAAAAGAAGGACGAGAAGGACGAGATCGACGGCATCCAGATCATCGAGCGCGGCGAAGGCCCCGACGGTGACGAGGACGAGAAGATCGATCTGGTCGCCGGTGCGTCTGCCGAGCACATTGCCGCCGGCACGACGGCCGAGGAGGAGGACGCTCGCCTGGAGGCAAAGATCGCCGCGGACGCCGCCGACGAGAACCTCATGCCCGAGGAACAGGACGAGGACGACGACTCCGACGCGGACGACCATGCATCCAAGCACAAGAAGACGATGATTGCCGCCTTTGTTGTCGCTATCGTGATCGCTGCTGTGGTCGGCTTCTTTATCGGCAACGGTGGTTTTGGCGGCAAGGGCGTCGGCTCGGCGACCCTCACCGAGGACCAGCTCGATTCGACCGTGGCAAGCTACAGCTACAACGGCAAGAAGAGCGACATCACCGCGCGCGAGGCCATCGAGAGCCAGTACAGCCTCGACACCGTCAAGGATGGCGATGGCAACTACACCGCTCCGTCTGCCGACGTCATCCTGTCCTACGTGCGCAACAAGATTCTGCTCGATGCTGCCGAGGACGAGGGCATTACCGTTTCTTCCAAGGAAATGAAGAAGTACGCCGAGGATTCCATCGGCACCTCCGACTACAAGACCATGGCCACGCAGTACGGCGTGTCCAAGGACCAGGCCAAGCAGATCGTCCGTCAGTCCGCGACGCTGCAGAAGCTCTACAAGAAGAAGGTCGGAGACAGCTCCGCAAGCATGCCGACCGCCCCGACCGAGCCTGCTGACGGCAACGAGGAGACCGCGAGCAAGGACTACGCCGATTACATCATCAACCTTGCCGGTGACGAGTGGGATAGCGAAAAGGGTACCTGGAAGGACGCCGATAGCACCTACGCTAAGGCCTTTGCCGATGATGCCTTTACGGCCGATAGCGCTACCTATAAGCAGGCCATGACCGCCTATTACACCGCCTACCAGCAGTATTCCTCGCAGGCTTCGAGCGCCAGCTCCAAGTGGACCGAGTATGCTAACGGCCTCTATGCCAAGGCCAACATCAGCATCTACGGCCTGTTTGCGTAAAGAGTTGCACGGCTCATCGAGCATCTAGCTGATAGAAAACAAATTGCCCGCCAGTACGGAAGTCGTTCTGGCGGGCAATTTGCGTTGAGGACGTGATTGGCGGCTTAATTATGGCTATTCATCTTTAAGTCCAAAAAGGCTATCGGCTTCATCGTCGGATATATATTCCAGTACATCGCCCGGTTGGCAGTCGAGTGCCCGGCATATCGCGTCAAGAGTTGAAAAACGTATGGCAGAAACCTTGCCCGTCTTAATGCGTGACATATTGACCTGGGAGATGCCCACGCGTTCCGCAAGCTCTTTGGATGAGATCTTGCGTTCGGCGAGCATGCGGTCAAGCCGCAGAATAATCATGGATTCCCCCTAGAGCAACTCGTCATCTTGTTTTTGCAGGATATACCCGTAGCGGAAGATGCTGGCAATCAGGCAAATAATCAGGCCTGCAAAGAGCATGGAGGGCTCGAATAACTGGCCGGCGAACGCATCCGTAAAGCTGCCGCCAAATCCTGAGAGTATCATTCCCGTGATTACGGCACCAAGAAGCCTCACGGCAACGCCGCCGATAAGGAATAAATGTCCTACTCGACGAAGTGTCTGGTTACATTCAAGGTCAAAGGGCCTGCCTTCCTTTTCAATGTTGAAGAAAAGCCTGCGCACGCTTATCGCGATAGTGAGCGCGAGGCATGTCATCAAGAGGCTCCCTATGGCAGTGTGACCATCGTGTGCGACGAGCATAAGTGGGGCCTGCGCATCGGTACCGACGATAGCAAGGCATGGCCCCTCGCCGGCTTGAAGTTCTACGGATTGGAGATACGATCCTTGGGAGAGGCCAGGCAATATGAGTAGAAGGTCAATCGCAATGACTGCGAGGAGTCCCAGAGCGAGCGCGGTGGTAATGCAGATTGTGGCCCATTTGCAGATGCGAGCGAGCTTCCTCAGTTTGGCTATTGTCTGTTCGCGGCTGATGGTTTCATTCGATATAGATGCGTTTCGATGGAGCATAACCCCTCCAATCGGCGTTTTGGATGATACCTGTATCATATCAGAATTAATGATAAACGATAAATAATTACGAATACTGAGTAAGTAATGATTGAAAACGATTAACGTAAGCTATTAGCTCATTTTGGATGCCGGAGTTTGGCGCGCGGGGGATGAGGACAAATGCCAAAACTTCCCGTGATCGCGCAAGCGCTCCATCGCGTTTCCCTAATTCATCTGGGAAAACAACTGCAAACGATTGCAAGTAACCGGTGAACGGTCGAAAACTACCGTTCACCGATAATCTCAAAACTGGTTCTAACTGGTATTAAGTCAAAAAGACCAATTCACATATCTTCACAATGACCTGCAATTTTTCTACACGTTATTTTTTGCCGCCCTGCGTTGTTTAGACACGGGAAAAGATCCGATCTTTTGCCAAAGCATTTCGAAATGGTTTCAAAACCGCAGGTAGAAGTGTTAAGGAGCGGTAAACGGTCGAAATATCACCGTGAGCGGTGCAAAAACGTTTTACCGTATAAATCAACGAAAGCGGCCTCTTCTGGGGTGATATAGTGACAACAACACGTCACGTGGTTACTACCAGTTTAGAAACCACTGGTCTTCAAAGAACGCTTTCCAAGAAGCTTTAAGGGCGAGCGCCCGCTGGCTTCCGAAAATCATCGGACTCAGATTGTACACACCTTCGGAAGGGAAATTTGAATGGTTGGCTTTATTCTTACCGGTCATGGACAGTTCGCACCCGGCCTTGCAAGCGCTATCGCTATGGTTGCCGGCGACCAGCCTGCTTTTACCGTCGTTCCTTTTGAGGGCGACCAGGCTGCATCCTACGGTGAGGATCTCCGCGCCGCTATTACCGCCATGCGCGAGGAGTGCGATGGCGTGCTCGTCTTTACCGACCTGCTTGGCGGCACCCCGTTCAACCAGTCGATGATGATTGCCCAGGATGTCGACAATGTCGAGGTTCTGACTGGCACCAACCTTCCCATGGTTATTGAGCTTCTGTTCCTCCGCGGCAATGCCACGCTCGCCGAGCTTGGCGAGCAGGCAGTGACCGTTGGCCAGACGGGCATCACCGCCCAGACGGTCGCTTCTGTTGCTGGTGCCGAGGAAGAGGATATCTTCGGCGACGAGGACGGCATCTAATGGCCGATTTCGGAGCTAGCGTCTTGAGCTCCTCGGTCGCCCTTTTAGGCCTGCTTGTCATCATGGGCTTGATTTACACCATCTGGTCGCAAATCAACATGAAGAAGAAGCAGAAGTACTTCAAGGAGCTGCACACCGAGCTCAAGCCGGGTCAGGAGGTTCTTTTCGCCGGCGGTATCTACGGAACCGTAAAAGGCATCGAAGGCGAAAAGGTCCAGATCAAAGTCCGATCCGGAGCCGTCGTAGACGTTTCGCGTTACGCGATTCAGGAGATTAAGTAACTGTCGTCAGCAAATTACGAAAGGAAGCTGATCAACATGGCAGAACCCAACATTCTTCTTACCCGCATCGATAACCGACTGGTTCATGGTCAGGTTGCCACCCAGTGGAACTCCACTCTGGGCTCCAACCTCATCCTCGTCGCCAACGACGACGTGGCGACCAACACCATGCGCCAGAACCTCATGAAGATGGCCGCTCCCGCCGGCGTCGCTACGCGTTTCTTCTCTCTGCAGAAGACCATCGACGTCATTGGCAAGGCGAGCCCGCGCCAGAAGATCTTCATCGTGGCCGAAACACCGGAAGACGTGCTTACGCTCGTCAAGGGCGGTGTGCCTATAAAGAAGGTAAACATCGGCAACATGCACATGTCGGAAGGAAAGCGCCAAGTCGCCACCTCCGTCGCAGTTAACGACGAGGATGTCGCTGCGTTTAAAGAGCTGCAGGAATTGGGGGTGGAGTTGGAGATCAGGCGCGTTCCGAGCACGCCTGTTGAGGACACGAGCAAGCTCTTCTCGTAATCCTCATGATCCACGTTGTCAGGAGTGAAACCCTGACGTTCTGTACGTGATATCCAAAGTGCGTACATACATTTTGAAAGGAGGAGCAAGATGGAATACTCGATCATCCAGGTCGCTCTGGTCTTCATCGTCACGTTCGTCGCGGCAATCGACCAGTTCAACTTCCTCGAGTCTCTCTATCAGCCCATCGTCACCGGCGCCGTCATCGGTCTTATCCTTGGCGACCTCAACACCGGTCTTCTCGTGGGTGGTACTTATCAGCTCATGACGATCGGCAACATGCCGATCGGAGGTGCTCAGCCGCCTAACGCCGTCATCGGCGGCATCATGGCAGCCATTCTCGCTATCGCTACGGGCCTCGAGCCCAACGCGGCAGTCGGCCTTGCCATTCCGTTCGCTCTGCTTGGTCAGCTCGGCGTTACCCTGGTCTTCACGCTTATGTCGCCGCTCATGTCCTCCGCGGACAACATGGCTCACAACGCTGACACCAAGGGTATCGAGCGTCTGAACTACTTCGCCATGGCTCTGCTCGGCCTGATCTTCGCTGTCGTCGTCACCCTGTTCTTCATCGCTGGCGCTACCATCGGTCAGACCATCGCTTCCGCCATCCCGACTTGGCTGCAGACCGGTCTCTCCGCTGCAGGCGGCATGATGCGCTTCGTCGGCTTCGCCGTCCTGCTCAAGGTTATGATGAACCGCGATATGTGGGGCTTCTTCCTCATGGGCTTTGGCCTCGCGCTCATCACCGTTGCCAACGATTCGCTGGCAACCCCTGCTCTGCTCATCCTCGCTCTCATCGGCTTCGGCATCGCTTTCTGGGACTTCCAGCAGCAGACCGAGCTGAAGGGTGCAGCTGTTTCTGACGGAGGTGACTTCGAAGATGGCATCTAATGAGTATGTGATCCCGGAGCACTACGAGGATCTCACTCCTGCTCCGCAGCTCGACCAGAAGACCCTCAACAAGATGGCTTGGCGCTCCTGCTTCCTGCAGGCCTCGTTCAACTACGAGCGTATGCAGGCCGCTGGCTGGCTCTACTCCATCATCCCCGGTCTGGAGAAGATCCACACCAACAAGAACGACCTCGCGGCTTCTATGAGCCACAACCTGGAGTTCTTCAACACCCACCCGTTCCTCGTCACCTTTGTTATGGGCATCGTGCTTTCGCTCGAGCAGAACAAGGTTGACATCCCCACGATCCGCGCCGTCCGCGTCGCCGCAATGGGCCCGCTCGGTGGTATCGGTGACGCTCTGTTCTGGCTGACGCTCGTGCCTATCACGGCCGGCATCACCTCCAACATGGCCATCAACGGCAACGCTGCTGCGCCGATCATCTTCCTGGTGATCTTCAACGCCGTCCAGTTCGCTCTGCGCTTCTGGCTCATGAACTGGTCCTACAAGCTTGGCACCAGCGCTATTGACGCTCTGACCGCCAACATGCAGGCCTTCACGCGTGCCGCCTCCATCATGGGCGTCTTCGTCGTCGGTTGCCTGGTCGTCACCATGGGTGGCACCCAGATCAACCTCCAGATCCCCAACGGCACCACCCGTGGCCTCTCCGCCAATACCGTGATCGTCTCCGAGAAGGAGGCCGAGAACTTCACCGGTATGGAGGGCATCGATACCGAGACCGCTGAGGCCGGTACCATCGCCATGACCGATAAGGACGGCAACGCCCTTACCGCCTCCGATGCTGACGGCAACGCTGTCGAGTGCGGCGTCACCGATCTGGGCAACGGCATGGAGTCCGTGACCTACGGCACCGTTACCGAGGATCCGGTCAACTTCTCTGTTGCCGACACCCTCAACACCATCGTCCCGAAGCTCGTCCCGCTTATGCTTACGCTGCTGCTTTACTACATGTTCGCTAAGCACAGCTGGACCCCGACCAAGGGCATTCTGCTGCTCTTCGTCCTCGGCATCCTGGGCGCTGGCCCGCTTGGTCTCTGGCCGAGCATCTGGTAAGGCTCTAGCTTGAGGGGTGTGTCCCTACGCGGCTCACACCCCGACCCCTTAAGCCATGTGTATGTTAAAAGCCGCGTGCTCGAAAGAGCGCGCGGCTTTTGTTTTCTTGTTGATTTGGGTGTGGCAGACAGATAATGCTAAACACCCAAGGTAGTAGCCGAGTTTGAGAAAATGGGAGGATAGGATGGCGATCGGAGCGCGTAAGCAACCGCTGTACGATCAGCTGGTCGATATTCTGACCGAAAAGATCGACCATGAATATCGCGCCGGTGACATGATTCCTTCCGAGCGCGAACTATCGGAGCGCTATGGTCTCTCGCGCACTACGGTACGCCTGGCTCTGCAGGAACTGGAGCGTTTAGGATTGGTGGTTCGGCAGCACGGTCGCGGTACCTTTGTGACCGACCGTTCGGCAAAGGCAACCAATCTTATGCAGTCCTACAGCTTTACCGAGCAGATGCGCGCGATGGGTCGCGACCCCGAGACCACGATTCTCGAGTTTTGCGAGATGGAGGCCGATAAGAATCTGGCCGAGCATATGGGATTGCGTATCGGCGATCGCATTTTTAAGCTCAAGCGCCTTCGTTCTGCCGACAACATGCCCATGATGGTCGAACGCAGCTATCTACCGGTTCGTCAATTTCTGTCCCTAAAGCGACCGCTACTGGAGTGTAAGCCGCTTTACGATGTGATTGAGCAAGACTTTCAGCAAAAGATACGCGTGGCCGAGGAGGAGTTCTATGCGAGCATAGCCCGTCCCACCGACGCCCACCTTTTGGGAATTGTCGAGGGCTCGCCTGTGCTCGATTTGGTCAGGACTACGTATAACGAGTCAAACGAGGTTGTGGAGTATACACTCTCGGTTGCTCGTGCCGATCAGTTTAAATACAAGGTTTACCACCAGCGTAGCGACTAGTGTTCGCATCGTTTCCATATGATGATTCTTTGCATTTAACTGGTTACTACCAGATAACCAACTGAAGTGTATAATTGCACGTCAGAGGATTACTTCTAGAGAGAGGTATTAGAAATGTTCGAGAAGAGTGTCGAGGAGCTCACCGAGCTCGGCGCCCAGATCACCACGGCCGAGATTGCTCAGCAGCCCGAGCTTTGGCGTGATACGCTCAACATCTATCGCGAGAACAAGGAGGCCATCGAGGCCTTCCTGGCCGAGGCTCGCGCTATGGGCGAGGGCCGTCTGTCCGTTGTCTTCACCGGTGCCGGTACGTCCGACTACGTTGGCGATACCTGCGCCCCGTACCTGCGTCACGCTGGCAACACTGATCTCTACGACTTTAAGCCCATCGCCACGACCGACATCGTGAGCGCCCCGCGCGACTTCCTGCGCGCCGAGGATCCCACGCTCGTGGTTTCCTTTGCCCGCTCTGGCAACAGCCCCGAGAGCCTTGCCGCCGTTGCCGTTGCCAAGGAGCTCGTCCACAACGTCAAGTTCCTCAACATCACCTGCGCTCCCGAGGGCAAGCTCGCCGTCGAGTCTGCCGATGATCCCAACGCGCTGACGCTGCTCATTCCGCGCGCCAACGACAAGGGCTTCGCCATGACTGGCTCTTATTCCTGCATGACCCTGCTCTCCACCCTTATTTTCGACACTGCCTCTGACGAGCAGAAGGCCGAGTGGGTCGAGACCATCGCCAAGATGGGCGAGGAGGTCATCGCTCGTGAGCCTGAGATCGCCGATTACCTGGCTGGCGACTTTAACCGCGTGACCTACTTGGGCTCTGGCTCCTTCGGTGGCCTTGCCCAGGAGAGCCAGCTCAAGATCCTCGAGCTTGCTCACGGCCTGGTCGCTACTTCCTACGACACCTCCATGGGCTATCGTCACGGACCTAAGTCCTTCGTCGACGATAAGACGCTCGTCTTCGTGTTCGTCAACAACGACGCCTACACCCGTCAGTACGACATCGACATCCTTAACGAGATCGGTGGCGACGATATTGCACAGCACACCGTCGCCGTTCAGCAGGAAGGTGCCACCGTCTATGAGGGTGAGTCCTTCACCTTTAAGGGTTACGAGGCACTTCCCGAGGGCTACCTTGCTCTGCCGTTCGTGATGTTTGCTCAGGCTATCAGCCTGCTCAACTCCGTGCGCGTGGGCAACACGCCCGATACGCCGAGCCCCACCGGCACGGTCAACCGCGTGGTTAAGGGCGTGACGATTCACCCCTTCACCGCTTAATCGCGTCCCCCTGTAAGGGCGCCCGTCCGCTCATAACGGCGGGCGGGCGCTTTTTGTTTTACGTGAGCTGGGTATAAGCATCACCACAGTCAACTGCTTTAGAAGCAAGGAGTGCATATGAGCACGTACGCAATTAAGGCTGACAAGTTCTTCTTGCCGGCAGGCCCGCAGCTGGGCGGCTATCTCATGGTCGAGGATGGCGTTTTTGGCGCCTGGCAGGCCGACGAGCCCTCTTGCGAGATTAAGGACTACACGGGATCGTGGATCGCACCGGGTATGGTCGATACTCACATCCATGGCTTCTACAACCACTCAACTACCGATAACGATCCCGAGGGAATCGATATCAGCTCGACCGAGCTCGCCCGTCGCGGTACCACCAGCTGGTTGCCCACGACGTTCACCGATGGCGTCGAGCAGATCAAGGACGCCTGCGCCGCTATCGCTCAGGCGGACGAGGGTCGCGGCCCCGACTTCTGCGGCGCTCGCATTCAGGGCATCTACCTGGAGGGTCCCTTCTTTACCATGAAGCACGTGGGCGCGCAGAACCCCGCTTATCTGATCGATCCCTCCGAGGAGGTCTTCGACCAGTGGCAGGAGGCTGCGGGTGGTCGCATCGTTAAGAGCGCCATGGCGGCCGAGCGCGACGGTGCCGCTGCTTATGCAGCTGCTCTGAACGCCAAGGGTGTGGTGACCAGCATCGGTCACTCCGACGCCACCTACGATGAGTGCATCGCCGCCATCAACGCCGGTGCCAGCTGCTTTACGCATACCTATAACGGACAGCGCGGGCTGCATCACCGTGAGCCTGGTGTCGTGGGTGCCGCCATGTCCACGCCCGAGACCTACGCCGAGATCATCTGTGACGGCAAGCACGTAAACCCTGCCGCCATCAAGGCGCTGCTGCAGGCAAAGGGCTGGCAGCACACGGTGCTCATCACCGACTGCCTTGGCTGCGGCGGCATGCCCGAGGGCAGCTACACCAGCGGCGGCATGGACGTCATCATGAAGGACAACCTGTGCTGGCTCGCCGACGGCAAGAGCATCGCTGGCTCGGTACTCACGCTAGCCCAGGGCGTCAAGAACATTGTCGACTGGGGCATTGCCAGCGCCGATATCGCCATTCGCATGGCAACCGAGGTGCCGGCACGCTCCGCGCACATCGAGGATAAGTGCGGCAGCATCATGCCGGGTCGCGACGCCGACTTTGTCGTGTTCGACCATGAGCTCACCCTCGTCGAGACGTATGTTGGCGGCCAGAGCGTCGGCAACGCTTTTACCGAGTAACGATAGAAAAAGACGGCGGGCCCGAATCTGCTCGGACCCGCCGTATGGGTTAAACGCTCAAAAGCACCTTCACAGTTACAGCTTGTTAGCAATCTTCTTTGCCGTGCGCTTAACGCCGGCCACCAGGCCTCCTGCAGGATGCTCCTTCTCGTATGCTAGGCGTTTCTCACGCTTGGCGTACTCTTCGACGATGATGTCGCCATACTCGTCTTCGATCTTGTCGAAGAAGTCGACGGCGCCCTTAATTTCCTCAGCGGTCGGGTGTCCCTTTTGGACACCGCCGGTGAGTTTGAACGGTCCCCACGTATCAAAGCCGGGGCAGCCGTAGACACCCATAAAGATGGCCTGCTTCATGCGGCAGATGCCATCGATATCCTTGCCGTACCACTTGTTTTTGCCACCGTAAGTCATAAGGCCAAACACCTTGTCCTGCGGCTGCAGCACGTTGGTGAGCACACGTGCCATATCCTTGTCGATCTCGGAGTAATAGATGCCCGTGGCGACACCGATCAGATGATATTCGTGCAGGTTGGGATACTCGTTTTTGCCGAGCGCCTTGACGTCGAGGGTATCGATCTCGGGGTGTGCCTCGACGATGGCGTCCACGAGCTTTTTCGTATTGCCGTGATGGCGCGAGGCGTAGAGGATGATGGTTCGCATAAGAAGGCCTTTCAGCTGTAATTGCATCAATGCCTGTATGGTACCCCGTTGCATGGCTGGGATACCGGACGCATCGATGAACGTGCGGGTTTGTCCTTTGGTCAGGGCCGAGACGGGTTCTTGCGAGCAAAAAAAGCAGTTGTTCGAAAGGATGGGCAATGGAATACGCTCTCTCCAACGATTCGATTTCTATTAAGGTGTCTACGGCCGGCGGCTCGTTTACCTCGATTGAGGCCGACGGTCGCGAGTATTTGTGGCAGGGTGATCCCGCAGTGTGGTCCGGCCAGGCGCCGATCTGCTTCCCGATTTGCGGAGGCCTGCGCGATGGCAACGCCATGACGTTTGCCGGGCATCATGTAAAGCTCGCTCGCCACGGGTTTGCGCGCAAGCAGGAGTGGAAGCTGCTGAGCCAAAGCGCAAACGAGCTGGCGATGTGCCTGGCATCCGAGGATAACGCTGCATTGCTGAGCGATTATCCGTATCCGTTTAAGCTCGTCGCTCGCTATACGCTCGAGGACGCTACCGTGCGCGTTTCCTACGAGGTGACCAACGAGGGCACCGAGGACATGCCGTTCTTTATTGGCGGTCATCCCGGCTTTAGGTGCCCGCTCGACGAGGGCGAGGCCTATACGGACTACGAGTTGCGCTTTGAGAAAGACGAGGCTGCGGAGCTCTGCACCGCTGTCCCTTCGACTGGCTTGATTGACGTTACCAACCGCTCCAAGAACCCCATGGTGGGAAAGACGCTGCCCCTGTCGCACGAGCTCTTCGATTTTGCGGAGACTATCTTTGATGTGCTCGAGAGTCGTCAGGTCACGCTTTCCAAGAAGGGTGAGGACAAGGGCGTTCGTCTGAGCTTTGAGGGCTTCCCGTATCTCATTGTGTGGAGTAAGCCCGAGGGCGATTTTGTGGCAGTTGAACCCTGGGGCGGCCTTTCGACCTGCTCCGATGAGGACGACGTGCTTGAGCACAAGCGCGGCTGCCTTGTCGCCAAGCCCAAGGAGACCGTCGTGCGCTCGTTCACGATTGAGATCCTGTAATTCCGTTTTGTCGACTCGTATCGCGAGGCACAAGGAGCCTGCGAGATAAGGAGCTAAAAATGATCCTCACCGTTACGATGAACCCGTCTGTCGATACGCGCTATCAGCTCGATGAGCTCGTCATCGACGACGTCAACCGTGTGACGCCCGAAAAGACCGCTGGCGGCAAGGGCCTCAACGTGGCCCGTGTGCTGGGTCAACTGGGCGACGACGTTGTGGCGACCGGTCTGCTCGGTGGCCACATGGGCGCCTACATGGCTGAGCTCATGGATGCCAACGGCATTAAGAATGATTTTGTACCCATCAAGGGCGAGACTCGTATTTGCCTCAACATCCTCCACGCCGGCAACCAGACCGAGCTGCTCGAGAGCGGCCCGACGATTGCCCCCGAGGAGCTCGATGCCTTTACCGCCAAGTTTACCGAGCTTGCGGGCAAGGCCGACGTCGTCACCATTTCGGGTTCTCTGCCCCGCGGTGTCGAGGCAGACTACTATGCCAAGATCACGGGCATTGCCGAGAACGCCGGCGCCAAGGTGCTGCTCGATACCTCGGGTGCTTCGCTCGAGGCCGCCCTTAAGTCCGAAATTAAGCCCGAGCTGGTCAAGCCTAACCTGACCGAGATCAACGGCCTTCTGGGCACGAGCTTTACCACCGACGATGTGGACGAGCTCCGCGCCGCGCTTGCCTCTGATGCCCGCTTCTCCGATATCCCCTGGGTCGTCGTGTCCATGGGCGCTGCCGGTTCCGTTGGCTTCCACAATGGCCGTGCGTTCCGCGCCAAGACCCCCGATATCCCCGCCGTTAACGCTACGGGCTCTGGCGATTCGACCATTGCCGGCTTCGCACATGCGATTGCTGCCGGCGCCGACGACGAGACGGTGCTGCGTACCGCCAACACCTGCGGCAAGCTCAATGCCATGGATCCCATGACCGGCCATCTGGTCATGGACCGTTGGGACGAGGTCTACAACGGCGTTGTCGTGACCGAGCTGTAAGGGCTTGGGCGTCGGCGCCGGCATCGATTGCTAGCTCATGTCGACGACAAGTGCGATAGCATTATGCTGGGGCGCGACGCCGACGTTGTCGTGTTCAATCCCGACCTTACCCTGGTCGAGGCGTATGTGGGTGGCAACAGCGTCGGTAACGCTTTTATCGCGTAGCCGCCAAAGAAACGATCCGAGAGGGGATTTAGATGATTTACGGTGCATTGGGCGATATCGAGGAGTACCGTGGAATGCTCAAGGGCCTCGACGTGCTGATCGATTGGCTCGAGGAGAACGATCCGGCGCAGCTCGAGGTCGGCAGCCATCCGATTTTGGGCGACAAGGTCTTTGCGAACGTCATGGCTCCCACGACGCGTCCCGAGGCCGAGGCTCACTATGAGACGCATCAGCGCTATCACGACCTGCAGATCGACGTCGAGGGTCGCGAGGCCTTTAAGGTTGCCACGGGCAGCCTGACGCTGGTTCAGGAGTTTGACGAGAAGGACGACTACGATCTGGTCGATTCCGACGCCTCGATCGCCGGCGATCTTGCTGACGACAAGTTTGCGCTGTTCGTTGCCGGCGAGCCTCACATGCCCACGCTCGAGTTCCCGGGCGATGGCGCGCAGCCGGTCAAGAAGATTTGCTTTAAGCTGCTTGCAGATGCTTACTGGGAGGAGTAGCGCGCTGCTCGGCTGAGCTGTTCGTCTGATGGCGTGATTCCCCCCAGGGAAATCATGCTAGGACCCCGCCAACCGTGTTTCCCTAGGGGAATTACGGTTGGCGGGGCTTTCTGTTTTTTCGCCCACTCGGTGGACTTCGGGTTTAATGCTTAGGGGCGGGGATTTACCAAAGTGAAAAATTAATGAAAAGAAACCCAGTGCAACAAATGCCATGATGAGGGCTCGAATTGGCCATATAGATCTAAAATAGTCACGATATACAAATGTCGAGAGACGTTGGGGATAGAGATGAAAAGAACTAAGGGTTTTCTTTTGTTGGTAATGATGCTGCTCGGACTGTTCTGCCTGAGCAGCCCTTCTTGGGCCGAGGCTGCCTGTCCTGAAGGTGAGCCTCAGCAGTCTTATACGGGCAGCCTGCTGATAACTGCTAAGGAGGGCGATGCCGACTCTCAGTCTGGGGTAAATCCCCTTGCCACTTTTGAGGGGGACGGCGGAACGGTCAAGCTTGACCATATTGGTAGCGGGATTTTGAGGTGGCAAGTTCTTCCGGACAAAATTGCGAACGATCCCTTCTCTTTTGCTGGAACGATATATCTATACAAGGTTGTGAGCGGAAAACAAAAATACGTCGATTGCTATCCGACAAACGGGTCTGGAATTGCATTCACCGGCATTTCGGGGCAGATTGATACACATGTACGAAAGGGAACCTATGTGGTGCGTTGGGTTGGAGCTGCTGCGGGTCCTATATGGATTGCGGTCTTGCGCCCCGATGTCCAAATAGGTTTCTCTCTCTAGACGGGAAGTTGCTCATGGACGCCATATATGACGGAGACGACTGGGTCGATCATTATACTTGGCGCCTGGTCGGCTCGGATGACAATGGGGATGTGGTGTTTGATGGGCTATGTCCAAAGCATCTCCATCCTTTTGTCTCGTCGTTAATTGAGAGTTCCGCTCGTGTTGCCCCCTACAGCTCGGCATCGCTTCATGATACGGACGTTTTGAAGACCATAAGGGAATCAATTGACGAGGGCACGATGAGCGGCCCGCTGTTTTCTCGGCTTGTGGGGCTAGATGAGATTGGCTCGAAACGACTGCTTGCGGGCGAAAAGGTGGAACTCACTTATCGGTCGATGATTTCAATCCTGCGGCTAGCCGATGTTCTTCGCAAATAAATGAGCAGGAAGCGATCGACGTGGCGATGCTTGGGTTGGCGCACACGCACTCAAATCGGCAACAAAAAAGCCGCCCGAAGGCGGCTATCTTGTGCAATGGAGCCAGCGACCGGGCTCGAACCGGTGACCCCCGCTTTACGAGTACGTGAATTCGGCATTTGACGAGATGAGACCAATTTCACTGAATTTAAAGGAAGCGCAGGTAGAAATAGGTAATTAACAATTATTGAGCTAGCTATTAGAATCATATTTCCCACTATTTTCACACTTAGAGAGACTTGAAAGTGTGAAAAGTTTCGATTAGGCTTGCTGGCAAAGCCTTTAAAGCTTTGCCAGCAAGCCTAATCGAAAATCTAACGAGGGATATGATTGCAGGGATTGATAAAAAAGACCGCTCGCGGCACATCGGAATGCATCGATAAGAGCAAAGGCGTCTATCGGATTTATTTTTCCCTGGGAAAAGATCCGGAGACAGGACGGTACCGCCGTAGTCCGTCACGCAGGGTTCACTGCAGAAGCAAGAACCCGAAAAACTGGCCGAGTGAAGTCGCCAAGGCGCTGGAGGCCTATAGAGCTGAACTTGAGGGCGCTTCCAACCGTGGCAATGGTCCTCTGGGCCTATCAGATTATGCGGACAGGTTTCACGCGAACAGGGAGTCGACCATGGGATCACCTCTTGCTTATGAGCGTGAAGGTTTGGACATTCGTCACATACGCGAGCTGTTCGGCAATCCCGATCTCACTCGGCTTAAATCGGATGACGTTCGCACTGCTTATGCCAAGGCTAGAAAAGAAGGCCGATTCAGCGAAAGTGAAATTCGCCGCATCCACATCAAGCTCAAACAGGTAATGGAGGATGCCGTCGATAACGACCTCGTGGGCAAAAACCCTTGTAGGGGAGTGAAACTGCCCAAGCAGAATGTCGAGGCTCGTAAGGCGCTGAGCGCCGATGAGGCGGCAAGGCTTCTTGCGGTCCTTTTGGAGGAGAAGCCATCTTCCTTTATCACATGCACAATGCTTCTACTTCTCTGCGGTTTGAGGAAGGGGGAGGCCCTTGGTCTCTCATGGGAGGATTATGACCCCGACGCCAAGACTCTGAGGATAGTAAAGCAATATACGAACGACAGGACATTGAGGCCGCCTAAATCAAAGATGAGCAGGCGTAAGATTTCGGTTGGAAATGAACTTGCCGACTATCTGGACAGGTGGAAAGCCATTCAGCGGAGTGAGTTCGATTCCTTTGCAGTGGGGCAGACTGGAGAAACGCCCATTGTCCATTCCATTGGGATCGTTGACGCCGCCAACGGCAAACGGGCTCTTGTGACCCGGATGGATGGACATAACTATTCAAGGGCGTTTAGGCTGTTTGCGGCGAAAAACGGCTTCGGTACTTTTAAGGAGAGCAGGGAAGTCATTGGGAGTGACGGCGTCAAACGTACCCGCTATACGGGTTATAGCGGGCTGAAGCCTCATGAGCTTAGACATACGCAAGCGACTTTGCTCGTTGGTGCCAATGCGGACATTAAGACGATCCAGGCGCGTTTGGGCCATGCTAGCCCATCGACGACGCTGTCTATCTATAGCCACTTTATCGAGGCAAATGACCAGAAGGCAGCATCAGTGCTGGATGATCTGCTGAAGGGCTAAAAAGGGCTAAAAAAGAGGCCCCTTTGGGGCCTCTTTTTTAAGCGACATTGTTTCGGTAGATCATTGCGCCATATGGCGGCTCCAGCTCCATAGACTGATAGTAGCTGGCATCTAGAAGGTTGAAATAACAAATGATGGGGGCGGCTAGGTGCTCGTCCATATTTAGGTAATGTCCCTCATCATCTGTGACCAGTTTGACCTCGTCGCGCATCACGTCGGTCATGCGGGGCCAGAGTTTGGTTGCGCGCTGCAATTTGTCCTTTTGACTGTACTCTCCGTTATGGAAGAAGGCAAAATGAGGCGCATCGTATTTTGCGCCGCCGCGAATTTCGATAATTCCGACCTGGCTGCAAGACTTCGCGCATTCCTCTGTTTCCAATAAAGTCCAAGAGGAGGGGAGGACAGCGTAATCGCCGCCGAGGAGATCGACCCGTCGCATTCCCTGGGGCCTCTCCTCTTTCTCGCAATATAAAGAGAAATGGTCGTGGAGCCTCTGGAATTGCTCTCGATAAAGTTCCAATTGACTAAAACTCATTTCTTCTGATCCGTCAACGGGAAGGGCCTTCATTTCATTGGTGATTTGCCGAGCTTCCCTGAGGCACGCCTCATCGAGGGCCCTGGCGACCCTCGGCTGCAACCCCGTGAGCAGGTTGCATAGATAGTCGATAGCCTCGCCGGTGCTTCTGACTGATTCGGGGTTCTTGAGGCGTAGCTCTTCGATTTTCTCCGGGGTCGTCGCCTGAACAGTTGTTCCGAACTTAATTTTCCGCATCTTACTTCCGGATAATGGTAAACGTCCCATAACCACTCCAATCATCGTTGTATATATATTAAATCAGTCAGACAATAAAGTCTATACAGTCAGAAAGTGAATTAGAAATTAGAACTGTAACTAGATATGATTGTGCAACAGACAGTGTTACAGTATAAACAGTAAGCGCCTGACCAGCTTGTTTGAAAGGAGTTATTTTATTTTCGGTCATTGATTAAAAAGCCGCCCGCCCTTCCCTATCTAAGTTTGGCGACGAAGGGGGAGGGGCGAGCTAGCCTGAAAGGATTCTACCATGATTGTAGAGCCTGAACCGTACGCTGCCGTACAAGCATCAACTGCGGTTTCTTCTGATTCCAACTTGGGCCACGAGCGCCTTCTTGGCATCGCTGAAGTGTGCAAGATAACCGGCTTGAGTCCGGTTACGGCCTCGAAGATGATGAAGGAGAGCGGGCGCGCGATTGCGTTGCACCGCCGCATTTACATCCTTGAATCGAGCTTCTTTGCATACCTCCATGAATTGGAGGCGAGCGAACCGTGCCGGCTTTAAATCCCATGAGCGTCGGCCTCGACGAGACCGCCTTGCGTATCTTAAAGAATAGGCCGCTTGGGCATATCGAACACGGTGCGCTGGATACTATCCTCGGAGGTCTTCGTCAATACCTGTGCATCGTCCCCGGCGGACCCGGTACGGGTAAAACAACGTTTATGCAGCAAATCGCCGACGGATGGGCCATTGCTGGCCATCCGGTGGTCATCTTTGAGGGCGAGCTCGGGCGAGACAGCATGCTCGCGAAGAGCCTCACCCGCATCTCGGGCGGCGAGCTCACGCACGATGATATGAACGGCGATGGCATGTCTGAGGACAAACGCGGGCTCTTCGAGAAGGTTCTCGACATTTACGCCCGCAGCATCGCCGAGCGAATGTATATCATTCCTGGTGAAATTAAATATGCCGGGATGCGAAAGGCAATCGAAGAGGTTGCCGATAAACATGGCGAACCGCCACTGGTTATTGTTGATTACGCGCAAATCGTCTCTTTGCCGCAGGAACTGCGCATTGCCGACGAGCGTATCGGCCTCAAGCTCGTCGCTTCCGAGCTCCGCCGAATCGTGGATGAGGCCCATTGTCCGCTCTTCGCTATCTCATCAATTAACCGCGTTAATTACGACAAGCAGACCACCGGGCTTCAGGCGATAGGCGGGTGCAACATGTTCGAGTATTCGGCAGATCTCGTTATGTCGCTTTCTATTAAGGGCGATAAGCCCGAAGAGCGTAATGCCAATATGTTGCTTAAAAAACGGCCCGTCATTGCTTCAATCACAAAGAACCGTTACGGTTCCTGCGGTATTGTCGAGTTTGAGTTCAACGCACCAGCAGCGATGTTTACCGAAATCGGCTAATTATGGAGCCCGGACCCTACATTGGTGGATACCGGGCTCCCAATCCATGCTTGTCGTCCGATGAGCTCGCGCGCGCCGAGAACAGGGATCTTCCTCTGCTCTCGGCTGATGAGCTCATTTGGGAATGGAAGCGCCTGCTCGATGCTCTCGATATCTATAGAGAACAATGGCGACCATACCGTATATATCTCGGCAGCTTGCCGGGAGTCCCCTTCGATGTCTGGGCGAGGGTGAGGATTGGGCGCATCGGTCAGATGCTCCAAACAATTTCAACTTAATAAAAGGGGCGGGGCCGATGCGTCGGCCCCGCTCGGATTGGATGGTTATGACTTCCATGAATACGCATATCAACGTACGGATGAGTGAGTCGCAGCGTAAGGCTATCGAGGAGAAGGCGGCGGCCATGAACATGCCGGCGTCCTCCTTCATGCGCGATGCCGCCCTGCTCTGCGGCGAGAAGCCGGTCAGGGTCGCCGACGCGGGGGAACTTGCCGGTATCAGGACTGAGTTGAAGAAGATCGGCACGAACCTCAACCAGGCGGTCCGCGCCCTCAACACCTACGGGTCCGATCCGGTCGTCCTCAATAATCTCAACCGGGCGACATCAATCGTCTCGACGGCGGTGGGCTGGGTCAACGACCTACTCGCCCGTGCGAGAGAGTAGGTGGTTCTCGTGAAGGAGAAGCTGGTCATGGCGCTGGTTTTCGCAGCGCTGCTTACCGCGGGGTTTGCGCCACTTATCGCCATTCCCCTCGATTGCATGATCCTCGGATTTCCAATCGAGCTGAGCTCGATCGGATTCACCCTGAGCGTGGATAACACCATTTGGTGGTGGATTAACGTGGGGCCTCATTGCGTCCCTGGCTGCCTCGCCTCGTTCGCGCTGTTCCTGTCGGTATTCGTGCTCATGCAGCTATCGGCTTCCTCGAAGGAGCGAGCCGCCGACGGAGGTGTACTTGGGGAGGCGCGGGTGAAAACGGGGCCGGAGACCATCCGGGGCTCGGAGATTTGGGACGGGCACGGACAGCCGAAAAGCAGAGGATTCGTGTACGGGTTTGAGAAGACGCTGTTCGGCTCCAAGTATCTGTTCGAACCGAGGCGGCACATGTTCCTCGACGGCTCAACGGGTGCCGGAAAATCAAGATCGCTGCTGATCCCGACAATTGATCTACTGACGTATGGGGCGGATGACGGGGAATCGAGGCCGCAGACCATTATCGTGTCCGATGTGAAGAGTGAGCTCATCGAGTTGACGGGCGACGAGCTGGAGCGTCGCGGGTACCGGGTGCTTCTGCTGGACGCCCAGCATCCCGAGAAGAGCGACACGTTCAATCCACTGGAAATGGTCGATAGGCTCGCGAACGGGGGGAATCTGCCGGGGGCTGAGCAGGCCGCGGATGCCGTCGCCCGTACGCTCATCGCCGGGGAGGGCGATGCGAAGGCGAGCCACTGGACGGAATCCGCGCGGTCGCTGCTCGCCGCGACGATCCTTCTGGTCGTGCTGGACGAGGGCTGCCCGCGGGGCTGCAAGCACCTCGCGACGGTCTACCACATCATGTGCCTGGGGACGGAGGGGGCCGGCGAGGATCCGTGTGAGCCGCTGAAGGGCCTGTTCCGTTCCCTGCCGCAGGGGCATCCGGCCCGCTCGCGTGCCTCACAGTTCATCTCGAGCGGCGGCAACGAGCTGAGGAGCATCGTTTCCACGCTAAAGGTCAACCTGAGGATCTACGCTTCGGCGCCGATTGCGCGAATGGTCTCGGGCGATGATATCGATCCGAGTAGAATCCTGAGCGAGAAGACCGCGCTGTTCCTCCACGTGATGGACGAGGGCTCCCCCTACAACGCGATCGCGGCGGTCCTGTTCGAGCAGCTCTACGCTGCCGTGTATTCCATCGCGGACGCAGCTGGTGGAAAGCTGCCGCGGCCGGTGTCCATCCTCGGCGACGAATGGGGGAACCTGCCGAAGGTCGAGTGCCTGCCTAGCCTTCTCAGCCTTGGGCGCCCGTACGACCTGTTCTGGATGGGCGCAGTCCAGAACATCTCTCAGCTGAACAAGTACGGCGAGCGCGACGGACGGAAGAAGATCCTGGCAAACTGCGGCGTCAAGGTCGCCATGAAACTGGGCGAGGCCGAGGACCGCCAGTATTTCACCGAGCTAGTCGGGAAGACGACGCGGCACACCATGGGAACCAGCTCGAGCAGGGGGCCTTCGGGCGGTACGGGGTCGACATCCTACAGCGAGCACGCCGACGACCTGATTCATCCTTGGGAGTGGACGGAGATGTCCCCCGACAAGGACGGCGTCATCGTGGTGAAGACCGCGGAGAACGGCGTGGGCAGGGAACATGCGGGGTGCTTCCGGGCCCCTGTCTGCGATTGCACGCGGATGCCGACGAAGGAGCACTTCGATCTGGGGACGCGCGAGCACGAGGCGGCCAAGAGGATGGAATACCAGGCCAGGCTGATATCAAGGCAAATGGGTCGGGAGGACGGCGTCGATCTCTGGACTCCCGAATTCGAGGAAGAGGCCGCGGAGCCGCCTGTTGCCGACGGATGGTCCGGCCTCTTCGTCGACTGACGGCGGTTTTTGAAGGGAGTTGGAAAATGACCGCAATCAAGCAGGCGAGCGTCATGAGCGGGGAGCACCTCCAAAACCTCAAGCGGTATTTCGATTGGGACAGGGAGAAAGTCCTGGACCACGATACCCAGCACATCATCGATGAGGATCGATGGTTCGAGGAAATGGACGCCACCCGGGAGGCGGCCGGGCACAACCGGCCCGGGAAGCAGGGTGCAAGGTGCACGTACATGCAGCATCAGGTGATCGGCTTCAACCCGGACGAGTGCTCCTGCAACGGCGGGCCGATGACGCCCTCGCGTTGCATGGAGTACGCGAGGGACTACATCGCCAAGCGCTATCCCAACCAGGAGATCGTGATTGTGCTGCATGAGGAGAGGTGCAGGTCGGATGGATCGGCCCGATTCGCCGCTCACCTCGCCATCAATAGGACGGACCTCGAGACTGGGCGGCGTCTGAACGACGGGCCGGCGAGGGCGGCGGCGAAATCCCGCGTGAGAACGGTGGAGGAGCTCGATACGAAGTACGGCCTGAGCCAGCTCGAAAGGGGCCTCTCGAACTCGAAGGTGCACGCGCGCCAGCCCGGTCGCGAGGAGCGCGAGATGGCAAAGAAGGGGAGATCCGACAAATCCGAGAACGCAAGGGTCCGAGCGATTGTCGCCCAGAGGGCAGAGGAGGTCGGGAGGCTCAAGAGCTGCCCCGACCGCTTCGGAGAGTTTGCAAGGCGGTTGGAATCGGATGGGATCGAGATCGCCCGATCCAAGCGGGGGGCGCTGCAATACCGCTATCACTCGGAGTCCCTCGGCAAGACGAGGAAGATCAACGGCGCGAGGCTCGGCTACGCCGTCAACCGCTCGACCGGGCGGATTATGAGGTTCACGGCAAGGGGAATCGACCTTGCCATACGGGCCGCGTGGGAGCTGGCTCGCGAGGGTGTGGATGACGAAAGAGGCCGGGACTGACTTTCATATCTGAGGTCCGTGCAACAGCCGGTAAGCCTGTTGCACGGTTCTGCGGGAGCGACTTTGGAGCGGTTCGCACATCCCGGCTTCGGCCGGGCAAGATATTCCGTTGCACGGAATACATATCTTGCATGCCCCGAGAAGCGTAGGCCGAATCGACCGGAGTGCAACGGGACAGGTGAGCGGAGGCGCAGTGATGGCGACCCAGGGGAGCCATCGAACGGAGCCGGAGCGAGAGCCGGCGGGGCGTGACACGGCGGGGCGATCGCGAGTTGAAGCCGAGTGATTGTCCCGCCGTTCACGGCCCGCCGGCGGCGGCCCGGGGTTCCAAGGGGACTCGTCCCTTTGGCGCGAAGGGGTCCGGGGATGGCGCGAGACATCCCCGTGAAACGCCGCGACGGGCACGCCCCTGTTAGCGTCAATCTAATTTTCACCAGTTTCACTAATCAAACGCGCCGTTCGCGCAAAGGCGGCTTCACCGCTTGCGCTAACGTATTTTCACCGATTCCGGTCACGCCTTGACGGGTCCGTCCCTCGGCAGGTCCTTCAGCCTGTAGGACCTGCCGGCTATCTTGACCAGGTGGCAGTGGTGGCAGTGGTGGCACACCCTGTCCGCGATCGCGCTCGCCGCCACGTCGTCCCCGAACACCCTGCCCCAGCCGCCGATCCCCACTTTGGTGGTGATCGTCGAGCGCTGCTCGTAGCGCCTCGATATCAGCCGGAACAGCAGGTCCGCGCCCGCGCTGCCGACGTCGAGGTAGCCGAGCTCGTCGATGATCAGCAGCCTCGAGTGGGCGTAGTACCTGAGCCTCTTCTTGAGGATGCCGCGCGACGAGGCGTCCTCCAGGTCCTCGACGAGCCGGGCGCAGTCCACGAACCTGACCTCGCGCCCCGCCCTGACCGCCTCGATGCCCAGCGCGACGGCGAGGTGCGTCTTGCCCACGCCGGGGCTCCCCACGAACAGGACGTTCTCGGCCCGCTCGACGAACCTGAGGGTCGCGAGCTCCCCGATCTCGGCGCGCGGGACCGACGGCTGGAAGTCCCAGTCGAAGTCGGCCAGGCCCTTGACGTAGGGGAACCCGGACGACCGTATGCGCTGGTTGGTTATCCTGACCTCCCGGGCGGCGACCTCGGCGCGCGTCATCTCCTCGAGGGCGGAGGCGAAGCCCCGCTCGCCCGCGGCGACCATCCTCACGTAGTCGGGCAGGGACGCCGCCATCTCGTGCAGCCCGAGCGCGGAGAGGTCGACCTCGCCAGGTCCATCGCGCGCCACAGCCGCGGCCTTGGCGACCTGTCGTAGCATTCGCTGCCCTCCCGCAGACGGGGCACCGCAGCCCGAAACTCGTCCACGGCCTGACGCCGACGATTATCCTGCCGCCGTCGATGCTGGCGTACTCGATCACGGTGTGGACCAGCGCGAGCGCGCGGCTTAGTATCCTGTTCATGCGTCAGGGCCTTTCCGGTAGGTTGATGTAGCAAGCGAAATCCTACCCTGCCCGGCGCGGAAACGGCCCCCTCTCGGGGCCGTTTCCCTTATATGCGGAACTTTTTTGCATCCACCTGCGGAAAAATTGATGTCTCGCCCACAGAAACTACCGAAGAGCCTAAAATCGGCTCATATTCAAACAGACACAAGGAGGGATTAATTATGGAATGGAGCTTTGACGAAATAAGGTGATTTATCCCGAAATCGATTTCTCTCCCATACTCAAGAGAGGAAAAGAACGGGTACCGCTCTGTTCTAACCGGACGCGATGAGCTGAACTATATCATGTTGAACGGAAGCGGGAGCTACATCGTCTCTCTGTGCGATGGTAAAAACACCGTCGAAACAATCCTTAATCGGATGTGCGACAAGTTTCCAGACGCCAATCCGGACATGCTCAAATCTGACTTAGCCTCGGCAATGAGAGGTTTCAGCGTATCGAGACTAATAGGATGGGTCAAAACTCCGACCGAAAATGGCACACCCATTGCCGATGAGATTTGCGTGGACAATGGGACCCATATACGGCTTGCCCAAGAAAACGATATTCGCCTGATTTGCTCCCTGGCAAGCCAGGCGAGCTCATCAGAACCAGAAAGTCCCACAATTGTCTACGGTTGGCCTCTTTCCGTCGAGCAGTATGAACGACCGCTAGAGGTGCGAAACGGATTGTTCAATCTGAGCAAGGAATTTTTCATTGTATATGAGTCAGGGAGACCAACCGGTCTACTCGGCCTCGCCCCCTCCAGCAATCCTTTACTCAGATACGCAGACATCTGTCTTCTTTTGTGCCCCGCAAGCATCGCCGTTCAATGTATTGCCGCTGCGGCCAGCTTCTATCGTCAAGAATTTTGCGATGTTCCCAATTTTTTCCATCTGAACCTAACCAGCAAGGAAATTGCATCAAACGAAGGAATTCGAAATCTTATCAATGAGCCAGAATTCACTTGCGCTGGCACTTTTCCAGGTGAGTGCAGCGACGGCGACTGCATGAATGTATACTGTTTTTCAGAAGTCTGTTAAGAGGAACCATGGGACGAGTTTCGGAAAACAAGTACACCAACGTTCTCAGAGCGCCACATCACGTCGCCCTTGACATAACAAACAAGTGCAACTTGAGATGTCTGCACTGCTATAACAGCAGCGGCGAGAATGAGGTCATGCACGACGAGTTGACCTCAGATGAACTTTTTGTTTTCGCAAAGGAAATGGCAGACATGTCGCTTTACAGCATGTGTTTCTGTGGAGGAGAAACCTTGTTGCGCAGTAAAGATATCTTGCGCTGCCTTCCCATATTGCGAGATGGGAATGTTGCAGCGAGCCTGGTAACCAACGGGCTTCTCCTCACGGAATCCCTTCTCCGAGATTTAGAAGATTCCGGACTCAAAAGCATCCAATTTAGCCTAGACGGCATTGGGTCAGCTCACGATAGGCTGAGGGGACATGAGGGAGCCTTCGAAATCGTCGAAGAAGCAGTTGCCACCGTACTCAACCATTCCGATTTGCACCTTGCTATCGCATTTACGCCCACGTCGTTCAACACCGAACAGTTTCCCGATGTCATCTCACTATTAGATGAGATTTTCACCAAATCTAACAGGCCGAAGAGGACGCCGGGTGACTTTATCGAACTACGTGTCCAACCCCTCATGGTTTTGGGCCGTGCGCGAAAGAACACATTTATTAGACCGGACTATTCCCAATACCGTACGTTGATTCACGCCATTCAAGAGGACGACTTCCTTCGGAAGCACCCGAATGTCCGACCGCAATGGGGCGATCCCGTCGACCATCTAATTCGCTTCTCTGATAACCGATATCTATTAGATCAGGTTTCAGTGCACGCAAACGGCGACATCGTCGTTTCTCCGTATATCCCGTTAGTGGTTGGCAACATCAGAAACCACCCTCTTGAGGATTACTGGAACAACGGACTTAGCTCAATTTGGTCCACAAAACTGGTTCAAGACCTCTGTAACCACATGTGGACCATTGACGACATGGAGCGTATGTCCGACACAATTTGCGATATAGATATGGGAGGTGATCTACACGTTGACCTGATTGATGATACCGCGGATGAACTGTTGAACTCATCGTTGAAGGAGATGTTGGGTTAAATGTACGAGAAGCCCGTAGTAGACAACATGAATCCGACCAGAGCATCGACTCTTGGAACGGAAACTTGGTTCGACATGTATTACATCGTGTGGGGAGCAAATGTGGCGGTCGGAGTCACCGCAGTTGGAGCCTATGAACTGGTCCTCATCACTTTTGCCGCAGCACTTCCCCTCAGCGAGCAAGGTGGCCAAGACGAGCAATGAGTCCTGAAGCGCTAAGATCATCCATTGGCGGCATGGTAGGAGGAATCTGCTTTCTCGTTGTCGGGGTGTTAATGGTAAAGACCGGCAATCCCGGCCTGATTCACAGTTACCATATCGCTCATATTCCAAGCGAGAAGATTCCTCTTGTTGCCAGATTGGTCGGACTCGGAATAGCGTTGACGGGAGCCGGTCTCCTTCTCGCGGGCATCATTGCCTTTGCGTCCCAAATCCCATTATCGGCATCGGCGGCTTTCATTCTGCCGCTCATCATAATCTTTGCCGGTCTTGGCGTCTCCTTGCTAACGATCGTAGTGTTCACATTTCGACCATGGTCATAATGGATTTCCTATTGCATGAAACTTCAGGCGCATGCCCAACAAACAATGAAAAAATTTACAGCTTTAGTCGGACGGCTGTTTTATTTTTCAGCCGTCCGACTGCCGTGCGCGGCCTATTGATCGAACATAAAATTCCCGTTTCTATGAGGATCCAGCTCGCAAAGACTCTCTATGGAAGCGCTCGTGCCGATTAGTCGCCGCTTCGTTTCCACCGAACCGCGGTGTAAGGTGTCATCAGTTGGTATTTCATACCTGATAGATTGGGGCCATTCTTGATTCGGTACGTCTTATCGAAGTTTAGTAAAACAAAGGGTGCTTTCACGTTCATTGCCATCACGACGATTGGAATCGCCCTTTCCTATGCCGCACCATATGTGAACGGAAAGTTCTTAGATTTCCTTCTTGCCAATCGCAGCGAGAAGGATGCTGTGCTTTTTGCGCTCCTCGTAGCTTCAATAGGGGTCTTTTCTGCCTTATTTTCATATTTTGCAGGAACGTTATCTATCCGTATATCCACAAAGCTTTCTTTTGACCTACTCAGGGAAACCGTCTTGCGCTTTGAGCGAGTTAATTTTCTGACGAACCGAACAACCGACTCAGCCTATACGACGCAAAGGATTTTCACTGACTCAGGTGTTGTTTCTTCTTTCGTTCTAACAAACTTTATCAGCGCTCCCCTGTCTGTTGTCGCCATTCCTTTCGTGTTGCTCGTCATATGGTCGGTTGATCCACTCCTCGCACTATTCTCCATCCTCCTTCTTGTGGCATATCTCTTCGTTATTACCGGATTGCGAAAGCTTCTATATAAAGTCATGTACGAGAAGAAGGAGGCAGATAGCGCTTTCTATGCCGTAATAGCATCGCAGTTGAATCAGATTCTCAACATTCAGTTAACGTCTTCATACAATAAAAGCGAGCTAGCACTTGACACCGGATTTGAAAAGTATTTTCCAAAGGTCTTGCACTCGGGAAAGCTCTCATTCTCACTAACATCGATTGACAGCCTTTTTGCTGCCGTGTTTCAAGCGATAATACTCATCGTATCCGGAGTGCGAATCATCAATGGAACCATGACGATAGGCGAATACACCATCGTCGGTGCATATTTTGCCGTCCTATTTAAAACCTTGAAAAACACGATGAACCTGTTCAAGTCCTATCAGGATGCCAAGGCTTCGTGGGACAGGATGAGCGCCATGGGAAAGGTAGGACCGGAACCAGAGCAAGATCAGACAGGTTTAGTCAAGATTGACACAATAAATCGCATTTCTGTTTCCAAGTTGGATTTTACGGTACCCCTTCCAGACGGATCTCCCCGAAAGGTTCTTGACGGATTTTCCTTCGATTTCTCCGGCCCTGGAACATACTGCATAACCGGAGAAAATGGAAGAGGAAAAACGTCGCTCCTTTACCTGCTCCTTGGGCTGTATCCATCGGCAGGCAAAGTAACATACAACGACATGCCGATTGAAAAATGCAATTTGGATTACATACGTTCAGACACGATATCGTGCTGCCCCCAACCGTGCTTCGCTCCAGATGAGACGGTTCGGGACCTGTTGGATTATTTCAACACCCCATTTTTTACAAAGCACCAGCATATGAATGAGCTACCGTCGTTGACAACCAGCATAGAGGGCTTGCTTGAGAAACGTTGTCCTGAACTTTCGGGTGGTGAGCTGCGCCGTGTATACTTGTGGTCGGCAATTTCCCGTAATCCATCAGTCTTGGTGCTCGATGAGCCTACAACTGGATTGGATGAAACAAGCCGAGCCGAACTCGCTTCGTATGTCAGAAACAACAAATTGAAACAGCTCATTATCATTGTTTCACATGATAATGAGCTGGCAAATGCAGCGGAAACGATCGTCAGTCTAGATAACGCGTCACACCGTTGCGCAAATCGATAGGACCGCATCGAGTCGCAGCAATTGCAGAAGGCTAAGCTATAATGATTGCCCTTTACCCATGCGTATCTCAAGGCCTTCGATGATGATCCTTGATACCGTGGTGTTGTGTTCCGCCGCGTAGGTGCTCATCTCTTGCTTCTGCTCTTCCGTAACCCAAAAGGTGATGCACTCCCCTTTCTTGCGACTTGTCGAATCCCCTTTGTTTCGTGTGTCTTGATTACCCATGAGGGTCATGCTCGCCTCTCCAACGGGCATGACGCGGCGAGTTGGCTTCTTAATTGCCACCGTAAATCTCCTTATCCTCCTCGATGCCCTCCTTCACCTGTTTGAGTAATTGTCCTCTTTGACACCGGCGATATTGCGCTTACACACCGTCCGCTCACATCCCGAATATTGCCGTTCGGCACCGCCGATATTCCCGTCGGCACCGTCCCCCTGGTACGTTCCGGCTGTCCATGCAGCCGAGACCAAGGAGGTACAGCATGGCGAGAAGGATAAGGGCCAGGGAGGCCCTCAGGCTCCGTGCGTCCGGCCTGTCGCAGAACGCGATAGCCCGCGCGGCGCATTGATTGGAAGGCTGTATGGACGTCAGGCTGCTTGGAAAGAAAAACGAGGGCGAGGGCCTTGGGGTCGCTGTTCTCGTTGATTCGGCTTTTGCAGAGTTAAAAGACAAGAGCGATGAGCAGTTGGCGGAGGCCCAGAGATTTTTGATTGACTTTATGAAAAAAGTTGCTCGGCTAAAGGGAGTGAGAATTGATCGGCCCCATTTCCTCCGCTCGGAGCTGAGGAGGAAGGGTGTCCATAAAGATGTCGTCGAGTTTGCCGTGGAAACGACCCCCGTTACCGCCGGAATCGATGTGGGCCTGATCGATAGAATTGCTAGAGAAGTAATTGATTATGAGGCAAAGAAGTCAACCGCCTTTTCCTTTGCAGCGGGTCTTCCCGGAGGTGTCGCGATGGTGGGCACCATTCCTGCCGATATTACGTAATACTACGTGCACGCATTCAGGATTATGCAGAAACTGGCATACCTGTATGGCTGGCAGACCTTTTTTGAAGAATGTGACGACGTTGATGACGAGACTCTCTACGAAATGGCAGTGTTGCTCGGTGTGATGATGGGTGTAGGCAGCGCGAATTCGATGCTAACCGTAATCGCCAAAAACGCCCAAGAGGCGGTCGCGAAAAAGGTCGCTCGCCAGTCGCTAACCAAGACCAGTTGGTATCCGATCCTGAAGAAGCTCTTGAGCTTCATGGGTATCAAGATAACAAAGCAGACGGTGGGGGATGCCGCTGGCAAGGTTGTTGTGGGCGTCGGTGGCGTAATCTCTGGTGCTATCACCTTTATGGGTCTTTCAAAGGGGTCGGCGCGCTTGTGTAGGCAGCTTAAGTGCTTGCCGCAGGCAAACGAGCGGATTCCTGGCACTGGGTACTATGAAAAGGATGAGGCCGCGGTTGCCAAGAAGAGGATTGACGTAGCGGAACCCCTCTTTATCGAAAAGTTCGGATTTTCTCCCATATTCTACGGCTCTATTGTTGAATATGCTGACCGGCTGGAGGAGTCACTGGCGACTGGAGAAGCGAAGCTGGATGCATATAATCCGGACGTTCTTCTCTGATACTCAGCGGAATTAGGCTATGCGTAACAGGATTGTTGTTCGATCTAATGTGAACGTTGGATGATGCTAACTATTTATGGAAAACAGTTAAAAAAGTTTTTCACCCCTTTTTCACTCCTCGGAGAAGGAGGAAAGAGACGCGAAAACAAAAAAGCTCAGAAGCAATTACGCTTCTGAGCTGCACTAATGCAATGGAGCCAGCGACCGGGCTCGAACCGGTGACCCCCGCTTTACGAGAGCGGTGCTCTACCAACTGAGCTACGCTGGCGGCCATGTGGTGACGCAAC